>NZ_JBDOQQ010000002.1:0-560373 GCF_039839775.1 Roseomonas sp. CAU 1739
CTCCAAGCTCAAGCAGTTCCGCCGCGTCGCCACACGCTACGAAAAGACCGCCCGCAACTTCCTCGCCGTCGTCACCATCGCCGCCACCATCCTTTGGCTCAGGTAACTGTCCACGGAACCTAGGGCAACGCATCGCACGCGGCAGCAGACTTACTTCCGAGCCGCATCCGGAAGTCGAATTCCAGCAGAAATATGACGTCCGCAACTCCAAAATTGACTTCCTGACGATTCGCAGGTATTCATGGTTAGGTGCACCGGATCACGGGTCGATGGACGGAAACAGCTTGGATTTCACCGCTATCCGCGGCGTGCAGGCCGGCAGCGCCTACTACGTCATCATGGTGCCGCTGAAGGTGGTTCCACGGTTGTTCAAATTCGATGACGAGGCCATGCCTGCCGAGCTTCGCGCGCAACGGGTCCTGAACAAGGCGCGGGTTCCAGCCATCGCGACCTACATCACCAACAATGCGTCCGAGTACATCCTTTCGTCGCTCTGCGCTTCAATCGACGGAGAGATTGAATTTGAGCCCGCCGCAGCGGATGGGTCCTTGCGAGCCGTTGGCAAGCTCCGCATTGCAATGTCCGCCACAATTCTCATCAACGATGGCCAGCACCGGCGCGCGGCAATCGAAGAGGCCATCCGGGAGCGGCCGCTGCTTGGCGACGAAACCATCTCGGTCGTGGTCTTTGCGGATCGCGGCCTGAAGCGATCGCAGCAGATGTTCGCCGACCTGAACATCCATGCCGTCCGGCCGACTAAGTCGATCAAGCTGCTCTACAACCATCGCGACGCCCTGGCCGCTCTTTCCCGCGGCGTCGTGGCGGCCGTGCCGCTCTTCAGGGATTTCACCTGCTACGACAGCAGCAGCATCTCCAACCGCTCGATCAAGCTGTTCACCCTCAGCAGCCTGCACCAGGCGACGGCCGAATTGATCGGCAAAAGCAGCGTGGGCCAGGTTGAAGCAACGGACAAGGATCTCGCGATTGCCTTCTGGACAGAGGTGATCGCCAACATGCCTGATTGGCAGAGAGTTGGAACGCGTGAGGTCGCCGCCTATGAGCTGCGCCGCGACTACATCCACGCGCACGGCGTTGCGGTTCAAGCGATCGCGGCCGCTGGGGCGCAGTTGATCAAGAGCGCGCCGAAGGATTGGGGTGCGCGGTTGACCAAACTGCGCACGATTGACTGGTCCCGTGCAAATCGGGGGCTTTGGGACAATCGCGCGCTCGTCGCCGGCAAAGTGAATAAATCGAAGAATAACGTCACGCTCGTAACGAATATCGTCATGAAGGCTTTGGGGCTGCCGCTGTCGGTCGAGGCCCAGCGGGTCGAGGACATGTACGCCCCGTCGACCGACGTCTCGTTCAAGGCCGCTAGCTGATGGCACGCAACTCGCCTCTGGACGGAGCGGTAATTGAAGACCGGTGCCGGGAAATCCGGGAGGTCTATCTTTCCGACAATCGGCCCTGGGTCATCGGCTATTCCGGCGGCAAGGATTCGACCTGCGCGCTCCAGCTCGTTTGGACGGCCTTGCTCGGCCTCTCGCCTGAGCAGCGTACGAAGCCGGTCTATGTGATTACCTCCGACACCTTGGTCGAGACGCCGGTGGTCGTCCGCTACATCGACGTCACCCTGGCGCGCATCGCCGCGGCGGCGGCAGAGCAAAGTCTTCCGATCAAGACCGAGAAGGTGACGCCAAACGTCGACCGGAGCTTCTGGGTTAACCTGATCGGCCGCGGATATCCGGCGCCCTCGCGGCGGTTTCGCTGGTGCACCGAACGCCTGAAAATCGAGCCTGCCAACGACTTTATCAAGGCGCGGGTGGCCGAGTTCGGCGAGGTCGTCATGGTGCTCGGCGTTCGCTCCTCCGAAAGTGCGACCCGTGCTCAGGTCATGTCGTTCCACCGCATCAAGGGCTCGGTGCTGTCGCGGCATTCGTCGCTGCAAAATGCGTTCGTGTACGGGCCGATCGAAGCTTTTTCGACGGACGACGTCTGGACTTACCTGCTGCAAAGCCCGTCCCCCTGGGGCAACGACAATCGCGACCTTGTGGCGATGTACCGTAACGCCCAGGCCGGCGAGTGTCCGTTGGTTGTGGACAAGACGACGCCGAGCTGTGGCAACTCACGGTTTGGGTGTTGGGTATGCACGGTCGTCGAGCGGGATCGCTCGATGGAGGCGATGATCGACTCTGGCGAGGACTGGCTTGAGCCGTTGCTGGAGTTTCGAGACCTCCTCGCTGAAACCCAAACACCCGAGAAGAAAAGGCTCTACCGGGAGTTCCGTCGGCGGAACGGCCATGTGGCGTTCATCCGGGGAACCGACACGCCTGTGCCCGGGCCCTACACGCTCGACTTCTGCAAGACGCTCTTGGAGCGCTTGCTCGAAACGCAGGTGAAGGTGCAACGCGAGGCGCCCCCTGGTGACGACACCCTGCTCATTCATGACGCGGAACTGCATGAGATCCGGCGCATCTGGCGCGCCGAGCGGGGCGATTGGGCCGACTCCGTTCCCGCCATCGTTCGGGCAGAGCTCGGCCGCGATCTCGACTGGGTTATGGAGGACAGCGTCAGCTTCACGGCTGAAGACAGTCGGCTGCTCGATGAGGTCTGCCATGACCATTCGGTTCCGACCGAGCTGGTCATCCGGCTGCTCGATGTGGAACGCGCCGCTCATGGCCTGAAGCGCCGCCACGCGATCCACACCCGTATTGAAGAGCTGTTCCGACAGGAGTGGCGTGATCTCGACTTGGTTTTGCAGGAGCGCTTGGCGAGCCGACCCGCTGACGCCGCCGACGTTGACGACATCGACGAGGCGGTTGAGCCGGAATTGCCCTTCCTCGACGCACAGACGGAGGGGGCGCGGTGATCCTGCGAAATGTCCGACTTGAGGACTTCGGCCTCTACGTCGGGGTCACGGATTTCGACCTGATTCCACGGCGGCGGCTTGGCGGCCCGACCCCGATCATTCTGATCGGCGGGAAGAACGGCGCCGGAAAGACAACGCTTTTGGAAGCGGTTCGGCTGGCTCTCTACGGTCGGCGCGCCCTCGGCGCTCGCGTCGGCCAGGCGGACTACGAGGCCTACCTACGCGAACGCATCAACCGCAACGCCTCGACGCAGGCGGCCGCTGTGGCGCTGGAATTCGACTATGCCGAAGCGGGTACCGTTCATCGCTACCGTGTCCGCAGAGAGTGGGCGGTCCGAGGCAAGAGCTTGGTCGAGAGCCTGCTGCTCGACAAGGACGGTTCCGCGATCGCCTCCGTCCCACGGGAGGAATGGCATCACTTCCTGCAGGAGCTGATACCGCCGGGCGTTTCGCAGCTGTTCTTCTTCGACGGCGAGAAGATCGGCGAGCTCGCCGACGGCGAGGAGGACAATGAGCAATTGGCCGAAGCCGTTCGGGGCTTGCTCGGGATCGAACTCGTCGGGCGCTTGCGGACAGACCTCGGACTCTATCTCGCGCGGCATCAGCGACACGATGATGGCGCCCTGTCGGCGCGGCTGGAAAGCGTCATCCGCGACATCGGGATCGCGGAACGGAACGCCTCCGTGCTGGCTGATGAGGTCGCTGAACTCACCTCGAGCCGTGACTCCCAGGCGCGCGCTGCGGAGCAGGTGAGACGCAGGTTTGTCGCCGAAGGAGGCGACGCGGCGGTTCATCGCGCCCGGATAGAGGCAGAACGGGGTGAAGTTCAGCGCGCGATAAGCCGAGGCGAGCACGAGCTTCGGGAACTCGCCAACAAACTGCTTCCATTCGCGATGGCGCCCAAGCTCATCAGCGCATTCCGCATGGCACTGCATCGGGCCAGCGGGACCGACGGCCAGCAACTATCAGCGGAAGCGATCGAAGATGCGGTGATGGCGTGGCGCGCCGGTGATGGACCGGAGCGACAGGCGCACTGGAATGAAAAGCACTGGGCTGATCTTCGTCGATTCCTGGCGCTTCAAGTGCGACCAGCGCCGTCGGCGCTCACCTCGCCCGCGTTCCGGGAAGTGGGCGATGGGGCGACCGCGCTATCCCGCCTCGCGGAGGTGGGCACCGTGGTGCGGCCGCGGGCGATCGCGCTTTTGGATGAACTCGATGCTCTTGCTCGACGCAGCCGTGAGTTGGACGTTTCCCTTTCCCGCGCCGACAACGCAGCGTCGGGAGTGATACTGGACGAGCTGCGCCTGGCCGATCAAAGGGTGGGATCGACTGAAGCCACCCTCAAAGCGCGGCAGGAAGAGCTCAAGCTCGTTCGCGGTCAACTGGTCACCCTGGAGCGTGAGCGTCGTCGTCTTTTGGAAGAGCAGGCCGGTTCGACCGCCGCGACCCAGAGGGCGGAGCTCGCCGCCAGGGCGGCGCAGGCGTTGGCAGACTACGAACGCCGTCTCTTGGACCACAAGCTCATGCAACTGCGAGCGGAGTTCGTGCGCTGCTTCAATCGGCTCGTCCGGAAGGACGACCTGATCGCCGATGTCCGAATCGACGTGAACTCGTTCGCCACCACCCTGTTCGACAGCGATGGGCGAGAGGTCCCGAAGGCCGCACTTTCGGCAGGCGAAAAGCAGGTCTACGCGATCGCCATGCTTTGGGCGCTCGCACGAACCAGCGGTCGGCCGCTTCCGATGATCATCGACACGCCGTTGGCGCGGCTCGATTCCGAGCACCGGTCCAATCTTGTCGAGCGCTATTTCCCAGCCGCGTCGCATCAGGTCATCCTGCTGTCGACGGACACCGAGATCGACGACCGGCTGATCAAGAGCCTCGAAGCGAGTGTCTCTCATGCTTACCGGCTCGACTATGATCCCGCCTGCGGCCGCACGGTGGCCTCGCACGGATACTTCGCAGACGCAGACCTGAAGCGGGAGGCTCGGCGTGCACTACAGCAAGCTTAGGATCTCGGCAGACGCCACCAGCAAGCTGCGATCGCTCCGACAACGCACCGGGGTGACGCCTAACCTCCTCTGTCGGATGGCGATCATGTTGTCGCTTGAGGAAGGACCGCTCGGCGGCGCCGTGATCCCCGACGAAGACGGCTCGGAGTTCAACGCCTACACGCTCACGGGTGAGTATGCGGCTTTAATCGCAGCCTTGTTGCGGTTCGTCGAAGAGGGACACGAGCCCGAGGCACCGCTTGAGGACTCGATGTTGCTCGATCGCCTGCGGGGGCACATTCACCGGGGCGTCGGGACCTTGTCAGTGCGGGCGAAGTCGCCAGCAGACATCCTTCGCCTCCTGCCCGCAGCCGCCTGACAGCCACCTCATGCCCAATCCCATCTATCTCGACCACAATGCGACGACGCCGATCGATCCGGCGGTCGTAGCCGCGATGGAGCCCTATCTGCGGGAGGTGTTCGGCAATCCTTCGAGCGTCGAACATGCCCACGGGCATGCGGCGGCTTCGGCGGTCGATCGGGCCCGCGCGCAGGTGGCCGAGGCCCTCGGCGCCCAGCCTAAGGAAATCGTGTTCACGGGCAGCTGCACCGAGGCGAACAACTTAGCGATCCTGGGCGTCGCGCGCGCCCACGCCGACAAGAAGCACATTGTCACCAGCGCCATCGAGCATCCCGCGATCCTCGAGCCAGCCCGGGCACTGCAGCAGGACGGTTGGCGGGTCACCTATTTGCCCGTGGACGAGATGGGCCAAGTGAGCGTCGCAGCCGTCGCCAGTGCGATCCAGACCGACACCGCCTTGGTTTCGATCATGGCGGCGAACAACGAAGTCGGCACGCTGCAGCCTATTCGCGCGATCGGTGAAGTCTGCGAAGCGCGCGGCGTGCTCTTCCACACCGACCTCGCCCAGTTTGTCGCCTATGGCGAGGTGAACGTCGAGCGGGACCACATCCACCTGGCCAGCGTGTCCGCCCACAAGGCTTACGGCCCCAAGGGGATTGGGGCGTTCTACGTCCGCGCCCGCAAACCGAAGGCTCGCGTCGCGCCGATCCTCTTTGGCGGCGGTCAGGAACGGGGATTGCGGCCCGGGACCTTGAACACGGCGGCCATCATCGGCATGGGCGAAGCCCTCTCAATCGCGCGGCGTTCGGCGGAAACGGAGGGCCGGCGCCTACGCACCATGTGCGACACGTTCCGCGATCGGCTGCTCGCCGGTTTGCCCGCTGCCACCCTTAATGGGCATCCGGTGGAGCGGCTGGCGAACAACCTGTCGTTCTCGATCGAGGGGGTCGAGCCCTTAGCCCTGATCCGCAACTTGCGGGAGGATCTGAGCTTCTCTGCGTCGAGCGCATGTGCGACCGATAAGATCGAGACCTCGCACGTATTGAAGGCCATGTTTGGAGATACGGCGCGGGCGCGAACCGCGTTTCGGATCGCGCCCGGACGTCACACCCGGCAAGAGGATATGGATCGCGCCTTCGACCTCATCGTCGCCGAGGCGAGGCTGCTCACCAGCTTCGCGCGGCCCGCAGCCTGAGCTGCGTCAGGCCGTCATTCGAAAGACCTTCAAGGCGACCTTCTCCAAGTCGGTCTGCCGCGCCTCGACGACCGCGGCGGTCCAGGCGGTGTTCTTGGCGATTTCCTGATTGAGGCCGACCAGGGACTTCTCGAAGATGGTCTTCTTTTTCGAGAAGGGCTTGTTGCCGGCGGCGTCGTTGTCGGTGGAGCCGAGAAGCGTCAGGTTGCCCAGAGTGTCGAGCAACGGTTCGAGCGTCCCGTCGGCCGGCGACGCCTTCTCTGGATAGACGTGCTCCACCGTCGTGGCTGACGGGTCGAACACGACCATCTTGTCGAGGCACTTGGGCGCGCCCTTCGCTCCGGCGCGATACCAGCGCAGATAGCTCTCCAGCGTGATGAGTAGGTACTTCAGAGGCTTATTGGTCAGCTCCCGCGAATACATCATGCCCTGAAGGCGGCTTTTGAAGACCATGTCGTTGGCGCTCTTGTCCAGGAGCCCCTGAAGCTCTTTTCTTAGCTCGGCGATCTTGTAGGACGTCGACGCTTTGCGAATTTTGACCGCCTGGGCGTGATAGATGCTCGTGGCGGCGCCGATATGGGCGTCGCAAATGATCTTGTAGCGGAACATGAGCCGCTCGAGCATCTGAACGACCTCGGCAAAGTCCTTCTCGACGAGTTGGGCGGCCGCCAGCAACAAGGGCATGCAGTTGGTGTGCTTGAGCTCGTTGATGAGCAGCCCCAGACGGCTACGGTCCCAGGCGGTGACCTTGGTGCTGGAAGGGAAGGGCCATTCGCCGCCCTGAAGCTTCACGAGGAGATTGATCTCGACGTGAAGCCGTTGGACTTTGGCGACCACCTCTTGCACCGCGCTTGCGGACAGCGGAAGGCTGGCGAGCTCAGGAAAGCAGCCTGCGAGGAACTCGTCCAGCAAGGTGGTTTTGCCGGGCCGCTTGCCGATCATGGAGGCGTAGATCGAACGCAGCTGCTGTTCGACGACCTCCGGCGGCTCGCCCAAGATGGTGTCCCAGGTTTCCTCTACGCTCTGCATCTGAGCGCTGGTGGCGACGCCGTCGAGCGCCTCCAGAAGCTGCGCCCGCAGGAGCTCCCCTTCGGTGAGGCCGGTCCCGCGATCATTGAGTACTCGGAACAGGCGATAGGCCTCCGCCTTAGAGTCCGTGATCATATGGATGAGGATCCAGTCCTCCTCCATCACGGTGTCGACCCGCGACAAGGCCTCCGCCTTCGCAACGTCCGCGCTCTCGGCGGCGACAATTTGCGCCAGCTTCGCGCCGATCCGGTCCCACGCCTGCTTCAGAAGTTTGTGCGAGGTGCGGCTCGTGGTCGGGTTTCGCCCCTCGATCAGATCCTTGAAGAAGACCAGATCGGGTTTTGAAAGCTCCAGGCGGTCAATCTCGACCACCTGGAGTTTGATCTTGTCCTCGTACCGCTCGTATTTGGCCTTCAACGTCTTGGCGAACGCCTGGAGGAATTCCTTCGGATTATCGGCCGCACTGGTGTCGACGGCGTCCGCCAGCTGCAAGGCCGCATTCCTCAGTTGGGCCGCCAACATGAAGAACGACGCCAGCCGCTGCTGGCCGTCGATGACTTCCATGTTTTGCCGAGAGCTGCCTTCAACATTGGTCCGCACAGTGACCAGACCGCCAAAGAAGTGCTCCCGGGTCGTTCCCGCGGCTCGCGCCTTCACGCAAAGCTCCAGGTCCGTCAGGAAGTCGGCGATCTGCTCGGCATCCCAGGCGTAGTAGCGCTGATAGCGCGGCACACGGAAGATGAGGTTGGTGCCGAAGAGGTGGCCGACGCTCTCAAGCGCGGGATGGATCGACATGTTCTGGGAACTCTTTCAAGCTCAGGCTTCGGCCGACTCGGCGCCGACATGCCAGAAGCGATGATAGGCGACCAGGAACTCCTCGATCGTGCTCGGCGGCATGATCTTGTCCTGGATGAGGGCTAAGCCTGCGGCGGCGTAGAGGTTCAGCAGCTTGTTGCCGTCATTGTTCAGGCGCGTGGCGGACGTCGGATCGATCAGGCGAGTCATCTCGCGTTCAATACTGGCACGGTCCTCGGCCAGGATGTCCTTACGGTCAAGTTCCGCGTCGATGAGGAGCCCGGCGATGATGTCGGCCTGGCCTTTGAAGTCGTCCGGATAGCCATTGAGGAACGGGTCGCTGTCAAGCTCCTCCGGAGCCCCGACTTTGCGGGCGTCCAGCCCCGCCATCAGGCAACAGTAGTAGGCGTCGAACATCAGGAACTTCGGCGGAGAGATGATCCCCCGGAAGAAGGTTCGGCCGGCTTGGCTGATGACGAAGCTCATGCTGCGGCCTCGACCTGGTGGAAGGCCTGGAAGAACGGCAGCCCGTCGCGGACTTCCGTACGCTCGTCATCGGCGCGCCAGAGCGTGATGTAGCGCACGCTCTCGCGGCCATAGAAGGCGTCGGCGAAGCCTTCCCGTTCGCTGGAGATCACGAACATGATCATCTGATCGAACAGGTCCGGGATCAGATCCCCAACTTCCCGCCGGACGGCCGTGTCGAGGGAGACCGCCGGGCTGTCGACGATGAAGGGCAATTTGTAGGGCGCCTCGGTTAGCAGAGATGTCAGGAACGCATAGGCGACCGCCAAGCTCTGGCCTTCGCTGACGCCTGCCTTGGACGCCAGTCCTCCAGCGCCGAGCTCCAGGGAACCGCCGATCCGCGCCACCTGAAGGGACTCGCTGGGGACGAACTGGACGAGCTTTTCATTGGTGGCGAGACGGACGCGCTCGCGCAGCCGTTCAAGCGCAAGCGTCGCGACCGTGCTCACCAGCTCCTTCACCCGCTCGGACTGGAGTACAAAGCGCAGGGTGTCGGTCGCGGTCGCGAGCTTCTCCTGACACCGCTTCACCTCCGCATCGCAGAGCGCGATGTTGTTTTCGTCAGTGGCGCCCAATACCCGCTGCCGGATCGGATCGCGGGTGGTGAGCTTCTCGAGCCTGGTTTCCGAAGCTTCAAGGTCGTGGCCGAGCTGCCTCACCTCTTCGCGCAGACCCTCAAGCTCCGTGTCGCCAGCTTCGACCCGTTCAAGCTCCAACTGGTCATGCGCCATCTTATTGCGCCTCAGATTCCGGAGCGCTCCGTTTAGCGTCGTCGCAACGGTGGTGTATTCGCTGGCGTCGGCGCTGCTCTCCCGGAGCGCCAGCTTCATCTTGTTGATGACCAAGATCTGGTCCTCGGCCAGATAGCTCTCGGCACGAGACAGGATCGCCGCTTTGAACGGCGGCGTGATCTCCCTACCGCAAACGCACTCGGGCTGTTCCGCCAGTTCCTTGAAGAACTCAGCGGAGATCGTTTTGGGAAGCTTGAGGCGGGTGAGCTTCTCGCCGAGCGCTCGGAGCCGTTCTACGACCTTCGGATGGACCTTGGCCGGCGAGCGCAAGACGCTCATGCCCTGCGTCGTCGCCTCGAAGATGGCGCGGTCGATCGCTTCGCGTTCGGTGTCCAACTGCGCCTTGCGCTGCTTGAGCGCATCGTCCTGCTCAATTCGCTCGTTGATCTCGGCCGCCAGCTTTGTCCGCCGCGCCTCCATCTCCTTGCGACGCTTCTGGAGATCGCGCTGCTCGGCCGCCAAGGCCGTCTTGCGCCCGACGGCGGCGTCGTAGGCGCGTTTCCAACGGGTGACGCCCTTGCGTTCTGTCGCAGTGGAGACCGCCGCCGCGCGCTGCTGCTGTTCTTCTACCAATCGCCCAATCTGTACGTTCAGGTGTTCCAGCCGGTCCAACCGGTAGAGGGTGCGGATCGCCATCGCCGCGCGGTCCTTGCCGACCGCACGAATCTCCTTGGCCAACTCCCCGTCGAAGACGAAAAGCCGGGTGAAGTCGGGGGTAAGGAGCCGCTTCAGATCGATCGGAAGGGAAAGCCCCTCTTCCAGTCCGCCGGTTCGAACTTCGGATCGAGCCGTCCAGTACTGATGGGTTCCATCCTTGAAATTCAATCTGAGCTGGATCCGAAAAGGCTTGCCGTCGATCGAGAGCCGCACCTCGAAAAGGCCGCTGTCGACATCGTCGGAGGCACGCAGGTCGCGGACGAAGTCCGGCGAAAGATTCTCGCCCGAGAATGCCGCTCTGAACAACGACATGGTGGTGGTCTTCCCCGTGCCGTTGGGCATCTGGATAAGGGTCCATCGGCCTGGAGCGCTCTCCAGGTCGATGTTGACCTCACGCAACCCGCCGCGAAGGTTCTCGTATCGCCAACCCAGGACGCGAATATTCACCTTAGTCCTCCAGGCCGTCGTCGACGGTGGCGAGTTCGATG
Source organism: Roseomonas sp. CAU 1739 (assembly GCF_039839775.1). NCBI lineage: Bacteria > Pseudomonadati > Pseudomonadota > Alphaproteobacteria > Acetobacterales > Roseomonadaceae > Roseomonas > Roseomonas sp. CAU 1739. Next base: position 10,702 of record NZ_JBDOQQ010000002.1, read on the forward strand.
ACTTCCCGCACATCATCGTCGCCGAGGTTTGAGGTGGTCGCGTTCTCGATAAGCTTGCGCAGGCGCCGCCTGAATTCCGGCGATTGGTCAGCGGCCGCGGCCATGGCTTCCGTGACGGCGCTTTCTAGATCTGGATGCAAGGCTGCCAAAGCGGTCCCCCCGGGTTGTCAATTGCGGCGACGCAACGAGAAAATCCTTAATGCTGCATGCGCTGGGTGGCGGCCAGGTCTCGAAACCAGTCCCGCCGATCTTCGTCGGCGCTCAGCTCGCCCGTCGGGTCCTCTTTGTCGTCATGGTCCACACGAATGAAATCGACGACGGTGGCCCGCTTATCGGGATTGTTCGGATCGATCCTCAAGCAACGACCCAGGCGCTGCACAGTCTCCAGACGTGCGCGCGCCGACGCAAACAGTACGATGTTGTTGACCGATCGTATGTCGATCCCCTCAGAGATTCGATGGCAGGTTACGAGACAATCGAGCTCCCCGCGGGCAAACCGCCCCAGATTTGCACGGTCATCGTCCCCATAGTAGGTGTGGAAGTCGATGTTCTGCGCCATTAGGATGTCTTGCACGAGCATTCCATATTCAGCCGTCTCGACGAAGATCAGGGACCGCTGTAGGACTTCAGGGTGAGCTCTTACATAAGCCTGAAACGGCAGAATCTTCTGTTGAGAGAGCTTTCGGATGCGCGCGATGTCCTGATAGAGGGCCTCGATCGGTGGAGCTTCGCCAGCACGGGCCTTCGCATGATACCGACGGATCGCCTGGACTACGGCAGCTCGGTCCTCATCGGAGAACTCGTACTCCAACTCCACATAGTCGAAGCCGCATAGGATGCCCTTCTTGATTGCATCCTTGAGGCCGAACTCAAAAATGACCGGCCCGATCTCATCTTCGATGAAACGATTGCCATCGCCATCATACTCACGCTCCGGCGTTGCACTTAAGCCCAGCCTAAAGGCGAAAGGCTTTAAGCGTCCGGAAAGCGAGGCGACGAGACTGGGCGATCCTATCCCGTGAACCTCATCGCAGATAAGAAGAGCCTTCGTATACGAATTCGCGTGCAGTTTTGGGAGGATATCGGCGAGTGCTTGGCGCGACGCCAGCAAAATCGCGCCTTCCGGGTCATTGAGAAATGACTGGGCCTCGTGGTGCCTTTCATAGGCTCGAAAGACAGGCAGGCCGGTACGACGTACCAGTTCCTTATGCCACTGGTCGAGAAGGTCGGTGCCATAGGCGGCCACGACTGCAGTATTGATCGCGCCGCGCTCCTGAAGTTCTTCAGCGATGGTCAACGCCGTACGCGTCTTTCCCGTGCCAGTCGCCATCTCAAGGATCCCGGCTTTCGCCCTAAGAAATGCGGCGACCGCGTCGCGCTGGTGCTCCCACCGGGCAGCACTTTCTCTTTTCCCAGTGCGTGGCGCCGGGTAGGGCCGCCGCGAATGGGTCGTGAACTCGATCAGATTACGCCGAACTGCGTCAGGAAGCTCGTAGACGCGCAGATTGATATCCCCATTCCCCCAAATGAGGTTGAATCGCTCCTGTTCGTTTCGAACGCGGTTCGCTTCACGGTCATCGATCCAGGAGTAGAAAACGCTGATCGACTCGTAGTTCCGGAAGGCATTTTCGCTGTCGTTGGGCGAGCCGTGGAACGCGACGGCATCTTGCATCCCGTCTCGAAAGACGCCGAACTTGTCGTGAAAATCCCCGTCAAGCTCACCTGCGGGAATCGCGATTCGAAATTCCAGGAGCTCATCGGCGATCATCCAGGCAAGGGCCGCCAGAGTATCGTGGGCCAGGTCGTGCTCGAGATCCACAATCGTGCGCTCCAGGGCGGCCCGCAGTTTGGGATCGTTGCGGGCATCCGCCCCTTGGTTCAGGGCGGCGCAGTCCTCGCGATCCAACTTAGGGCTGGCGATGATCCGGGCCTTGCCGGCGTTGGTGGCGAGCGCAGCCAGACCCGTCGCAGCGAGCCGGAGCCAGTTCGACGTGAAGTAACCAACACCTCGATCGTAGCTTGTCGCGAGGGTCAGCGCCGGCACGTAAAAGAGCTCCAGGACCTTGTGAGTCGATGTCGTAAAGTGTGGCGTTGTAGGAAGTTCGCGAAGGCTCATGGTTCCGCCGAATCCCATAATCAATCTAAATTACAATTGGCGCTTGTCCAACGTGGATCGAGTGCATCGCCTACGAGGCGAACGCAGGCTGCTTGACGCGAGAGCGCCTATGAACTGGCCCAAATCGGTCTTGCCAACGTCGCCATGGGGGTATGGTCGGGGATAGTTGCGCCCCAAGCTACTGCTGCGCCTCAGGGAACTTAGCGTGCGATCAACGATTCGCAGCAATGAATGATTGCTGGGCCAATCGGATTACTGAATTTCGGACGCGGCCGCGGAAAAACAGGCCCATAGTTCAACGGCTTAAGCTTGAGGGTAAAATCGACCTACCCTCAAGGTTCGGAGACTCTCCGCTCTCTCCGGCCGAAATTCCGCGGTGGTTGCGCCCTCGAACCATCAAGGTCCACGCGCAAACCCCGGCCAAACCTGTGCCTCAGCGCAATGCACCGTGCAGGAGAGACAGGTTGTGAGAGAGAAGAATGGAGCGGGCGAAGGGATTCGAACCCTCGACCCCGACCTTGGCAAGGTCGTGCTCTACCCCTGAGCTACGCCCGCGCTCCGTGCGGGCCGGGCTAATGACATGGGCCGTTGGCGATTGCAAGCCACCCTCATGAGGATTCTGCCATTCCCCTCGACAGCCCGATGGCGCCGGCGCGATCATGCCCGCAACGACAACCCCGGGAGAATAGTTCATGGACCGCCGCACTGCCCTCGGCCTCGCTGCCGGGGCCCTTGTCGTGCCAGCCTTGCGCAAGGCCTCGGCCCAGACCTTCGACCATGCAGTCCGCTTCATCGTGCCGTTCGCCCCGGGTGGCACGTCGGACATCCTCGCCAGGCTGCTGTCCCCTGAACTGACGCGCGCCTTCGGCCAGAATGTCGTGGTCGAAAACCGCACCGGCGCCGGCGGCAACATCGGCGCCGACCTGGTCGCGAAATCCCCGCCCGACGGCCACACGCTGCTGGTCATCGACGTCTCGACGCTGGCGACGGCGCCCTCGCTCTACACCCGCCTGCCCTTCGACCTGAAGCGGGACCTCGCGCCGGTCACCATGCTGATCTACGCGCCCTACATCCTCGCGGTGCACCCGTCCCTGCCTGTGCAGAACGCGGCGGAACTGGTGGCCTATGCCAAGGCCAACCCGCAGCGGGTCAATATCGGCCACGCGGGGATCGGGGTGGGCAACCATCTCACCGGCCTGCTGGTGGCGCAGCATTGGGGGGCGGATCTCACCCAGGTGCCCTATCGCGGCGGCGCGGCCGCCCTTACCGCGGTGGCCGCGGGCGAAGCGCAGGTCATCATCAACGGCGCCACCGCCACCGCGCCTTTCTGCAAGCAAGGCACGCTGCGCGCCATCGCGGTGACCGGGCCAAACCGCCTGCCGGACTTCCCCGACGTGCCGACCTTCAAGGAACTCGGCTGGCCAGCGGCCGAATCGGGCACCTGGCAGGGCGTGCTCGCCCAGGGCGGCACGCCAGCCCCAATGGTCAACCGCATCTCCAACGAATTGCGCGCCGCCATGGCCGTGCCGGCAACCGCTGAACGCATTACCGCGCTCGGCGCCTTCAACCGCGTGGAAGGCCCGGACAGTTTCCGCACCTGGCTCAACAATGAGATCGAGGTATGGGCACGCGTGGTGCGCGCCAACAACATCAGACTGGACTGAATGCCCGAATCGCCCGAAGGCCTGCTCGCCCGCCTCGCCGCCGCCGGCATCGCCGCCGAGACCCGCCGCCACCCGCCCGTCTTCACGGTGGCGGAAAGCCGCGACCTGCGCGGCGAGCTGCCCGGGGGCCACACCAAGAACCTGTTCCTGAAGCCCGCCAAGGGCGACGGCCCCTTCCTGCTGGCCACGCTGAAGGAGGACCGGCAGGTCTCGATCAACGCGCTCGCCCGGTTGGCCGGCGCCGGCAAGGTGTCAATGGCCAGTGCCGCGGAACTGGACGCCACGCTCGGCGTGCCGCCTGGTTCCGTGACACCCTTCGGCTTGGTCAATGCCGCGCCCGGATCAGTCCGCTTCGTCCTGGATCGCTATCTGGCCGAAGGCTTCGACCGCATCTGGGTTCATCCGCTGACCAATGCGGCCAGCACCGGCCTCGCGCCCGCCGACCTGCTGCGCTTCCTGGCGGGTATCGGGCATCCGGCCACGCTGCTGGACCTCGACGCCGCCTGAGTCGCTTGTCACAGCGCGAAGGTCGCAACCGTCTCGAAGGCCAGCGTGGGATAGACGGTCTCGCGCACCAGTCGCAGCTGACGGACTTCCACCGACACGTCCAGCGCCTCCGGAATGCTAACCCGCGCCGCCTGGCGGAAGCGCGCAAGAGTCACATGCGTGATCCCCGGAAGGCGCACCGGGCGTTCGGGCAGCGCGCAGCCACCGGCCAGCCGGGCGCGCAAGGCCGCCAGCGGATTGATCCCGTCCAGCGCGACGATCGCCCGTGGAAAGGCGCGCAACCGGGCGAAGTGCATGCGGAACGGCGACGTCGCCCGGCAAGCGTCGGCAATGGCCCGCTGCCAGGTGGCACCGTGCCGGTCCCACAGGACGGCGGGGGGTGCGGAAAGCCGTTCCGCCACATCGATCAAGGGCAGCACCGTGACATGCAGGAAGGCGGGCGGAATGACATGCAAGGCCGCGTCACCATGCGCGCTGACCAATGCCTGCGCCGCCACCAGCCCCGGCTCCGCCGCGAGCCCGATCTGCAGCTGCCAGGCCTCGCAGCCCGTGCCATACAGCGGGTCCGCCTCGCCGCAAGTCGAGGTGACGCTCATCCCCTCCATCATCGCCCCCATGTTCCGCCAGCAGCATCCGGCTTGCTTCCCGCCGCGGACAGCGCATCTATGGGGCTGAACACCAGCCCGGCCGCCCACCCGCCGGACCCGCCAAGACCTGAGGAAAGCCTGCCATGGACGTGATCTTCGACCCCGCCCGCCAGGGTGCGCCCGCCGCCGCCGACGGCGTCATCAAGGACGGCGACCAGAAGACCTTCATGCAGGACGTCATCGAGGCATCGCGCCAGGTCCCCGTCCTGGTTGATTTCTGGGCAACCTGGTGCGGCCCCTGCAAGACCCTGACCCCGGCGATTGAAAAGGTGGTCAAGGCCGCCGCCGGCCGCGTCCGGCTGGTCAAGATCGACATCGACCAGAACCGCTCGCTGGTCCAGCAGTTGACCCAGATGGGCCTGCCGCTGCAATCCGTGCCGACCGTCGTCGCCTTCTGGCAGGGCCAGATCCTCGACCTGTTCCAGGGCGCGCTGCCTGAATCCGAAGTGAAGCGTTTCGTCGAAGGCCTGCTGAAATCCGCCGGCGGCCAGATGCCCACGGCCGACCTGCTCGCCGAGGCCGAGGCCGCCGTGGCCGAGGGCGACCACGCCGCCGCGCTCGAGCTGTTCGGCGCCCTGTCGCAGCAGGAACCGGAGAACGCCAAGGCATTGGCCGGCGTGGCCCGCGCACTGCTCGCGCTGGGCGAGGATGCGCAGGCGCTCGCCGTGCTCGACAGCGCGCCCGCGAAGATCAAGGAGGCCCCCGAGGTCACCGCCGCGCGCAGCGCCATCGAGATCGAGGTCGAAAGCCGCCGCGCCCGCGACCAGCTCACCCAGCACCAGGCCCGCGTCGATGCGGATGCCGACGACCACGCCGCGCGCATCGACCTCGCCATCGCGCTGTCCGCCAACGACCAGCGCGACGCCGCCGTGGACACGCTGATCGAAGCGATCCGCCGCGACCGCGCCTGGAACGAGGAAGCCGCGCGCAAGCAGCTGCTCAAGCTGTTCGACGCCTGGGGCTTCGACGACCCCGCCAGCAAGGCCGGCCGCCGCAAGCTGTCCGCCGTCCTGTTCCGCTGACGACCCATGCCGGCCTTCCACCCGCGCTTCGCAGACCTGCCGGAGGAGATCGCGGTCTTCCCGCTCTCCGGCGCTCTGCTGCTGCCGCAGGGAAGGCTGCCGCTCAACATCTTTGAGCCGCGCTACCTGGCGATGGCGCTCGACAGCCTGGCGCAGGGGCGGATGTTCGGCATGGTGCAGCCCGATGCGCAGAAGCCCCGCGGGGCGACTGGACCGGCGCTTTATCGCGTCGGCTGCCTCGGGCGCCTGTCCTCCTTCAGCGAGACGGATGACGGGCGGCTGCTGGTCACGCTCGCCGGGTTGATCCGCTTCCGCATCGCCGGGGAACTGCCGCTTGCCCCCGGCGGCTATCGCCGCGTGCGCACCGACTACGCCGAATTCGCCGCCGACCTGGTGGTTCAGGACGGCGCGCCGCCCTATGATCGGTCGGCATTGCTCGCCGCCCTGCGCCCCTATTTCCGCGCCCGCGGCATCGAGGCGAACTGGGACGCGGTGGAACAATCCGCCGACACCATGCTCGTCACCACCCTGTCCATGGTCTGCCCCTTCGAAGTGCCGGAGAAGCAGGCCCTCCTGGAAGCCCCCGACTGTGCGGAGCGTGCGCGCATGCTCGTCGCGCTGATGCGGATGGGGGCCGCCGCCAATGCGCCGCCCGAAGGGCGGCCGAGCTAAAGGACGACCGACATGTCCGACACCATCCAGCCCGGCGGCGCGGTCGATCCGCGCCTGCTCGAGATCCTGGTCTGCCCGGTGACCAAGGGCCCGCTGCGCTACGACCGCGAGAAGGGCGAACTGGTCAGCGACCGCGCCGGCCTCGCTTATCCGATCCGCGACGGCATCCCGATCATGCTGCCGGACGAGGCGCGCAAGATCGCCGGCTGAGCGCGTGGCCGCCCCCTCGGAAATCCGCCTCAAGCGGGCGGAGCAATTGCTTGAGGTCGCCTGGGCAGACGGCGCGCACTTCCGCCTGCCGGCCGAATACCTGCGCGTGGAAAGCCCCAGCGCGGAAGTGCAGGGGCACGGGCCGGGGCAGAAGGTGATCGTCCCGGGGCGGCGGCATGTCGGCATCATGCGGGTCGAACCGGTGGGCAACTACGCGGTGCGGATCGTATTCGACGATCTGCACGACACCGGCATCTATTCCTGGGCGTATCTGCGCACGCTGGGGATGGAGCAGGAAACGCGATGGGCGACCTACCTTGCGGAACTCGGGGCGCGCGGATTGTCGCGCGAACCGGCACGACGGGGGTGAGGGCTGGAGGGGTGGCGCGCCCCTCATCACGCCTCGACCACCACCTGCCGCCCCACCGCCACCCGCCCGGCCGGCGACCCGGCCAGCAGGTCCTTCCGCGCCTCGACGATCGCAAGCCCGGCATGGCGCGCCGGCCAGATCGCCCGGCCCGCCGTCTCCCACGCCCCGCCGGCGCGCAGGAACGGTGCGTAGGGCGGCACGTACAGCACCGAATCGCGCCGTTCGACATGGAACAGGTGCCGTTGCAGCAGCCGCGTCACCTGGCCAGGGGAATAAGGCTGGCCGTGCCCGAAGGGCGTGTGTTCGGCGTGCGCCCACAGGCCGCGGCGGTTGGGGGCCACCACCAGCAGCCGCCCGTCATCCTTCAGCACGCGCCAGACCTCGCGCAGCAGGCGGCGGGCGTTTTCGGTGATCTCCAGCCCATGGACCAACAGGACGCGATCGAAGGAAAGGTCGGGGAAGGGCATGGTGGCCTCCTCCGCAACCAGGGCGGTGGCGTCGCCGGCGATCTGCGCGGGGCTCAAGGCAATGGCGCGGACCGTCTCGGCCGACCACAGCGGCAAATACGGGGTGGTGTGCCCGATGCCGAGCAGCGCCTGGCCGCGCAGGGATGGCCACAGCACGCGCAGCCGGTGCGCCAGCAGCCGAGCGGCGGCCGCCCCGGCGGGGGAGGCGTAGAACGCGGCGAACCCGTGGACCTCTCCACCCATGCGGGGGATATAGAGGACGGAAGCGCGCAGGGGGATTCCCCCTCGCAGATGCTTGGGGAATGCGAGCCATGCCGATCACCGTCACCGGACTGCCCTGCCTGTCGGACAACTACACCTGGCTGCTGCGCGCGCCCGATGGGCGGCTGGCGATCTGCGACCCCGGGGAGGCCGCGCCGGTGATCGCCGCGGTGGATGCGGCCGGTGGCAAGCTCGACATCATCCTGCTGACGCATCACCACGGCGACCACGTCGCGGGCGTGGCGGACCTGGTGGCGCGCTACGGGTCGAAGGTGATGGGGGCGAAGGCGGATGCGCATCGGCTTCCCGCCCTCGACATTGTGGTGGAACCCGGCCAGCGCGTGGATGTGCTGGGCGTGCCGGCCGATGTGCTGGCCAGCGACGGGCATACCCGTGGCCACATCGCCTACCATTTCCGCGAATGCGGCATCCTGCTGTGCGGGGATACGCTGTTCTCGCTGGGCTGCGGGCGGCTGCTGGAAGGCACCGCGGCGGAGATGTTCGACAGCCTGCAGCTACTCGCTGCGCTGCCGCCGGAAACGCTGGTCTGCTGCGGCCACGAATACAGCGAGAGCAACGCCCGCTTCGCCCTGACGGTGGAACCCGAAAACCCCGCGCTGCGCGCCCGTGCCGACAAGATCGCGCAGCAGCGCGCCGAGGGCCGCGCCACCGTGCCGACGACGATCGGCGAGGAACTGGCCGCCAACCCCTTCCTGCGCGCGCGGGATGTCGCGACGCTGGCGCGCATCCGCACCGCCAAGGACAATTTCCGCTGAACCCGAGGAACGCTCCATGAAGCTGCATCACTCGCCAGCCAGCCCATACGTCCGCAAGGTGATGGCCTGTGCCATCGCGCGCGGCATCGTGGGGCGGATCGAGACGGTGAACACCAACCCGCATGTCTCGCCAGCCGACCTGCTGGCGGACAACCCGCTGTCGAAGGTGCCGGCGCTGGTCGCCGATGACGGCACGGCGATCTACGACAGCCCGGTGATCTGCGAATACCTCGACACGCTGGGCGACGCGCCGGCGCTGTTCCCGCCGACCGGCAGCGCGGCGCGGCTGTCCGCGCAGATCATGCATGCGGCGGCGGATGGCATCCTCGATGCCGCGGTGGGGCGGCGGCTGTCCATGCCGCATCCGCAGGATGATGGCCGCAGGGCATACGACGCGCGGCAGAAAGCGGCGGTGGATCGCGCGCTGGACGTGCTGGAGAAGGCGCCGCCGAAGGGACTGTCGGATATCGGCGCGATCGCGGTGGGCTGCGCGCTCGGCTACCTCGACTTCCGCTTCGCGGCCGAGCCGTGGCGGGAGACGCATCCGAAGCTTGCCGCCTGGTTCGCCGAGGCGTCGAAGCTGCCGCCGCTGGCCCAGACGGTGCCGGTCGGCTGATGTTCGACCTGCGCGATCCGTCGGTGACGGCCGCGCAGGTCATCGCCGCGCTCGATCTGAAGCCGCACCCCGAGGGCGGGCATTACCGCGAGATCTGGCGCGACGCGCCGGCGGATGGCTCGCGCGGCGCCGGCACTGCGATCTATTTCCTGTTGGCGGCGGATGAATTCAGCCATTGGCACCGCGTCGATGCCGCCGAGGCCTGGCACTGGTATGCCGGCGGGCCGCTGGCGCTATCGATGTCCGGAGATGGACATGATGCGCAGGCGGTGCATCTCGGCCCCGACCTGACGCGCCATCAGCGACCCTTCGCCGTGGTGCCGAAGGGGTGGTGGCAGGCGGCGGTGTCGTTGGGGCGCTGGACGCTGGTAGGCTGTACCGTGTCGCCAGCCTTCGACTTCGCCGGCTTCGAGCTGGCACCGCCTGATTGGCGGCCCGTGCCGCGCCCGGGGCGAGGGGCGTGAGCGCGACGGCGCGACATTCCGCGCTGCTGATGGGAGAGGGGCGCCGCCCCTCTCCGTTTCCCGCATCACGCCATCGTCGCGGCGTCAGGGCGTGAACCCCTCGCCGCGGTCAGCGCATCGGCAGTGCGTAGAGCAGCCCGCCTTGCGTATGCAGCCGGTTCGGCCCGCGCGGCAGCGCGACCGGCGTGGCCTCGCCCATGGTCCGCTCGTAGAGCTCGCCATAGTTCCCGATGGCGCGGATCGCGTTGTAGGCCCAGGCCGGATCGAGCTTGATCGACTGCCCCAGCTCCGGCGTCACGCCGAGCAGGCGCCGCGTGTTCGGGTTGACGGAGGTCCGGCGCTGTTCCTCGGCATTCGCCGCCGTCACGCCCTGTTCCTCCGCCTCGATGATCGCCGTGGTGAACCAGCGTACGATGTCGTGCCAATTGTCGTCGCCACGGCGGATATAGGCGCCGTAGGGTTCCTTCGAGAAACGCTCCGGCAGCACGGTCCAGTCGGCCGGCGTCGGCATGGTGGACCGCACGGCGGCCAGCTGGGACGCATCGGTGCCGAAGCTGTCGCAGCGCCCCGCGGCGAGTGCGGCCGCGGCCTGGTCGGTGCGTTCGAACACAACGGGCTGGAAGCGCACATTGACCGACCGGAAGTAGTCCGCCGTCACCTGTTCATTCGTTGTGCCCTGGATCAGGCAGATCGTCGCGCCCGCCATGTCGCGCACGCGCGTCACGCCGGAATTGGCGCGCACCATGAAGCCGTGGCCGTCGAAGAAGTATGTCGTGACGTGACGCAGGCCGAGCGTGGTGTCGCGCAGCATCGTCTGGGTGCTGGTGCGGAACAGCACATCGACCTCCCCCGACCCCAGCGCGGTGAAGCGCGTGGAGGAGGACAGCGGCATGAAGCGCACTTTCGACGGATCGTTGAAGATCGCCGCCGCCAGGCCGCGGCACAGATCCGCATCAAGGCCCTGCCAGACGCCGCGGCTGTCCGGCAGCGCGAAGCCGGCGACGCCGGTGCCGACGCCGCAATTCAGGGCGCCCCGCGCGCGGATGGCGTCGAGCGTCGGGCTCGGGATGTTGTTCTGCGCCTGCGCCGCACCGGCAAGGCCCGCGCACAGCACGGCGAATGCAGCCGCCAGGCTCTGTTTCAGCATGATGCAAAGTCTCCCAGACTTGTGTTTGCGTATGGATCGTCGTGATCGCCCTGCCGGGCCTGCTACGCACCGGCAGGGTGTGCGCCGGGCGATGCATCGCCCGGCGCCGCAGGGTCAGCGCATCGGCAGCGCGTAAAGCAGGCCGCCATCGCTGTGCAGGCGGTTCGGCCCGCGCGCGAGACCGACCGGCGTATCCGGGCCCATCGTGCGGTTGTAGATCTCGCCGTAATTGCCGATGGCGCGGATCACGTTGTAGGCCCATGCGGGGTCGAGCTTGAGCGATTGGCCGAGCTCGGGCGTCACGCCCAGCAGGCGCCGGGTGTTCGGGTTCACCGAGCTACGCCGCATCTCCTCGGCATTGGCCTGGGTGATGCCCTGCTCCTCCGCTTCGATGATCGCCGTGGTGTACCAACGAACGATGTCGTGCCAGTTGTCGTCGCCGCGGCGGATGTAGGCGGCGTAAGGCTCCTTGGAGAATCGCTCCGGCAGCACGGTCCATTCCGCCGGCACGGGCATGGTGGACCGCATGGCGGCCAGCGAGGACGCATCCGTGCCATAGGCGTCGCAGCGCCCGGACAGCAGTGCGGCCTGCGCCTGGTCCGGCCGCTCGAAGATCACGGGCTGGAAGGGCACGTTGACCGAGCGGAAGTAGTCCGCCGTCACCTGTTCGTTGGTCGTGCCCTGCAGCAGGCAGATCGTCGCGCCGCGCATCTCGCGCGCCTGGGACACGCCGGAATTGGCGCGCACGATGAAGCCGTGGCCGTCATAGAAATACGTGGTGACGTGGCGCAGCCCCAGCGTGGTGTCGCGCAGCATGGTCTGCGTGCTGGTGCGGAACAGCACATCGACCTCGCCGGACCCCAGCGCGGTGAAGCGCGTGGAGGAGGACAACGGCACGAAGCGCACCTTGGACGGGTCGTTGAAGATGACAACGGCGAGGCCGCGGCACATCTCAGTGTCGAAGCCCTGCCAGACGCCGCGGCTGTCGGGCAGCGAGAAGCCCGCCACGCCAGGATTGATGCCGCAGGCGAGCGCGCCGCGCGCGCGGATGGCATCGAGCGTCGGGCTCGGAATGTTGTTCTGCGCCACGGCGCCGCCCGGAATGGCGGCGCACAGCAGCGCCCACGCGACCGCAAGGCCCCGTTTGAGCATGATGAAAGCCTCTCCTGTTTCTTTGGTCTCCCGCCGGGGATGCTCGCCGTTCGTGGCGATCGCTGTCAACAATGGCCGACACGACCCGGAGGAAACACATGACCGATCGCTTCGCCCGCTACCCCAGCCTCGAATCCCGCGCCGTCCTGGTGACGGGGGGCGCGAGCGGCATCGGCGCGCAGATGGTGTCGCGCTTCACCCAGCAGGGGGCGCGCGTCGCCTTCCTTGATTTCGATGCGGAAGGCGGGGCGAGGGTCGCCGCCGAGACCGGCGCGCTGTTCATCCCCTGCGACCTGCGCGACATCGCGGCCCTGCGCGCCGCGGTGGCCGAAGCCGGTGCGACGCTCGGCGACATCACCGTGCTGGTGAACAACGCCGCGCGCGACGACCGCCACGGGCTGGAGACGGTCGAACCGGACTACTGGGACGAACGCATGGCGACCAACCTGCGCCATCAGTTCTTCTGTGCGCAGGCGGTGGTGCCGATGATGCGCCGCGCCGGTGGCGGGTCGATCATCAATCTCGGTTCGATATCCTGGATGAACCGCACCGGCGGCATGCCGGTCTACACCACGGCCAAGGCGGCGGTGCGCGGCATGACGCGCGGCCTCGCCCGCGACCTCGGCCCCGACCGCATCCGGGTGAATGAAGTGGTGCCAGGCTGGATCTACACCGAGCGGCAGATCGCTCTGTGGGTCACCGAGGAATCAGAAGCGCGCAGCCAGGCCAACCAATGCCTGAGGGGCCGCCTGCTGCCGGACGACATCGCGCGCATGGTGCTGTGGCTGGCAGCGGATGACAGCGCGATGGTGACGGCGCAGCACTTCGTGGTGGATGGCGGGAGCAACTGAATTTGGTTGCGGCGGAACCGGGAGGGACTGCGCCTCATCGGTGTGAAGGCAAGGTTGGAGGGGCCTTGCCCCTCCAAGCCACCCCACCAGGGGCCTGCGGGCCCCTGGACCGCGAGGCGTTGGCACCGGACAGTGGATGCATTCCCTGGTTTGGGCTGACGTGCCTTGTCCAACGCCAGAAATTCCCTTGCTGCCGTGCGCAAGGGACGTTCCCGCGACGCGAACGACAGCCCCGCCCAGCGCCAGGTGATGGTTTCCAAAGGCCCACCGGCCTTTGGTGGGGAGAGGCTCGGAGAGGGGCAAAGCCCCTCTCCGACACACCGCCCCTCAAGCCTGCGCCGCTACCTCACCCTCGACGATCCGCCCATCCTCCATCGCCACGATGCGGTCGGCGATGTCGAGAATGCGCGGGTCGTGCGTCACCATCAGGATTGGCGTGCCACGAGATTTGGCGATGTCGCGCAGGAGATGCGCAACCTCCCCGCCCGACACCTTGTCGAGTGCGGCGGTCGGTTCATCCGCCAGCACCAGCCCGGGATGGCCGACCAGCGCGCGCGCAATGGCAACGCGCTGGCGCTGCCCGCCGGACAGCTTGGAAGGCGGCTTGTCCTCATGCCCCGCCAACCCGACTGCCGCGAGCATCGCCCCGGCGCGCTCCAGCCGCTCCGCCTCGGGGACGCTGGCGTCCAGCTCCAAGCTCATCGCCACGTTCTGCCGCGCGGTGAGGAAGCCGAGCAGGTTGTGGTTCTGGAAGATGAAGCCGATCGACCGGCGCAGCACGACGCGCTCGCGTTCCGGCGCGCCAAGAAGTTCGTGGCCGAGCACGCGGCAGGACCCATGCTGCATGCCGCGCAGCGCACCGATCAGCGTCAGCAGCGTGGTCTTGCCCGAACCGGACGGGCCGGTCAGCAGCACCACCTCCCCGGCATGGACGGTCAGCGCGACGTCGCGCAGCACCGGCCGGCGCAGTTCGCCCTCGCCATAGGCGAAGTTCAGGCCGTCGATGCGGATGGGGTCCATCAGAACATGTCTGCCGGATTGGCGTCGCGCAGCTTGCGCATCGCCAGCAGCCCGGCCGCCGCGCACATGCCGAAGATCAGCGCGAAGACCATGGTCGCGCGTTCGGCCGTCATCACCAGCGGCAGGAAGGTCGCATCCGCGACGATGCCGTACAGCCAGGTGGACAGCGCCGCACCGGGCAGGAAGCCGATGACGGCGAGGATCAGCGCCGCCGCCATCACCACGCGCGCAAGATAGAAATTGGAATAGCCAATCGCCTTCAGCGTCGCATATTCGCGCAGGTGGCTGGCGATGTCCGAGAACAGGATCTGGTAGACGATCACCATCCCGACGATCAGCCCCATCACCGACCCGAAGGCGAAGATGAAGCCGATCGGCGTGGCGGTCTCCCAGTACATTCGCTCATGCGCCACCAGTTCGTCATGGTCCAGCACCAGCACGTCGGGCGGCAGGATGGCGCGCAGGCGCTGCTGGGCAGCGGCGATGTCCGCGCCCGGCCGCAGGCGGATGGCGACGACGTCGGTATTGGCCGCGGTGCGCGTCGCCACCATGCGGCGGAAATTCACCTCGCTCATCACCAGGTTGCCGTCGGCACCGAAGGACGGGCCGATGCTCACCAGGCCCACCACGTCGACCATGCGGTTGCCGACCTGCACGGGGAAGGGCCCCTGCTGGTCGAAAAGGCGTTCGACCTCCCCGAACTCGGGGCGGGAGCGCGTGTCGAAGCCGACCGCATCGATCCGCCGCAGGGCTGGGGCGATGGCATCCAATCCCTGGAACTGCATCGCGCCGGCCTCGACGTCGAAGCCGATCATCTGGATCGCGCGGCGCGATCCATCCTGCGGATTCCGCCATGTTGCCTGCGCCAGGTAGACCGGCACGGCCTGCGCGACCTCGGGCAGGGCGAGCGCCTGGTGGGCGCGGATGCGCGGAAAGGGCTCGGGCCGGAAGCTCGCCACGGTCATCGGGCTCATCAGGAACAACTCGGATTCCATGGCCGAGAGCAGCCGTGTCGCACTGTCGAACAGCGCCGAGCGGAAGCCGAGCTGCATGAACACCAGCACCGCCGCGAACATCACGCCGGCGATCGCCGAGAACAACCTGGCGCGTTCGGCGCGCAACTGCCGCCAGGCCAGCCGCGCCGGAAGCCACAGCAACGCGCCAAGGCCCGGCCGCGCCGCGATGACGGCGGAAGGCGGGGCGGGCAGTGCCTCGCCGGTCTTCTCCGGCGCCCAGGGCAGCAGGGTCGTCTTGGTCAGCGCGTTCATGGCCGTATCGCCACCTGGACCTGCATGTTGGATCGCCGGCGCAGCAACTCGGACCCCGCCTCGTCCAGCGCGAGGCGGACTTCGACCGTGCGGCTGTCCACCGCGGCGACCGGGTCGGTATTGGCCTGGGTCGTGCGGCGCACCGTCCAGCCGATGTCGCGCACCGTGGCGGTGAAGCGTCGCGTCTCTCCGGGTACGACCACCTCGGCCACGGCACCCATGCGCAGCCGCGGCAGGTCGGTTTCATAGACGTCGGCGACGATGTCCATCCTCGTCAGGTCGCCGATCTCAAGCAGCCCGTCGCTGCCGACCTGGTCGCCGGGTCGCGCGATGATGCGCAGGATGGTGCCGGCGAAGGGCGCGCGCACGCGCGACAATTCCGCATCGGCGCGCGCCTTGGCGAGCGCGGCCTCGGCGGCGGACAGGCGCGCCTCGGCCAGTGCGATGTCCTCGGGGCGGGAGGAGAGCAGGCTTTCGAGGTCCGCCTCGGCCTGGCGACGTTCGGCGGTCAGGCGAACCGCGGCCGCGCGGTTGCGGTCGGCCTGGGCGACCGCGCCGGCGCCGGTCGGCACCAGGCGGTCGGCGCGTTCGGCCTCACGCAAGGCGAGGTCCTCCTGCGCGGTCAGCGCAGCGATCCGGGCGCGCTGGGCGTCGATCTCGGTCGGGCGGCCGGCGGCGCGGATCCGATCCAGGCTGGCGCGGTATTCGGCCACCGCCGCGGCCGCCTGCGCCACCGCGGCATCCTTCTGCGCGGCATCGGCGAATTCGGCGAGCAACTGGCCTTCGGTCACCGCGGCACCTTCCTCGACCAGCAATCGGTCGAGCCGCGTCACCGCCATGCCGCCCGGCTGGGTCAGGCGACGGATGCGCGACGCCGGCTCGACACGCCCGAGCGCGCCGACGCCGACCGGGCCGGCCGGCGCGGCGGCGATCGTGGGCGCCGGGCGCGTCGCCTCCCCGCGCGTCAGCAGCGCATAGCCGCCGGCCGCGACGCCAAGGGCCGCGAGCCCGACCAGCAGGCGCCCGCGCTTCGTCATGCCGGCCGCTCCAGCAGCCCGTCGAGGGTCGCGCGCAACGCCGCGAGGTCGGTCTCCGTCGGCGGGTAGAGGCCGAAGAGATGGGCCATGAACAGCCCGTCCGTCGCGGTCAGGATGGTCATGGCGACGCCATGGGGGATGTCGTCGGCCAGCAGGTCGGCCTTCATCCGCGCCATCACCGCGCGCATCGGGTCGAGCAGCGCCGGGTCATGATGGAACGCTGCCAGGAAGACGGCGGCGGCGCGGTCGTGGCGATCCTCGCCGGGATAGCAGTCGCTTTCGCCGAAGGCCCAGGCGATCTGGACGCGCGCGAAGCGTCCGGGGCCTTCCGGCTGGCGCGCGACGCCGGCCGCATATTCGGCAGCGACGAAATCCGACAGGCGCTGCAGCAGCCCGGTCAGCAGCGCCTCCTTGGAGGCGAAATGATAGAGCAGGCCGCCCTTGGAGACGCCCGCCTCGCGCGCCGCGGCTTCCAGGGTCAGGCCGCCGACGCCCTTGTTCACGATGATCCGTTCCACGGCGTCGAGGATGCGGGTGCGGGCGTCGGTCGGCGGGGTCGTGGCGCGCGTGTCCATTATGGAGGGGTAACTATACCGTCCGGACGGTCCATTCAACCGTCCGGACGGTATAGTTTACGTGAGCGGACCGATCCGGCGCCGCGCCGGCCCCGCGGATGCGCGCGGCGCTCCGGCCGGTTGTTCCGGCGCATCGCCGGATGCCCTACCCTGCCGGTCTGGAAACGACAGGAAAGAACCAGGTCATGGTCCAACGGATCGGCCGGCGGGCCGCGCTGTTTTCCACGCCCGCCCTGCTCGCGGCGCCGGCCGCGCGGGCGCAGGCCTGGCCGTCGCGGCCGGCGCGGATCGTGGTCGGCTTCGCCGCAGGCGGCGCCAACGACATCATGGCGCGCCTGCTGGCGCAGAAACTGTCCGAACGCATCCACGGCGGGAACTTCATCGTCGAGAACCGCCCCGGCGGCAGCACGCTGGTCGCCGCCGACCATGTGGCGCGCTCCGCCCCGGATGGCACGACCTTCTTTTACACCTCCCCCTCCACGCTCATCTCGGGACTGGTGAACCGGTCCCCGGTGGTCGAACAGGTGCAGTCCCTGGCGCCGGTCGTGCTGGCGCAATCCTCGCCGCTGGCGCTGGTCTGCCGGCCGGATTTCCCGGCACGCACGGTGGCGGACTTCATCGCCCTGGCCCGCGAACGCCAGGGCCGGCTGACCGTGTCCCACCCGGGCACCGGCGCGATCAACCACCTGGCGATGGTGCTGCTGATGCGCCAGACCGGGATCGAGGTGACGCTGGTGCCCTATACCGGCAACCAGCCTTCCATCACCGCGCTGATCCGCGGCGATGTGGACGTCGCCCATGACGGCCTGTTCACGCCGCGGGCGCAGTTGGAAGCCGGCACGCTGCGGGCGATCGCGGTGACCAGCGCCGAACGTGCCCCGGCCTATCCGAACGTGCCGACCTTCGGGGAGACGCTGCCGGGCTACGCGGTCGGCTTCTGGGGCGGGATGCTGGCGCCGCGCGGCACGCCGGATCCGATCCTCGACCGGATGAACCAGGAACTCGACGCCATCCTGAAACAGCCGGACGTCATCGAGCGGGTGCGTGGCTTCGGCGCCGAGCCGGTCGGCGGCGGTCGCGACCGCTTCGCGCAGACGCTTGCCGAGGATTGGGCGAAGTGGACCCAGGTGGTGCGGGAGAACAACATCCGGGCGGAGTAGGCGGGACGGCCCCGTCCGACCCGCACAGGCCGACGAGGCCGCTGGCGATGGCAGCCTCGATGATGGCCTGCACGATGTCCCCCGCTTCGGCCAACGCGCCGGCGCTGGTGTCGACCACCAGCGTCGCGCGGGCCATTTGCAGCATGCGGCCCTCCGGCGACGGCGGCTGCCGCCTCTGCGCCTGTCCGGCCCGTCATTTGCTTGGCCCGGATGACCGAGGGTGGAAGTTTCGCCACGGATGGTTTGCGCGTTGATCCGTGCCATTGCGTGGCGCAGCATGCCTGTAGCATAGGCAAGAATGTTGGGCGGCCCGCCGAAGGGGTGCCGGAGCAGGATGGGGAGAACTGGCGTGACACAGGTTTCGAGGCATTCGGTATTCCGCATGTTCGGGGCTGCGCTTGTTGCCTCGGTGATGGCGATGCCCGCACTGGCGCAGCAGCAACCGGCGGCACAGGCCACGGCCACGCTCGACGCGATCCGCGCGCGCGGCACGCTGATCTGCGGCGTGAACACCGGCCTGGCCGGCTTCGCCCAGCCGGACAGCCAGGGCGTGTGGCGCGGCTTCGACGTGGATTACTGCCGCGCCGTCGCGGTGGCGCTGTTCAACGACCCCAGCAAGGTCCGCTACGTCCCGACCACGGCGCAGAACCGCTTCACCGCGCTGCAGTCGGGCGAGGTGGACATGCTGTCCCGCAACACGACCTGGACGCTGTCGCGCGACACGTCGTTGGGCTTCGACTTCCCGGCGATCAGCTTCTATGACGGCCAGGGCTTCATGGTGAAGGCTTCGCTCGGCGTGCGCACGGCACGGGAGCTCGATGGCGCCACCATCTGCGTGCAGCCCGGCACGACGACCGAACAGAACCTGACCGACTGGGCGCGCGCCAACCGAGTGACCTTCACCCCCGTGGTGATCGAGCGGCTGGAGGAACTGGTGACTGCCTTCGTCGCCGGCCGTTGCGACGCCTTCACCACCGATGTGTCGGGGCTTGCCGCGACGCGCTCGGCGCAGCCGCGCCCGGCCGACTACACCATCCTGCCCGACGTGATCAGCAAGGAGCCGCTGGGCCCGCTGGTGCGCCATGGCGACCAGCGTTTCTCGGACCTGGTGCGCTGGGTGCATTTCGGCCTGATCGGGGCCGAGGAGCTCGGCATCAATGCCGCCAATGTGCAGGAGATGGCCGCCAATGACACACGGCCGGAAGTGCAGCGCATGCTGGGCAAGAATGGCGACCTCGGCCGCATGCTCGGCGTCGACAACGCCTGGCTGGTCAATGTGATCCGCGCCGTAGGCAATTACGGCGAGGTCTTTGGGCGCAGCCTTACGCCGATCGGCATCCAGCGCGGCCCGAATGCGCTGTGGACCACGCCGGGCGGGCTGCAATATTCGCCGCCCTTCCGCTGATCGCGACGATACGCGGGGCGGGGGAGCAATCCCCGCCCCGCGCTGCTTCCCCGCCCCCGGGGCGGGCCACAAGGACAGGTGAGGCCGAAAAACAATGTCCGACGCAACCGTCGATCCCCGATTCCGGCGCAAGCCGCCCAAACGCCCGCTGCGCCTGTCCTGGGCAGATGAACGCATCCGCGGGATCGTGTGGCAGGTGCTGGTCGTCGGCCTCATCGGGTCGATCATCTACTGGCTGTGGTCGAATACGGTCCACAACCTCGAGGTGCGGCGGATCGCGACGGGCTTCGGCTTCCTCAACCGCGAGGCCGGGCTGCCGATCGCCGAGCATGTGATCGCCTACGATCCGACCGACACCTACCTGCGCGCGCTGACCGTCGGCGTGCTGAACACGCTGAAGGTCGCGGTGGTGGGCGTCATCCTCGCCACCTTCATCGGCACCTTCATCGGCATCGCGCGGCTGTCGAAGAACTTCCTGGTCTCGAAGATCGCCGGTTTCTACATCGAGGTGATCCGCGACATCCCGCTGCTGCTGCAGTTGCTGTTCTGGTACACGGTCATGCAGGGCTTGCCCGGGCCGCGACAGTCGTTGCACCCGGTCGAAGGCGTGTTCCTGTCCAACCGCGGCCTGCGAATGCCCGCGCTGGTCTGGGAATGGCCGCATACCATGGCCGCGCTGGCCTGCATCGCCGGCGTCCTGCTGACCGGGCTGTATGCCAAAAGCGCGCGCGCCAAGCAGATGGCCGATGGCCAGCCCCGCCGCGTCTGGCCGGCCGCGATCGCGCTGATCATCGGGCTTCCGGTCGCGGTCTGGCTGGCGATGGGCGGGCCCTGGACGATCGACTGGCCGGCGCTGCGCGGCTTCAACTTCCAGGGCGGCATGGCGATCAGCCCGGAATACGCCGCATTGCTGATCGGCCTTGTCACCTACACGGCCGCCTTCATCGCCGAGGTGGTGCGCGCCGGTATCCAGTCGGTCAATCTGGGGCAGTGGGAAGCGGCGCAGGCGCTCGGCCTGCGGTCGGGGTCGGTGCTGCGGCTGATCGTGCTGCCGCAGGCGCTGCGCGTCATCATCCCGCCGATGACGTCGAACTACCTGAACCTGACGAAGAATTCCTCGCTGGCGGTGGCGATCGGCTACCAGGACATCGTGTCGATCGCCAACACCACGCTGAACCAGACCGGCCAGGCGATCGAGGGCATTGCCATCATCATGCTGGTCTACCTGACCATCAGCCTGTCGATCAGCCTGTTCATGAACTGGTACAATGCGCGCATCGCGCTCGTAGAGCGGTGAGGGTCCGGCCATGAGCGATATCACCATCAACACGCCAATCCAGAGCGAGCCGCGCGACGCGCCGATCACCGCCGCCGGCCCGGTCGCCTGGCTGCGGGAGAACCTGTTCTCCGGCTGGATCTCCACCGCCGTCACGCTGCTTCTGGGCTATTTCATTGTCCGGTCCGTGATGGGTTTCGTGGACTGGGCCTTCATCAACGCCATCTGGTGGGTGCCGGTCTCGCCCACCGGCGTGGCGCAGACCCAGGCCTGCCGCGACCTGCACGGCACCGGCGCCTGCTGGGCGGTGATCACCGAAAAGCACCGCTTCATGCTGTTCGGGACCTATCCGTACGAACAGCATTGGCGCCCGGCGCTGGTCTGCCTTCTGTTCGTCGGGCTGTACATCGTCTCGGCGCTGCGCAGCTTCTGGAACTGGCGCCTGATCCCGATCTGGGCGCTGACGCTGACGGCGATCGGCGTGCTGATGTGGGGCGGCGTGCTCGGCCTGCCCTATGTGCCGCAGGAACGCTGGGGCGGGCTGCCGATCACGCTGATCCTGTCGACCTTCGGCCTCGCCTTCGCCTTCCCGCTGTCGATCCTGGTGGCACTCGGCCGGCGGTCGAACCTGCCGGCGATCAAGGTGCTGTGCGTCGTCTATGTCGAGCTGATTCGCGGCGTGCCGCTGATCTCGCTGCTGTTCATGGCGTCGGTGATGTTCCCGCTGTTCCTGCCGGAAGGCATGAACATCGACAAGCTGCTGCGCGCGCAGATCGCCATCATCCTGTTCGCCGGGGCCTATCTGGCGGAAGTGGTGCGCGCCGGCCTGCAATCGCTGCCGAAGGGGCAATACGAAGCCGCCGACGCGATGGGCCTGTCCTACTGGCAGAAGACCGGCTTCATCATCCTGCCGCAGGCGCTGCGCATGGTGATCCCGCCGCTGGTCAACACCTTCATCGGCTTCTTCAAGGACACCTCGCTGGTGCTGATCATCGGCATCTTCGACCTGCTGACCGCGGGCAAGACCGCGATCGTCGAGCCCGCCTGGCAGGGCTTCGGCGTCGAGGTCTATGTCTTCGTCGGCCTGATCTACCTGGTGTTCTGCTTCGGCATGTCGAAATACAGCCAGGGGCTGGAAGCGGACCTGAACCGCCACCGTCGGCGCTGAGGCACGGATGACCGGCACCGCCACGCGCCCCCACCCGAATGCCCGGCGGCACGGCGCCGCCCGGGCTGCCGGCGGCGGGGCGGGCGGGCGCCGGTTTCAGCATCCATTCAAACAACGGCTCTGGGACACGAGACAACAATGAGCGCTGCACTGCAAACGGATGGCTTCATCGCCTCTTCCGTCCGCACCGACGCCCCGCCGGCGATCGTGCTCGACAAGGTCAACAAATGGTTCGGCGCGCTGCATGTGCTGCGCGACGTGGACCTCCAGGTGGCCTTGGGTGAGCGCGTGGTCGTCTGCGGCCCGTCGGGGTCCGGCAAATCCACCATGATCCGCTGCATCAACCGGCTGGAGACGCACCAGGAAGGCAAGATCCTGGTGGACGGGATCGAATTGTCGGACGACCTGCGGGCACTCGACGCCATCCGGCGCGAGGTCGGCATGGTGTTCCAGTCCTTCAACCTGTTCCCGCACCTCACCATCCTCGAGAACTGCACCCTTGCCCCCATCTGGGTGCGCAAGATGCCGAAGAAGGATGCCGAGGAACTGGCGATGGAATACCTGACCCGGGTGCGCATCCCCGAGCAGGCGAAGAAGTATCCGGGCCAGCT
The DNA here is from genome assembly GCF_039839775.1 of Roseomonas sp. CAU 1739. Lineage (NCBI taxonomy): Bacteria > Pseudomonadati > Pseudomonadota > Alphaproteobacteria > Acetobacterales > Roseomonadaceae > Roseomonas > Roseomonas sp. CAU 1739. Next base: position 33,164 of record NZ_JBDOQQ010000002.1, read on the forward strand.
GTCCGGTGGCCAGCAGCAGCGCGTCGCGATCGCCCGTGCGCTTTGCATGAAGCCCAAGATCATGCTGTTCGACGAGCCCACCAGCGCGCTCGATCCCGAGATGATCAAGGAGGTGCTCGACACCATGGTCATGCTGGCGGCCGAGGGCATGACCATGATCTGCGTGACGCACGAGATGGGCTTCGCGCGGCAGGTTGCCGACCGCGTGGTGTTCATGGATCGCGGCGAGGTGGTGGAATCCGGCACGCCGGAGCAGGTGTTCAACGACCCGAAGACCGAACGCCTGCAGCTGTTCCTGAGCCAGATCCTGCGGGGGCACTGAGATCGGCCCTTCGGCCGATCTCAGACCCGCGGCCGCCTGTGGCGGCCGCGGGTGAGTTTTTGTTTGTGCCCTCAGACGGCGGGCGGCGGCCATCCGGCCGCCTTGCCTTCGCGCCATGCGCTGGCGCACCGGGGCGGCGCGGTTGGTCTGGGCGCGGTCGCGCTTCGCGCTCGCGGCCCGATGCGGGGGCATCGGGCCGGAGGGTTGGGAAACATCCGGCCCCCCCTCGCCTTTGCAGACTGGGCTGGCGCGGGGGGCGGTGCTCGGTTTGGGCGCGGTCGCGCCTTGCGCTCGCGGACCGATGCGCGGCATCGGGCCGAACGGTGAGCAGGGCGCCGCAGGTTGCTGGGCGATCGTTCCGATCGCGCGCAGGTGTCATTGGGGCAGGATTGCGGCAGCGGGGCCGGCGGGCCTATCACTGCGCAGTCTGCCGCACTGCAACGAGGCCCTGTGACCGCGCACACCCCTGACGCCGACAAGACCCGCGCCCTGACCCCTGCCCTGGTGCTGGGCGTTCTGGGCGTCGTCTATGGCGACATCGGCACCTCGCCGCTCTATGCGCTGCGGGCCGCACTGCTGCATTTCTCCGATGACGGGCTGGAACGCTGGGAAATCCTGGGCATCCTCAGCCTGATCATCTGGGCGCTGATCCTGACCGTCACGGTGAAATACGTCTTCTTCGTGCTGCGCGCCGATAATCGCGGGGAAGGCGGCATCCTCGCCCTGATGGCGCTGGCGCAGCGCAGCGTCGAATCGCCGCGGGCGCGCTGGGCGATCGCGCTCGTCGGCATTGTCGGAGCCTGCCTGTTCTTCGGCGACGGCATCATCACCCCGGCTATCTCGGTGCTGTCGGCCGTCGAAGGGTTGAAGGTGGTGGACGACGCCTTCGAGAAGGCGGTGATCCCGATCGCGGTCGTCATCCTGGTGGGGCTGTTCCTCGCGCAGTTCCGCGGCACCGGAAAGATGGGCGCGGTGTTCGGCCCGATCTGCGCCGCCTGGTTCTTCGTGCTCGGCGCGCTGGGCGTGGTCGAGATCGTCATCAACCCGTCCGTGCTGGCGGCGCTGTCGCCGCATTTCGCCGTGCAGTTCTGCCTGGAATACCGGCTGCTGGCCTTCGTCGCCTTCGGTTCCGTCGTGCTGGCGGTGACGGGGGCGGAGGCGCTGTATGCCGATATGGGCCATTTCGGCCGGACGCCGATCCGCTGGGCCTGGCTGTGGCTGGTGCTGCCGGCGCTGATGCTGAACTACCTCGGCCAGGGGGCTCTGCTGCTGCGCGACGCCTCGGCGCTGGAGAATCCCTTCTACCTGCTGGCGCCGGAATGGTTCCGCCTGCCGCTGGTGTTCCTGGCCACCGCGGCGACCATCATCGCCAGCCAGGCGATGATCTCCGGCGCCTACACCATCGCGCGGCAATGCGTGCAACTGGGCTTCATCCCCCGCCTGGAGGTGCGCCACACCTCCGAGACCGAGGAAGGGCAGATCTACATGCCCCAGGTGAACACGCTGCTGCTGATCGGCGTGCTGATCCTGGTGCTGTCCTTCCATACCTCGGACAATTTGGCGGCGGCCTATGGCATCGCAGTGACCGGAACCTTCGTGTGCACCTCCATGCTCGCGATGATCGTGTTCCGCAGGCAGTTCGGCTGGGCCTGGCCCGTGGTGATCGGCGTGTTCGGGCCGCTGCTGCTGCTGGACGTGCTGTTCTTCGCATCCAACGTGCTGAAGATCCCGCAGGGCGGCTATGTGCCGCTCGTGCTAGGGGCCGGGCTGTTCGCCATGATGACCACCTGGCATCGCGGGCGCGAATTGCTGTTCGCGCGGTTCCGCCAGGATGGGCTGCCGCTCAAATCCTTCATCGCGCGGCTGCCGCAGTCCCGCACCATCCGGGTGCCAGGCACCGCGGTGTTCATGACCAGCCAGGCCGACTTCCTGCCCGGCGCCTTGCTGCACAACCTCAAGCACAACAAGGTGCTGCATGAGAGGGTGTTCTTCGTCACCGTCACCAATGAAGGCATCCCCGCGGTCCCGGTCGAACGGCGCCGCGAGGTCGAGGAACTCTCCCCCAACATCCACCGCATCTTCCTGCGCTACGGCTTCCAGGAAAGCCCGAACATCCCGAAGGAACTCGAGGCGCTGAAGGAGGTCGGGATCCCCTTCGAACCGATGCAGACCTCCTATTTCCTCGGCCGCGAGACGGTGGTGGCGGCCGCGGTGCCGAAGATGTCGCGCTGGCGGCAATGGCTGTTCACCATCATGTCGCGCAACGCCGTGCCGGCGACGGAATTCTTCCGCATCCCGTCCGACCGCGTGGTCGAGCTCGGCGTGCGCGTGGCGATCTGACCATGGTGACGGTGTTGCTCGCCTTGGCGGCCGGCCCTGGTTTCCCCGAGGGCAACCCCGAACACCGGTACGAGATTTCGCTGGTGCTGGATCCCGGCGGGCGGCCCGATACGGCCGCCTGGCTGGCGGACCCGGTGCCTTGGCGGGCGCGGCGGGTGACGCCCGGCGCGGCGCCGGTCGAAGGCGATGTGCAGTTCGACCCGGACCATGGCTGGTCGATCCGCTTCTTCGGTGCGGCCGCGGAAGGGCCCGATGCACCCGAGACGCAGTTCGACTGTGGGACGGAACCGGTGCGGCCCGGCGAATACGTCACGGTCACCGAACCCAGCGGGGCGATGTTCTCCTACCGGGTGGTGGCGGTGACCTGACGCCAAGGGGGCGTTGCCTGGGCTCCGATACCGCTACCGGCGCGGGGCCCGCTCAGCCGGGCGTGCAGGCCACCCCAGCCGCGCGTTGCGGGAAACATCGTCACCTGAGCCGATGCGTGGCAACCGCCGCGATCCATGAAAAAGGGCCCGGGCAGTGATGCCCGGGCCCTTTGTCGAACTGGTGGAGCCAATCGGAATCGAACCGACGACCTCCTGAATGCCATTCAGGCGCTCTCCCAACTGAGCTATGGCCCCCCGGGGAAGAGGCGCGCCGTATAACCTTCACTTGCCCCCCCTGCAAGAGGGCAACTCCCTCTTTCGGCGCGCCGCGCGGAACGGTAGGGAGTGAGCCTCGGAAGTCCAGAGCGGGGAAGTGTCCATGGGCAAGGTCTATCCAGACGCGACGGCGGCGCTGGCCGGCGTGCTGCGCGACGGCATGGTAATCCATTCCGGCGGCTTCGGCCTGTGCGGCATCCCCGCCCTGCTGATCGAGGCGATCCGCGAATCGGGGGTGAAGGACCTCACCGTCGTGTCCAACAATGCGGGCATCGACGATGCGGGGCTGGGGCTGCTGCTCAAGACCCGGCAGATCCGCAAGATGATCTCTTCCTATGTCGGGGAGAATGCCGAATTCGCCCGCCAGTTCCTCGCCGGGGAGCTCGAGATCGAGTTCAACCCGCAAGGCACGCTGGCCGAGCGCATCCGCGCCGGCGGCGCGGGCATTCCCGCCTTCTTCACCAAGACCGGCGTCGGCACCGATGTCGCGAAGGGCAAGGAGACGCGGGAGTTCGACGGCGAGACCTATGTGATGGAGCGCGGCATCTTCGCCGACCTCGCCATCGTCCACGCCTATATGGCCGATACCGAGGGCAACCTCGTCTATCGGAAGACCGCGCGGAACTTCAATCCGATGATGGCGACCGCGGCGAAGGTGACGGTCGTGCAGGTCGAACACCTGGTGCAGGCCGGCGAGATCGATCCCGACCACATCCACACCCCCGGCATCTTCACCAAGCGCATGATCGTCTGCCCAGCCGGCTACGAGAAACGCATCGAACAGCGCACCGTGCGCAAGCGCCCCGCCGCCGCCGCGGCCGGCGCCGAATCCCTGGCCTGAGGAGCAGCGGAACATGCCCTGGACCCGCGACGAGATGGCCGCCCGGGCGGCCCGCGAACTGCAGGACGGCTTCTACGTGAACCTCGGCATCGGCATTCCGACGCTGGTGGCGAACCACGTCCCGACCGGCTTCAACGTGCAGCTGCAATCCGAGAACGGCATGCTCGGCCTCGGTCCGTTTCCCGTCGAGGGCGACGAGGATGCCGACCTGATCAATGCCGGCAAGCAGACCATCACCCAGCTGCCGACGTCGTCCTTCTTCGATTCCGCCCAGTCCTTCGGGATGATCCGCGGCGGGCATATCGACCTGTCGATTCTCGGCGCGCTGCAGGTGGCGGCGAATGGCGACCTCGCCAACTGGATGATCCCCGGCAAGATGGTGAAGGGGATGGGCGGCGCGATGGACCTGGTCGCCGGCGTGAAGAAGGTGATCGTGCTGATGGAGCACACCGCCGGCGGCAAGCCCAAGCTGCTGAAGGACTGCACCCTGCCGCTGACCGGCGCGCGGGTGGTGGACATGGTGATCACCGACCTCGGCGTGTTCGAGGTGGCGCGCAAGGGGCCGACGCGGCTTGTGCTGACCGAGCTCGCGACGGGGGTGAGTCTCGAGGAGATGCGCGAGAAGACCGAGGCGGCGTTCGAGGTGAGGCTGAAATTGGCCGCGTAGCGACCGCAGGCGGCATCGCGGGGCCTGACCTCGCGGTGCCGGCTGGGCGCGTGCCGGTGGCCCGGACGTATGCGCCACGCCCCGACGCTTGCGGCCCGGGGCCTTATACCAACGGCCGAATTCTTCGACCGTTGGTATCGGCTTCGGCCTGCCTTCGGACGCATCGTGCCGAAGGCACGCCCATGGCGTGAGGCGCAAACCTCCGGTTTGCTTGGCTTTCGCCGGACGACCGGCGGGCCGCCTTCGCGGCCTCGGCACAGGTCAATGACTCGTGCCGTTGGTATTACCCCAGCAGCCGCCCGATCACCCGGGCCGTATAATCCACCACCGGGATCACGCGCCCGTAGTTGATCCGCGTCGGCCCGATCACCCCGATCGCGCCCACGATCTTCTCCGCCCCATTGCGGAAGGGTGCTACCACCATCGACAGCCCGGCGCTGTCGAACAGCCCGCTTTCCGCCCCGATGAAGATCTGCACCCCTTCGCCGCGCTGGGCGAGGTCCAGCAGCCGAAGCATCGTCTCCTGCTGCTCCAGCCGCTCGAACAGCCGCTTGATCTCGGACACGCGCGCTGCCTGGTCGATCGTCTCCAGCAGCCTGGCCTGGCCGCGGATGATCAGCGACCCGCCCTGCCCACCCGTCCAGGTGCCAAGCCCGGCCTCGATCACCTGCTGCGTCAGGGCATCGAGCGCGGTCCGGTTGTCCGCCACCTCAGTCGCGATGATGCCGCGCGCATCCTCCAGCGTGCGGCCGGCCAGCCGGGCATTCAGGTAGTTCGACGCCTGCACCAGCGCCGAGGGCGGCAGGCCCGCCGGCACCTCGATGACGCGGTTCTCGACCTGCCCATCCTCGTGCACCAGCACGACCAGCGCGCGGCCCGGGCCGAGGGCGACGAACTCGATGTGCCGCACCATGCCCTCGGTGGTGGGTGCGACCACCAGCCCCGCCGCCCCGGCCAGGCCCGACAGCATCTGCCCGGCTTCCCCCAGCGTTTCCTGCAAGGACCGGCCGGAGGCGGCGCAGCGGGCGCTGATCGCACCCCGCTCCTCCTCCCCCAAGGCGCCGAATTCCAGCAGCCCGTCGACGAACAGCCGCAGCCCGCGTTCGGTCGGCAGGCGCCCTGCCGATGTGTGCGGCGCATAGAGCAGCCCCGCATCCTCGAGGTCGGCCATGGCGTTGCGGATCGTGGCGGGCGACAGGCCGAGCGGCAGCCGGCGTGACAAGGTGCGTGAGCCCACGGGCTCGCCCGTCTCGACATAGGTTTCGACCAGCTCGCGCAGAATGATCGCGCTGCGGCTGTCGAGGCCCGCGAGGCTGGCGCTTGTCGGCGCGGGCCGCGGAATTCCGTTCGGTACCATTTTCATTTGTCCATCCGGGAGAGCCTATGGACTCGGCTCGGCTCCGGTCAACGGCCGGGACGCGTGAATCCGTCTCCATCCCGCCATATGGTGCGCCGTCGCAAGGAGATCATCATGGTCGAAACCATTCCACTGACAGTCGATGCCCCCGGAATGAAGGGCTTCGGCGGATTGCCGGGGCAGGAGTTGCTGGGCGATGCTGGCACCACGGTGGTCGACGTCGCCGCCGACGTCCTCGCCGCCGGGTTGCAGAAGATGATCGGCCAGGTGGCGCGCATGCTGGCCGCGGCGGATACCGCCGGCACCGGCTGGGATGTGAAGGAAGCGAAGATCTCGCTTGGCGTCGATGCCAATGGGCAGGTCAGCCTCTGGGCGCTGAAGGGCCAGGCGGGGGCCAAGGCGAGCCTCGACATCACGCTGCGCCGGCCGTGAGCGACGCCGGGGCGGATCGGCGCCGCCTCGGCGAATGGCTGGTGCCGTTGCAGGAAGCCGCGCTCAGCGCCATCACGCCCGACCGCGCGGTCTGGCGCCGCATGCTGGAAGGGCGCGACAATGAGGATTGGGCGGCGCAGGTCTCGGCCAGGCTCGGCGAGGATGACACGGTGCGCGAGGCCCGCCGCGCCCGCCTCGCCGCGCTGGAGGCTGGGCGACTGACGGCACTCGATGCGCCCTGGGTGCTCGACTTCGTGCAGGAGAAACTGGATGCCGTGGCGGCGGCGGCGCAGGCGCTGGGCGCCCCCCCGCCGCGCCGTCCCCCGCTGGTCGCCACCACCATGGGCGGGTCCGTGAATGGCTGGGCGATCGACCCCGGTGTCGCCGGGCATACCCTGATCCTCATTCCGGTCGGGCTGTGCATGTTCTGCAACCTGGCGGCCAAGGCGATCGCCCGGGTGGCGCCACGGCGCGAAACCGGGCCGGGCCGCTTCGCCTTCGACTTCGCACCGCCGGCGCTGCGCCGATCACTCGGGCAGGACCGCACGCCGGCACTGCGCTTCGCCGAGCTGGTGCGCGCCTATCTGCTGGAGGGCCGGCCCGAGGCCGCCCGGCGCAGCCTGCCCGATGCCAGCCACATCCCGCTGCACAACACGCTGCTGCGGTCGATGGAGATATTCCTCGTCGCCCATGAATACGGCCATGTGGCGGCCGGGCATCTCGACCTGCCGCCCAACCCCCCGCCAGATCCGCATCGCTGCGAGCATGAGGCGGATATTGCCGGCTTCGCGGCCACCGCCGCGGTGTTGCGCAGCGAGAATACCGATCCGGTCAATGCGCTGGTCGGCGCGCATCTGTTCCTGCGCAGCGCCGGAATCGTTGCGCGCTGCCTGGCGCTGCTGGGCGGCGAGGACCCCGCGACCGCCGGCGGCGACACGCCCACCCACCCCGCGGCGGCCAGGCGCATCGCCGTGCTCGCCGGCCTCGCCGACCGCATCATCGGCGAGGGGCCGGCCAAGGGTGCGCGGGAAGCGTGCGGCCGCTACGACATCATCCTCGACGACTTCGCCGCCACCGCCGAGGCGCAGATGACCGCCCTGCACAAAGCCGGCTGCGCACCGCACGCCATCTGGCGCCCGGCCGGGCGGGCGCCGCAACAGGGTGCATGGCCGGCCCTGGCATTGTAGAAGCCGCGCCTGACCATTGTTCTTCGGGAACCCTGCCCCATGCGCCCCTCCGGCCGCGACGCCTCCGCCCTCCGCACCGTCAGCTTCGAACCCGGCTTCGCCCGCCACGCCGAAGGGTCCTGCCTGATCCGCATGGGCGTGACCGAGGTGCTGTGCACCGCAAGCGTGGAAGGGAAGGTGCCGCCCTTCCTGCGCGGCCAGGGCCAGGGCTGGGTCACCGCCGAATACGGCATGCTGCCCCGCGCCACCCACACACGCGGCGATCGCGAGGCCGCCCGCGGCAAGCAATCTGGCCGCACCCAGGAAATCCAGCGCCTGATCGGCCGTTCCCTGCGCGCCGTCACCGACATGAAGGCGATGGGCGAGATGACCATCGCCATCGACTGCGACGTGCTGACCGCCGATGGCGGCACGCGCTGCGCGTCCATCACCGGCGCCTGGGTGGCCCTGCACCTGGCCTTCGAGCACTGCCGCCGCATGAACATCATGACCCGCAACCCGCTGAAGGATCAGGTCGCCGCCGTGTCCTGCGGGGTGTGGCAGGGCACGCCGGTGCTCGACCTCGACTATGCCGAGGACAGCAAGGCCGATGCCGACGCGAATTTCGTTCTGACCGGCGCGGGCGGCATCGTCGAAGTGCAGGGGACCGCCGAAGGCGCGCCGTTCTCCGATGCGGAGCTGATGGCGCTGCTGGGGCTGGCGCGGAGCGGGACAGCGGAGCTGTTCGCGAAGCAGCGGGCGGCGGTCGGGCTGTGACGGGCGGCGGGGAAGGTCGGGGGAGGAACACCTCCCCCGAATCCCCCTCCGTTTTCTATCGATTGGCGCCGGCTTTTGTCGCCAGTTCCCAGGATCCAGAAAAAGGAGGGGGATCGGGGGAGTTCTCTCCCCCGACCTTTCTGCCATGACCCATCGCGCCCTGACGCGTGGCGATCGCATCGTCATCGCCACCCACAACAAGGGCAAGCTGCGCGAAGTCGCGGCCCTGCTCGCGCCCCATGGCATCGAGACGGTGAGCGCCGGCGAGCTCGGCCTGCCGGAACCGGAGGAGACCGAGGAGAGTTTCATCGGCAACGCCGCCATCAAGGCGCGGGCCGCGGCGCAGGCGTCGGGCCTGCCGGCGCTGGCCGATGATTCGGGCTTTTCAGTTGCCGCGCTGGTCGGCGCGCCGGGCGTGCGCACGGCCGATTGGGCGATGCAGCCCGACGGGTCGCGCGACTATGCGGATGCGATGCGCAAGGTGATGGAGGCCGCGCAGGATTTCGAGGACCGGACTTCGTGGTTCAGTTGCGCCCTGGTGCTGGCATGGCCGGATGGGCACCTGGAAGGCTTCGAGGGCCGTGCCATGGGCCATTGGGTGTGGCCGCCGCGTGGGCAGCACGGCTTCGGGTATGATCCGATGTTCCAGCCGGATCGCCGGGAGGAGACCTTCGGCGAGATGGACCCGGCCGAGAAGCACCGCATCAGCCATCGTGCCGCCGCGTTCAGGCTTCTTTCGGCAGCATGTCTGCCGCCGGCGGGCGCCTGAAGGCCTGTTGGGCGCGGCACGTCCTTCATCATGCCAGCGGCCGGACCCCTCGACCGCCGGCATCCGCATCCGCGTGCCGCAGGCACACGTCGTGCCGAAGGCAAACCGCGGGGTGGGGCGATGTTCGCGGCCGCGACAGGCATCAGGAACGCCTGCGTTCGGCATGTCCGCCACTTGCTGTGCGAGCCCCGCAAGACAGCCCGAAGTCCGTGGTGCCCAATCCGCCAATGACGACGGCAACGCGCCTGCCCTGCCGGGCGCCAGGCATCGGTTTCCAAAGGCCCACCGGCCTTTGGTGGGGTGGCTTGGAGGGGCAAGGCCCCTCCAACCTTCCGTCGCAATCGGGCGCGATTGACGCGCCGTGCCGCGTCAGTTTGGCGGCACTTCCGAGAAGAACACCTGCGTCGGGATGCCCCGGCCGCGATCGTAGTGGCCGACCCAGATGTCGTACTGGCCGGATTGCGGCTGGCGGAACACGATGCCCGGATTGGTGCCCTGGAAATCGTCGTTGCAAACCCAGCGGCCGTTCGGAAGGTTCACCACCAGCGTGACGTCGGCGTTGGACCGCGCGCCGATCCACAACGGCAGCCCGCCGCCCGCCTGGTAGTTCAGCCGCACATCGGGCGGCTGCGCGATGGAACCGACGCAGCCCGGCCCGCCGATGCGTTCGGCCGGGATGTTGCCGCCGGCGGTGACGTTCACCACGAAGGGATCGGGATTGAAGTTGAAACGCAGATTCGCGGTGCCGAAGGACGGCCGCAGATTGTAGTTCTGCGCCGCGACGCCGCCGGCGCCGAGCGCCAGGACAACCGCCGCGCCCGCCAGGATACGTCTAGAAAACATGAATAAGCCTCCCGAATAAGTCGGGCGGATGATCCCGCGGCGAACCGATCGTCGCAAGCGAAGCTTTGCCGGCGCGGCGGCGATGGACCGGCATGGCCGGCTACTGCGGCATCCGCGCAACAAGACTCGGGCGTGGGCCGTCCTCCAGTGCATGGGTCGCCAGGATCGCCTCCCGCACCCGGGCGCGGACCACCTTGCCCTGGGCGTTGCGCGGCAGTTCCGGCAGCGCCAGCCAGGCGCGCGGATGCTTGGGGCGCGCCAGGGCGGCGACGCGGGCCACGGCGTCATCCTGCCAGCCCGGCGGCGGGTTCTCGGCAACCGCGACGATCACCTCTCCCCAATAGTCGGATGGCAGGCCGACCACGCAGATCGCCCGTCCGCCGGCCGCGCCGTCCAGCACGCTTTCGATCTCGCCGGGATGGATGCGGTAGCCGCCGGACTTCATCACATCGGCCGCGCGGCCGGACAGGTGCACCCGGCCGCGCGCGTCGATCGCGCCGAGATCCCCTGTCCGGTGCCAGGCGCCGGGCGGTCGGGCGGCGAAGCCGGCGGCGCTGATCGTGCCGGCATTCATGTGGCGGCCGCGCAGCCAGATCTCTCCGGGTTCGAGCGGCGGGAGCGCCGTGCCGTCGCCGTCGCGGATGGTGACCTCCACGCCAGGCCCGGGCCAACCGAGGCAGGCGCCGAGGCCAGGGTCGGGCTGCGTCATGATCTCCGCCACCTCGGGCGCTTCCAGCACGGTGATGGGGTTGAAGCATTCGCTCATGCCGTAGGTGATGCGCACCACCGGGCCGAAGGCGTCGGCCGCACGGCGCCACAACTCGCGCGACAGGGTCGAGGTGCCGGTGAAGATGCAGCGCACGCCGTCGAACCGCCGTCCCGGAAACAGCGAGAGGATCTTCGCCAGCACGGTCGGCGGCGCGAAGATCGCGGCGGGGCCGGCGGCGAGGATCGGCTCGATGGCGTCGGCCCGTACGCCATCCTGCAGGACGATCTCCGCCCCCTGCTCCAGCCAGGCGGCGGCAATCAGCGAGGCGCCGTGCACATAGGGCGTCATCAGCAGCACACGATCGCCGCGGCCGGGGGTGAAGGGCAGCACGGCGCGTTGCAGCAGATGCGCGGTCCAACGGCCGCCATGCGTATGCACGATCGCCTTGGGCTTTCCGGTGGTGCCGGAGGTGAAGATCAGCCGGCCCCAGGCCTCGGCCGGGACGGGGGGCAGGGCGATGCCGGCAGGATCGGGAGCGATGGCTTCGATCGGCCAGGGGTCGAAGCCGAGCGCCGCCAGGCGCGCAGTCTGCGCGCCGGGCGCGAGGATGCGGCGGAAGCCGGCCAGTTCGGCGAACCAGAGGATCTCGGCATCGGTCGAATGGGCGTTGACCGGGACCTCCGCAGCGCCAGCGATGGTCACGCCGGCGCTAACCCAGGGCGCGTCGACACCATTCGGCACCAGGGTCGCGATCGGCGCGCCGGGCGCGACGCCGGCCGCGCGCAGCCGATGCGCGGCCGCGTGCGCCCGTGCGGCAAGCGTGGCGAAGGTCATCTCCGCCACGCCATCGGTGACGGCGACGCGGTCGCCGAAGCGCGCGGCCAGTGTGAGCAGGTCGTTGGACCAGGCGATTCCATCCCTCATGGCGGCAGATTCGTCGCGGTGGGCCGGGGCGTCAAACCGGGGGCGCGCGAGGAGCGGCTTTGCGCCCATGCGTGCTGAAGGTTGGAGGGGCGCCCGCCCCTAGGCGCGAGGATAAGGTTCCGGGCGGTGGAACCGGAGAGGGCTTTGCCCCCTCCGGACCTCCCCCACTAAAGGCTTAAGGCCTTTGGAAACCTCGACTTGGTGCAGTGCCCGATGGTTGGTCCCCAGGGTGAACGTGGCCTTGGGCACGAGAACGGATCCCGGGCGCTCATGCGACCCGCTGTGCCAGATATGGGTTTCCAAAGGCCCAGGGACATTGGAAACCGATATCCGGCGCAGGGCAGCGCCGGCTGAAAGAATGCCCGGCTTCGCTTCCGTTCCCGACGCGACATTCACTTCGGGGGATGACCCATCAGCTTGGCACCAAGTGATGGTTTCCAAAGGGCCACTGCCCTTTGGTGGGGTGGTTTGGAGGGGCAAGGCCCCTTCAACGTCCTGCCTGCCATCGCGCGAACGGGCGCCGCCCCTCCGGTGATCTTGATCCTCGCGCCCAATCCGGGCCGGATGCGCGGCAACATCCGGAGGAACGCCCATGGACCCGCTCAGCCCCGCCGCCCTGCCTGCCGGTATCCGGTCGCGCATGGTCCCTGGCATCAACGGCCTGACCATGCATGTGCTGGAGGCCGGCAAGCCGGGCCAGCCCGTCCTGCTCCTGCTGCACGGCTTTCCCGAGCTCGCCTTTTCCTGGCGCCGGGTGATGGTGCCGTTGGCCGAGGCCGGCTTCCACGTCATCGCGCCGGACCAGCGCGGCTACGGCCGGACCATCGGGTGGTCGGACGCCTACGACACCGACCTGCGGACCTTCGCGATGCTGAACCTGGTGCGCGACCAGCTGGCGCTGCTGGCGACGCTCGGCATGCCGCATGTGCATGCTGTGATCGGTCATGATTTCGGCTCGCCGGTCGCGGCTCATTGCGCGCTGGTGCGGCCGGACGTGTTCCGCCGGGTGGCGCTGATGAGCGCGCCTTTCGCGGGGCCGCCGGCCATAGGGTCGTCGCATCGCGCGCCGGCGGCCGATATCGCGCAGGCGCTGGCGGCGCTGCCGCGGCCGCGCAAGCACTACCATTGGTACTACGCCACGCGTCCGGCGAATGGGGACATGATGACCGCGCCGGAAGGGCTGCATGCGGTCCTGCGCGCCTACTACCACCACAAATCCGGCGACTGGGCGGGCAACGACGTCTTTCCGCTGGCCGGCTGGACGGCGGATGAGCTGGCGAAGCTGCCGACCTACTACGTGATGGATGCCGCCGAGACGATGCCGCAGACGGTGGCGCATGAAATGCCCTCAGCTGCGCAGATCGCCGCCTGCACCTGGCTGACCGAGGCGGACCTTGCCGTCTATGCCGCCGAATATGGCCGCAGCGGATTCCAGGGCGGGCTGAACGGGTACCGGACGCGCTTCCTTGGCACGAACATGGAAATGGAAGTGTTCGCCGGCTGCCGCATCACCGTGCCGGCCACCTTCATCGGCGGCGCGCGGGACTGGGGCGTGCAGCAGGCGCCGGGCGCGCTGCGCAAGATGGAAACCGAGGCGACCGCGGATTGGCGCGGCACGCATCTGGTGCCGGGCGCGGGGCATTGGGTGCAGCAGGAACGGCCGGAGGAGACGGTGCGGCTGTTGCTGGGCTTCGTCGCATAGGACGGGTTCCGCGCGCCGCGCCGACGGCGCCCGGACCGCCGCAACCGTCATACCGGCATCGTAGTCGTGCCGATACCGCCTGGTCCGGCCAGGACCGCCAGGCCGGTGGCCGGGACCCCGGCCATGCAATCCCCGGGACCGGCTTGGGCGCCAATATGACGTTTTCGTGAGTCCGCGCGATGCACGGTGCAATCGCAGGTACCCGTCCCCGACCGTCACAGATCGTATCGGGACGCCAAGGAATTTGAACTCAACCCATTGATTGGGTTGGAAAAATTTTCGCGCCATGGTTCCATGGACGTGGTGGAAGTCCCCCTGCTTCCACGCCTGCCAGCGTCTTCCCGGCTGCCTCGGCCGGGATGAATCCAGGCCTGCCATGACCGCCATGACCTTCCGCCGCCCCGACCCCGACCGCTGCGACGCCACCTGCTTCGCGGCCGGAACGCTGATCGCCGTCGCCGACGGCGCGGTGCCGGTCGAGACGCTGCGCCCCGGCGACCTGGTGGCGACAGTCCATGGCGGGCCCCTGCTGCAGCCGCTGGTCTGGGTCGGGTCGCTGCATGTGAACATCACGCGCCACCCAAAGCCCGCGCGCATCGCCCCGGTGATCATCCGTGCCGGCGCGCTGGGCGACGGCGTGCCGTTCCGCGATCTGCGCGTCAGCCCCGAGCACGCGCTGTTCCTCGGCGGACGGCTGGTGCCGGCGCGGCTGCTGCTGAATGGCAGCAGCATAGTGCAGGACATGGTCTGCCGCGCGGTCACCTACCACCACATCGAGCTCGACCGGCACGGCCTGGTCATCAGCGAGGGTGCGGTGAGCGAGACCTATGTCGATGAAGGCAGCCGGCACCTGTTCGACCAGCCGAAGATCGCGGTGCTGGCGGCCGACGGCGCCGCGTTGCGCGGTAACGGGCGCTACGCCGAAGCGGTCTGCGCGCCGGTGCTGATCGAGGGCGATCCGGCGCTGGAGGTGCTGCGCCGGCGGCTCGCGGTATCGCCACGGCCGGCCGGGCAGCAGCCCGGCTGACCGCCGAGACGGCCATGCCCCTTGGTCCACGGCGAGGACCGCTGGCGACGTGAAGGAGACGTGGCGATGCGGGGGGGCCGAAATCCACCGATGCCTCATCGCCATGGGCAAGACCGGGAAGGCGTCGCGCTCGCTCACACGCCCTTCGACCGCCTTGCTGCCCGGGGTTGTCCGCCGGCCGATCCCGACGCCGCTGCACCACCCCCGGCGGCGATGGCCGGTCACCGCCGCTACCGCAACGCCGGCACCGTCCGCGGCGCACCGCCGCGCCGCACCAGGCACCAGCGTTCCTCCTCCGGTGCCGGACCGCAGCCGGGCCAGTACGCCGCCCGGCAGAACCGGTTGGCGCTGGTGAACCATTCGGCGCTTCCCGTGCAGCCCTGCCAATGCAGCGGCTGCGTGGCATCGCGCGACAGGTGCAGCACCTCCAGCCAGATATCGCCCACATCCTCCAGCGTCGGCATCAGGTCGGAAAACCATTCCCAGCGGGCCGGGCGCGCCGGCCGCGCGACGGCGATCGCACCGCGCCCGACGGCGCGCCGGTAGCCCTTCAGGAAGTGTGATTCCAGCCGCACGGTGATGGGGCCGGGCGGCGTGCCGATGATCAGCTCGGCGACCGTCATGTCGCATTCCTCCGGCAGCACCAGCGCGGTGGGGAAGGCGAAGGCGGTGCCCAGGAAGGTCCCGCCGCGCGCGAACAGGTCGATCTCGAAGAAGAAGCCGACCACACGCATGCGGGACGCCACGGCGGTCAGGTAGGCATCCTCGCCGCCCGGCGGGATGCGCGCCCATTCGGCGGCGATGGCGTGCCATGTCGCGGCGAGGCTGGCGTGGTCCGGCTCGGTTTCGGCCCAATGGCGTTCCAGATCGGTGGGGAAGCCGCGAGCGCCACCGTCGCGCTGCTGGGCAATGGCGCGGGCGAGCGTCTCCCGCGCGCCGCTCGCCCCCCAGGACACGACGTGGACCAGATGGTGCCGGGCGCCGCGATGGTCGAGCGTGGCCTGCAAAAGCACGCCCAGGCCCTGCGCCGTGAGGCCGCCCTGGCTCTGTCCGGTGATGAACACCTCCCCGCCGTGCCGGGGATCCGTGGCGTAGTCGGCCGCATCGCGGATCATCCGCAGCGCGGCGTTCGAGACATATTGCGCGCGCCCCATAGTCAGTCCGGAGGCCCAGCTGCGCAGGTCGGTGCGCTCGAACACATGCGTGCCGGCGATGGCGTAGATGCGATGCGCCGGCCGCGCCGCATCCCCGCGCGCTTCCAGCACCATGGCGGCGAAACCCGTGTAGCGGTCGGTGTAGAGGCGTATCACCTCATAGGCCGCGAGGGCATCATCGGGCTCGCCTTCCGCCAGGAAGGGCGGCGTCCCGGCGCCGCTGTCACGCACGTCATAGGCGCGGTTCGCCGCGGCGACGGTCGCGGTGTCCACCCGCCACAACGCCGGGTGGCGCGACCGTCGGTCCTGCAGGACGGCCGCGCCATCAAGGTCGGTGCGATAGGTCGTGGCGGGATGACCGTCGGGCAGCACCAGGTCGCGCACGTCGCGCAGATGCAGTTCGACCCGCGCCAACCGGCCGCGCCCCTCGAAGGTCGCTGACACGCGGTGATGCGCGAGGATGTCGCGCGCGAAGGGCAAGGCGCGCGCGAAGGACAGTTGCAGGTCGCGCACCGGTTCGGCGGTGGCCGCATCGCAGCCGGGCGACTGGGCGCGCACCGCCGATGCGCCACCAAGGAGGAAACACAGCACGAGGAGCACGGCCAGCATGGCGCCGGCGCGCGGATGCGGCGGGGCCATCACGCTTCGGGGGGCGTCCTTGCGGGCGCGACGATTGGAGGGGCGCCGCCCCTCCAAGCCACCCCGCCAGGAGCCAACGGGCTCCCGGACCGCGGGATTCGGGCGGGCGGCAGCGCCCGTGTGGGCCGGCAATCCGATTGGCACCGGGGTGCCTGGGCCGAACCTCGCTCACGCATCAGCCTACATCCCACCCGGGTGGCCTGGCGCCAAGATGACGGAATCCAACATGCCCCGTGCCTCTTGCGGCGGGGGCGAGGCCCCTCTGGCCCTGCCCCTGGGCAGGATCCTGGCGTCGCGCACTGCCGCTCCGGTCTCGCCACAACGTCCCTCGGCGCGGTCCGTTGCCCCTGCGCGCGGCATCCTGTCGAAGCCACGCCGCATCTCTACCGCGACTGCGAAGCCAGGGGGTCGCGGTGCATCCCCCATGGCTGCACAATGGCGCGCATACCAAGCAACGAAACCCGCGACGGGACGAATTCCATGGACGACGTGAAGCTGCCGCCAACCGAAGACACGCGCACCGCCCGCGTGACCGGGGAGGAGGCGCTGGCGATGCACGCCGAGGGCCGGCCCGGCAAGCTCGAGATCCGGCTGACCAAGCCGCTGATCACCGCGCGCGACCTCTCGCTCGCCTATTCGCCCGGCGTGGCCGAGCCCTGCCTGCATATCCACCGCGATCCGAAGCTCGCCTACGACTACACGGCCAAGGGCAATTTCGTCGCCGTCATCTCGAACGGCACCGCCGTGCTGGGCCTGGGCAATCTGGGCGCGCTGGCGTCCAAGCCGGTGATGGAAGGCAAGGTCGCGCTGTTCAAGCGCTTCGCCGATGTGGACGGCATCGACCTGTGCGTCGATACCGAGGATGTGGACGCCTTCGTCAATTCGGTCCGCTATCTCAGCCCGTCCTTCGGCGGCATCAACCTTGAGGACATCAAGGCGCCGGAATGCTTCGTCATCGAGCAGCGGCTGCGCGAGCTGATGGACATCCCGGTCTTCCATGACGACCAGCATGGCACCGCCATCGTGGCGGCAGCGGGGCTGATCAACGCCATCCACCTGACCGGGCGCGACATCAGGACGACGCGCCTGGTGATCAACGGCGCCGGTGCGGCCTCCATCGCCTGCGCCGAACTGGTCAAGGCGATGGGGATGCGCACCGAGAACGTCATCCTGTGCGACACCAAGGGCGTCATCTACCGTGGCCGCACGGAAGGCATGAACCAGTGGAAGTCGGCACATGCGACGACCACCGATGCCCGGACGCTGACCCAGGCGCTGGACGGCGCCGACGTGTTCTTCGGCCTATCGGTGAAGGGCGCGCTGACGCCCGAGATGCTGCGCGCCATGGCGCCGAAGCCGATCCTGTTCGCCATGGCCAATCCCGACCCCGAGATCACGCCGGATGAAGCCCGCGCCGCGCGGCCGGACTGCATCATCGCCACGGGCCGTTCGGACTATCCCAACCAGGTCAACAACGTCCTGGGCTTCCCCTTCATCTTCCGCGGCGCGTTGGATGTGCGGGCCAGCACCATCAACGACGCGATGAAGATCGCCGCCGCCGAGGCGCTGGCGATGCTGGCGCGCGAAGACGTGCCCGAGGAAGTGGCCGGTGCCGGTGCGGGCAAGTCGCTGCGCTTCGGCCCCGAATACATCATCCCGAACGCCTTCGACCCGCGGCTGATTTCCCGCGTGTCGCCCGCCGTCGCCAAGACGGCGATGGATTCGGGCGTGGCGCGCAAGCCGATCATCGACCTGCAGCGCTATTCCCGCGACCTCGCCAACCGGCTGGATGCGACGGTCGGCGCGCTCGAGGCGATCTCGGAATCGGTGCGGCAGAACCCCAAACGCGTGGTCTTCGCCGAGGGCGAAGAAGAGAAGGTGATCCGCGCCGCCATCGCCTTCCGCAACGCCGGCTACGGCACGCCCATCCTGGTGGGCCGCGAGGATCGCATCCATGCGGTGGCCGCGGCCCTCGGCATCCCGCTGCCGGACGGCATCGAGATCCACAACGCGCGCCTGTCCGATTCCAACCGTCGCTATGCCGAACACCTGTATGCCAAGCGCCAGCGCGAAGGCTTCCTGCTGCGCGACTGCCAGCGCCTGGTGAACCAGGACCGCAACGTGTTCGGCGCCTGCATGGTGGCGACCGGCGATGCGGATGCGATCGTCACCGGTTCCACGCGGTCCTATTCGGTGGCGCTGGAGGGGATCAACATGGCGATCGACCCCATCCCGGGTCGCGTCGTCTTCGGCGTGTCGATCATCGTCTCGCGCCGCGCCGGCACGGTGCTGGTGGCCGATACCGCCATCCATGAACGGCCGGATGCGGAAACGCTGGCCGGCATTGCGCGAGGATCGGCGGCGGCGGCGCGGCGGCTGGGGCTGGAACCCCGTGTCGCCTTCCTGTCCTTCTCGACCTTCGGCGACCCACGCGGGACCATTCCCGGCTCGATCCGCGATGCGGTGAAGCTGCTGACCGAACGCGGCGCGGATTTCGAGTTCGATGGCGAGATGTCAGCCGATGTCGCGCTCGACCCCGGCCTGCGGGCGTCGCTCTATCCGTTCTGCCGTCTGACCGGCCCCGCCAACGTGCTGATCATGCCGGGGCTGCACGCCGCGCACATCCTGACGCGTTCGGTGCCGCGGCTGACCAGTTCGACGGTGATCGGGCCGCTGCTGACCGGACTATCCCATTCGGCGCAGATCGTGCCGATGCAGGCGGGGGTGAACCAGATGCTGGATGTCGCCTGCCTCGCGGCCCACGCCGCGACGCTCAAGTGATGGCGGCCCATGCCGCGGCGCGGGAATGACGGCGGGCCAGGCGGCGCAGCCGTGACTCCGGCGGCCGAGGTCCTGACCATCGGCTACGAACGAACCACCCCGGCCGGGCTGATTGCCGCGCTGCAGGGGTCGGGCGTGCGGGTGCTGGTCGATGTTCGCGCGCTGGCAAACAGCCGCAAGCCGGGCTTCGCCAAGACCTCGCTGTCGGCTTCGCTCGAGGCGGCGGGCATCGGCTACCTGCATCTGCGCGCCCTCGGCACCCCGGCGGAAGGCCGCGCGGCGGTGCGATCGGGCCGTCCGGCCGAGATGCGCCGCATCTTCGCCGCCCACCTGGCGGGGACCGAGGCGCAGGCGGCGCTGGCCAACCTGTCCGACCTTGCGCGGCAGCAGCGCGTTTGCCTGCTGTGCCTGGAAGCCGATCCGCGGCAATGCCACCGGACGCTGGTGGCCGAGGCGGTGGGGCTGCCGATCACGCATCTGATGCCTGCCGCGTGAGGATCAGTCGGCGGGGGCCTCGCTGTCCCGTGCCGGGGTGGTGTCCTCCGTCGCGGTGACGCGGTGCGCCGCGTCGGGTGCGGCGACATCGCGGTCAGGCGCCGGGGGCGGTCGGCGCGGCGCGAAGATGCCGGTCGCGCGCTCCGTGGAAGGTCGAGGGTCGCCAGGGGGCGGGCGCTGATCCGGGTGGTGGCCCGACGCGGCGCCGGCCTGCGACGCCGGACGTGCGAAGATGCCCGTGGCGTGATCCTGCGCAAGCGGCGCCGTTCCGCCATGCGGCGGCCGACTGCCCGGCAGAGCGGGCGGCGCAGGGCGTCCGCCCGGCAAGATGGCGGATGGCCGATGATGCGGCGGGCGCTCGGATTCCCATGCCCCGACGCGCCGCGACAGGAAGATCGATGCCCCCGCCAGCAGGAGGACGCAGCGGCGGGTACGGGGCATGCAGGGCACTGCGCGCATCACGCCCGATCATAGGCAGCGCTGCGTTGCAGCACTGTGTCCGGCGGGTTGCGCCGTGCCATGCAATGCGCCGCGCCGCACCAAGCGCCTGTCGAGGCTGCTGCATCAGCCGCGACGCCCGCCCGGAGGCACAGCCGATCCGGATCCGGTCGGAAAGCGAACCGCCCTATTCGCGCGGCGCCGCAGGCTGGGCCGGCGGGCCACCCATCCTCTCGCCCTGCCGCGCCGTCCATTCCCCGGCGCCCTGCATCTGCTGTCCGGTCCAGCGCATCGCGCGGCCCAGCGCCGAACCCGTATCCTCCGCCGCCCGTCCCAGCGCCTGGCCCGTCTGGTCCGCGGCACGGTCGATGGCCGCGCCGCTGCGTTCGGCGACGCCCGGCTGCCGGGGGGCGTTGGGTGGCGGCGGCGCATAGGCCGGCGCCGGCTCAGCCGGCCGCGGTACGGGCGGTGGCAGGCTGCCGGATTGTTGCGCGAGTGCCGGTGCCGCGGCCAGGGCCAGCAGGACGGCGGCAGGGATCAGGCGCATTGTTGCCTCCGGGGATCGGGATGTCGCGGCGATAGATGATGGCCGGGCCCCGTGGCGACAACGGGGCGGCGCGCTCAGCTGCCGAAGGCCCATTGCCCGGCGCGGCGCAGCCGCTCGCCGGTCCAGCCGGCGGCGCGCTCCAGCGCGGAACCGGTGCGCCGCGCGCCGCGCTCGACGGCCTCGCCGGTCCGTTTCGCGCCGCGTTCGATCGCCCGCCCGGTGCGTTGCACCGCGCCGTCCTCGGCCGCCGCCGGCAGGGCAGCGGAACAGGCCAAAAGGCCCAGCATCCAGGCTCGCCGTGTCATACTTGGAATCTTGGCCCGCGGCGCCGCAGGGTCAAGAGTCGAGGCGAATCCCAAGGTCACGGATCAGTGGCCGCCACAACGCATTCTCGGCGGCGACGAAGGCGTCGAACTCGCTCGCCGACCAGCCGGTGGTCTGGATGCCGAGCGCCCGGGTGCGCGCCTGCACCTCATCGGACACCATGGCGCGAACCACTTCGGTGTTGAGCTGCGCGACGATCTCCGCCCGCGCGCCGCGCGGCAGGCTGATGCCCTGCCAGCCGAAGGCGACCGCGTCGATGCCGGCCTCGCGCAGCGTCGGCACCGACAGCGCCTCGGCGGTGCGCGCCTCAGTCAGCACGGCGAGCGCCCGCACGCGGCCGTCGCGGATGAAGGGCAGGCCGGTCGCGGTGTCGATCATCACCAGGTCCACGTTGCCGGCGAGCAGGTCCTGCATCGCCGCTTGGCCGCCGCGATAGGGCACGTGCTCGGCCGCCAGCCCGGAACGCCGCTTCACCAGTTCCATCGCCAGGTGGTGCGGGGATGCGACGGCCGGGGTGCCATAGGTGGGCGCACGGGTCCGGCTTGCCGCCACCAGCGCCGGGACATCGGCCCAGGGCGCATCGGCCCGGCATACGATGTAGAGCGGAAACCGCCCGATGAAGCCGACACCCGTGAAATCACGATCGGGGTCATAGGGCAGGCGGGCATAGAGCGCGGGGTTATAGACCAGGATGCCGTTATCCACATGCATCCAGGTCAGGCCATCCGCCGGTGCGCGGGCGGCGGTCTCGCTGGCCAGCACGGCGCCGCCGCCAGGGCGGTTCTCGACCACGACATTCTGGCCGAGCCGCGGCCCGATTTGCGCCGCCACCAGCCGGGCAAAGACATCCGACGGCCCGCCGGCCGGATAACCGACGATCAGGCGGATCGGGCGGTCGGGCCAGATCGCCTGGGCATGCGCCACCCCCGCCGCCATGGCAATGCCGGTCGCGATCGCGCCACGCCGTCCGATCATGTCCACGCCCTTCGCCTGACTGAGGGCGGCAATCTGGCGTCGGGCCGGCGCGACGCCAAGGGGGCGCCGCGCCATCAGCGTTCGACCAGGCGCCCGCCGGGCTCACCCCAACAGCGGGGCGATTACGGACGATCGTGGCCGGGCCTTCCCGCTGGTGCGCGACGCTGCTGACGTACGCGCGCCGCGCTTGAAGCGCTGTCCGGGCGAGTCGTAGCCTGCGCCGTTGCTCTGGGCCGCAGCGCCATTGCGATGGCGTGGCCACCTTCGGGAAGGGGGAACGCACGATGTCGCAATCAGAACGCATCGCCGGCCCGGACCTCGACGCCTCCGGCGCCATGATGCGCCTGATCACCGGTGCCTGGGCGGCGCGCATGGTGCACACGGCCGCCGAGCTCCGCATCGCAGACCATTTGACCGAAGGGCCACGCGACGCCGGCTTCCTTGCCTCTGCGACGGCATCGCACGCGCCGGCACTGGCGCGCCTGCTCCGTGCGCTCGCCGCGATCGGCCTGCTGCAGGAGGATGAGGGCCGCCGCTACGCCCTAACGCCGCTCGGCGCGACGCTGCGCAGCGACATGCCCGGATCCATGCGGTCGTGGGTGCTGCTTTGCTTCGGGGACGACCAGGGCAAGGCCTGGGAGGTGCTGACCCATGCCGTGAAGACCGGCGAACATGCCTACCGCCACATCTTCGGCGTGGACAAGTGGACCCGCCTTGCGCAGCACCCGGAGGCGGCGAGGCTGTTCGACGCGGCGATGCAGAGCCTCACCGAGGGCGCGAATGGGGCCCTGGTCGCACACTACCCGTTCGGCGACTACCGCTGGATCGTGGATGTGGGCGGCGGGAACGGCTCCCTGCTCATGCCCGTGCTCGCGCGCCATCCGGCCCTGCGCGCGACCCTGTTCGACCTGCCGCACGTGGCCGACGCCGCCCGCGCCCGCATCGCGGAGGCTAGGCTGTCCGACCGCTACGACGCCGTGGGCGGCGACGCCTTCGCGGCTGTGCCGGCGGGCGCCGACGGCTATGTGCTCAAGGGCGTGATCCACGACTGGGAAGACGCCGAGGCGCTCGCCATTCTGAGGAACGTCCGCGCCGCGATGGACGAGGGTGGGCGGCTCCTGGTGATCGAACGCATCCTGCCCGAGCGCATCGATCCTTCCGACGTGCTCACGCCGGGCCGCTTCATTCACGACATCAACATGATGCTCAACCCCGGTGGGCGGGAGCGGACCGAGGCGGAGTTCCGCGACCTCCTTGCTCCAGCGGGCCTGAGGCTTGCGCGGATCGTCCCGATACCCTGCCCTCTGTCGGTGATCGAGGCCGTGCCCGCCTGAATGCGGGATGGCGGCTTCGCCGCGGGGGTGGCCGGCTGCGGTTGCGCGACCCATGCGAGGGCCGGGCGGCGAACCGGCGTGCCGGGACGGGCCGCCGCCCTGGCCTTGATGCTGCCATCGAGGTGCGATCATACAGCATAGGCTCGGCGTCCCTGGGGTCATGGCGCCGCGGGCGCCATCGACGTCCATCAACGTGCCACGGCATCGGCCCGAGCCATCCCGGAAGGCGTACTCCCGCACCATGCCCGCTGCCCTGTTCCTCGCCCTCGGCCAGATCGGCGATCCCGCCTTCCGACGCCCCTTGCTCATCGGCGTGCTCGGCGCCGCCCTGGCGCTGGGCCTGCTGGCCTGGGGCGCGATCGAGGCCGCGGCCTGGGCGGCAGCCGGCGAAGCGACCTGGCTGTCCTGGCTGGCCCAGGCGGCCGGCGGTGCACTCGGCCTGGTGCTCGCCTGGTGGCTGTTCCTGCCGGTGGCGGCGATGATCGCGTCCCAACTGGTCGAACCGGTCGCCGCGGCAGTCGAACGCCGGCACTATCCCGGCCTGGCGCCGCCGAAGGGTGCCTCGGTGGCGGTGCAGATCGCCTTCGGCTTGCGCTTCGGTCTGCGCCTGCTGGTCATCCAGATCCTGTTGGTTCCGCTGCTGTTCATTCCGGTGGCAGGCTTCGCGCTGGCCCTTCTGGTATCGGCCTATGCGCTTGGCGCGGGCATCATGCAGCAGACAGCCCTGTTACGCATGAATCCGGTAGCCGCACGTCTCGCCTGGCGGCGAAATCGGCTATCGGGATGGGTTTTGGGGATCGTGCTCGCACTCATGGCGATGGTGCCATTTCTCAACCTGCTGGTGCCTGTTCTGGGCACGGCGGCGGCGGTACACCTGCTGCATCGATCCACAGCATCGTGATAGCGCGAATCCTGGGGATAAGACCGGTGGTGGCGTTGTAGCCGCCGAACGGCGCGTGCTAGCCCCCATCCCTTCACGCCATGCTTTGGGAATAAGGGAGTCTGTGATGTCGCTGTTCCGCCGCAAGGACGAGCCTGCCAATCGCGCCGCCGGGGACGAAGCCGCACCGACAACCATCCCGGCCGCGCGCGATCCCGATCTTGCCATGCCGCCTTTCCGTCCTGCTGGAGTGTCGCCTGTGAGCACTGCCCCGACCCCGCCCGCCGGCCCGATGGCCCCGAAGCCGAACTCGCCGCCCGCCGCCGCCGGCATCGCCCGCCCGGCCGTGCCGGTCGCCCCGACGGCGCCGCGCCCGACCAGCCCGCGGCCTGAAACCGTGGAACGCCGGACCCTGGTGGTCGGCAAGGGCATCAGCCTGCAGGGCACGGTGACCGAGGCCGAGAAGCTGATCATCGAAGGCACCATGGAAAGCCAGCTGCTGCAGGCGCAGGAACTGGTCATCACCCATTCCGGCGTCTTCAAGGGCGAGGTCCAGGTCGAGGACGCCGAGATCGCCGGCGTGTTCGACGGCACGCTGACCGTCAATGGCAGCCTGACCATCCGCGCCACCGGCCGGGTGATCGGCGTCGCCCGGTCGCGCCGCCTGTCGGTCGAGGATGGTGGCCAGCTCTCGGGCAAGATGGAGATGATCACCGAGGCAGCCTCCGCCTCGCCGGCCGCGCGCATGGCCCCGGCCCCGCGCAGCACCGAGCCCGCCGACGCCTGATCGGCCGAGGTTGGAGGGGCCGCGCGCCCCTTCAATCGACCGGGGCACCCATCGGCCGGGTGCCCCCTTGTCGGCGCGTCCTGCGGGCCAAGCGCGCCGCGATGATGCGAAGAATCGAGAGGGGGCCGTGCCCCCTCCGGGTGTGGTGCCGTGTTCCCCCCCGCACCGAAGGATCGGGTCCTTTGGACTGTCATCCCCTGGTATCGCGCGCGCATGCCCGGTGGCGATGCCGTGCCCAGCACCCGCGAACAAGCGCGGGCTCTCCTCACCCGCCCGGTGCCGGGTATCGGTTTCCAAAGGCCCTGGGCCCTTGGTGGGGTGGTCCGGAGGGGCGACGCCCCTCCGCCTTTCATCGTGGCGGGGCCGCCACGCGGCTCCTGCTGATCCTGCCGTTGCTCGGCTGCGCACCGGACCCCGGGGAGACGACCGCCCTGCTGCAACACGCGCTGGCCTCCACCCAGGCCAGCCTGGCGCTGACCGGCGGCGCGCGACCTGCCGCCCCCGTCGCGGCGGCCCCACCGGCTGCCCCGTCGCCCCAACCAGCCTGGGTGCCCGGCGCGGCCCGCCCACGCGGCAGCGCGCCACCCGCCGCGGCGGCCGCGCTGGTCGGGGTGACGGCCGACCATCTCCGACGCATGCTGGGAGAACCGTCGATCCGCCGGCCGGAGGGGACTGCCGAGGTCTGGCTCTATGAGGCGCCCGCATGCCGGCTCGATGTCATCCTGTTCGCCGAGGGCTCGTCGCTGGTCGTTGGCCATGCCGCGGCGCGGGCTGTGGGCGGGGCGGATGGCGTGACCGAGGCGGCCTGCCTGGGCGCCATGGCCGCTGCGCCGGCAGCGCGCCCGTGGACCGCACCGGGCCCGCACGCATGACGGCCCTGCCCCGCGCATGAGCGCTTGGCTCGACGCCTTTGTCCCCGCCT
This sequence comes from Roseomonas sp. CAU 1739, assembly GCF_039839775.1. NCBI lineage: Bacteria > Pseudomonadati > Pseudomonadota > Alphaproteobacteria > Acetobacterales > Roseomonadaceae > Roseomonas > Roseomonas sp. CAU 1739. The sequence goes on from NZ_JBDOQQ010000002.1 coordinate 58,960, forward strand.
TCGCCCTGCTTGCCCTCGGTGCGCTGCTCAAGCGGCGGCTGCTGCGCGACGACACCGTCTGGGCGGGGATGGAGCGGCTGATCTACTGGGTGCTGCTGCCTTCGCTGATCGTCGCGGCACTTGCGCCGCTCGACCTCGCCTCGTTGCCTTTGGGACGCATCGCGGTAGCGATCTGGATCGCGCTGGGGATCGGCACGGTGGTGTCGGTGCTGCTGGCACGCGCGCTGGGGCACGGTCATCCGGCCATGACATCGGTGCTGCAGGGCGGCATCCGCTTCAACAACCTGATGGGCTTTGCCATCGTCGGCGCGCTGTTCGGGGCGGAGGGCACCGGCTTCGGCGCGGTGGCCACCGGCATCATCGTGCCCTTCGTGCAGACCGTGACGACGCTGGCCTTCGCCTTCGACGGCAAGCGCGGGCCGCCGCGCCCGGCCACCGTGGTGCGGCATCTCGTGCTGAACCCGCTGCTGCTGGCGGTGGCGGTCGGCTTCGCTATCGCCATGCTGGGCGGGCTGCCGCCGGGCCTCGCGCCGACGGTGCAGGCGCTGGGGCGGGCCTCGGTGGCGCTGGGGCTGCTGTGCGTCGGCGCGGCGCTGTCGCTCGACAGTTTCACCGACCGGGTCGGCACGCAGGCGGCGACCGGCGTGCTCAAGCTGGCCGTCATGCCGGCGCTGACCTGGGGGTTGTGCAGCGCGCTGGGCGTGCCGCCGCTGGCGCTGGCGGTCGCCGTGATCTTCATGGCACTGCCGACGGCGGCGACCTCCTACGTGATGGCGCGCGCCATGGGTGGCGATGCGCCGCTGATGGCGGCGATCACCACCACGGAACACATCGCGGCGATCGCGACGCTGCCATTCTGGGTGTGGCTGGTCGCGCCCTGACGCGCCGGGCCAGGACCTTCAACTGCCGAGGACGTTGATCGCCCGCGAGGCGACAACGACCATCGTCACCAGCGCAATGGTCGCCTCCATCATCATCAGCACCTTCGCCCGCGCGGTCAGCGGCATCACGTCCGTCGAGCTGAAGGCCGTGGCGGTCGAGAAGGCGAGGTAGAGGTAGTCGACATAGCCCGGCAGCCATGCCGGCGCGCCGTCCCCGCCCCCGGCCTGGGGAAACATCCAGTCCCGCGGCGCATCCTCGCCCGTCAGCCGCCCGAGCGGGCCACCGGCATCCATCTGCCAGAACAGCAGCGCGAAGCCGGCGACATTGACCACCCAGGCGACGACGCTCGAGGTGAGAAGTTCGAGCCCGCCGAGCCGCTCGGGCCCTCCGATGATGATGTGCCGGATCAGGGTGGCGAGAGCGGTCACCGTGAGGCCCAGCACGAAGATCGCGACGGCCAGCAACACGACGCGTTCGATGCGCAGCCACCGCCGCTTGTCGCTGCCCAGCGCAACGCCGGCCATCGGCGCCAGGGCGACGATGGCGACCGCGAACGGCGCCCAATACGGCAGCAGCATCAGCCGGTCCGGCATCCCCGCAGCGATGACCAGCACGGCGATCACCGTCAGCACGACGGGCCAGCGCGCTTCGGGCGCCGGCGTGCCGCCGGGGGATGTCGCAGGCTCGGATCCAGACATGCGCGATAGCTTACGATACCCGCGGCGGGTGCGGAACGCCCAGGTTGCGCCAGGTACGCCTGCACCGCGCGGCGACCGTGCGGGCTGTTCCGTCCAGGCGCGGTTGCCGCCGGCCTCGGCCGCCGCTATCCCGCGATCGACGCGAAACCGGAGTGCTGCGCATGACGACCCACGCTCTCGACATCCTCGGCATCGGCAACGCGATCGTGGACGTGCTGGCGCGCTCCGAGGACGCCTTCCTCGCCCGCCACGGCATGGCCAAGGGCGGCATGGCGCTGATCGGGCCGGCGGAAGCCGAACGTATCTATGGCGACATGGGTCCCGGCGTGGAAAGCAGCGGCGGATCGGCCGCCAATACCTGCGCCGTCGCCGCCGCGCTGGGTGCGAAGGTCGGCTATCTCGGCAAGGTGGCGGATGACGGGCTGGGCCAGGTGTTCCGTCACGACATCACCGCCGCCGGGGTGCATTTCCCCACCGCGCCGCTGGTGGGCGGCGCACCGACCGCGCGCTGCCTGATCCTGGTGACGCCGGACGGGCAGCGGACGATGAACACCTTCCTCGGCGCCTGCGTCACCTTCGGGGAGGCCGACCTGGATGAAGCCTCGATCGCCGCGGCGCAGGTGACCTACCTCGAAGGCTATCTGTTCGACCCGCCGGCCGCGCAGGCCGCCTTCCGCGCCGCCGCGCGCATCGCCCATGCCGCCGGGCGGAAGGTTGCCATCACCCTGTCGGACCCGTTCTGCGTCGAGCGCCACCGCGACGCCTTCCGCGCCTTCGTCCGCGACGAGGCCGACATCCTGTTCGCCAATGAGGCCGAGATCTGCGCGCTGTACCAGACCGACAATTTCGAGGCGGCGGCGACCATCGCGCAGTCCGAGGTCGGCTTGGCCGCCCTGACGCGCAGCGAGAAGGGCAGCCTGGTCCTGACCGCGACGACGGCACATGAGGTCGCCGCCGAACCGACCAAGGTTGTCGACACGACCGGGGCCGGCGATGCCTATGCCGCGGGTTTCCTCGCCGCGCTGACGGCGGGGCACGAGCTGGCCGCGTGCGGGCGCTGGGCGTCGATTGCCGCAGCGGAGGCGATCGCCCATTTCGGGGCGCGGCCGCAGGCCGACCTGAAGGCGCTGGTGAAGGGCTGAGGCCGGCGGCACGAGGCCCGGTGGCCCGCGCCCCGATCTTTGGCGCCCCGGACCGGCGCGCGGGGTGGGCCGGGCGGCCGCGCGCGAAGCCGAACCGCGATGGCGCGGCGACGCGGGGCGACCCCTCGCCGCCCCGGTATCAGGCCCCCAGCAGATCCATCGTCCGCCCGACCACCCGCGCCTCATCGAACCGGTCCAGTGCCAACGCCCGCCCGGCCGCGCCCATGCGCCCCCGCTGCGCCGGGTCCTCGGCCAGCCGCGACAGCGCCTGCGCCAACGGCGCATCGGCCATCGGCGGTACCAGGTAGCCGGTCTGCCCGTCCCGCACCTGTTCGCGCGGGCCGCGGATGTCGGTCGCGACCACCGGCAGGCCGGTCAGCATGGCCTCGATGATCGACATGGGCAGGCCCTCGAAATGCGAGGGCAGGCAGAACACGTCCGACGCCGCCAGGATCGCCGCGATGTCGTGCCGGTAGCCCAGGCGCTTCAGCCGCCGCGGCCCGAGCGCCGCCGCGGCGCGCGCGAAATGCGGTTCAAGGTCCTCGCCATGGTCGGAGGCGAGCCGTTCACCCACCACCCACAGCACGGCATTGCCCGGTGTGGTTTCCATGGCGCGCAGCAATTCGGGGTGGCCCTTGTGCCGCACCAGGCGGGAGACGGCGATGATGACACAATCGTCTTCCGCTGCGCCCAGTTCCGCGCGGATCGACGCGCGGGCCACCGGGTCGGGGTGGAAGATGGCCGGGCTGCGGCCGTTCAGCACGGCGGTGGCGCGCGGGTGGATGCGCAGGCGGCGGGCGTCGGCGGCTTCTTCCTCGCTGACCGTCAGGAACACATCGGTCATGCGGCCGCCCAGGCGTTCGAGGTGCAGCGAAAGCGTGCGCCGCCACCATGGGCCGGGCTGATTGAACAGGAAGCCGTGGCAGGTATAGGCGATGTGCGGCACGCCGGCGGCCTTGGCGGCCAGGCGCGCGAGCAGCCCGCTGATCGGCATGTGGGCGTGGACCAGGTCGAATTTCTCGCGCCGGAAGAAGTCGTACAGCGCGTGGAAGGCACGCGCCTGGGGGATGGGGTTCAGGCTGCGGGCCAGCGGCATGGCCTCGATGCGGAAGCCCTCGGCGCGGGGGATTTCAAGCAGCGGGCCTTCGGCGCAGACGCCCACCACCTCATGGCCACGGTCGCGCAGGCCCCGCATCAGCGGCAGCAGGAAGTGGCGCAGCGAGAAATCGACATTGGTAAGTTCGCAGATCTTCACGCAGTCCTCGCAGCCGGAGAGGGGCTTTGCCCCTCTCCGGACCTCACCCCACCAAAGGCCAGGGGGCCTTTGGAATGCCGATTCCGTGGTGCCGGGCACCGCGTGTGCCCTGATTCGACCCAACGCGCGGTGTGCGCAAGGGCGTGTTCCGCCTGACCGGCTGGCAGCCGGGCCAGGCGCCATGTACCGGCATTCCAAAGGCCCCCTGGCCTTTGGCGGGGTGGTTTGGAGGGGCGGCGCCCCTCCAATGGCGTCAGCCGATGATCTCGACCGCCGCCATCCCCGCCGCCAGCAACCGCCGCAGCGCTGCCTCCGGCAGGGCGACGCACCCTTCCGTCGGCGCCAGGTCGGCACGCGCGATGTGCAGGAAGATCGCGCTGCCGCGCCCGCGCAGCACGGGGGCGTCGTTCCAGCCGAGCACGGCGATCACGTCGTAGACCCCGTCATCCCGCCACAGGGTTTCGTGGCGGCCAGGGTGGGGCAGGCGGATGCGGGTATTGTAGTCGCGGTGGGTGGGGTCGTCGCACCAGCCATCGTCCGGGGCGATCGGTTCGGCGGGCAGGGTGGTGGACGGGCGGGGGCCGCGATCGGCGCGCCAGAACACGCGGCGGATCGGCATCAGGCCGGTCGGGGTGGCGCTGTCGCCTTCCTGCTTGGCGGCGCGGATGCCGGCGGCGCCCAGGGCGCAACGCAGGGTTTCGCCCTGGAAGCGCAGCAGGCCATCCGCGGTGACGCGGGCGGTGGTGCTCACTCCGGCAACAGGTGGCCGAAGCGCAACGCCTTGGTCTTCAGGTAGCCGTCATTCACGCCGTTGGGGTCGAAGGCGTGGGCTTCGCGGCCCAGGACATCGATGCCGCAGGCGGTCAGGCCGGCGATCTTGTCGGGATTGTTGGTGAGCAGGCGGACGCGCTCGACACCGACCGCGCGCAGCATGGTGGCGGCAACGAGGAAGTTGCGCTCATCGGCGCCATAGCCAAGGGCGCGGTTGGCATCGAGCGTGTCGAGCCCGCCATCCTGCAGGGTGTAGGCGCGCAGCTTGTTCACCAGGCCGATGCCCCGGCCTTCCTGTGCCAGATACAGCAGCACGCCGCCGGCGGGGTCCTGTGCCATGCGCGCCAGCGCACCACGCAGCTGCGGGCCGCAGTCGCAGCGCAGGCTGCCCAGCAGGTCGCCGGTGAAGCATTCGGAATGGGCGCGCACCAGGGGCGCGCCGCCTTCGGCCGCGGTCTTCTCTGGCGTGCCGATCAGGATGGCCAGGTGCTCGATGCCGCCCTCGGCGGCGCGGAAGGCGATGATGCGGGCCTCGGGTGCGTCCTCGAGCGGGACGCGAGCCTCGGCGACGCGGGTCAGGGAGGTCGCGGCGGTGGCGGGGTAGTCGAGGATGTCGGCGGCATCGACGCTGAGCAGGGACAGCCGCGCCGCGGCAGCCTCGGTGGCCGGGGCGGCGACCAAGGCGGGCAGCAGTCGGCCGAGCTTGGCCAGCGCGATCGCCGCCTGGGCGAGCGGCGGCACCGTCACGCGTTCGGGCAGTTCCGGCAGCAGGCGCTCGGCGGTGGGGTCGGCCAGGCTGCGCAGGGTTTCGGGCGCCGTCAGGCTGGGCGGCAGGCGCAGCGCGACCGCGCCGTCGTCGTCAGGTGCGTGCGGTACGGGGCGCTGCAGCACGGCGGCGGCACGCACCGGGGCGAGCAGCAGGACGGCGGGCTGGCGGGCGGCATGGGTGAGTTCGGCCAGGCCGAGGGCGCCCACCGTCTCGGCCGCGGCAACGACCAGGCAGGCGTCGCGGCCGCGCAGCAGGACGGGGGTCCCGCGGCGCAGTTCCGCCATGGCACGATGGACCTGCCGCAGGCCCGGCACGCGCGGATCCGCCGTCACATCCGACGGAGGCTCGGTGGCAAGGCTGCCGGGTGGCGTCATGAAGGGCGTTCCATCGTTTATCCGATGGCGCGCCCGGAATATGGCGCGCCGAGGGCGGCACTCTGACATTGGATGTGGTACGTTTGGCCAACGCGTCCAGATCCGTGAAGTCGCAATCACAGGTTAGCGATTTCGCGCGGCTGGCGCCCTGGGTGCTGGCACAACCGCCGTCAGCGGTTCATACGTCGAGCAATACTGGTCCGTTTCGCCGGGGGGCGACGCAGACGGCAACAGACGAGGGGATATACTGGCATGGCAGGGCCGCGTCCTGTTCTCATCGTTGAGGATGATGCTGCATTGGCCAGCACCCTCATGGACCAATTGGCTCTGGATGGTGAATTTGAGCCCGTGGTGGTTGGGCGCTTGGCGGATGCGGAAGGACTACTCGCCACCCCGGGCACGCATTTCGACCTGATGCTGCTGGACCTGACGCTGCCGGACGGCAATGGGCGGGATTTCTGCGTGCGGATCCGCCGGGGCGGCTTCCGCATGCCGATCATCATGCTGACCGGGTCGGACAGTGAGGCGGACATCGTCAGCGGCCTCGATGCGGGGGCGAACGACTATATCGCCAAGCCGTTCCGCCTGGCGGAACTTCTGGCGCGCATCCGGGTGCAGCTGCGCGTCTATGACAGCAGCGAGGATGCGATCTTCCAGGTCGGACCGTATCTGTTCCGGCCGGCCGCCAAGCAGCTTCATGACCAGGCCAACGGCAAGCGTCTCCGCCTGACCGAGAAGGAGGCGGCGATCCTGAAGTTCCTGTACCGCGCCGGCGGCAAGCCGGTGCCGCGGCAGATCCTGCTGAACGAGGTCTGGGGATACAACAGCAACGTCACCACCCATACGCTGGAGACACACATCTACCGGCTGCGCCAGAAGATCGAGCCGAACCCGGCCGAGACGCGCATCCTGGTGACGGAAACCGGCGGCTACCGGCTGGAATTGGCCGCCCCCGCCGAGGGCGCCTGAGCGGCAATCCGCCAGCCTTGCGGAGAACGACGCGCATGACCCCGCTGGTGTCCCACGACGAAGCGCCGCCCGAGGTCCGGGCGGTGTTCGACGACATCAAGGCGACGCGCGGCGTCGCCGATGTGAACAATTTCTGGAAGGCGATTGCCGTCCATCCGCCGACCTTGGCGCGCACCTGGGACAGCCTGAAGCAGGTGATGGCGCCAGGTGCGCTCGACCCGCTGGTCAAGGAGATGCTGTACCTCGCGGCCTCGGCGGCGGCGGGGTGCACCTATTGCATCGCGTCCCATACCGCGGCGGCGCGGGCGAAGGGGATGACGGCGGAGATGCATGGCGAATTGCTCGCCGTGCTGGGGATGGCCGCGGAGACGAACCGCCTGGCGGAGACGCTGCGCGTGCCGGTGGACGAGGCGTTTCTGTAGGAGCGGCGCCCGCCGGGCTCCCCTCGCCGATCGCCGTCCCAGCCTTACCGCGTCCAGGCGAGCGCCGCGATGGCACCGCGGCTGACCTTGCCCACCGCGTCGCGCGGCAGCGCAGCCAGCATCACCACCGGCCGCGGCAGGAAGGCCGGCTCGACCTTCGCCCGCAGCGCATCGACCACCGCCGCCGCGCTCAGGCCCGGTGCCACGACGGCTGCGGCGAGCCGCGCGCGCGGGTTCACGTCGAGGTCGTCGGGGGCGACGAAGATGCCGTCCTCGACGCCCTCGATCGCCGTCAGGATGCGCGTCAGCCCCGCCAGCGAAGCCCGCTTGCCGGCGAGCTTGACCATGTCCGCCAGCCGCCCGTCGAGCCGGAAACGGCCCTCGCCGACCCATTCCAGCCGGTCCGACAGGGGCACCGGCGCCGGCAGACCCGGCACGGTAACGCGCGCACCCATCTCGTCGATCTCGAAGCGCATGCCCGGATAGGGCTCCCAGGCCTCGCCATCGAGTGTGCGTCGGGAAGCGATCGAACCGGCCTCGGTGGCGCCGTAGATCTCACGCACCGGCGCGGCCCACGCGGCCTCGGCCTCGGCCGCCATCTGCGCCGCCAGCGGGGCGGTGGCGGAGATCACGCCGACAATCGGCGGCAACGGAACCTGGCTGCCGAGCAGCGCGCGCATCTGCAGCGGCGTCGTCACCAGCAGGCGCGGCGCCGGCAGCCCGGCCAGCGCCTCGGCGATGTCGGAGGGATAGAAGACCGTCCCCGCATGGCCCGCCCCGCCGCCATGCAGCGGCATCATCAACGTCGTTTCGAAGCCATACATGTGCTGCGCCGGCACGGTGCCGAGGATGCTCGTCGCCCCGGTCACGCCGAAGCGTTCGGCCGCCGCTCGCGCCCCGGCCACCAGCGATGCCCAGGACTTTGCATGCGGTCGCGGCTGCCCGGTGCTGCCAGAGGTGAAGCCGATCGCCGCCACGGCGTCTGCCGCGATCAGCGGGTTCGGCGCGGCCTCGCCCGGCGGGGCGTCGGGCCGCAGCACCGGCACGGGCAGCGCGGCATCGGTGTCGGACAGGGCATAGCGCGCGCCATGGCCGCGCGCGATATCGGCCAGGCGCGGGGCCGAGCGGTCAGCCGAGAGCAGCGTCACCTGCCCGCGCGACAGTGCCGCCGCGAAGGCGACCAGCGCGAAATAGCGGTCGGCGCAGAAATTCAGCACCGGCCCTTCCGCCGGCAGGCGCGCGGCCAGCGCCGCGACATCCGCCAGGAAACGCGCGGTCGTGACCGGCACCGTGCCGCGGTGGAAGATCACCTCCTGCGGTCCGCGGCTGGTCAGCGTCAGGGCTGCCATGGCGATCAGGCCGCCGCCCGGTTCTTCTCGACATGGGCGGCCAGCGCGCGCAGCGAGGCGAAGATGCGATGGTTCCGCTCATCGTCGGAGCGCAGCTGGAAGCCATAGCGGCGCGACACGGCCAGCGCGATCTCGAGCGCATCGATGGAATCGAGGCCAAGTCCTTCGCCGAACAGCGGAGCCTCGGGGTCGATCTCCTCCGCCGCGATCTCGAGGTGCAGCGCCTCGACGATCAGGCGCGCGACCTCCGCTTCCAAGGAGAAGGTTGTCGTCAAGCTTGGCCTCCCGCCGCGCGTCACCGTGTCACCCGGGATATGCCGCCAGCCATGCCGATGGCCTTGACGGGGAAGGGCATGACGGCGACGTCCATCACCATGCAGCCCAGTCCCGGACGCCATACCTATCAATGCGAAAGCGGCCGAACAAGGGCGACGGACAGGGCCGCGCGGGGTTTCGCGTCGCTGCCCACGCTGTTCACCTTCACCGTGGACGTCGAGTCGCATCCCGGCGGCGGCGGCGCGGCCGCGCCCACGCGCCGCCTGCTCGACCTTCTGGAGGCGACCGGGTCGCGCGGGACCTTCTTCGTGCTCGACGACGTCACGCGTGCCGACCCGGCCCTGGTGCGCGAGATCGCGCGGCGTGGGCATGAGATTGCCTCCCACGGCCACGCCCATCGCCACCTGGCGGCCGAGGGGCCGGCGGCCTTCCGCGCCGGGATGGCGGCGGCGCGGGCGCGGCTGGGCGACCTGGTGGGACAGGCGCCGATCGGCTACCGGGCTCCCTTCTTTTCCCTGACGCCGGCGGCGGGCTGGGCGCCGGCGGTGCTGGCGGAACTCGGCTTCGCCTATTCCTCCTCCCTGCTGCCGGCGCGCAACCCGCTGGCGGGCTGGCCGGGCGCACCGGCGCGGCCGTTCCGCTGGGCGGCGGGGCTGCTGGAATTGCCCGTGCCGCTCGGGCGGTTCGGGCCGCTGGCATTGCCCTTCCTGGGCGGGATGTACTTGCGCTGGCTGCCAGCGTGGCGGCTGCGCGCGCTGTCGCGGGACTGGGCGGCGAAGGGGGAAGGCGGCGCGCTCTGGTCGTATTGCCACCCCTACGACCTCGATACGGCGGCACGGCTCGCGCGACGGCCCGATGTCGGTGCTGTCGCCAGCCTGATGCTGTGGCTCAACCGCCGCTCGACGCTGCCGCGGCTGCAGGGGCTGTTGCAGGGGCGGCGGTCAGTGCCCTTCGCCGACCGCCTGGGTGAGATCGGGGCGCAGGCCGCGGCATGGCGGCCGGTGGGGTAGATCCGGATCCGATCCGACGATGAAGCACCGGATCAGGCTGCATTGCCTTAGGTCCGGCAACGGTTGCGGTGGCACGTTGCGCAGGGCGATCGCTGCGGGACCCCGTGGGGGGCGCTGCCGGCATGTCAGGTCGCACCGAGCCACAGGCGGGGGTCGAAGGCGAAGGCGTCGATTGCGTCGATCCGCGCCGACGCGGCCGCAGGATGCGCCGGGTTGAGCAACAGGTTCGATGCTGCTGGCACCAGCACCGATGGCACGCGCAGCACCGGCGCGCGGGCCTCGGCCAGCCAGGCATCGCCGGCCGCGCGCGGGTCGACGGGCAGGGCCGGCAGCGTCTCGACAGGGTCCGGCAGCGCGAGGCGCATCAGCACGTAGTCGGCCGGCAGCAACTCGGCCGGCAGGTCGAGATGGACCCGCACTTCCAGCACCGCCAGCGCCGGATGGTCGGCGGCATAGACCATGGCCCGGCCGGGGCTGTTCCAGCGGCCGCCGAAGCGGCGCGCGCCCTCGCCCGACAGATCGGCGAAGGGGCGCCGGCAGAGCCGCCAGGCGGTTATCAGGCGGCGATCCCATGGGCGATGCGGCCGAGAAGGGTCTCCACCTGGCGGGCGCCGATCTCGGTGTCCAGCAGGTCGAGCGGGGCTTCCCCACCCATCGCCGTGGTCGGGCGGCGCAGCCACAGACCGGCGCGGATGCGGTCGGCGAAGGTCGCCTCCGCCTCCGCGATGATGCGCAGGACGCGCAGCAGGCGGTCGGACTGGTCGGGCGTCAGGCGACCCTTGGCGCGCCGGTGGGCCAGGGTCTTGCGGGGGATGGCAAGCCTGTCGAGCTCAGCGGCGCTGACACGGCCGGACGACAGCGCCTCATCCACGGCGGAGACCGGCAGGCCGGCGCGCACGGCGGCAATCAGGTCGGGCGCGAGGGCGTCGAGGGCAAAGGCAGACATGGCGATATGCACTTAGCATGAAGGCGTATCGCCATGCGAGACAATCCGACGGCGTGGCCGCTCCCAGCGGGTGGATCCGGGCGCCGGGCCGCGGGCGGTGCCAGCCGTAGATCCATCCGGCGACGATCGGGCATGCGTTCGCCAAAGCGACGAAGGATTCCCTTCACGCTCCGCTCGCCCCGGGCATAGTGTGCCTGTTCCACCGCCTGTCGCACGGGCCCGGTCTTACCCGCTCGACCGACGGCGCACCGACAGTGACAACGGCCGGCGTACCCCCAACGCCTGGCCGAACAATGCGGAGGAGTGGAACAATGCCGAGCGGCAAGCCGACCAATCACAGCTTCACGCTGACCAATCACAGCGACGACTTCGACTCCCGGGACGAAGCCGGCTGGCACGACGGAAGCCGCGTGTATGGCGGCAATGGCGACGACAGCATCCGCACCGAGGGCGATCACAACCTCGTCTCCGGCGGCAATGGCCAGGACGTGCTGGTTGTGTGCGGTGACTGCAACACCGTCGATGGCGGCAACGGAAAGGACGACCTCCGCGTCATCGGGGACGACAACCGGGTGTATGGCGGCAACGGCGTGGACTGTCTGGTCGCCACCGGCGTGGGCAACCTGCTGGATGGCGGTAATGGCGCCGATCGCCTGGTCAGCACCAGCCGTGGCGGCTTCGGCGAGGTCGGCGAGGGCAATGTGCTGACCGGCGGCCACGGCCCCGACACCTTCGTGCTGAGCAACCGCAGCGACCTGCGCGTGATCAACGACGGCGGCGGTGACCACCATCCGGGGTTGCCTCCCGCACCCGGCACCGGCGTGGTCAGCCAGGGCGACATCATCGTCGGCGTGATGGACGAGATCACCGACTACACCGCCGGCGAGCGCCTGCGCATCAATGCGCAGCATGAAGCGAGCGACCCCATCGGCCTCGATGGAATCCTGCCAGGGCAGCAGCACCTGGAACTGGCGGATGGCGAATACGCCTTCATCCGCGGCGACCAGATCGGCAATGGCCGTTTCGCGGTCGATGACCAGGGCGGCGACCTGCTGCTGGTCTATGACGCCAGCGGCGGCGGGGACGCGCATGTCCTGCAGGGCGCGGTGGTCCTGCAGGGCGTGACGGACGCGGATTCAGTGTTCGTCTGTTGAATGCGACACGGGGAGGGTGACGCCCTCCCCGGTCCGTTCGCGCCCGGTGGCCCAGGCCCGTGCGATACGGGATCGGCACGTGGCGGGACGTTCGGTCCCGCCAGGGCGAATCACGCTGCCTCGGATTCCGCCCGGCGCGCATGCTTCTTGCGCTCATGCGGATCGAGGTAGCGCTTGCGCAGCCGCACCGCGCCCGGCGTCACCTCCACCAGCTCGTCATCCTCGATGTAGGCGATCGCCTGTTCCAGCGACATGCGCCGGGGCGGGATCAGCAGCAGCGCCTCATCCTTGCCGGCGGCACGGATGTTGGTGAGCTTCTTTTCCTTGATCGGATTCACGTCGAGGTCGTTGTCGCGCGAATTCTCACCGAGGATCAGGCCGACATAGACCTTGTCGCCGGGGTTCACGAACAGCGTGCCGCGTTCCTGCAAGTAGAACAGCGCGTATTGGATCGCCTCGCCATCGGAATTGGAGATCAGCGAGCCGTTGCGGCGCCCTTCGATCACGCCGGCCCAGGGCTGATAGCCCAGGAACAGGCGATTCATGATGCCGGTGCCACGCGTGTCGGTCAGGAATTCGCCGTGGTAGCCGATCAGCCCGCGCGAGGGGATGTTGAAGGTCAGGCGCACCTTGCCGCCGCCGGACGGCCGCATGTCCTGCATCATGCCCTTGCGGATCGACATCTTCTCGACGACGACGCCGGAATAGGTCTCGTCCACGTCGATCAGGCATTCCTCGTAGGGCTCTTCCTTCTCGCCCGTCTCGGGATTGTCGCGCGTCAGCACGCGCGGACGGCCGATCGTCAGCTCGAAGCCCTCGCGGCGCATCTGCTCGATCAGCACGCCGAGCTGGAGTTCGCCGCGGCCGGCCACCTCGAAGGCGTCCACTTCCTCGGACACCTTCACCTTGATGGCGACGTTGCCCTCGGTCTCCTTCATCAGGCGGTCGCGGATCTGGCGCGAGGTAACCTTCTTTCCCTCGCGCCCGCCAAGCGGGCCGTCATTGATGCGGAAGGTCATCGCGAGCGTCGGCGGATCGACCGGGATCGCATGCAGCGGCTCGGTCACTTCCGGCGCGGCGATGGTGTCGGGGATGGTGGCCTCGGACAGGCCGGCGATGGCGATGATGTCGCCCGCACGCACCTCATCAACCGGCACGCGATCGAGGCCGGAGAAGGTCATCAGCTTGGTCAGGCGGCCGGATTCGACCACCGAGCCATCCTGGCGTAGCACACGCACGGGCATGTTCAGGCGCGCGACGCCCTGTGCAACGCGCCCGGTCAGGATGCGACCGAGGAAGTTGTCGCTCTCCAGGATCGCGGCGTTCATCGCGAAGGGCGCGTCGAAATCGACGACCGGCGCGGGCACATGCGACAGGATCAGGTCGAACATCGCCGAGAGGTCCTTGCGCGGACCTTCCATCGACGTATCGGCCCAGCCCTGGCGGCCCGAGGCGAACAGGGTGTGGAAATCGAGCTGCTCATCGGTCGCGCCGAGGGCGGCGAACAGATCGAACACCTCGTCATGCACTTCATGTGCACGGGCGTCCTGGCGGTCGACCTTGTTGATGACGACGATCGGCTTGATGCCGCGGGCCAGCGCCTTGGTCAGCACGAACTTGGTCTGCGGCAGCGGGCCTTCGGCCGCGTCGCACAGCACGATGGCGCCATCGACCATCGACAGGATGCGCTCCACCTCACCGCCGAAATCGGCGTGGCCGGGCGTGTCCACGATGTTGATCTTCACGCCCTTCCATTCCACGGCGGTCGACTTCGCCAGGATGGTGATGCCGCGCTCGCGTTCCAGGTCGTTGCGGTCGAGCGCGCGCTCGGCAACATGCTGGTTGGCGCGGAAGGCGCCGGCCTGCTTCAGCAGCTGGTCCACCAGCGTGGTCTTGCCATGGTCGACGTGGGCGATGATGGCCACGTTGCGGATATGGGCAGCGCTCATCGCGGCCTCCTGTGTCGGGCGCCACGCGGCAAACCGCGCTCCTGCCCCGGTCGTGGGCGGGCGGCGCAGCCTTCGGTCGGCGGATTGTGCGGCGCACACATAGGGGCGTCATTGCAGGAAAGCGAGGAAAAAAGCCGAGGGCCTCCGTTGTCGGAGGCGCATGGCGGCCCGCGGCGGGGGGAGTTGCCGCGGGCCGCCTGAGCGACAGGACGCGCCGGACGCTTTGGGGGGGTGACGCCGGCGCGTGGCTCCCGTCACATGCCCAGGGTACGGGTCATGCTGGCCGCTTCGGCCATCAGGGCCGTGGCGGTGTTCACGTCGCCGCGCCCAAGGGCAACCCGCGCCTGCGCCATCCGGGCCACCGCACCGTCACGGACCGGGACCGTTTCGGTCCCCGCGATGGTGGAGCGCGTCAGGAGAAGGCTCTCGGCCCGTTCCACCAATTCGCTGGCGAGCGGCAGGCGGCCCTGGCGCGCGGCCTGTTCGGCCTGGCCGAGCAGGGCGACCGGGGAGGCCGTCGGCGCCACGGTATCCGCGACCGCGGCGGTCCGGTCACCGCCGTTGAGGACCTCGCCCTGCATGGGCAGGGCCGGGTTCGGGGGGACCGCCTGAGCCGGGGCCGGCATGACCGGCGCGGCATAGACGGGCGCGACCGGCATCGGGGCGGGACCGACGCGCAGCGCCTCCCCCACGCCGGGGGCGTTGTGCACGGTGGCCGCGGCGCCGACCGGCGGCACCGTGGGCGCATAGGCCGGCGCGGTGGCGACGGTGGGGCTGTAGACCGTGCCCGGAGCGGCGGCGACACCCGGCGCGGGCGTCATCGGGGCCGCAAATCCGGTCTGTGGTGCCGCCTGGACTGGTACGACCGGCAGCGGGGCGGTCTGCACCGCCGAGCCGTAGGTCTGCGCCAATGCCGGCGCCGCGGCCAGTCCGAGGCCGAGTAGGGCAAGACGAATCGATGAAATCTTCATGATGTCCTCCTTTGTTTGTCAGACATTGAACAGGCGCACGAAGCATCCAGTCCTTCAATGACTGTCCGGACAGCAGGAAAAGGGTGGTTCCTGCCGACGAACAGTGCCGCCTTGGAGCTTCGTCCGGCTCAAGATCGCCGGCGCGTCGATGCAGAACCGATCCTGTTCCGTTTGTCCGGTCGCGATATCAACGCCGTGTCATCGGAAAGGTTGCTACAGAGAGGCCAGGAGATGAGATCCGTGCGATTCCGCGCGGAAGGTACCCCGCAGGCCGCGTTGGCCGCGATGGGTCGATGGGCCGGATCGCATCAGCCGGGGCAAACTCCCGGAGGCAGCGCCACCGCCCTGGCGACGGCTGGACAGACCCGGGCCGGCAAGCCCGGCGGGTGCTACCGTTCCTGGAAGCCGGTCGGGGTGAGTGCGAAGCGGCGCAGGTCGATCCCCTGCCACTGCGCCACCGCCTCGGCGACTTCGGTGCGGTAGGCGATCACCTGCGGACCGGCACCGGCGTTGCGCAGATCCTGGTGGCGCGCCGCGATGGCCATGGCGTGGAAGGCGAGCGTCTCGGCTGTCGCCTGGCGTTCGGCTTCGCTCAGGCGTGCCATGGCCGGATTGCCGGAGAGCATCTGCCGCGCCTGGCCACGCACCGCCGCGATCCCGGCCGGCTGGGCCAGCGCGTCGCCACCCGTCGCGACCTCCCAGGCGATGAGGTAGAAGGCGGCGACCACGTCGGCCAGATCGCGCGGGTCGTAACCGTGCTGCCGCAGCAATTGGTCGAACTCTTGCCACGGCCGGCCCGAATTCACGGCGGCGCGCAGCGCATCCGGGTTGGGGCTGGTCGGCAGCGCCGAGGCCAGCGCCTGCTGGCGCACCCGGGCAGTGACGGCGGGGCTGGGCGTGAAGGCGGTCGGGCTGAGCGCCGGCGGCGCCGCCTGCCCTGACGGTGGCAAGGCGGCAGGCTTGCCGCCCGGCATCACAGGCCCGGTCGCGCCAACCGGCTTCACGATGGCCGGTGCCGCCGGGGCGGTGGGCGTCGGGGCGGATGGCACCGCGGCGGGGGTGGGTGCGGCCGGGGCAAGGACCGCGGCGCCGGTCGTCGGGAACAGCCGCAGGCCGGCGCCGATCGCGGCCGCGCCATCGGCGCCAACCGCGCCGAAGGGCATGACGGCCGGCCGGTCGCTGGCCGTGGCCTTCTGGGCGGTCGCCATGCCGGATGCGGCGATCAGGCCGATCAGAGCGGCGGCGGCGGTCATGAGGCGTCGAGACATGCTGCGCGTCCCTGCCGAAGAAGTCGGACCGCCTGAGGATCGGGCCGACCGGCGCCAAGTTCAAGCATGCCGCCGATCAGGCCGTGAAGCATTTCGGGCCGGCGCGGCCCGGCTGCCTCATTCGAAGCGGGCGGCTTCCTCGAAGGCCAGGCGCGGGCTGCGCGGGAACAGGCCGGACGGGTCGCCATAGCCCAGATTGACCAGGAAGTTCGACTTCCAGCGCGTGCCGGCGAAGAACAGCTCATCCACCTTGGCATTGTTGAAGCCGCTCATCGGACCGGCATCGAGACCGACCGCGCGCGCCGCCAGGATCAGGTAGGCGCCCTGCAGCGAGCCGTTGCGGAAGGCGGTCTGCTCGGCGAAGGACGGGCTGGAGGTGAACCAGGACTTTGCATCCGGCGCGTGCGGGAACAGCACCGGCAGCTTGTCGTGGAAGTCGAGGTCATAGGACACGATGACCGTGACCGGCGCGTTCATGGTCTTTTCCATGTTGCCGGCGGACAGCGCTTCCTTGAGCTTCGCCTTGCCTTCCGGGGTGCGCACGAAGACGAACCGCGCGGGGGAGGCATTGGCGCTGGTCGGCGCGAATTTCAGCAGGTCGTAGAGTTCATGCAGCTTGGCATCCGGCACAGCGCGGTCCTGCCACTTGTTCTGCGTCCGCGCCTCGCGGAACAATTGGTCGAGTGCGGCGGCGTCGATCGTCTCGTGGGCCATGGGGATGTCCTGGTCTGGGAAGGTGTCGAATGCGTCGAAGTCGATGGACATGCATATGCCCGCGCGCCGCAAGCCCGCCAGGGGGGCCGATCAATCGCGGTGATCAACAAGGCGAATGACGGTCATGAGGCGGCGCTGAATGCCCGGAGCCCGAAGGCCGATGACCAGCGCAACCTGGCCCGGCCACGACTTGGTCGCCCAGGGAGCGAGCGTGGTGGTTCGTGGCCGCGATTGCCGGCTCGTCTGTGTCCAGGCGGCGCCCACGGGCCGCGGCTCGATCAACGATTGCCCACAGCGACCGCCGAAGATCGGGTCAGGCCTCCACCTGCTCCACCGCGACCACTTCCGGAACATAGTGACGCAGCATGTTCTCGACCCCGTGCTTGAGCGTCGCGCGGGAGGACGGGCAGCCGGAACAGGCGCCCTGCATGTGCAGGCGGACAATACCTTCGCGGAAGCCGCGGAACACGATGTCGCCGCCATCCCCGGCAACGGCGGGGCGGACGCGGGTGTCGAGCAATTCCTTGATCTGCGCGACGACTTCCTGGTCCACCGGATCGAAATCCTCACCGTGTTCGCCGGCGGCCTCGCCATCCTCCAGCACCGGCATGCCGGACAGGAAATGTTCCATGATGGCGCCCAGGACGCGGGGGCGCAGCATGGTCCATTCGGCGTCGTCCGCCTTCGTGACGGTCACGAAGTCCGCGCCAAGGAAGACGCGGGCGACATCGCCCACCAGGAACACGCGCTCGGCCAGGGGGGATCGTCCGGCGGCGTCGGCCGGGGCGGTGAAATCCGCGGTGCCCCGGCTGCCGAGCACGTCGCGCCCGGGCAGGAACTTCAGCGTGGCGGGGTTGGGGGTCGCTTCTGTCTCGATGAACATGGTGGTGTTCCGCATGTGAACCGCATACCCGACCTATGTGGTCCGGAATGGGCCGGGGCGCAACCATTGGAGTCCCGGCGCGCGCCAGGCGTCGCATGGATCGGCGCGCCCCGTACCGGCGCTCAGGCCATGGCAGGCTGTCCGATGCGGCTCCCGGCACTGAACCTGGGAGCCCGGGGCCACGGTCACGACCAGGCGTTTCCCGCGAAGGCCGCGGCGAGGCAGGCGTGAAGCCTTCGGGTTGAATCCGCGCCTTGGTTCGCGACCGCGCCGGGGGCATCCACCACCGTCGGATCGCAGAACACTACGTGATCCGTTCCAGTTCCCTGTTGTCCAGCGTGCCGGGCACCAGCGTCATCGGCACGGTCAGGCGGCTGGAATACCGCCCGGTCAGCGCCGTGATCAACGGTCCGGGGCCGCCGCCGCCCGGTGCCATCGCCAGCACCAGGATGGAGATGCGCGGATCCTCCTCGAGCAGCTTGAGCAGTTCGTCGCGCCCGTCGCCCTCGCGGATGATCAGTATGGGAAAGCCGCCGGTGATCTCGTTCACCTCGGCGGCGAGGGCCGAGAGCATCTTCTCAGCCTCCTCCCGCCGTTCCTCCTGCATCATGACGCCGACCCCGGCCCATTCGACCAGGCCGACCGGTTCGATCACCCGCAGCAGCGCGACGCGACCGCCGCCCTTGCGGGCGCGCAGGCAGGCGTAGCGCATGGCGATGGCGCGCTCGGGGCTATCATCGACCACCACCAGGAAGATGCGATCCCGCTTGTCGGCGGTGATGGCGGCGGCGGCTTCCTCGCTTCCGGGCATGGCGGACCTCAGTTCCGGCGGAACATCACGCTGCCCAGCCAACCCGCGAGGGCGGCCAGCACGATGCAGACGACACCATAGACCACCGGCGCGGTGCGCGCGACGTAGGCGATCGAGGCCGCGGTACCGACCCGGTCGACGCGCAGGAACAACTCCTGCCGGGCGATGATGCGCTGGTCGCGCACCAGCAGCACCTCGATCCGGTAATCCCCGGTCTGCACCGTGTCGGGAAAGGAGATGCGGGCGCTGAACAGCCGCCCGCCAGCCAGGGTCACGGGGGCGGCGTATTCCTGCCAGCGCCCGTCATGCTGCTTCAGGTCGAGCAGGGCGGCGCGAAAGGCCGGCGCCTGGCTGCCGCTGGCCGCAAGCGGCAGGGCATCCAGCCCCAGCCGCGCGGTGCGGCGGACATCCTCGGGCAGAATCTCCCACACCGGCCGGGTGGCGGCGATGGCGTAGAAGCCCGGCACCTGGCGGAACACCGCCGAGGGTCCGTTGAGCCAGAAGCCCAGCACATTGACCTTGCGCCGCACCACGGTCGCCTGCGGCGGACCCCAGGCGAGAACGACCACATCCTCCCCCGCCTGGGCGCCGATGAGGCGCTCGGTGGCGCCGAACACCATGACCGAGGACCCGGTGAAGCCGGTGGTGATCTCGACCCGGTCGGTCGACAGGTCGGCGGTCAGCTGTGGCGTGTTCGCCGCGGCCGCCGGCGTGGCGGGGGCCTGGGCGCGGGCCGCGCCGGCCAGGGCGAGCAGCAGCAACAGCCCGCGCACCGCCGCGGCGATCACGGCACCGGCCCGATGGTGAACAGGCTGTCCGGCGTGCGCACCAGGTCATAAAGCAGCCCGAGGGCGACGGAGAGCACCAGCAGGCCGAGCAGGGCGCGCGTTTCCTCCCCGCGCAGCTTGGTGCCCATGGCGGCGCCGAACTGTGCACCCACCACGCCGCCGGCCAGCAGCAGCAGCGTCAGCACGATGTCCACGCTGCCCACCTGCACCGCCTGCAGCAGCGTGACGTTGGCCGAGACGAACACCACCTGGAACAGCGAGGTGCCGATCACCACCGAGGTCGGCATCCCCAGCAGGTAGATCATGGCGGGCACCAACATGAAGCCGCCGCCCACGCCCATCACCGCCGACAGCACGCCGATGCCCAGGCCGACCAGCAGCGGCGGGATGACCGAGATGTACAGCCGCGACTTGCGGAAGCGCATCTTGAAGGGCAGGCCATGCAGCCAGGTGTGCTCATGCGCCTTCACCGCGGCGGCGCCGGTGCGCCGCCGGCGCAGTATGGCGCGCACGCTCTCGCGCACCATCAGCAGGCCGACGGTGCCAAGGATGACGACATAGAAGATGGCAACCGCGAGATCGACCTGGCCGGCCTTGCGCAGGATGGCGAACAGCTGCACGCCGAGCGCGGACCCGATGAAGCCGCCGACCAGCAGCACCGAGCCCATCCGCGCATCGACATTGCCGCGCCGCCATTGCGCCATCAGGCCGGACACCGAGGCGCCCAGCGTCTGGTTCGCCCCGGAGGCGACCGCGACGGGTGAAGGAATGCCGATCAGGATGAGGATCGGCGTCAGCAGGAATCCGCCACCCACGCCGAACAGCCCCGACAGCCATCCCACGCCGAAGCCGATGCCCAGCAGCAGCAGGCCATCCACACTCATTTCGGCGATCGGCAGGTAGACCTGCATCGCGTCCGGGCCTCGATTGCAACAGAGATCGATCCCGGTCGGTTTGAACCCGGCAGGACCATGGGACAAGGCACAATCGACAAAGGACGCGGCAGGATTGCGGCAGCGCGGCATCCAGACACTGTTTGTCGCAATGCGGATCGGTGCATCCTGCCGCCCGGCAGTCCGGTTCTGCCGGACATCGTTCACGGGCTCCGACGAGGCATGACCATGTTGCTTTCCCGCCGTCTCCTGCTTGGCGCCGCGCTGGCCGCGCCGACGCTGCGAACTGCCCTGGCCCAGGCCGCGCACAGGCTGCGGCTGGTGCATGTGAACGACTTCCACTCCCGGCATGAACCGGTGGTGCGCGCGACCGGCGCCGCCTGTCGGACGAACGATCCCTGCCTGGGCGGTTCGGCGCGACTGGCGGGTGCAATCGGCGCAGCGAAGGCGGAAGCCGCCGCGGCCGGGCGCGGCGTCGTCGCGGTCGATGCCGGCGACGAGTTCATGGGCAGCCTGTTCTATACGCAGCATCGCGGTGCCGCCGAACTCGCCGTGATGAAGGCCTGGGGCTGCGAGGCGATGACGCTGGGCAACCACGAATTCGACAATGGGGCGGAGAACCTGGCGCGCTTCATCGCCGGCGCGGATTTCCCGATCCTGGCGGCCAATATCGACACGCGCGCGGAACCCGCATTGGCAGGCCGCACCCGGCCGTGGTGGGACACCACCCGCGGCGGCGCGCGGATTGCCTTCATCGGCGTGACGACGCCGGAGACGCCGCTGCTGTCCTCCCCGGGACGCAACCTGCGCTTCACCGACCCGGCCGAGGCGGCCGCCCGCGCCATCGCCGAGATCCGCGCCACCGGCCCGGCGACCATCGTGCTGCTGTCGCATCTGGGCTACGACGTGGACCGCCGGATGGCGGCGCAGGTTGCGGGGCTGGACGTGATCGTGGGCGGGCACACGCACACGCTGCTGGCCAATGAACCCGATGCCGACGGCCCCTTTCCGGTTCTGGTGGACGGGCCGGACCGCGCGGTGCGCATCGTGCAGACCGGCGCCTATGGGCGGTTCCTCGGCATGCTCGACCTGGATGTCGCGACGGATGGGCGGATCGCCGCCTTTGGCGGCGCCTGCGCCCCGATCGGGGCTGACTTCCCCGAGGATGCCCGCGTTGCCGCCATGGTCGCCGAATTCGCCCGGCCGCTGGCCGAGACGCGCCGCCGCCCAGTCGGCACGCTGCCGGAAGCGATGGGCAATGTGGAATGCCGGCGGGGCGAATGCCTGCTCGGCAACCTGGTGGCGGAGGCGATCCTGGCCCGCGCGCCGGGCGCCGAGATTGCCATCACCAATGGCGGCGGGCTG
Organism: Roseomonas sp. CAU 1739; assembly: GCF_039839775.1. NCBI lineage: Bacteria > Pseudomonadati > Pseudomonadota > Alphaproteobacteria > Acetobacterales > Roseomonadaceae > Roseomonas > Roseomonas sp. CAU 1739. The sequence continues at coordinate 80,619 of NZ_JBDOQQ010000002.1, forward strand.
CGCGCCGGGCTGCCGGGCGGCCAGGTGACCTATGGCGACGTGCTGACCACCCTGCCCTTCGGAAATACCGTCGCGACCATGGGTTTGCGCGGGGCGGATGTGCTGGCAGCGCTCGAATCCGGACTGTCGCAGGGGGCGGGCACGGCGGGGCGCTTCCCGCAGGTGGCCGGCATCCGTTTCGCGTGGGACCCGACCGCGCCGCCGGGCAACCGGGTGCGCGCGGCCGAGGTCGCGCAGGGCAGCGGCTTCGTCGCACTCGACCCGGGTCGGGTCTATCGCGTGGCGACCAACGACTTCATGCGCCGCGGCGGCGATGGCTACGGCATGTTCCGCGAGCGCGCGCTCGACCCCTATGACGGCGGCGTGCTGGTGGAAGAAGCGGTGGCCGAGGTGATCGCCGCGGGCCGCGGCAGCGCGATCGCCTTGGATGGGCGGATTTCCGAGCGTTAGAACGGATTTCCTTCGGATCGCATCATGCGAACGCGTGAGCGTGCCTGTCAGACCGCACTTTGGGCAGACGTCGTGAGCGCCGGTGGACGCAGCGTGCGTCGGAGCCCGTCCACATGGGCCGATCCGGGCCGGGTGACGATGTTCGCCCGCCCGTGGCAGGCGCGCCTTCACGCCGCGCAGTGGTCGGTCGAGACGATCGGCGCCCGCCGGGCGCGGCCTTCGGACACCGCCGAGCGGCGCCTGCCGGTCCAGATGCCAGGTTGTTCCGAAATGATCCCTGCTGGCGCTTCCCAACAGTTGCGCTAGCGTGCCGGTCACGGAGGCATCTCCGTGCGCACGACAAGAAAGTGGGGAGTAGATTGCATGTCACGCAAACTGACTGCCGAATTCCTCGGCACACTTTGGCTGGTGCTCGGGGGGTGCGGCTCGGCCGTTCTGGCGGGGGCCTTTCCGGACTATGGGATCGGGCTGCTCGGCATTTCCTTCGCGTTCGGGCTGACTGTCCTCACCATGGCCTATGCCATCGGGCACGTGTCCGGATGCCATCTCAATCCGGCCGTGACGATCGGGCTGGTGGCAGGCGGGCGCTTCCCGGCCGGGGAAGCAGTGCCCTACATCATCGTGCAGGTGCTCGGCGCCATTGCCGCGGCCGGCATTCTGTACGTCATCGCCAGCGGCAAGCCGGGCTTCGAACTGGGCGGCTTCGCGGCCAATGGGTACGGCGACCATTCGCTGGGCAAGTTCTCGCTGCAGGCCGGGCTGGTGAGCGAGGTCGTGATGACCTTCTTCTTCCTACTGATCATCCTGGGATCCACGCATGGCAAGGCGCCGGCGGGTTTCGCGCCGATCGCCATCGGGCTGGGGCTGACGCTGATCCACCTGATCAGCATCCCGGTCACCCAGACCTCGGTGAACCCGGCGCGCAGCACGGGCCCGGCGCTGTTCGTCGGCGGCTGGGCGCTGCAGCAGCTCTGGCTGTTCTGGGTGGCGCCGATCGCCGGCGCGGTGGTCGCGGGCATCCTGTCCCGGACGCTGTGGCCGGAGGAGACGGCGCAGGTCGAGGGCCGCTGAATCAGGCGGCCCGGCGGCCGCGCCGTTGGCGGCCGGCCCGCCGGCCAAAGCGTGGCGTGGCGTGGCGTGCCGCGGGGATCGACGATCCCCGCGGCATCGTCCTGTGCGCGCCGGCGCCGCAGGCTTCCGCACGACCCCTGGGCGCGCGATGCACCGGATGCGCGCCAAAGCCCGCCGATGAGCGAGAAGCCGCACGGTGCCCTGCGCATGGCGGCGCGGGTCGGTGCCCCGCGCCACTGCCGTCAGACAATGATGCCGGTCAGCAGCCGGACCGCGATGTTGACCACGATCGCCACGCCGATGACCGCCAGGGTGAAGGTCAGCGCCTTTTCCTGTGGCACGCGCATCACGATCGGCACGCCGAGATACAGCGTGTAGAGCGCATAGAACCCGCCGATCAGGGCGACCAGCCAACCCAGGATCGGCACGATGATCGCCGCACCCGCGACCCAGGCTGCAGTTGGAGAGAAGGCGGCAAGCTTCAGCGCCGCATCGGCATCCTGCGGGCCGCCAAAATTCGGGGCCAGGATCTCGATGATCTTCGCGGTCACGAAGACGCTGACCAGCGACAGGATGTAGCCCACCACCGCACCGGTGAAGGCGTGGACAGGCGCCCAGACCACCAGGAGCAGAAAGCCCGCCACGGCTGGGATCGCGGCCAGGATCATCACGTAGCGGGTGAACAGCGGCACCAGTTCCACCGGCTCGCGCTGGATGGCTCGCCATTCATCCGCAGGGGCCAGGATCATGCCCTTCACGCGCGCGATCAACTCGTTCATGCCGCCCCCTGACGGTTCATTGCCGATGCAATACTGCGCGGCACAGGCCCGCCGGAGCAAGCCTGCCGCGCTGGTCGTGTGACCTGGGTTCTGCCAGCCTGCGGCGATGTCCGACTCGGCCCTGCCCGACTGGCGCGACCGGCGCTTCCTGATCCTGCTCGCCCTCGGCTTCTCGGCCGGGGTACCGCTGCCGCTGACCGCCTTCACGCTGCGGCAGTGGATGTCTGAATCGCAGATCTCGCTGACGGCGATCGGGCTGACGGCGCTGATCGGCCTGGCCTATTCGCTGAAATTCGTCTGGGCGCCGGTGCTCGACCATGTGGCGCCGCCGGCCTTTCGCGGCCTTGGCCGGCGGCGCGGCTGGCTGGCCACCATCCAGCCGGCGCTGGCCCTGGCCATCCTCGCCCTCGGCCTGACCAACCCGGCGGTGGATGCCACGACCACGGTGGCAATCGCAGTCGCGGTCGCCTTCCTATCGGCCAGCCAGGACATCGTGATCGATGCCTTCCGCATCGAATCATTGCCTGAACGGGAACAGGGCTACGGTCTCGCCTGCTATGTCTGGGGGTATCGCGGGGCGCTGCTGGCCTCCGGTGCCGGGGCCTTCGGCATGGCGGAATTCGGCGGCTGGGCCTTTGCCTTCGCGATGTGCGCGGCGATGATCGGCGTCGGCTTCGCCGCGGTGCTGGCCGCCCCGGAACCCGGCCGCGCGCCGGCCGAGCCGACCGGCGGCTGGGCGGCGCGGCTGCGCGCGGCGATCGTCGACCCCTTCGCCGATTTCCTCAGGCGCCGCTACTGGTTCGCCATCCTCGCCTTCGTCGCCCTGTTCAAGCTGGGCGAGGCGCTGGCCGGCATCATGACCGCGCCCTTCTACCGCGAGCTCGGCTTCAGCCGGTTGGAAGTCGCCTCCGTCTCCTCGGTGTTCGGTCTGTTCGCGACACTGGGGGGGGCGCTGGCCGGGGGCTGGCTGGTGGCGCGGATCGGCACCGGGCGGGCACTGATCCTGACCGGCATGACGCAGATGCTGTCCAACCTGATGTATGTGGCGCTGTTTTATGCCGGGCACGACCTGCGCATGCTGTTCGCCCAGGTGGGGGTGGAGAACTTCACCGACGGCCTGGCCGATGCCGCCTTCGTCACCTACCTGTCCGCGCTGACCAGCCGGTCCTTCACGGCGACGCAATATGCGCTGCTGTCGTCGCTGGCCGCGGTGCCGCTGCGCACCCTGGGTGCGAGTTCCGGCTGGCTGGCCGAGGCCATGGGATGGCCGGCCTTCTTCGTGCTGACCACGGTGGCGGCGCTGCCGGCGATGGGCATCATGCTGTTCCTGCTGTGGCGGTTGCCGCCGCCCAAGCCGCGTGCCGCCGCACAACCGGCGGCCGGCGCCGCCGAAGCGGGATGACGCGCCACGCGTGACAGCCGGCCCGCCTTGACGCCACACCCGGGCGCCGGCCTGCCGGCCACCTTCAGCATCGATCCGCGGCTGCTGAACCTGCCGGAGGGGCTGCGCAGCGGCCTCGCCATCGCCTCGGTGATCGTGCTCGCCGAATGGGTGCATCTGCCGGGGTTGGTCTGGGCGGCACTGGCGGCCTGGCTCGCCTGCCTGGTCGATCCGGGCGGGCCGTTGCGGGTCCGGCTGCGTGCGCAGTTGCTGTTCGGCGGCATCGGGGCGGCGATCACCATGGGCTTCGGCGTGTTGCTCGCCGTGCTGCCGCTGCCGGTGATGGTGGTGCTGGGTGCGGCCGTCGTCTTCGCCTTGTCGCTGTTGCGGGTGCTGGGGCCGGGTGGGGTGCAACTCGGCACGCTGCTCTCGGTGGTGCTGGTGCTGGCGCTGCGATCTGCGCTGACGGACCTGCCCGCGGCCGGTATCGCCGGCGCGCTGTTCCTGGCCGGCGCCCTGTGGGCAATGCTGCTGACCGCGCTGCTGTGGCGCATCCATCCGTTCCAGACATCGCGCGGCGCGGTGGCCGGTTGCTGGCTGGCACTGGGGCGGCTCAACGACGACCTGCGCGCCATGGTGGCGACGCCGGCGGGCGCAACCGCCGACTGGGTGCGCCATGCGCGGCAGCACCGGCGCGACGTGCGCCTGGTGCTCGAGGATGCACGCGGCCGCATCCTGGCCCAGGCCGCCGAACTGCGGGATGCCGCCTGGCGGCTCGACCCGTCCTGGCAGCGATTGGAGGCGGCGGAACAGGCCTTCGACGCGCTGGTCGCCCTGGGGGATGTGCTGGAACAGGATGAGGCGCCACCGACCCGTGCCGCGGCGGCGCGGCTGCTTGAAGCGCTGGGGCCGTTGCTGCGCGACTTGGCGCAGGACCCGGCGACGAACCGGGCGGTTGGGTTCGCCCCCCAGGTCGCGCTGCTGGCCCAAGCGGCCGCGGCGCCAGGCTGTGCGGCGCTGCGCCCGATCGTCGCGCGGCTGCTTGAAGGGCTGGATGCGGCACCCGCCCAGGCCGCTTCCTGGCGCGACACGTCTATCGCCACGGCGGCCGGTGGCTGGCGGGCCATCGGCGCACAACTGCGCCGCGACGCACTGTTGCTGCGCCACGCGCTGCGGGTTGCCGTCGCGGCGGCGGCCGGCATCGCCGCGATGCTCCTCTGGCCGGCCGAACACGACTACTGGCTGACCATCGCCCTGCTGGTGACGCTGCAGCCCGATGTCGCGACCACCATGGCACGGGCGGCGGAGCGGATCGGCGGGACCCTGCTCGGCGCGATGGTCGGCGCCGGCATCGCGATGCTGCTGCCGTCGCCGATGGCGATGGCGCTGGCCGTCCTTGCCCTGGCGGTGCCGACCGCGGCGCTGCGCCGCGTGAGCTTCGGCATCTTCGTCGCCGGCGTGTCCGCGGTCGTCGTCGTCCTGCTGGAGATCGACCACCCGGGCCAGGCCGAGGCGCTGCGCGTCGCGGCGCAACGCGCCTTCTACACCCTGGCCGGTGGGGCACTGGCGCTGATCTGCTCGGTGCTGCTGTGGCCCGATTGGGCGGGCGCGCGGTTGGAAGCCGCCCTGCGCGTCGCGTTGGCGACCGTGCTCCGGTACGCCGGCCTGGCCGTCGCCCAGTTGCGGGGTGAGGCGGATGAGGTGGCGATGCTGGAGGTGCGCAGGACCGTCGGCCAGACGAGCGCCCTCGCCGAGGACCTGCTGCAACGCACGCTGCTGGAACAGGGCCGCAGCGGCAGCGCGGCGCTGGGCGCAGCGCTCGGCGTCGATGCCGCGATACGGCGCGCCGGGGGGCGTATCGCATCGCTGCGGCTGACGACCGATCGAGTGGATCGCGCCGCGGGTCAGGCATGGCGCGGCTGGTTCGATGCGGCCGGCGCAGCCGTGGCGGCGGGGCAGCCCAACCTGCCAGCGCCGCCGGGCATCGAAACCGTGCCGGCGCTCGACGAGATCGGGCGGCACTGCGTCATGGCAGCGGAGGGCTTGGAACGGTTGTCGCGGCGCGCAGACGGGTCCTGACGGTGGCGCCGGCCGACGCTGAAGGCCGGAGGGGGCACGGCCTCTGCTGGCCTTCTCGCCCGGCCACGCAATGCCCGGGGCGGTGGGGCAACAGCCCGTAAGCGCAGGGATGGGGTTGCGACGGGTAGGAAGGGCCTTGCCCGTCCAACCTGCAGCCCTGGATCGTGTCGAGCAGCCGATCCACCGCTCCGGCGATCTCGCCTTCGCGGATCAGGCGCCAGACCAGCGCTGATGGACCGGCGCCGATCCGGTGTGACCGAAAAGCATTCTGGAGCCGCTCCCGCTCGCCTTGGCTCACGGCAGCGGCTCCAGCCAGTGTTCTTTCGAGCATCTTCACCCGATCAGGTGATTCCACCTGAACGCGATCTGCTCTGGAGCATGCAGTGTTCGCATGCGCTCACGCCACATGCTCCAGCCCATTGTTTTGAGAGCATCTTCACGCGTCCAGATGAGTCCATCTGAACGCGATCTGCTCTAAGCGACCCGGATCGGCGTCAGGTCCTGATACCATGACTGCGCCTGGGTGAAGTTCGACAGCCGCCGCGACAGGCCGCGCGGGTTCACGTCGTGCACCACCCAGATCCACATCGCCTGGTCGACCAGATGGCCGTGCAATTCGGCCAGAATGGCGTCCTGCGCCGCCGGATCGAAGGTCTGTCGTGCGCGCCGGCCCAGTTCGTCGGCGCGCGCATCGGAGAATTCGCCCCAGTTGAAGCCGGATCCGCCAGCGGGCTTGCTGATGGACGGGCCCAGCAGGCCGATATCCGGATCCCAGAAGGCCCAGGAATTGTTGATCGCGTGGAGGCCACGATTCTCGGGCGCGGCGGCGCCGGCACGCCGGCGGCCGCGAAGGGCTTCCCAGTCCATCACCTCGAACTCCAGGTCGATGCCAACCTCGCGGTAGTTCTGCTGCAGCAGCTCATTCATCGGCAGCGGCTGCATCTGGCCGGAGCCCGACGGCGCGATGATGAATTTCGTCTTCACCCGGTTGTTCGGGCCGAAGCCGGCCTCGGCGAGCAGGCGCCGCGCGCGGGCGGGATCGTAGGACAGGTCCACCGTCGGCCGGCCGAACCACGGATGGCCTTCATTCACCTGGCCCTTCGCCGGCAGGGCGAGGCCACCGAGCAGCCCCACCATCGCAGCCCGGTCGATCGCCATGTTCGCCGCCTGGCGCACACGCAGGTCGCGGAACGGGCTGTCCGGCATGAAGGAGAGCTGGTGGCACCAGATATGCGGATAGGCGTTGGTGACGACGCTATGGCCGGCCGCGCGGATGCGCGCAGCGGCATCGGGTGGCGGCGCCTCGATGAAATCCACCTGGTTGGACAGCAGGGCGGACACGCGTGTCAGTGAATCCGGGATCGGCAGCAGCACCAGGCGTTCATGCTGCGGGCGGCGCGCGGGGTCCCAGTATTCACCGTTGCGTAAGGCCTCCAGCCGCTGCCGTGGCACGAAGCGGTCGCCGATATAAGGGCCGGTGCCGGAGGGGCGCTCGGCGAAGCGGTCCCAGTTGTTGCCGACCTCGGCATACCGCGCCGGGGAGGAATAGAAGACGTTCGCCATGTTGTAGGGAAACACGGCATCGGGAGTCCTGGTCTCGATCTCGATGGTGCGCGCGTCCCTGACCTGCCAGCGCGCGATGTTGCTGACGTAGAGCCCGGCTTGCGCGGCCTGCTGGCGGTCGAAATGCGGCGCGTCGCGATCGAGCAGTTTGGCAAGGTTCCAGGCGACGGCATTCGCGTCGAAGCTGCTGCCGTCATGGAAGCGCACGCCGGGACGCAGGTTGAAGGTCCAGACCTTCCTGGTCGCATCGTCCACCGTCCAGCGTTCGGCGAGGCCCGGCTTCAATGTCGCGGCGCGGTCGGATCTCGACAGGTCCCAGGCGACCAGCGGGTCGTACAGCGTGATGCCGAGGAACCGGTTGCCTTCGGCGCCCTGGTTGGGCTGGCCGGTGGTCAGCGGAATGTCGCCCGCGGTCATGCCGACGCGCAGCGTGCCGGACGGGGCGGGCAGGGCAGTAGCAGGCGCAAGGGGAGCGGCGGCGAGCGCGGCGGCGCCTGCGAAAAGGTCACGGCGATGCAAGGCGGGGTCCTCCGCTGCGTGAAGCCGTGTGAACCCCTGGCGTCGAGTGTTGGCGGCAGGATGACGTCGACGCGCGGACGCGACAAGCGTGTAGCGTGCCGCCGGTCGTGCGGCTGGCGATGCAGATGCGCCGCCGCGGCGTGATGATCAGGGTCGATGGCCCTGCAGGCCACGGACGATGCGGCCACGGTCTCGGACGAAGAGAAGCGGCAGCACCAACCCCCGCGCGGTGCTGAGGGTGAGCAATCGCCTCAAGGGCGATAACGTGCCGGGGCGGATCGTCACAATCGTGGAAGACGTGCCGCCTCGATGCGCGTATTCGGGGAAAAAGGCGACGTCGGCACCAGGCTTGCCGACGTAGAGGATGGGTTCATGCGCGCCGGCGGTGTAGAGATTGCCGCCAGTATCGCTCACTGATTGATAGTCGGGGGAAATATAAACTTTGTAGCCGCGGAAGAACACCTTGCCGAAAAACAACCCCGTGAACAGAAAGAACCCGAGAGATACGATGAGCAGGCATGCGGCGGTGGGAAAAACACCGAAGAAAACAAGAAGGCTGGGCTGGCCGTGAAATAAGCCCAACAGCATGACTAGGGAGATCAGCAACGTCAAAAGATAGATGCAGCAAAAGAAAAAAGCCTTCGTGAAGCTCCAGCGCACGACCTTTGGCGCATAAGGTTCCGCAGGATGACGCATCGTTGGTGCAAGGGCCTTAAGCTGGTCCGATGAAGAAGGACTGCCCGCTGTCTATAGCGGCGCGAGAGGCGCGGGGGGAAGAATCGGCGGGCGGGCCTAGGCTTCTTAGGGCGGCAGGCGCAGCGCCGAATCGAGCCTCAGCGTGGTGCCGTTCAGCAGCGGATTGGCACAGATCGCCAGCACCATCCGCGCGAATTCCTCCGGCTTGCCGAGCCGTGCGGGGAACGGCGGCAGCGCACGGATCGCGGCCTGCGCCGAATCCGGCAAGCCCGCCAGCATCGGCGTCTCGAACAGCCCGGGCGCGATGGTGACGACGCGGATGCCGGATTTCGCCAGTTCCCGCGCGGCCGGCAATGTCAGCCCCATCACCCCTGCCTTGGACGCGGCATAGGCGCATTGGCCGATCTGCCCGTCCTCGGCGGCGATGGAGGCGGTGTTGATGATGACCCCGCGCTCATTGTCCGGCGCCGTGGGGTCCAGCGGCTGCATCCGTTGCGCGGCCAGCCGCAGCACGTTGAAGGTGCCAACCAGGTTGACGCGGATGGTGCGCTCGAACAGGGCAAGGTCATGCGCGCCGTTGCGGCCGACCACGCGCGCGGCGGGCGCGATGCCCGCGCAATTCACCACCAGCCGCAGCGGGCCGAGGCCGGCAGCGGCTTCCAGCGCAGCCGCGACATCGGTTTGGCTGGCGACGTCGCCGGCGATGGGCGTGGCACCGCAGCGCGCGGCCAGCGCGGCAAGACCTTCGGCGTTCAGATCCATCGCGACCACGCGGGCACCGGCGGCGGCCAGCGCCTCGGCCGTCGCGGCGCCGAGGCCGGAGCCGGCCCCTGTCACCAGCGCGGCGGCGTCATTCAGCTGCATGGCGCGTCGGTCCTGACGAAGGTCCAATACCGCGGCTTGCGACCCTCGCGGATCGCCTTCGCCTCATACCGCGTCGGGTGCCAATCGGCGCCGCGCTCCGTGACCACGGATTGCAGGGCGAAGCAGGGCTGGTCTGCGAACACCTCCTCGACCCAGGCCTGATAGGTCGGGTCGTCGGAGGCGATGCGCCATTCGGCACCTTCGCGCAGCACGCGGGCGACCAGCGGCAGCATGGCGGCATGCACGAAGCGCCGCTTGGCGTGGCGCGCCTTCGGCCAGGGGTCGGGGAACATCAGGTACAGCCGCCCGAGCGCGGCATCGGGCAGCAGCGCGACGAGGTGCCGCGCATCCTCGGGCCACAGGCGCAGGCGTTCGGGCACCGGGGCAGTCGCCTCGGCCCCTTCGGGCACGATGCGCGTCAGCAGCGAACACAGCCCGTTCTCGAAGACCTCCGAGGCGATCAGGCCGATGCCGGGATTCGCCGCGGCCAGGGCGAGCGCGTGTTCGCCGCCGCCGAAGCCCACTTCAAGCCATAGGTCCTCGGCGCCGGGGAAGATGGCACGCGGATGGGCCGCCTCCGCCGCCGTCAACCGGAGGCGCGGCAGGGCAAGGTCGAGCAACCTTTCCTGCCGCGGGCGCAGAGGGTGGCCCCGACGGCGGCCGTACAGCCGGTCGGGGATGCCCTCTGGCGTCAGCGAGGGCGCTCGATGCGACGGGGTGTCCTCCGTCGGCATGTCGCCCATGGCGGTCACCGGCCGAAGGCGCGCTTCAGCTCATCCACCAGGTCGGTCTTCTCCCAGGTGAAGGTGCCCTTGTCGTCTTCCGGCGTGCGGCCGAAATGGCCGTAGGCGGAGGTCGGCACGTAGATCGCGCGGTTCAGGTGCAGGTGTTCGCGGATGCCGCGCGGGGACAGGTTCACCAACCCGTCGATGACCTTCGCCAGCTTCACCTCATCGACGTCGCGCCCGGTGCCATGCAGGTCGAAATAGACCGACAGCGGCTTGGACACGCCGATCGCGTAGGAGACCTGGATGGTGCACTTGTCCGCCAGCCCGGCCGCGACGACGTTCTTCGCGACGTAGCGCGCGGCATAGGCGGCCGAGCGGTCCACCTTGGTCGGGTCCTTGCCGGAGAAGGCACCGCCGCCATGCGGAGCCGCGCCGCCATAGGTGTCGACGATGATCTTGCGCCCGGTCAAGCCGCAATCGCCGTCCGGCCCGCCGATGACGAACTGGCCGGTCGGGTTCACGTAGATCTCGTTGTCCGGGCACATCCAGCCGGCGGGCAGGCTGCTTTCGATGATCGGGCGCAGCAGGCGCTTGATCTCGGCCTGTTCCATCCCCGCTTCATGCTGGGTGGAGACAACGATCGAGGTCGCGCCGACCGGCTTGCCGTCGATGTACTTCAGCGTGACCTGGGACTTCGCGTCGGGCAGCAGGCCCTTCACCGCGACGTCGTTGGCGCGACGCATCTCGCTGATCCGGCGCAGGATGAGGTGCGCATAGTACAGCGGCGCGGGCATCAGCTCCGGCGTCTCGGTGCAGGCGTAGCCGAACATGATGCCCTGGTCGCCGGCACCCTCGTCCTTGTTGCCGGCCGCATCGACGCCCTGCGCGATGTGCGCGGACTGGGCATGCAGGTGGCAGGCGATATCGGCGTGCTGCCAGTGGAAGCCTTCCTGCTCATAGCCGATGTCGTGGATCGCGAGGCGCGCCAGGTGCATCAGGTATTCCGGCGTGACGGAGCCCGGGCCACGGACCTCGCCGGCCAGGACGACGCGGTTGGTCGTCACCAGGGTCTCGCAGGCCACCCGCGAATAGGGGTCGGCAGTCAGGAAGGCGTCCAGCACCGTGTCCGAGATGCGGTCGGCCACCTTGTCCGGATGGCCTTCGGAAACGGATTCAGACGTGAAGAGATATTCGCCGGTATCGCGCATGGCGTGGTTTGCCTCTTGTCGCGGGGGGATGTGCCGGCGGGGAGCCCCGGCAGGCTTGCGCCCGGAGGATCCGGGACGGTCGCGTATCGCAAGGGGGGGTGGCGGGGTCAAGGCAGCCCCGGTTCGGTGCCAGCCCCGAATGGCCGAAACGTTGCCCATGACGCGGGATCTCGGTATCCAGCAGCCGCGCCACAGGCGGCAGGGCGGCGCCGTGACGACACCGCAATGGGTCGGCCGGATCGGGATGCCGCCAGGGGCCTGGGGCCGCGGCGCCCGGCGAATTGTGGGGCTGCCCGGTACCTCGGCGCGCGGCCGGACCGACATTGCGATGCCGTCCATCGCAGGCCCCGGTACCAGCAACGATGCGCGAGGGTCCCTTTGGGGGCCGGCGGGCGTGTCGCGCGAAATCGTTCGGCTGTTGGATTGGGGGCTTTGTTGACGTGACCGGCATCACAAAACTGCGTGTCGGCGACGAGGACTTCCTCGTCGCCAGCATGATCGAGCGCTGCCCGAAGTCGATGATGCTGCGCGAACTGGTCAAGAATGCACTTGAGGCTGCCTGCCTGGCCGAACGCGGGCAGCGGACGGTCGAGATCACCGCCGTGATGGTCGATGGGGTCCGCAAACTCCGGTTCTGGAACACCGGCCCGGGCCTTGATGCGGACGAGCTGTTCAGCATGTGCGACATCGCATCCTCGGTCGGCAAGGTGCAGGCGCTCGACCGCAATTTCGGCATGGGGGCCAAGGTCGCGACCCTGCCGTCGAACCACCTCGGGGTGCGCTACCGGTCCTGCAAGGGCGGCATCGTCAGCGAGGTGACCATCGGCAAGCGCGGCGGCGTCTATGGCCGCGTGCTGCGCAACGACGGTCCGGGTGGGTCCATGGTCGCCGTGCTGGATGTCACGCGGCAGGTTCGCGAAGCCGGCGGCGATACGTCGCGCGACTGGACCGAGGTGACGCTGCTCGGCCAGCGCGCGGACCAGGATACGGTGGCCGATCCGTATGACGGCAATCCCCGGATGCCGAAGGGGTGGGTACTGCGCGAATTGCAGCATCGCTTCTTCCGGATCGGCGGCGGCGTGCGGGTCATGCTGGGCCCGGATGTCAGCAACGCGGTCCGGATGCGCGCCTTCCTGCCGCTCGCCAGCCATATGGAGGAACGCTACGCGCGCTGGGAGGCGATCGAACTGGCCGACGGGATCGTCGCGCGCTTCGGCTACGATCCGGCGCACCCGTCCCTGCCGGGGCGCAATGCATCCTTCGTCGATCGGCTCAGCCCGGATTTCAGCTTCGCTGGCCTGGTCCACGATGATGAGTTCTACGATTTCCGCACCGGCATGCGCTGGACCCAGGAAGCGCCGGGCTACGGCATCAGCTTCGGCGCGCGGCACCTGTCGGTGGTGATCGAATTGCCCCCGGGATACCCGGTGCGGCCCGAGGGATACCGGCAGTTCCTGCGCTACCGGAACGGCGCCCAGGACCAGGTGCGGCTCAACGACTTCGCGGCCATGGTCCGGGCGCACAGGCCGGGCTGGGTGCGCGACCTGGTGCAGAGCCTGTCGCCCGATCTCGACCTGCTGGGCGATGTGAACGAACAGTTGCAGAAACTGATCGCCGAGTTGGGCATCACACGCAAGCGCTTCAAAGTGCGCCGGCCGCCGCCGGTGAAGGACCCGGTCCGCGGCATCGAGGACGGCGTGGCGGGCGCCGCGCGCGCGGCGGACCCCGCGGCGACGACGCCGCCCCCGAAGCAGGAGGTGGACGGCGCGGCCGTTGATGAGTTCGAGGATCTGGAAGCGATTCCGGAGTTCCTGCTGTTGCGCAGCGAGGACGAGATCGCCGACCGGAACCTGACCTATCGCGCGGCGCGCTTCTATCCCGAGACGCATCAGGTCTACGTCAATCTCTGCTATCCGAGCGTCGCGCGGATGGCCGATGCGCTGGCGGCGACGGCACCGGGCGCGGTGCCGGTCGACCGGGCGGAAGCCATCGCGCTGAACGTTGCGGAACACATCCTGGTCCTGCGGCTTGGACAGGCGCTTGTGTACGGCCTGTCCAAGCGAGAAGCCGAAAAAGGCTGGAGCGCAGCCGAGAAGCTGCAGGCGACGGGCAGCGAGATGCTGACCATGATCGCCGAGACCCTGCCGAACGCGATGCTGGAGGCACGGCAGATGTTCGACGAACGCCTTGCGGATGCGATGGCGGCCGCTTCAGGGCGCGGCATGGCCGGGGCGTGATCGCCACGGTCGGGCGATTGTCGGTGCGGCCGCGAGCGTCGGCGCGGCCGGGCGAGGGACCGGCTTGCCCGCCGCGCGTGCCGCGGGCACGACGCCCCCGACGGCATGCAGAAGCGGGTTCCAACGATGCGAAGGGCGGCCGGTGCCAGGGGGCTTGGAGGCCGCCGCCGATGCCGCCCTACATGCCGAGCACGTCGCGCATGCCATAGAGCCCCGGCGCGCGACCCTTGACCCACAGGGCCGCGCGCACCGCGCCGTTGGCGTAGACGCGCCGGTCGAAATTGCGGTGGGTCAGGCTGATGTGTTCCGACGCGCCAGCGAACAGCAAGGTGTGCTCGCCGATCACCTGGCCACCGCGCAGCGCCGCGAAGCCGACCGTGCCGGTGCCGCGTGCGCCGCAATGCCCGTCCCGCCCGCTTTCACGGCCGGCTTCCTCAAGCGTGGTGCCGCGCCCGGCCGCGACGGCCCGACCCAGGGCGATGGCGGTGCCCGACGGCGCATCGACCTTCTGGCGATGGTGCATCTCGACGATCTCGGCATCGTACTGGGCGGGCGGAAGGGCAGCCGCCATGCGTTCGGCGATGGCGAGGAACAGGGCAACGCCCGGGGCGAAGCTCGCGGCATAGACGATGGGGATGCGCTTCGCGGCCTCGGCGACGGCCGCCTCATCGGTCGCCGACAGGCCCGAGGAGCCGAGGATCAAGGGCGTGCCGGTCTCGGCCGCCGCCAAGGCATGGGCGCGGGCGGAATGGGCGTGGGTGAAGTCCACCACCACATCCGCGCCGGCGCAGAGCGCCACGATGTCGGGCAGCACCGGCAGGCCCGGTGGCAGCGTGTCGAGCGAAGCGCCGGGGCGCAGCGTGCCGCCGGCCAGGGCGGCGCCCGCGGCGATGGTTTCCTCGGCAAGGAGGCGGCCCATGCGGCCGGCGATGCCGGCAATGCCGATGCGGATGGTCACGGACTGTCCCCTTCCTGTGAAGCCGTCGCCCGATGGCGACCTGGCGGTGTGGGCCAGGATCATCGCGTTCGCGGCGGCGGCCGGCAAAGCCCGTTGGCGCCCGCGGCCTCTCGGGATTGTCATGGGCCGTTGCCGCGGCCGGCACAACCCGCGGCGCCCGCGCACGTTCTTCCTCCGACAACACCGTGAGGAGGATCCCACATGAACACGCTCGACCCGCGCCGCGACGCCCGCCCCACCACCAAGGACATGACCGCGCCGACCACCGGGCACCTGATTGCCGGTGGCAAGGTGTCGGGCACCGATGTCTATTCGCTGGATGCCGAACACATCGGCGCCATCGAGGATGTGATGCTCGACAAGCAGACCGGGCGCGTGTCCTACGCCGTGCTGTCCTTCGGCGGCTTCCTGGGCCTGGGGTCCAAGCATTACCCGCTGCCATGGGACATGCTGCGCTACGACACCAACCTCGGCGGCTATGTCGTGAAGCTCGACAAGGCGCGGCTGGAGAGCGCACCGGTCATCGAGGAGGGCTGGGCCGACCGTCGCCGCATGGTGGATGACTACTGGGCGACGCCCGTGCTGTGAGGGTAGCGCAGGCGCGCCTGCCCCCCGACCACTCCCCCGCCGGGGGTCCCCATCGGCGTCGCGACCGTCGTCACGTCGACTGACCGCAACGGCCCCCTGACTGCGATGCCGAGGTGCCAAACCGCAACGACCTGGCGCCAAAGCCCCGCGGTCCAGGGGGCCGCAGCCCCCTGGTGGGGGAGTTCGAGGGGGCGACGCCCCCTCGACTCTACCGCGCCAGCCCGTCCCAGAATTCCTTCACCTTCGCGAAGAACCCTTCGCTTTCCGGGCTGGTCTTGCCGCCCGTCACCGCCTCGGTTTCGAATTGCTCCAGCAATTCGCGCTGCTTCGGCGTCAGGTTCTGCGGTGTCTCGACGCTGACCTGCACGTACATGTCCCCGCGCGCGGCGGAGCGCAGCACCGAGAATCCCTTACCCCGCAACCGGAACTGGTCGCCGGTCTGGCTGCCGGCCGGTATCGTCACGCGGGCCCGGCCGCCGTCGATGCTCGGCACCTCGACATGGCCGCCGAGTGCGGCCTGCGTCATGCGCAGCGGCACGCGGATGAAGATGTTCGACCCGTCCCGCTGGAAGATCGGGTGCGGCTTCACCGCGATATCGACGTAAAGGTCGCCGGCCGGCGCACCGCGCAGCCCTGCCTCCCCCTCACCCGTCAGGCGGATGCGCGTGCCGTCTTCCACCCCGGGCGGGATGGTGACGTTGAGGTTGCGCTCGCGCTGCACGCGACCGGCGCCGTGGCAGATCTTGCAGGGGTTCTTGATGGTGCGCCCGGATCCGCCGCAGGTCGGGCAGGTGCGCTCGATCAGGAAGAAGCCCTGCTGGGCGCGCACCTTGCCCTGGCCGTTGCAGGTGCCGCAGGTCTGCACGCCGGAGGACGACCCGTCCTCGGCGCCCGTGCCCTTGCAGGCTTCGCAACTCACGGAGCTGGGGATGCGGATATTGGTCTTTGAACCGGCGAAGGCTTCCTCGAGCGTGATCTCGACCTGGGTGCGGAGGTCGGCGCCACGTCCGGTCGCGCCCCCGCGCCCGCCGCGGCCGCCGCCGCCGAAGCGGCCGAACATCTCCTCGAAGATGTCCTCGAAGCCGCCGCCACCGAAGGGGCCGCCCTGGAACCCGCCGCCGCCACCGGGCCCGCCCTGTTCGAAGGCAGCGTGGCCGAAGCGGTCATAGGCGGCGCGCTTCTCGCTGTCCTTGAGGACGTCATAGGCCTCGTTCAGTTCCTTGAAGCGCGGCTCGGCGTCCTTGTCCCCGTGGTTGCGGTCGGGGTGGTACTTCATCGCGAGCTTGCGATAGGCCTTCTTCAGCGCGTCCTCGTCGGCGTCGCGGCCGACGCCGAGGACTTCGTAGTAGTCGCGCTTAGTCATGGACATTGTGCTGGCCCTCAGACGGCGGGCGGCCGGCACCAGCCGACCTCGCCTTCGCGCCATGCGCTGTTGCGCTGGCGGCGGCAGGTGGTTTGGGCGCGGTCGCGCCGTGCAATCCCGGATCGCGGGTGGCCGCGATCCTGAGAAGGTTCCGGGCCGCGCGGCTTGCCGTGCTCCGAATGGGATGACGCGCCGATATGGCCGGCGCGGGTGTGAATAGGTGAGCGCTGGTCACGGTGGTGGTCCCGAAATCGGCGCCGCCCGGTCCTTGCTGGAACCGGGCGGCGTTGCTCATGGTTGTCGCAAATCGTCCGATCAGGACGGCTTGCGCTTGTTCGGGTCCACTTCCTCGAACTCGGCGTCCACGACCTTGTCGCTGCCGCCGGCACCCGGCGCAGCGCCAGGTGCCGGCCCGCCTTCGGCCGGCGCCTCGGCCTGGGCCTTGTACAGCGCCTCGCCCATCTTCATCGCCGCCTGGCCCAGCCGCTCATTGGCGCGGGTCATAGCTTCGACGTCCTGGCGCTCCATCGCCGCCTTCGCCTCGGTGACGGCGGCTTCCACATCGGCCTTCTCGGCCGGCGGGACCTTGTCGCCATTCTCCTTCAGCGTGCGCTCGGTCTGGTGCACCAGGGCTTCCAGCTGGTTGCGCGACTCGACGCTCTCGCGGCGCTTCTTGTCCGCTTCCGCGTTGGCTTCCGCGTCCTTCACCATCCGCTCGATATCGGCATCCGACAGGCCGGACTTAGCCTGGATGCGGATCTGCTGCTCCTTGCCGGTGGCCTTGTCCTTCGCGCTGACGGACACGATGCCGTTCGCGTCGATGTCGAAGGTCACTTCCACCTGAGGCACGCCGCGCGGCGCCGGCGGGATGCCCGTCAGGTCGAAGGTGCCGAGCTGCTTGTTGTCGGCCGCCATCTCCCGCTCACCCTGGTAGACCTTGATGGTCACCGCGGTCTGGTTGTCGTCGGCCGTGGAGAAGACCTGCGACTTCTTGGTCGGGATGGTGGTGTTGCGGTCGATCAGTCGAGTGAACACACCGCCCAGCGTCTCGATGCCGAGGCTCAGCGGCGTCACGTCGAGCAGCAGGACGTCCTTCACGTCGCCCTTCAGCACGCCGCCCTGGATCGCGGCGCCGATGGCGACCACTTCATCGGGGTTGACGTTGCGCGCGGGCTCCTTGCCGAAGAAGGCCTTCACCGCCTCAACGACCTTGGGCATGCGGGTCATGCCGCCGACCAGGATCACCTCGTCGATCTCGCCGGCCGTCAGCCCGGCATCCTTCAGCGCCTGCTTGCAGGGCTCAAGGGTGCGCTGGATCAGGTCGTCGACCAGGGCCTCCAGCTTCGAACGCGTCAGCTTCATCACCAGGTGCTTCGGCCCGGAGGCGTCAGCGGTGATGAAGGGCAGGTTGACCTCGGTCTCCTTGGCGGAAGACAGCTCGATCTTCGCCTTCTCGGCCGCTTCCTTCAGGCGCTGCAGCGCGAGCTTGTCGCCGCGCAGGTCGATGCCCTGCTCCTTGCGGAACTCGTCAGCCAGGTAGTCGATGATGCGCTGGTCGAAATCCTCACCGCCGAGGAAGGTGTCGCCGTTGGTGGACTTCACCTCGAACACGCCGTCGCCGATTTCCAGCACGGACACGTCGAAGGTGCCGCCGCCGAGGTCATAGACCGCGATGGTGCCGCCCTTCTTCTGGTCCATGCCGTAGGCCAGCGCCGCCGCCGTCGGCTCATTGATGATGCGCAGCACCTCGAGGCCGGCGATCGCGCCGGCTTCCTTGGTGGCCTGGCGCTGGGCGTCGTTGAAATAGGCCGGGACGGTGATGACGGCCTGGGAGACAGCCTCGCCGAGATAGGCCTCGGCGGTCTCCTTCATCTTGGTCAGCACCATCGCGCTGACCTGCTGCGGCGCGTAGGACTGGCCGTCCACTTCCACCCAGGCGTCGCCATTGGCGGCCTTGGTGATCTTGAAGGGCGCGAGGCCGATGTCCTTCTGCACCATCGGGTCGTCGAAGCGGCGGCCGATCAGGCGCTTCACCGCATAGAGCGTGCCCATGGGGTTGGTGACCGCCTGGCGCTTGGCGGACTGACCCACCAGGCGCTCGCCATTCTTGGCGAAGGCGACCATGGAGGGGGTGGTGCGGGCACCCTCGGCGTTCTCGATGACCCTGACGTCCTTGCCTTCCATGATGGCGACGCAGGAATTCGTGGTGCCGAGGTCGATGCCGATGACCTTGCTCATCCGTGTACTCTCCTCTGCGGCAGGCGGGGACGGCCCGAATGTGGCGCCATGCCCGCCCCCTGTGCTGAACCGGCGGCGAGGGCCGCTGCGGATGGGGTGGTTGGGGTGCCCCGCGCAAGGCGGGGCTTCGTGACGGATGGGATGTATTGATCCGGGCGGCTGGGGACAAGTCCCGTCATGGGGCCGGCGCCGTAGAAGAGTCGCGGCGCGCGCCGCATGGCGCCCTGCACGGCGCGCATGATCCCTTTGCCCCAGCGCAAGGCGCGGGGCGGCCGCCCTGTGATCCGCCGCCGTTGCGCTGCCGGGCCGACCCTCCCTAGGCTCCAGGCCATCCACGGAAAGGATGTCGTTCATGGCCATGCCGGGCTTCGGCCGCCGTGCCCTACTTCAGGTGCTGGCCGCGGCGGCGGCGCCCGCCGCCCGCGCCGGGGCGCCGGACCGCCCCCTCAACGTCGTGGTCATCGGCGCCGGCCTGTCGGGCCTCGGTTGCGCCCGCGACCTCGCTGATGCCGGCCACCGCGTCACCGTCCTCGAGGCCCGCGCGCGCACTGGCGGGCGCCTGCACACCGTCGATTTCCGCGGCGTCCGGCTCGACATGGGCGGCGCCTGGATCCATGGGCCGGAGGGCAATCCGCTCACCCCGCTCGCCGACCAGGCCGGCATCCGCCGCATGCCGACCTATGACGTCCGCTCCGTCATGGCCGATGCCGATGGCCGCCGCCTGACCGAGGCCGAAACCACCGCCATCTTCGACGAGGTCGGCCGGTTGATCGCCCATGACAGCCCCCATGCCTGGCGCGGCGCGCGCGACGTCTCGCTGGCCGAGGCGGCGCCGGTGCTCGACCCGACCACCCGCGCCACACCCTATGAGCAGCGCGTCGCCGCCTGGCTGTCCGCCTACGTCGCGGGCTATGCCGGGGGCGATGCGGCGGAGGTGTCCGCCCAGGGTTGGTTCGGCGGGGAGGGGGAGATCCCGGAGGAAAACCACCTCCTCGCCCAGGGCTACAACGCCGTGACCGACCTGCTGGCGCGGGGCCTCGACATCCGGTTGCGCCAGGTGGTGCGATCGGTGCGGCTGGTGGGGTCCGGCGTGGTGGTGGCAACCGCCGACCAGGCCCATTTCGCCGACCGCGTGGTGGTGACGCTGCCGCTGGGTGTGCTCAAGCGCGGCGACGTCGCCTTCGACCCGCCGCTGCCTGCCGCCCATCAGGGGGCGATCGCGCGCATCGGCAACGGGCTGCTGAACAAGATCGTGCTGGCCTTCCCAAGCGCATTCTGGCCGGCCGAGGCGCATTACCTGCGCAGCCTGTCCGCCACGCGCGACAATGTGGCGCCGGAGATCGTCTCGCTCCAACCGCATCTGGGCGTGCCGGTGCTGGTGGCGCTGGTCGGCGGGTCTGCCGCGCAGCGGATCGAGATGCTGCCGGACGTCGCGCAGGTGGACCTGGCGATGACCGTGCTGCGGCGGATGTTCGGCAACGGCATCCCCCGCCCGGTGGATACGCGCGTCACCCGCTGGTCACGCGATGTCTTTGCGCGCGGGGCCTATTCCTTCCTGCCGGTCGGGGCATCGCTGGCCGACCATGCCGCGCTGTCGCGGCCGGTTGCGGGGCGGATCTTCTTCGCCGGAGAGGCCGCGACGACCGAGGCGCCGTCCTATGCCCATGGGGCGCTGCTGGGCGGGCGACGGGCCGCGAGGGAGGTCGCGGCCAGTCGGGCCGGTTAGAGCAGGATCCCGATCAGGTCGAGTCACCCGCTCGGGTGAAGAGGCTGGTTGAAGCCCCGGGGCCGGAGCGGCTTCCGTGCATGTGTGCGAACGGCGTGCGCTCTGACAGCGCGCACAGGCGTTTCCGCTTATGACGGGCGTTGCTCGTCGCCATCGGCCCCCACAAGGCGTTCGAATACGAGGAATGCCTCCATCGCGGCCGCGACCATGGCGCTCCGGGCCTCATCGGTCGCGCCCAGGCTCTCGATCGCGTTGCACAGGGCGCGCCACATGCGTCCATGGTGCGCCCCGTAGCCGAGCAGGAAGCTGCGCCCGCCGGCGCCGCCCGGCGGCAACACGCCATCGAGGCATCGCGACAGGGCAAGCCCGCCGAGCCGCGACCCCTCGCTGACATACAGGTAGCCGATGGCGGCCCCGGCGCTGGTCGGTATCGGCAGGTCGCCCAACGACAGTGGCGGCAGGGTGCCGGCCGGCGCCCCAAGGGCGTCCAGGTCGTCCAGCAACTGTCCGGACCGCCTTCGTTCAGCACAATCGATGCCGTGGACGACCAGGGCCGGCCCTCGCGCCAGCCGATCCTCGATGACAAGGTGAAAGGCGAGGAGCCGACGCAACAGAAGGATGTAGTCGCTGCGCGAGATGCTGCCCCCGGCGAGGCGACGCAGGGCCGGTATCCGGTGCAGCCGCTCATGGATGGCGCCGGTGGCATGGCGCAAGGCATCGCGGGCCACGCCATCGTCCCGCGCACCGGCGGTCGCGGCCTGCTGTGGCATGGTCCTGTCCAGGCCTAGGGCCGCTTCGGCGACAGGTGGCGCGCGTGCCAGATCAGCACCTCGAGCACATCCGCCGTCCGCGCGACGGAAGCCCGCACGCTTTCCAGCAGCTCGGGCATCCGCTCGGGCTCGACGCCGTCGGTGATCTCCAGCGCCGCAAGCTGCGCATTCTCCACCACCGTGGCGAGCAGCGTGCGGAACACGAGGTCTTCCTGCGACCCGAGGCGACCGGCGCGCAGGCGCGGGCCCTGGACGATGCCATCCTGGAAGTGCCGGCGCGCCGCGTCGGCCTCCTTGCGCTTGGTCAGATCGTTGAACAGGAACACGAAGCCCAGCACGCGATCGGGCGCGGAAAACACCGGATCGGCACGCACCAGCAGCGCCTGGCCCATGCCGTTCTGCGCCTTCAGCCGGACCTCGCCGCGCCAGCTGCGCAGGTTGCCAAGCAGGTCGCGCAGGCGACGCTGGATCAGCTCATCGTCGGTGAAGCAGCGCAGCAGGTCGCTCATCTCCCGCGGCAGCGGGCGGGCGGCATCCGGCAGCAGCCGCTCGAAGGCCTCGTTCATCAGGTGGATGGATCCTGACGGATCGCAGATCAGCACCGGCAGGTCGGATGCCTGGACCTGCCCGCGGACCAGGTTCAGCTGGTCCTGCGCGATCAGCATCCGCACCGAGCGGAACTGCAGCACCACATCTGTCACCGTCTCGCCGATGATGCGGGCCGCGGTCAGGTCGCGCGGCGTCCAGGGATCCCCGGTGCCTTCGACCACCTGGCGCCATTGCGCGAAGGATCGGCGCGGCGACAGGTCCGACGGGTTGTTGCCGACCACGACAGCCTTCGTCGGATCCCCGCCCCAGGTCACCGTGCGCTTGCGCTCCGGCCGGAACCACAGCAGGTATTCGCCCGGTGCGGTCGATATCGATGCGGCGATCAACCCGCTTGCCACCGGCGTCAAATTCGCCAGCGACGGCACAAGCAGGCCGAGCGCGTTGATCGCGGTCACCGGCGCGCGGGGCTGGTGATCCAGCCAGCGGCCGATCTCCCGCAGCTCGGCGGTACCGGGCACTTCGCCCGCGGTCTGCACCTGGCCCTCGAACAACAGCGCGGCGCCGGTGGCGCCCACCGGCGCCAGCAGGGCGTCGGCGGCCTCGAACAGCGCGGCGCGCCAGTCGCCCTTGCGGGAGATGGCCTCGACCATGCGCTGTTCCAGCCGGCGCACGGCGATCTCGGCCTGGCCCTGGGCGAAGCTCTCCAACGCCGCGATGCGCGTCCCGAGCGCCTCGGCCAGCAATTCGCAAACGGCGCGGATTTCGAAGGACGCGGCGCGCGGCACATAGTGGTGGCAGGACACCAGTCCCCACAGCCGGCCACCGACCATGATGGAGGCAACCAGCGTCGCGGCGACGCCCATGTTCCGCAGATACTGCACGTGAATGGGCGACGAGCTGCGCAGCACGCACAGCGACATGTCGAGCTCGACGCCGGTCAGCGGGCATATCCGGGGCTCCAACGGCACCGGCGTGTAGTTGATGTCGATCAGCACCCTGACACGGTTGCGCTCATACAGGCGCCGCGCGATCTGCGGGATGTCGGAGGCGGGGTAGCGATTGCCTAGGAACGGCTCGAGGTCCTGCCGCCGCTGCTCGGAGAAGACCTCGCCATGGCCTTCCTCGTCGAAGCGATAGATCATCACGCGGTCATAGCCGGTGACGTCGCGGAAGACCCGTGCCGCCTCGTCGCATAGCGCCGGCAGGGTGTAGGTCGCCAGCAGGCGCTGCAGGGCCTTCTCGACCTGGCGCGCGAAATCCACCGTCTCGCCGGCGGGTTCGAGCTCGACCACCAGCCCGCCGCTGGGGGGGCGGTGCACCAGGACATCGCAGATGATGGCCGCGGGTCCGGCCCGGCAGCGCAGGGCGACCGGCACCGCATCCATCGGCTCGGTGAGCATCGGCACGATCCGCGCCACCAGGTCGTCGCCGAGGTGATCGAATGTCACATCGGCCGCGTCGCAGCCAAGGAAGGCCGCGCAATTGGCGCTTGCCTGCACCACGGCCAGGTCCGGTTCGCGCAGCACCAGCAGTGCGCCATGCGGCTGTATCGAACCCGCCAGGTGGATCTGCTCGCGCTCGCAGTTCGACAGGTCGGCCTGACCGAAGGCCGGCAGGAAGGCCTGCGCCAACCTGGTCGCCTCCGTCACCCTGTCTGCTCCGCATCCTCGTCGAGGCCGGCGTGGAATCCGTATCGCCCCAGCTTGGCGTAGAGACTCTGGCGGCTGAGCCCCAGCAACTCAGCGGTCGCGGTGCGATTGCCGTCGGCCAGCGCCAGCGCGCGCTCGATGCAATGCCGTTCCAGCGCGGCTGCCGTTCGCCGCACCAGGGCGGGCAACGGCGTGGTGCCGATGTCCTTCTCGATCTCGCCGATGGCGTCGCGCAGGGGCGAACGCCCGTCGCGATCGTCAATACGGCGACCGACATCGCGGATCACCATGCCGATGGCGCGCGACGGCCCGATCCCCGTGCTTGCGGCCGAGATCTCCACCTCGGCCTCAAGACCCACCTCACCGGTGATGACGGTGGGAAACAGGCGAACCTCGCCATGGTCGTGCAGGCTGGCCAGCAGCACGCCAAGGCCCGATCCGGGCCGGGCGAGCCAGCGGCCGGCCGACTGGCCAAGCGCGCCGGCTTCGGTGGCGACCTGGACCAGTTCCAGGAAGGCCTTGTTGGCGCGCCGCACCGTGCCGTCCTGATCGGTCACGATGAAGGCGTCCGGCAGGCGCTCCAGCATTTCCTCGACCCGCAGCAGCGTTCCGCGCGCGGCGGACTGCGTATCGGTCCCCGCATTGGCCAGCTGCAGCAGGAAGACGGGGCCGGGGTCGCGCGTCATGAGCGTTGCGCGCACCAGCCAGGAGGCCCGCTCGGCGCCGAGATGCACCAGGATACCCGGCGCGCGGCCCTGTTCGCGCGCACGTCGCAACATGCCGCGGAACGCCTCCTCGTCGCGTGGCGCGACCTCGCGCAGGAATTCCCAGCCCGGGGCCAGGCCAAGCGCACGGATCGCCGCCGGGTTCGCCTCGATCACACGCAGCGATTCGGCCTCGACCACCAGCACCGCTTCGTTCGAGGCGTCAAACAGCAGGCGCGAGCGGGTCTCGATCTCGCGCAACTTCCAATAGTCCTGCTCGCGCGCCTGCTGGGTGGCGATCAGGCGCGACTGGAGCTCGGCCACGGCCTGCAGGTTCTTGCCGACGGCGATGAGGCCGGCGCCCGCGCCGAGCCGGACGGTGGTGTATTCGATGGGCAATTCAAGCCCGCTGGGAAAACGCTGGCGCACCTGGCGAAAGGCGGAGACGCCGCGATTGCGCGCGTCATCCAGCATTCGGCTGATCCAATCGCCGCCCGCATCGCCAACCGTATCGGTCCAGGGATGGCCAACCCAGTCGCCGACCTCTTCGGTCGGGATGGCGCTCGACAGCGCAGCCTCCCGGATCACGCCCTCCCAATCGAGCATGAGCGTAATGTCGGGCTGCGCGAAATTGACTCGGTTCATGGTACGTTCCAGCGGCGCCAGCGCGATGCTGCCGCCGACCCGGTGTCGTTTTATACCAAATCCGCGCGCTTTGCAGGCCTGGACCGTGCCAGGCCTGCAAGGCGCGACGGCAGCCGCCGATCACCGCGCCGCTGGGGCGGCGAGTTCCGGATAGTCCCGCAGCATCGCGGCGCCGAACAGGGGCCGGTTCACGCCCTGGTGGCAGGTCGCGCAATTGACCTGCAAGGCATCGCCCATCGGCCCCCGCCGCTCGGCCGGAAGGATGTCGCGGAGTGGACCGACATAGGTGTTGTTCAGGTCCCGCACCATGCGGATCCCGTGCCATGCCGTCAGACGCGGGCCGTGGCTTTCGTTCCAGGCCGAGAAGGCGCGCGTGTTGTGGCAGAAGGTGCAATTGACCCCCAGCGCGCCGGAGATGCTCATCATCAGGCCATAGACCGATTCGGCGTTCTGCACCGAATGCGGGGCCGTGGAGGCCAGCGCCGCGGGGCTCTGCAGCCGGATGTTCTCCGCCCCCGACAGGTAGTGGGTGAACGGGTCATGTGGCAGCGATGTCAGCCCCACGCTCGGTTCGCCGCGGTTCTGCATGCGCGGGGATGCCGCCATGCCGCGCGCGCCCTGCTCGGGGGCGGCCGACCACACCTGCTCGGGCACCTGGCGACCACGATGGCAGGTGTAGCAGGTCACGCCGGTCTGCTGCACATGGCTGGCCCAGCCGCTGTTGACGTGGCGGACCATCTCGATCATCCGCCGCGCCACTTGCTTGCGGTAGTTGGCGTTGGACGCGAAATCGCCCTCGACATGGCAGCCGTTGCAGCCGGCCTCGGGCGAGACCCATTCGGTCATCGCCTGCATGATGCGCCCGAACTGCTCGATGCTGAGATGCCCCAGCAGGGGAACATTCTCATAGATCGAGGAAGCCGGGTCGCCGTCGGTGCTGGCGGCTTCCGGTGCGGGCGGCACCTGGTTGCGCGCCCACAGGGCGGCCTCGCTCCGCGGATTGGCGACCTGGAGCATGCCGGTTCCGCGGAAGCCGTTCTGCGTGCTGTGCACGGGCGGCCGTTCGAAGGCCTGCAGGACGAAGATCACGCCGAAGAAGGACGCGATCAGGGCCGCCAGGGCCAGGGGGAAGCGGTATTTCATCGTGTGCCTCCCGCACTGAGCGCCGGATCGAGAAGGATCGGCGCGATCGAGGGGTAGGTCGGCGCGTAGCCGCGCTGCATCGCCCAGGCGTACCAGTTGTCGACCACCGTGCCGGTCAGCAGGATGCCGATGCCGCCGGCGATCGGGCACAGCGCGGCGAACCACCAGGCCCAGCGATGCAGGGATTCGAAGGTGGCGTTGAAGCCCATGGTCCAGCGCCAGAAGATCGCGGCGCGCTCGGCCGCGGTGCCGCGATCCACCGCCTGCTCCACCTCCCGCTCACCGCCGAAGCGGCTGACGGCGAGGATGGTCGCGCCATGCATCGCGAACAGCAGCGTCGATCCGTAGAGGAAGACGATCGAGAGGGCATGGAACGGATTGTAGAACAGGTTGCCGTACTGGATGGAGAACGCCGCAGTCCAATCCAGATGCGGGAAGATGCCGAAGGGCACCGCCTCCGACCAGCTGCCCATCAGCAGCGGGCGGATGAAGCCAAGCACCAGGTACAGCCAGATTGCCGCGGCGAAGGCCCAGGACAGATGCGTGCCGAGGCCGAGCTGGCGTGCGCGGCGATACAGCCTGGCCCACCACAGCAGCACCGACATCGTCAGGAAGAAGCCTGCCATCAGCCACCAGCCGCCCTCACGCAAGGGGGGGAAGTGCAGTCCATAGGCGGGTGATGGGGGTTCCAGCGCGAGCCAGGGCAGCCGCCGGACGAACTCGATCGGGCTCCAGTTCACCGAGGCCAGCATGTTCAGCCCGATAATCTCGAAGGCGATGAAGCCGCAGACCAGGGACAGCACGCCGAGATAGCCAAGGTACAGCGGGCCGATCTGCGCATCGCCGATCTTGCCCAGCAGATAGTTGAAGCCGCTGCTGCGTCCTCGGTATCGACCGTCGTGCCCGATCGGCACGCCCGCATACAGCGGCCCGCGTACCTGCACGCGGGTAAAGAGATTGAGGTATTCAGCCATCGACCTGTCCTCCCTTACCGCGCCCAGATGGGCAGGTTGAGCCACCAGCCCCACCATTCGGGCCAGCCGCGTGTCCAGAACGGACCGCTGATGACGATGCAGACCGCACTCCAGAAGCCGGCAGACAGCGCGATGAACAGCCCGAGGCGATGGATGCCAAGCGTGCCGATCGAATAGCCGATGGCGTCACGGAAGAAGGTGTTCTCGTGCTCGGAGGTCTTCACCGGTTCGCCGCGCGCCGGATTGATGGCGGCCAGCACGACCGAGGCGTGCATCGACAGCGCGAATGTGGTGGCGAAGAAGAAGCTCACCGCGATCATGTGCGCCGGGTTGTAGTGGAAGTGCAGATACTGGTAGCCGACGTTCGACACCCAATCGAGATGCGTCCAGATGCCGTAGGGGAAGCCGTGCCCCCAGGCGCCCATCAGCACCGGCCGGATCACCACCAGGGTGAAATAGGCGAAGATCGCCATGCCGTACGCGAAGGGAATGTGCATGCCCATGCCGAGCTTGCGCGCGATCTCCGCCTGGCGCAGCGCCCAGGAGACGAAGGCGCCCAGCGCGCAGACGGTGATCGCCTGCCAGAACCCGCCCTGGCGCAACGGCGCGAGCGACAGGCCATAGTCAAGATCCGGCGGGGCGACCGAGATCTTCCATGGATTCCACACGCCGTCGAGCGCGGTGGAATACAGGATCAACGCCGTGCCGAGCGTGGCGAAGAAGATCGTCGTGACGCCGAAGAAGCCGACATAGAACGGTCCGACCCAGAAATCGAACAGATCACCGCCGACCAGCGTTCCGCCGCGAACACGGTACTTTCTCTCGAATGACAGCATCGCCATGGGCGTGTCCTCCCGCCTGCCGCGGCGACGCAAGGTCGCCTGAAGGGAGCCCGGCGGCGGGCGGCACGGTGGGAAATGCCGTGCCGTTCCGTCGCCGGGCGGTCTCCACTACCGGGGCGCCGAGGCAGCCGGAGCGGGTCGCGGGCCCTCGATCCAGTTGAACCTGTCGGTGCTGAGCAGAATGAAGTGGATCAGCAACGCCAGGGTCATCAGGAAGACCGAGAGAGCGACGAGTACGCGACGCGGATCGAACAACAGCCAAAGTCGCCACATGTCCTGCGCTCCCTTCAGACGAAGAAGTTCGCCGCGGTCGTGACGCCATCCAGCAGTTCGGTGTAGCCGCGCGGCCCTGGAAGCCAGGGACGCCACATCCACACCAGGATGTGCGCAATGATCGCGATGACAGTGAAGCCGATGAAGCTCGAGACGAAGATTCCGTGGAATTCCTTCGCTTCGGTCTCCGTGAGGCCGCTGATCGTTCCTTCCGTATTGGCCATTATGGGGCCTTTCGGATGGCGGCCCGAGGGCCGGTTACCGCACATCTCCCGTGCGGCAGGGACGCAGCCAGCCCGCAGGGCCGAATGCGGCGATCGGCCCGGCGGAACCGGGTCGGCGCTCGTACTCCGCGGATGCGTGCATCCGCGGAGGCCAGGCGGCGCGAACGCCGCCCGAATGGGGTGCGATGCGGCGCGCTCATGCTGGCGCGACCTCCCGGACGCGGCCCAGCGTGGCCTCGACGCGTGCGCGCGTGACGCGCGCCTCGCCTGCCGCGCGCGCCGCTTCCTCGACCTGCTCGCGAAGCTGCTTCGCGGTGGAGATGCGGATCAGGAAGGGCGCGTCCTCGACATGGGCGTCGAGCAGGTCGCGCGCTGCATCTTCCCAACTTTCCGTCGCTGTAGTGCGCGCGGGCGTCGCAGCCGCCGCGCGGTCGATCTGCGTGCCCAGCGGCAGGATGTGGAACAGCGCATCGAACAGTGCGTTGCAGTATTCCTGCACCAGGTAGGTAGCGCCGGCATAGCCCATGAAGGGCGTGCCGGTGGCCCGGCGGATGATCGCACCCGGGAAGCTCGCCGGGATGTACTGCGCGCGGCAGCCGGCCTCGGCGGCATACATCCGTTCGTTGAAGGACCCGAACAGCACCAGCGGCGGGGTGCGGGCGATCGCCTCGCGCACTGCCGCGTTGTCGGTCTTCTCGCCGGGCTTGCGCCCGAAGCTGAAGGCACAGGGAATGCCCAGCTCATCGGTCATGAAGCGCCGGATGCCGAGCGCGTAGGTCTCGGTCGCGACGATCGCGAAGGATGCACTGGCGAAGAAATCCTGCGTCACGCTGCGCCACAGATCCCACAGCGGCTTCAGCGTGGTGTGCTTCTCACGCTCGATGAACGGTTCGGGATCCAGACCGGTAAGTTCGCCGAGCTTGCGCAGGAAGTTCGTCGTCGCATGCATGCCGATCGGTGCACGCAGCCAGGGGCGTTCCAGCGTCTCGCACAGCCGCGCACCGAATTCGCGGTAGAGGCAGATGTTCACCTCGGCGTCGGCGAGCTTCGGCACATCCTCGATATGGCTTCCAAGCGGGAAGACCATATTCACCTCGCAGCCGATGCCTTCGACCAGGCGGCGGATCTCGGCGAGATCCGAAGGCATGTTGAAGGTGCCGTAGATCGGGCCGATCAGGTTGACGCGCGGGCGCTCGCCTTCCTTGCGCGGCTTCAGCGCCTTGACGCGCTTGGCACCGAATTCCGTCCACAGCCAGTTGATGGCGCGATCGCCGGCCTGCCATTGGTCCTCGTCAATGGTGCGCGGGATGAAGCGGCGGAGGTTGGATCCTTCCGGCGTCACGCCGCCGCCGATCATCTCGGCGATCGACCCGGTGACCACCACGGCCGGCAGGTCCGCGTCCTGCGTGGCGGCGGCACGCGACAGCAGCGCCTCGGTGCCGCTCTGCGACAATGCATCCTCGTCGATGCCGGTGACGACGATCGGCAGTTCGTGCGGCGGCAGGCCGTCCGTGTAGTGCAGCACGGCGGTGACCGGCAGGTTCTCGCAGCCCACCGGGCCGTCGATCACCACCCGCAGGCCGCGCACCGCGCTGAAGGCATACACGGCCCCCCAGTACCCGCCGGCCCGGTCATGATCGAGGACGAGCATCGGCGTCAGGTCCCCACCGCTTCTTCGGCCTTGGCCCTCGCGGCGCGCAGCTTGCGCTGGCGCTCACGGAAGCCGGGCGGATCGACCGGGCGTTCGCGGAAGCCGTAGCCAGCCCCATCGGGCGTGCCGACGCCATTGAAGAAGGACACCATGCGCCCGAAGCGTTCGCGGCCGCGCGTCTGCGCGGCGACGATCCCGGCGAGTGAGGCCGCCCCCGCCGGACCGAACAGCGGCCGCGCCGAGACCATGTTGGTGAAGTACAGCGCGGGGATGCCGAGTTCCTTCGCCTTCTGCACCAGCGGCGTGGTGCCGAGCGCGAGATCCGGCTTCGCATCGCGCATCGCGGCCATGTCCTGTTCCAGGCTGGCGCGGTATTGGACATGCGTGCCGTGGGCGGCGAGCCAGGCGCGATCCGCCTCGCTCCATTCCGTGCGCGGGCAGGCGGTGCCGACATAGGGAACCTCGGCGCCGGCCTCGGTCAGCAGACGCGCAACCAGCAGCTCCGATCCCTCATAGCCCGAGACCGTGACCCGCGCGCTGATCGGGTTAGCGGCAAGGGCGACGCGGATCGCGGGCAGCGCACGCGCCTTGGCGTCGTCGCGCTTCGCCTGGCTGACGCCGGCCGCGGTCGCAATCCCGTCGAGCCAATCGGCGGTGCCATCCAGACCCACGGGCCCGGAGCCGACGACCGGACGCCCGGCGCTGCGGAACTCCCGGATCGAGGCGACGTAGAAGGGGTGCACGGCGGCCGCGACCGCGCAATCCAGCGCGCCGTACAGGTCGCGCCATTCGCGCGCCGGCAGTTGCGGGGCAATCCCCAGGCCGAGCGGCGCGAGCAGGGCGGCGATGCCCGGCGGGTCGGCCGGAAACAGCTCGCCGATCAGCGCCACGCTGCGTGTGCCGTCCTGCATTGCCTGCGGTCGCGCGACCGGGCCGGCCTCGGCTTCCAGTCGCGCCTGGCGCAGCATGGCGCCGGCCAGCACGTCCTTCGCCTCGGCATGCGTCGGCACGCCGAAGCCGGGCACGTCGATGCCGATGATGCGCACGCCGTTGATGACCTTCGGCAACAGGTCGAGCGGCACGCCCGAGGCGGTCGGCACGCACAGATTGATGATGACGACCGCGTCTTGTTCGGCCGGGTCTGCCACCTGCTGGACGGCGTCGCGGATGTCCTCGAAAAGCTTGCCGGTGACGAGCGTCTCTGAATTGAAGGGAACGTAGCCCACGCTGCGCCGCGCACCGTAGAAATGGCTGGTGAAGGTCAACCCATAGACGCAGCACGCCGAGCCCGAGAGGATCGTCGCCACGCGCCGCATGCGCAGCCCGACGCGCAGCGAGCCGAAGGCCGGGCACATGGATTGCGGCTGGTCATGCGGGCCGCGTGGATAGTCGGCGGCCAGGCGATCCATCACGTCGCTCTTCCCCGCGGCGCGGGCGGCGTCGAGCATGGTCTCTCGCCCGCCATGGCAGCCCGTCGCGTTGGGGGGCAGCGTGTCCATCGGCTCAGCTCCCCTCATAGACCACTTCGAGGGACGGCTTGTGCAACACCTCGGCCGCGCACATGTCCTCCATCGTGGCGGGGTTCAGCACGACATGGCGGCCGACCGTCTCGCCCTTGAACAGGCCGAGCAATGCATCCTGCGTCAGCGGCGTCGGGCGCAGCGGTGGCGCTTCCGCCACCTGTTCGCCGAGCAGTTCGAACAGGCTGGCCCATGGGCTGCCGGGCCGGCCGATGATCTCGTAGTTTGCGGATTTGCGCCGGATGTCGTCATCGGCAGGAATGGCGGCGAGCACCGGGATGCCGGCCGCCGCTGCGAAAGCTGCTGCCTCGCCGGTGCCGTCATCCTTGTTCACCACCATGCCGGCGACGCCGACATTGCCGCCAAGCTTGCGGAAATAATCGACCGCCGAGCAGACATTGTTGGCGACATACAGCGATTGCAGGTCGTTCGAGCCGACGACGATCACCTTCTGGCACATGTCGCGCGCGATCGGCAGGCCGAAGCCGCCGCACACCACGTCACCCAGGAAGTCGAGCAGCACGTAGTCGAAATCCCACTGATGGAAGCCGAGCTTCTCCAGCAGTTCGAAGCCGTGGATGATGCCGCGGCCGCCGCAGCCGCGCCCGACCTCGGGTCCGCCGAGTTCCATCGCGAAGACGCCGTCGCGCTTGAAGCAGACATCGCCGATCGCCACCGGCTCACCCGCCGCCTTCTTGCGGGAGGAGGTCTCGATGATGGTCGGGCAAGACTTGCCGCCGAACAGCAGGCTGGTGGTGTCGCTCTTCGGGTCGCAGCCGATCAGCAGCACGCGCTTGCCCTGCTGCGCCATCATGTAGCTAAGGTTGGCCAGGGTGAAGGACTTGCCGATGCCGCCCTTGCCGTAGATGGCGATGACCTGGGTCTTCTTGGTGGCTGGCGCGGTCATCACCGGGTCCGGCCCGATGGCGGCCTCGGCGCGCAGCCGGTCGGCCATGGAGACCGCCGCGGGCGCACCCTGCGTGCTGACAAGGGGAGCGTTCATGCAGCACTTCTCCAATCGAGGGCGAGCTTGAGACAGGCGGCGTCGTCGAAGGCCGTCCGATAGGCCCGTTCGGCCTGGGCGGCTTCGGCCCGGTGCGTGATGAGGCCATCGAGGTCGAGTTGTCCCTCGGCGATCATCTCTGCCACCGCGAGCATGTCGGCCGGGCGCCACTCGGCGGCGACGCGCAGCCGCGCCTCCCGCATGAAGGCCGGCGGGAACGAGAAGGACAGACGGTCGGCATAGAAGCCCGCGAGCACGATCTCGCCGCCCGGCGCGAGGCGCGCGATCAACCCGTCGAGCCCGGTGGCGTCGCCACTCGCGTCGTATATCGCGCGGTAGTCGCGGCGCTCGTCATCTTCCGGTCGCAGCACGGCATAGCCGGCGCCCCCGCACTGCCGCGCAGCCTGCGTCTCCCAGACCACGGGCGGCGCGGCGCCGCTCAACAGCGTCAGCCGCGCCAGCAGCCGCCCGAGCACGCCATGCCCGACGATAAGATCCGGCGGCATAGCGCCCCGGGCCGAGATGGCGTGCCAGGCCGTCGCCGCCAGCGCTATCAGCGTTCCACGTTCACCCAGCGAAGGCTCGATCCGGGTGGTGCGGGCGCCGGGCACGACAAGCCGCTTCGCGGCACCGCCGAAAAGTCCTCGCACCTCCACGCCATCCAGCGTGCCGAAGCAGCGCGCGCCGGGCACGAACACGGCTTCGCCGTCGCGCCGACCCGATTCCTTGCCAGCGGCAACGACGCGGCCCACCGCCTCGTAGCCCGGCACCAACGGATACCCCATGCCCGGAAAGGGCGGCATGCGGCCCGACCAGAGCAACCGCTCGGTACCGGTGCTGATGCTGCTCCAATCCACCTCGACGACGACGTCGGCTTCGCCGGGTGGCGTCAGGTCGAGGCGCCGAAGCGCCATCTCCTGCGGTGCCGTCATCACGATAGCGACGGTGTCCATTGCCGGACTCCCACCCTTGCGGTGATTGTCAGTTTAGAAAGACATCAGAGAGTGTCAATACAAATGGACGATCGGGACGGCATGATTGTCAATTCATCCGGTCAGCGATGAGCACGCTCGCGATCAACGGCACCTGCGCGTGCAGGGTTCGTGGGCGCACGAAGCCTGCCTGGCGCAGCAGCGCGGCGACTTCCTCCGGTCGGCGTGGCCGGCCCTGGCCCATCGCCAGCAGGTAGACGCCGAAATATGCGGCCCCCATGCGCTCCGCGCCGCGCGTCGCCGCCATCGGCTCGGCAATGAGGATGCGGCCGCCCGGCGCCAGCGCTGCGTGCACGTGCCGCAGCAGCGCCGCGACGACCGCATCGTCATGGTCGTGCAGCACGCGCACCAGCGTCACCAGGTCGACGCCGCCAGGCAGCGCGTCAGTGCGGAAATCTCCGCCTATGGCCTCAGCACGATGCGCGAGGCCCGCCGCCGCGAAGCGGGCACGCGCAAGATCCGCGACTGCTGGAGTGTCGAACAGGATGAGCGCGGCCTCGGCTGCGTGCGCGGCCATGGCGGCGAGGAACGAACCGTCCCCGCCACCGATATCGAGGATGCGGCGATGGCGATCGAAGCGATACGCGGCCGCGACCTCCTCGGCGACCATGGGCTGGGATGCGCTCATCAACCTGCTGTAGGCCGCGGCGGGCGCAGCCTCGCCGGCCGCACCCGGCGCGCTGCCAGCGTAGCTCCAGAAGTCGTTCAACCCAGCACCGCGGCCGTCACGCAGCAGGGCCACGGGATCGCGCAGGTCGTCGTAGAGCACCGAATGATGCTCGACCATCGCCGCGACCCCAGGATTGTCGAGCAGGGCCGCACCGAGCGGCCCAAGCGCATGGCGCCCATCGGCCGTTGGCGCGATGAGCCGCAGGGCCGCCGCCGCGTCGAGCAACCGCGTGGCGACATCCGGTGCCAGTCCGGTGCGCCGCGCGATCGTCGCGGCCGGCAGCGCGCCGCCGCGCAGCATCTCGAACAGGTCGAGCCTGAGACAGGCGGCGAGGATCTGCGAATAGACGAAGCCGGCGCACAGATCGAACAGCGCGGCGGCCCGTCGGCGCGCGATCGGTCGGGTCAGCGGGAATCGCGCGGCCCAGGTGCGGAAGCGTGCATCCCCCGCCAGCCGCGCCTGCCAGGCAGCGATGCGATCGCGCAGCGCCATGGCGACCGTCACACCGGGCCATGCGGTCCCGGCGCGCGCCGCCATCACGCCGCCTTCTGGGTCAGCTTCGCCGGCAGCAGGCGATGCATCTCCGCCTGAATGAGCGCGCCAAGCCCCGGCGCCCCGGGACCCGGCGGGATCGCCGCGATGGCCGCATCGGCCAGGCCGCGCAGGCGTGCGAGCGCCCCTTCGACACCGCAGGCCAGCGCAGCGTTGGGGCGCCCCAGCGCCGCGTCGCGACCGACCGGCTTGCCCAGTTCCGCGGCATCGCCCACCGCATCGCGCAGATCGTCGGCAACCTGGTACGCCTCACCAAGCCGCTCACCAAGCAGGCGCCAGGGCTCCGGCTCCAGGCCGGCCGCGGCGGCGCCGGCCATGGTCGCGGCGGCGAACAGCGCCCCGGTCTTCTGCCGCTGGTATTCTGAAAGGTCGGCGCGCGGCTCGCACTCCCAGGCCTGGCCGGCCACGATGCCGAAGGGAACGCCGACGCCGTCGCCGATCACCGTCATCACCGCCGCCAGGCGTTCGGGCGCAGTTGCAGCGGCGCGCGCCAGTGCCTGGAAGGCCAGAACTATCAGCGCGTCGCCGGCAAGCAGCGCGAGCGGCGCGCCGAACGCCCGGTGGACGCTGGGCTTGCCACGCCGCGTGTCGGCATCGTCGAAGCAGGGCATGTCGTCATGCACGAGCGAGGCGCAGTGCAGCAATTCGACCGCGGCGGCGGCGGCGGCGGCCAGCGCCGGCCGGTCATCGCCGCAGGCACCCGCAACGGCGAGGACCAGGCGGGGTCGGACCCGTGCACCGCGCGGGAACACCGCATGGCGCATCGCGGCCGCGAGACGCGGCGGCGCGCCGGCCGCTTCCGCCAGCAGGACGGAATCGGCAAGGGCACTTTCGATCCGGGACACCGTATCCATGGCCGACCTCCTGAGCGCGTGTGGGCGGACACCACACTGTCTATTGGAACTGTCAGTCAAAACTGTCAGTCTTGGTTGACGTTCATGTCAATCACTTTCAACGGACGCAGGCGGACGATGCACGGCGAGCGGGTGGCCATCATCGGCGGCGGCATGGGCGGCCTGGTGGCTGCGCTGCTGCTCGCCGCGCGCGGCCTCGACGTCACCGTGCTCGAACGCGCGGCAACGGTCGGCGGCAAGATGCGCGAGACCGTGATCGCGGGCAGGGCGATCGATGCGGGCCCCACCGTCTTCACCATGCGCTGGGTACTCGATGAGATCCTCGCCCAGGCCGGTGCATTGCTGGAGGACCATCTGACGCTGGTGCCCGCAGGCATCCTGGCGCGGCATGCCTGGGGAGAGACCGCCAGGCTGGACCTGCATGCCGATATCGACGCTTCGGCCGATGCGATCGGCGCCTTCGCCGGTGCCGACGCAGCGCGTGGCTATCGCGCCTTCTGCGAGCGTGCGCGGCGCGCCTATGCGGTGCTGGAACCGGCCTTCATCCGCGCCGCGCGGCCGACGCCGCTGTCCGTCGCCTTCGCCGGCGGGCTTGGCGCCTTCCGCAACGTCTCGCCCTTCACCACGCTCTGGCGGGCCTTGGGGGACCACTTCAAGGACCCGCGCCTGCGCCAACTATTCGGGCGCTACGCCACCTATTGCGGCTGTTCGCCCTTCCACGCGCCGGCCACGCTGATGCTGATCGCGCATGTCGAGCAATCCGGCGTGTGGTTCGTCGAGGGCGGCATCCAACGCATCGCGCGCATGCTGCGGCTGCTGGCGGAAGCGCGCGGCGCCACCATCCGCACCGGCACGCCGGTGGCCGAGATTCTGGCCAGCGGCGGCCGCGCCACCGGCGTGCGCCTTGCAGATGGGGAGGTCATCGCCAGCGACGCCGTCATCGCGAATGCCGATGTCGCGGCGCTGGCGGCCGGCTGCTTCGGCGCGGCGGCGCAGCGTGCCGTGCCGCTGGCCGGTGCGGCCCAACGGTCGCTGTCCGCGGTGACCTGGGCCATGCTGGCGGAGGTCGAGGGCTTTCCGCTCGAACGCCACAACGTGTTCTTCGGCGACGATTCCGCCTCCGAGTTCGCGGACCTGTTCGACCGCGCCCGGCTTCCGGACTCCCCCACCGTCTATGTCTGCGCGCAGGACCGTGGTGCGGACGGGGACCCGGCCGGACAGCCGGAACGCCTGCTCTGCCTCGTCAATGCACCGCCGCGTGGCGACCGCTTCAAACCCGATGCGACGGAGGTCGCCCGATGCGAAACGAAGGCCTTCGCTCGTCTGGCACGGGCCGGTTTGCGCCTGAAGACCTCGCCGGACCACATGGTGGTGACGACGCCATCGGGCTTCGAGCAATTGTTTCCCGCGACGGGCGGGGCGCTGTACGGCCGGACGGTCCATGGCTGGCAGGCGAGTTTCCAACGCCCGGGGGCGCGGACGCGCCTGCCGGGCCTGTACCTGGCGGGGGGCAGCGTGCATCCGGGGGCGGGCGTGCCGATGGCGGCGATGTCCGGACGGATGGCGGCCGAGCGCCTGATGGCGGACCTCGCTTCAACGCGCCGGTTCCATCGCGTGGCTATGCCTGGTGGTACGCCGATGGGCTGAGCGACGATGGCCAGCATGGGCTGACCGTCATCGCCTTCATCGGCAGCGTGTTCTCGCCCTGGTACGCCTGGGCGCGCCGGCGCGGGCCAGCCGATCCACTACAGCATTGCGCGTTCAATATCTCGCTGTACGGCGGGCGCCAGCGACGCTGGACGATGACGGAGCGCGGCGCTGGTGCCGTTCGACGCGACGCGCAGACGCTGTCGATCGGTCCCAGCGCGGCCGAATGGAACGGCACGTCGCTGACGCTGCACCTGGCCGAACGTGGTGCGCCTCTGCCGTATCGCGTGCGCGGGGTCGTCCGGATCCATCCCCTGGCGCTCGGCGATCGCGGCTTCATCCTTGATTCGGCGGGGCGCCATCGCTGGCGGCCGATCGCGCCACGGGCCCGCATCGAGGTGGCGCTTGATTCACCGACGCTGCGGTGGTCCGGCACCGGATACCTCGACACCAACGATGGCGACGCACCACTCGAAAGCGATTTCGTCGACTGGGACTGGTGCCGCGCAGCGGCGGGCGATGCGACGGCGATCCTCTACAACGCGCGCCGCCGCGATGGCACGCAGCAATCCCTGGCGTTGCGCGCCGACCGCCACGGGCGGCTGGAGGACATCGCCGTGCCGCCGCCGGCGCGCCTCCCGCGCACGCTGTGGCGGCTCGAGAGGCCGACGCGCGCCGATGCCGGCACCACGCCGCGCGTGACGGAAACACTGCTGGATGCGCCGTTCTATGCACGGTCGGTCGTCGCGACAGGGTTGCTCGGGCAGAAGGTGGTTGCCGTGCATGAGAGCCTGGACCTCGATCGCTTCGCCGCCCTGCCGATCCAGTTGATGCTGCCATTCCGCGCACCGCGCTCATTCCGCTGAAGGGTCTCGCTTGTCCTTCCGCGCTTCGCGCCGCAGCATGATCAGTTCGCGGATACCCCAGCCCAGAGCAAGTCCGAAGGCCAGCACCAGGTCGAGCATGCCGAAGACGGAATCGGGCATGATGCCTCCGGTCCCTGCCTCATGCGCGGTCGGCGGCCGTCGCGCGGCGACGTTCGCGTTGGTCGAGCCGCGCGAACAGCTCCGCCGCCCAGACGATGCGATCACCGAAAGCCCACCACGGGACCACCGGATGCGGGCGCTGAACCGCTGCCGCCGCATCCACCAGGAACCGATTGGCCGCCAGCGGTGCGGCCGGCTGTGCCGGGCTGGCGGCACGCCAGGCCAGCAGCGGCGCGTGGGCCAGCAACGCGACCTTCCGCGCTCCACCGACCACCGCACGCGCCGAGACCGAATCATGACCTTGACGTTCCAGCACACGGCCGATCTCAGCATAGATCAGCCGGGCCGCCGCAATGCCCGGGCGGCAATCGACCGGCAGCAGCGCGATGCCGGCCTCGGCGCGCCGGTAATATGCATCCGCGGTTCGCAGCAGGCGCGCGACGACCGTCCCGAGCGCGGGCGTGAACCGTGGCGCGGCGAGCCAGGCGTCCGGCGCGATGCCGGCCTCGCGCAGCCAGTCGCGAGGCAAATAGAGGCGACCGGCGCGCGCATCCTCCCCCACATCGCGCGCGATATTGGTGAGTTGCATGGCGACGCCGAGATCGGCCGCACGGGCGACGGCCGCCGGCGATGTCGCACCCATCAGCAGCGCCATCATGGCGCCGACACTGCCGGCCACGCGCGCGGCATAGGCCTCCAACGCATCAAGCGTGGCGTATTCACGCCCCTCGACATCCCAGACCAGCCCTTCGAGCAAGGCAGCCGGCAAGGCACGCGGGATGCCATGACGCGCGACGACCGCCGCGAAGGCGCGGTCGGCCGGCCACGGGCCGGGATGCCCGGCGCAGATGGCATCGAGCCGGCGTTCCAGCGCGCGGACGGCGTTCGTCCCGCCGCCATCCCGGTCGATCAGGTCATCGGCGACGCGGCAGAAGGCATAGAGCGCAGCCGCCGGTCGCGCGATGCGCGCCGGCAGCACCAGCGACGCGACGCGGAAGCTGCGCGACCCGCCGGCGAGCATCGCGCGGCAGGCGACGAGATCGGCAGGCGCGATGTCAGACGAAGGCGTCGGCATGGGGGACCACCTTGTCCAGCACACGGGCGGAGGACAGCACGCCGGGCAGGCCCGCACCCGGATGGGTGCCGGCGCCGACGAGGTAGAGGCCATCCACCTCCTCGCTGCGGTTGTGCGGCCGGAACCAGGCGCTTTGCGTCAGCACCGGCTCCAGGCCAAAGCCGGACCCGCGCCAGGCGAGCAAGTCGTCGCGGAAGTCCAGCGGGGTGAGGATCCTGGAGGTGACGATCTCCGTCTCCAGCCCCGGCAGCAGCGTCTCCGAAAGGCGACGCTGGATGGCCTGTCGATAGGGCTCCGCCTCGCGGCGCCAATCGATGCCGGCCTGGAGGTTCGGCACCGGGGAGAGCACATAGAACGCATCATGCCCCGGCGGCGCGAGGGCCGGGTCGCTGGCCGTCGGCCGATGCAGATAGAGGCTGAAATCCTTGGCCAGGACCTTGCGTCGGAAGATGTCACGCAGCAATTCGCGATAGCGCGGGCCGAGCAGGATCGTGTGGTGGCCAACCTCGGCGTACTGGCGGCGCGTGCCGAAATACCACACGAACAGCCCCATCGAGGAGCTCGCCCGGTCGAGCCGGCGGTCGGTCCAGCGACGCCGCGGCGCGTTCCCCAGGAGATGTCGGTAGGTCCAGGCGGAATCGGCGTTGGAGACGACGATGGCGGCGCGGATCTCCTCGCCGTTCGCGAGCCGGACGCCACAGGCGCGGCCGCCCTCGACCAGGATCGCCGCGACCTCCGCACCTAGACGCAGCGTGCCGCCCTGGCCGCGCAGCAGATCGACCAGCCCGGCAACGAGCCTGCCGGTCCCGCCCATCGCCCAGTGCACGCCCCATTGCCGTTCCAGATGCGGGATCAGCGCGTAGATCGCGCTGGCGCGGAACGGGTCACCGCCGATCAGCAGCGGGTGGAAGCTGAAGGCCGTGCGCAGCCGCTCGTCCCGCACGTGTCGCGCGACGGTCGCATAGACGCTGCGCCAGGCGCCGTAGCGCACCAGCGCTGGTGCCACGCTCGCCATGTCAGCCAGCGACGCGAAGGACGAATCGCCCAGCTCCTCGAAGCCCAGCCGGCACAGCGCCGCCGACAGCGCCATGAATCGCTCATAGCCATCGACATCGCCGGGCGACAGGCGCGCGACCTCGGCCAGCATCGCCGCTGGATCGGCGGAACAGTCGAAGGTGCTGCCGTCGTCGAAGCGCAGGCGGTAGAAGGGCGTCAGCGGACGGAGCGTCACGTCGTCCGCCATGCGGCGACCACACAGCGTCCACAGCTCCTCGAACAACTGCGGCGCGGTCACGATGGTCGGGCCCGCGTCGAAGGTGAAGCCATCCTGGCAGAAGACGCGCGCCCGCCCGCCCGCCTGATCGAGCCGTTCGAGCACCGTGACACGATATCCGCGGGCACCGAGGCGGATGGCCGCGGCCAGGCCTCCGACCCCGCTGCCGATGACGATGGCGTGCGGCTTCGACCCCGTTGCGGACACGGCAGGCAGGCGCGCCAGCATGTTCATGTCCCGGATTCCGCTTCATGCGTTGCGGCACGCCGCAGACGCCGCGTGCCGAGATAGACCATCAGCGCGATGATCGGCACCGACGCCGCGACCATCACTTCATAGGGCACCGGCACGCCGGCCACGCCCACGCCCCGCAGCACATAGGCCAGCATCCCGACCAGGTAGTAGGTGATGGCGGCGACCGACAATCCCTCGACCGTCTGCTGCAACCGCAGCTGCATCCGCGCGCTGCGGTCCACCGAACCGAGCAGCGCCTGGTTCTGCTGCTGCCGCGTGAGGTCCACCTGGGTCGAGAGCAGTCGCGTCGCCCGCGCGATACGGGCCGCAAGCTGTTCCTGCCGGATCGCCACGGCGCGGCAGGTGCTCATCGCCGGCGCCAGCCGCCGCTCGGTGAATTCCCGGAAGGTCTGGAGACCTTCGATCCGGTCCTCGCGCAGATCCTCGATGCGTGTGCGGACCAGGGTGTGATAGGCGGCGGCGGCATCGAAGCGGTAGCGGTCACGCGCCTCGCGATTCTCGGTTTCCGCCGCGAGGCGCGTCAGCTTCGCCAGCAGTTCCGGTTCGTCGGCGCTGTCGCCTTGCACCATGGCGGCGGTGATCTCGGCGAGGTCACGTTCATTTGCGGCCAGCACCGGCACCAGGGCGCGCGCGATCGGCAATGCGAGGAGCGCCAGGATGCGGTAGCTGTCCACTTCGAGCAGCTGCTGCACGATGCGGCCTGCCTGCCACGGCGTCATGGCGCGATCGAGAATGAGGGTACGGCCGAAGCCATCCGCATGGATGCGGAAATCGGTAAGGGCGAGGCCGCGCTCGGCGAACAGTCTCGCGCCGATCAACTGGTTGCCGTCGAACAGCCGCGCGGCGATCTCCGCCGGGTCGGCGTCGACTGCCGACATCGGCAGAAGCGCCGCATGCGTGGCGGCGATCATCTCCCCGGGCAGCGAGGCGACCCAGTCGGCGGGCAGCGCGGCCAGCGCCGGCGACGCGAATCCGTCGGCGCCCGCCCCCGGGACGATCGCCGTGTAGCGGCTGAATTCGGTGTGGCGTTCCCATTTCAGCCGAAAGGCCCCGAAGTCGGCGCTGAAATGCCGGGCTTCGCGCAGCGGCTCCGGGATGCCGTGGCGGCGTGCCAGGTCGCACAGCGCTTCCCAGGCCGCGTCGCGCGGCGTGGATTCCTTCTGCAGCATGGCGAGTTGGGAGATCCGCACGGGCGGCACCAACGCTTCCGGCGGGCGTGCATGAACCTCGTCATTGAGTTCGCTCCGCAGGCCGTGCTGCGGCGGCAGCGTGGCCGCGCCCTGCTGCGCGCCGGTCATGGCGATATTGGCCGATGCGGATCGTCGGCCTGCAGCGCGGCTTCGCGCAGGATCACCTCGGCGACGACGGCCGGGCGCTCCTCATGCGCCAGGTGACCCAGGCCCGGAAGGGCGACGAGGCGCGTCGACGGAAGCAGATACTGCACGCGCCGCGCCTGGCTCGGCGGGATGGCCCGGTCGTTCGTGCCGGTCAGCAGGACCAGCGGTGCCGCCAGGCCAGGCAGGTCGCGCAGCAGCGGCTGAAGGTCCCAGTTGGCCATCATGCGGAGCGCCGCGCCGATATGCGACGCATGGCGAAACAGCCGCGCATAGAGTTCGACGCCACGCGCATCGACGGTCGAACCAGTATCGCGCAACAGGCGTTCCGCCACCGATTGGCGCGACGCCTGCCAGGCGAACAGGCGCGGCACGAAAGGCAGGCCAACCAGCAGCCGCGCGGTATGGGTGAAGAAGGCGGCATGCGCCTCGCCCAGCGGCATCAGGGCGGCATTCAGTCCGATCACGACGCGCGGTGCGATCGCGCCATCCAGTGCCATGCGCAACAGGATTGCCGCGCCCGCGGAATGCCCCACGACCGCGACGGGCTTGATGTCCAGCGCCTTGGTCAGGTCGGCGACGGCGCGCGCCATGCCTGACACCGACAGGCGGTGCGGGGCGGGCGTGGCGGTGAAACCATGGCCAGGCAGATCCGGCGCAACCACCGTGGCGTGCTCCGCCAGCAGGGGCATGAGGTCACGCCAGGAATGCGTCGCCGCGGCGGTGCCATGCAGCAGCAGCAGCACAGGCCCGTGGCCCATGACCTGGACGTGCCAGCGCAGGCCACCGGCCGTGACGAAGCGGCTCGCCTGCCGGTTGGGCCAGTCGCGGCCGTCGCGCGCCCAATCCGGGGCGTCGTGCCGCCGCGGGCCTTCCCGCGTATCGCTGGAACCCAAGGCCATCGCGGTGGCAGGGCGCGTCATCTCAGGCGGCCCGCGCAACGGCGCCGACCACGGATGAAAGCCGGGCGGCATCCGCCTGCGGCAACGGCACGTGCCGACCCCCCATCGCCTCGGCGAGCCGGCGGGCGAAAGGCTGCGGTCGCGGCGCGGTGTCAACCAGCAATGCCGGCAGTCCCATCGCGCGAAGAAGCGGCGCCGCGGCAAGGGCATCCGCCTCGCCGGCCGCACGCCCGGTCTGCCCGTCGCGCGCCACATTCGCCCGGCCATCGGTCATCAGGATCAGCAGTGGCAGGCGGCCCTGGCGCCGCTCGGCTTCCGCCAGCACGCGCGCGGCGTCCAGGGCCGCGGCCAATGGCGTGGCCCCTCCGCCCGGCAAGGCCGCGAGGCAGCGCCGCGCCCTCGCCAGCGCCTGCGTCGGCGGCAACAACACCGTGGCGGCGTCGCGCCGGAAGGCGATCAGCGCGACCCGGTCGCGGCGCGCATAGCATTCGCCGAGCAGCATCTCCACCGCGCCCTTGGCTTCCGCCATCCGGTGCAGCGCGGTCGAGCCGGAAGCATCCACTGCGAAGATGGCGGTCGTGCCGCTGCGCTCCTCATGGCGCCGCAGGCGGATATCCTCGGCCCGGATCAGCACGGGCCGGTCGCGCCGTGTGTCATGCTGCCGACGGATCGCCTGCCAGGGGGCAGCGGCGCGCAATGTCTCGATCAGCGCGAGCCTGGCACCGTCGTGCAGGCGCCCGGCCTTCGCACCGAGCGCACGACCACGCGCGCCGTCACGGCGCGCGGCACCGGCCCTTCCCGCGGCACCCGCACGGGTCGCGGCCTGCTGGGCCGCGGCGAGCCTGGCCAGCAGTGCCGGCGGCATCGCGGCGCGGGCGGCTTCGATGACCATGTCGGTCAGGTCGTCGGCGCGTGTATCGGTGGTCGCGGGCTGGTTTTCCGATTGCTCGCCCTCGGCTTGATCGGTGTCCGGCGGGGCTTCCTCCGGCTCCGCCGGCGGCAGGCAGGTGGCGCGGGGCGCCAGCACCAGCCGCGCAGCCAGGGCGGCATCATCCTCCATCGTCGCGCCGCGCCCCGCGAGAGCCGCGGCAGCGCGCATGGTCCGCAACGCCAGCAGCGCCGCGCGCGGCGAAGTGACGCCAAGTGCCAGGCCGGTGGCGCACAGGGCGCGGAGCAGCTCGGGCTGCACGGTCACGTTCGGCAATGCCGCACGGGCCCGCGCAATCGCCCCGGGCGACGGTGGCGCCATCACCACGCCGCGCGGCAGCGCATCCAGGCCAATCGCGAAAGCCAGTCGGTCGAGCAGCGGCGCCGGCGGCAACTCATCCGCATCGATGCCTTCGTCCAGCGCGACGATGCTGATATGTGCCGGCCAGCGTCGCGCCAGGCCATCGCGCTCGACCACGACTTCCCGCGAATCGAGCACCGCCGCGATGCGCGCCGCCATCGCACCGGCGAGGCGTTCGGCCATCGGCAGCACCACGACGCCGCCATCGGCTTCGGCGAGAATGCCGCGCTCGGCCAGCGGCCGCCCGGCGGCCAGCGTCGCGCCGAGATCAAGGCCGCCCAGCACGCGGCTGTCAGGCGTATCGGCCGGCATCCGGCGCCACGGGGACGCCGCGGGCATCGCTTCCCGCAGCAGGCCAAGCCATCGGTCGCGCAATGGCCCGGGCGCGGCCCGCAGCGCCACGCCGCCCAATCCAACGGGATCAACCGCGAGCAATGCGAGCACGGCGTTTGCGTCTTCAGCCAGCAGCAAGGCCGCGCATGTCACATCGCGCTCCTCGCCGGCTGCCGTCATGGGCCAAGCACTTCGCCGATGGCACGCTCGACGCGTGCCGCGCTGCCCGATTCATCGAGCGGATTGCGCCGCAATCGGTGGCACAGGGCCGGGATGGCGACCGCCCTGAGTTCGGCGCCCGACACCTCCTCGCCGCCTTCAAGGGCCGTGAGCGCCCGCGCCGCTCGGATCAGCGTCAACTCGCCCCGCAGCC
Source organism: Roseomonas sp. CAU 1739 (assembly GCF_039839775.1). Classification (NCBI taxonomy): domain Bacteria; kingdom Pseudomonadati; phylum Pseudomonadota; class Alphaproteobacteria; order Acetobacterales; family Roseomonadaceae; genus Roseomonas; species Roseomonas sp. CAU 1739. The sequence goes on from NZ_JBDOQQ010000002.1 coordinate 125,548, forward strand.
CATCCGTGCCGAGCGCCATGCACAGGCGGGCAGCGATCTCGAGCGCGCGATCCGGTGTGCGGATGCGCGGCAGGCGCCTGCGCGCCGCCACGATCCGCGCACGCAGGCGCCCCTGTGGCTTGCGCCACTGCGTCGCAAAGGCCGAGGGCTCGCGTTCGAAACTGTCGCGCCGGCGCACCACCTCGATCCGGGTGGCAAGATCCATCGGCGTGCGCACCTCCACCGACAGGCCGAACCTGTCGAGAAGCTGGGGCCGCAGTTCGCCTTCCTCCGGGTTGCCGCTGCCGATCAGCACGAAGCGCGCCGGGTGGCGCAGGCTGATCCCCTCCCGCTCGACCACATTCTCGCCCGACGCCGCGACGTCGAGCAGCAGATCGACCAGGTGATCCTCGAGCAGGTTCACCTCGTCGATGTAGAGGAAGCCGCGATGGGCACGGGCCAGCAGGCCGGGCTCGAAAGCCCGGACACCATCGACCAGCGCCCGCTCGATATCGAGGGCGCCGGCGACACGATCCTCGGTCGCGCCGAGCGGCAGGTCGACCACCGGGATGGGCACCGTCGTCACCGTGCGGACATGGCGCTTCCGGCAATCCTCGCAGAGGCTGCCGGGCGAGGCCGGGTCGCAGCCGAAGCGGCAGCCGGCGACGACGCGCATCGGCGGCAGCAGTGCGGCGAGTGCCCGCACGGCCGTGGACTTGCCCGTTCCGCGGTCGCCCTGCACCAGCACGCCGCCGATGCCCGGATCGACGGCGACGAGCAGCAGCGCACGCTGCATCTCCTCCTGGCCGACCAGCGCTGCGAATGGGAAAAGCGGGCGCGACACCGGCGGCGCGGCGGCACGCCTGCGTGGCGGGGTCTCGGGATGCGTGGCTTCCGCCGCGACATCGGCCGCCGCCTCGGTCCTGTGGCTGGCGGTCCCGTCCATCGTCAGGCCGCTCGGCGCAGGCTGAAGCGTGCCCAGACCGCTTCCAGCGCCGCCACCAGATGGTCCATGTCGGCGTCGCTGTGCACCGGCGACGGCGTGATGCGCAGCCTTTCGGTGCCGCGCGGCACGGTCGGATAGTTGATCGGTTGCACATAGACGCCGTGCTCGTCGAGCAGGCGATCGCTGATCTCCTTGCAGATGACGGGATCGCCGACCATCACCGGGACGATATGGCTGACGTTGTCGAGGTGCGGCACGCCGACGGCGTCGAGCCGCCGCCGCAGTGTCGCGGCCCGTTCGTGCAACCGCTCGCGCTCGAAATTGCTGGATTTGAGGTGGCGGATGCTCGCCCGCACCCCGGCCGCGATCGCCGGCGGCAGCGCGGTCGAGAAGATGAAGCCGGAGGCGTGGGAGCGCACGAAATCGACCATCGCCGCAGAACCGGCGATGTAGCCGCCGATCACGCCAAAGGCCTTGGCCAGCGTACCCTCGATGACCGTCAGGCGATGCGCCACGCCGTCACGTTCGGTGATGCCCCCGCCGCGCGGGCCATAGAGACCGACGGCGTGCACCTCGTCGCAATAGGTCATGGCGCCGAATTCGGCGGCGGCATCGCAGATCGCGCCGATCGGCGCGATGTCGCCATCCATCGAGTAGACGCTCTCGAATGCCACCAGTTTCGGCGCGGCGGGGTCGAGTTCCGCCAGCACGCGCCGCAGGTCGGCGACATCATTGTGCGCGAAGACGCGTCGCGCCGCGCGGCTGTGGCGCATGCCCTCGATCATCGAAGCATGGTTCATCTCATCCGAGACGATGACGCAACCCGGCATGTGGGATGCCAGGGTGGACAGCGATGCCCAGTTGGACATGTATCCCGAATTGAACAGCAGCGCCGCCTCGGTGCCATGCAGGTCGGCGAGATCCGCTTCCAACAGGACATGCTCATGGTTGGTGCCGGAGATGTTGCGCGTGCCGCCGGCACCGGCGCCGTAGCGGTCCAGCGCCGCGTGCATCGCAGCCAGCACATCCGGGTGCTGCCCCATGCCGAGGTAGTCATTGGAGCACCAGACGGTGACCTCGCGCTCACGGCCGTTCACGTGGCGGATGGCACGCGGATACTGGCCGGCCTGACGCTCGATATCGGCGAAGACACGATAGCGGCCTTCCCGATGGAGGCCTTGGATCTGATTCCGGAAAAAGGCCTCGTAGTTCATGTCCGGCTCCCATGGGGCGGCGGGGCTTCGGTCTTGGTCACCGCGCCGCACCTGTCGCGATGATCACCGTTGGGAATTCGGATGGCCGGCCAGGTGGCCGCGATCGGCGGCGTGGCCGCACCGCCCCGGCGCGCCGCCGGCAACAGCCAGCGCCACATCGCCTCGGGCGGGAAAGGCAGGATCATGAAGGCGTGTTCCAGCACGCCGAAGGCCGCGAGGCTGGCAAGCAGCGTGAAGCCGGCGGCTGTGCCGGCATCGGCACCCGGTGCCGCCGCAACCGCCACCAGCGCCGTGCACAACGCCACCCCGGCGACGACGGATACCGGGAACAGCGCATTCATCGGCCGCCGTGCGAAATAACTCTCGATGTAGCGGAGATGATCGGGCAGCAGCGCCTCGCCGAGATTGCGCACCCCGAGGAAGATGTTGAGCTTCGCGCTCAGCCGCATCGCGGCGAGCATCAGGAAGGTCCACAGGCCGATCCGGTTCGGTCCATCGCCCGCCAGCATGATGACGACCGCGATGCCGGCGAGGATGGCGAGCTCGTGCCACAGGATCGCCGCGACGGCGGCACGGAAGCGCGGCCAGCCACGCGCGCCCGGCGGGCATGGCGCCTTGCTGGGGCCGGTCAGCAGGCCGGTCAGGAAAGTGACCTCGATCCAGGCCCAGACCAGGATGGCGCAGGTGAAGGCGACATAGGCCCCGGGTGGGTCGAGGCTGGTCGCGCTGGCCGACAGGCCCGCCAGGCCGACAGCCAGCAGTACCGTCGCGCCAAGCAGGGTCCAGCGGAAGGTCTCCCGCCGCAGGCCGTCGAGCACGAGAATCACCCCGGTGCCGCCCCACCACAGGAACATTGCGAACAGTGCGGGCAGCAGGTGCTCGACCATGCGGGACTACCAGCTCGGCGCCAGGCGTATCTCGGCCGGCAACGCCTTGCGGCGGCCAGGGAGCATGTACAGATGCGCGAACTGCACCGCCGCGCGCGCAGCCAGGCCGGCCCGCCGCAGCTTGCCGCCGATGCCGGTGGCGGCCTTGGCGGCGAGCATCCGTTCGCTGGTCACGCGCAGGCGCTCCATGCGGGTATGGAAGGCGGGGTTTTCCACATCGAGCGTCACCGGGAAGACCTGCTCGCAGATCGCCGAGGTGATGCGGAAGACCTCGTAGTCGTAGTCCGTCGGCGTCATCCCCAGCGCTTCGTGGAAGGCGGGGCGCTGGTGGTCGCGCACATACATCGTGGCGAAGACGGCCAGCTGGAAGAACTTCACCCAGAGCTTGTTGGTCCCTTCCAGCAGCGCCGGGTTGGCGCGCATCAGCAGGGCGAAGGCCTCGCCGTGGCGGAACTCGTCGTTGCACCACTCCTCGAACCAATTGAAGATCGGGTGGAAGCGCCGCTCCGGATGCCGCTCGAACTGCCGAAAGATGGTGATGTAGCGGGCATAGCCGATCTTCTCCGACAAGTAGGTCGCGTAGAAGATGAACTTCGGGCGGAAGTAGTGGTACTTCTTCGCGCGCGTCAGGAAGCCGAGATCGACGCCGATGCCGACATCCTTCAGGCTGTCGTTGATGAAGCCGGCATGGCGGGCCTCGTCGCGGCTCATGAAGCCGAACAGGTCCTTCATGTCCTGGTTCGTCACCCGCTTGCGGATTTCCGCATAGAGCACGCACCCGGAAAATTCCGCGGTCACGGAACTGACCAGGAAATCCATCAGCTCCTTCTGCAGCGGTGCGGGCAGCGCCTTGATGTCAAAGGCGTCGAAGGCGTCGGTGCGGACGAAATGGCCCTTGTTCGGGTCCGCGCGAAACTCGGCGATCAGCGCGTCCCATTGGGCCCGCACGGGGCTGACGTCGATCGCGTCCATCGCCTTGAAGTCCGTGGTGTAGAAGCGCGGGCTGAGGGCCGTCTCGGTCAGCGCGCTGCGCGTCGCCTCATTGACCTTCGTGCGGGGCGCAGGGGTCACGGCGTTCATGCTGCCTCCTTGGGCTCGAAGCCGCAGTGATAGAGTTCGGTGAGTTCGAACAAGGCGCGGAACTCGGTCCAGACACGCTCGATGCCGCTCGCGCGGATGACGGTGGCGCGGCAGGTCATGATGCGGCTTTCGCCAAAGGGCACCATCGTCGGCGCGCCATGGACGATCACGCGGTCGCCGGGCCGCAGTTCGATGTCCTCGGGAATCGCGTGGGCATGCAGGCTGTCGAAGCTCTGCTCGATGTCGACGCTGCAGGTGATCTCGATGCGTCGCTGGCTGCCGAAGGGCAACCAGGATGTCAGGCCCTCTGCGCTCATCGGGTCGCCCTTTCCTCGGTCAGCAGTCGTATGAAGGCTTCCGCCTGGGTGTGGCCGAAGGCCTTGATGTCGATCCGGCGGCCGGTCGCGGGGTCGTCGAGGGTCAGCCGACCATCGTCCCAGGCGACCAGGCGGAACGGGATCTCCGGGCCATGCGCCTCGCGCAGCCTCTCGCGCGCCATGCCGCGCAGGGCGGCGCGGATGAAACCGTTGGTGCCCGGGTCCAGCACCGCGAACGCGGTTTCATCCGTGGCATCGCGCACCGTCACCGCGCCGTCGGCTCGATCCTCGAAGACCAGTTGGCGTTGCCGCAGGGCGCTTGCGGCCTCGGGCGTGCGCGCACCACCGATCAGGGCAATGCCGATCGTCACGGCCAGCAGCGCCGCGACACCGAACAGCGGTGCCGAGGGAAAGCCGCGGTCGCGCGCCTGGCTGGCCATGAGCTTGCTCCCTCAGGCCGCCGCCGCCGCTTCCGGGCGCGCGGCATGGTCGTCATCGATCCGTGCGCCGTGCAGCGCGCGCACCGGCATGGACGCGGAGGCGGCAAGCGCCTGCGCCAGTGCCCGTGCGGCCGCTTCCGCATCGGTGAGCGCCCGCAACACCGGCTCCGGGCTCGACACGCGCAGCATCCGCAGATGTGGCCAGAGCGCGAAGTAGGACGCGCGGTGCCCCGGCAACAGGCGCAACAGGATGTCGCCGGTGCCATCGCGATGCTGGCGCAGATCCGCCGAACGGATGGCCGCGTAGGGAATGTTGACGGTCATCGGCAGGGCCACGCCGACACGCATCACGATGCGGCGATTGGTGATGGTGTAGAGCGTCGTGCGCGCCGCCAGGCTGCCGAGGCCGAGCAGCAGCACGATCGGCACCGCCCCGAGAGCGACCAGCCGCAGGGCGCCCAGCGCGGCATCCTGCGGATCTGCGCCCCAACCGGCGGCGAGGTACCACAGCGCGAGCAGCGCGAAATAGGCTGCCAGCGCCCGCAGGTGGAAGGCGTGCAGGGCCAGCGGCCGCCACCGCGGCGCACCCTGCCAAAGGATCGTCTCGCCCGCCGGCAGCCGTTCCGGCAGGCCCGGGACCGGCTCGCTCTCATGCTCCCTCATAGCACGGGCCCCAGCCGGCCCGGCGTGGCGTAGAGATGGCCCGAGGCGAAGTAGGCCGCGATACGGTCCTCCTCCCGCAGCGTGATCTGCGTTGGCTCGCGGGTAGCCGGTGCGGCGGCAAGCTGCGCCGCGGTCACCGAGGCGAGGTTCACGCGCCGGCGGCGATGGTCGATGCGCACCAGCGGCATCGGCACCAGCACATGGCGCGGCCCCGTGGCGGAGGCCACTTCCACCTCAAGGTAGCGCAGCGCCATGTCGGACCGGTCGATCCAGCCATCCACCACCGTGCCGCCGGCGTTGTGGTCGAAGCCATAGACCGTCATGCCGCGCGGATCTGGATCCTCGCGCTCGATGGAATACTCCGGCGCGGTGCGCAGCGGCACGATCTTCGGCACGGGCGCGTCGAACATCATGTCCGGCACGTCATGCCGCATCGCATAGGCGGCGGGCCCGACGCCATCCTGCATCGGATCGCCGGTCGGCTGCAGCGGCGCGCCCGGGAAGCCGGCAACGGGCCGCGCCGCCAGCGACGGTTCCTCCTCGCGCCGCGGCACCTGCACGGTGCTGCCATCGGCAAGGCGGAAGGCCTTGGGCGGCGGCATGGCCGGGAAGCCCTGGACCATCACCCGGGCCCCGCGGTCCGAAACCAACGGGTAGCCTTCCCGCTTGTCCTCCCGCCGCAGATAGAAGATGAGCCCGGCGAAGAAGATCCAGAACGCGTAAAGCGCGATCAGGGCCAGGTCGATTGAGCCGACGACGTTGCGCATGGCGTGCTCCGCTATGTCACGGTGCGGTCCGCGATTCGGCGACGCCGAACCGCGATGGAAGCCTCGCCTGGTCCACCCGTGCCCACTGCACGAGAGGCCCAAGCGCGACCAGGGTGGCGAACAGCATCACGATCTCGATCCCATAGACCGTGCAGTAGGACGTGGCCGGCGTGATCAGCGCCGCGCCGAGGCCGCCGGCATCGGCCAGAGCCGCGATGCCGTCGCGCAGGAATCCGCCCATGGCGATGGCGACGCCGGCCGCGGTTGCCTGCGCGGCGCCCCAGGCGCCAAGCGCAAGCCCGACCTGCCCTTGCGGCGCGGCCGTCATGAAGGCGGTCAGCGTCGCATGGGCGAAGCACCCGGCCCCGAGGCCGACCGCGAGCGTTCCGACACCGAACACCACGGCGCTTTCCATCGGCGCCGCGAAGATCACGAGCGCGAATGCCAAGGCGCCCAAAAGAGTGCCGGTTCCGGCGACGCGATAGGCATCCACGTCGCGCCCGATCGCGCGCGCGCCACCGATGAAGCCGATGATGCCGCCGAGCGCGAACAACGCCGTCAGGGTCGTCGTCGCCGCCACGCCAAGTCCGAGCACCTGGCCACCATACGGTTCGAGCAACACGTCCTGCATCGAGAACCCCGCCGTACCGAGCGCCACCGCCACCAGCCGCCGGCGCCACGGCCCGGTGCCACGCAGCTGCCGCCAGCTCTCCATGAATCCCGGTCCATCGCCGCGCCCGCGCGTGCGGGACGGATCCCGCGCCTCCTGCTTCCACAGCGCGACGATGTTGAGCAACATGGTCGCCACGGCCGAGCCCTGGATCACCTGGATCAGGCGGAGCTGGCTGAATTCCATCAGCAGCGCACCGAACAGCAGCCCGGCAACCAGCATGCCAAGCAGCAGCATCACCGACAGCAGGGCGACGACGCGCGGCAGGCTGCGCGGCGGCGCGAGGTCTGCCGCCAGCGCCAGGCCCACCGTCTGCACCATGTGCATCCCCGCACCCACCAGCAGGAAGGCCAGGGCGGCCGCGACATGCGCCGCCCAGACCGGCCCGTTGCTGTCGCCCGACAGCAGGATCAGCGCGAAGGGCATGATGGCCAGGCCGCCGAACTGCATCAGCGAACCGAACCAGATATAAGGCACGCGCCGCCAGCCCAGCACCGAGCGATGCGTGTCCGACCTGAAGCCGATCAAGGCGCGGAATGGTGCGAACAGCAGCGGCAGCGACACCATCGCGGCCACCAGCCCGGCCGAGACGCCAAGCTCCACGATCAGCACGCGGTTCAAGGTGCCGATCAGCAGCGCCGCCGCCAGGCCCACCGACACCTGGAACAGCGACAGGCGCATCAGGCGTCCGACCGGCAGCTCCGGCGTGGCCGCATCGGCGAAGGGCAGGAATTGCGGCCCAAGCCGCGTCCAGGCCCGCGCGAGGATGGCGCCGCCGAGGGTCATGTCCGCAACACCTCCATCGCCTGGGAGACGTAGAATCCCCGTGCGATGCGGCGCCCGCGGCCCACCATGGTGCGCCCGCCGCCGGCCAACATCGTCGACAGCCGGTCATGGCGCACCGGCTCGATCGCCGGGGCGCGGTCGCCGCGCGGGAAGAACCGGCCGGCGGCATGCATCATCGACAGCAGCGCGGTGCGCGGCGCGAAGGTGAACAGCACGGATCCGCGCGCCCGCGCCGCGAGCTGCTCCACCGCCGTCACCATGTCGGCCGCGCGGTAGTGGATCAGGCTGTCCATCGCCACGACGTGATCGAAGCGGCCGAGCCCGGGATCGAGCATGTCGCCGATCGAGAAATGGACTTCCCCGGCGCCCTGCCGGCCCTCGGCGCGTTCGCGTGCCAGGCCGATCAGCGTGGGAGAGATGTCGACTGCCGTCACGCAGGCGCCACGCCGCGCCGCTTCGACCGCAAGCGCGCCGGTGCCGCAGCCGGCATCGAGAAGCCGCATCCCCCGCATGTCCTGCGGCAGCCACGACAGCAGCGTCGCGCGCATCTCATCGCGGCCGGCGCGCACCGTCGCGCGGATGCCGCTGACCGGCGCGTCGGAGGTCAGGCGCTTCCAGGCATCGGCCGCGGTGCGGTCGAAATAGGTCTCGAGCTCGCCCCGGCGGGCACGGTAGCTGGCGGAGGTCATCAGTCGAACCCCAGCAGGTCGAAGATCTCGCGATCCTTGAGAGGCGCCGCCTCCAGCGTCTCGGTCCCTTCCCACAGCGATGTCGCCAGCCGCAGGTATTCCCGCTGTGCCAGCAGCACTTCGGGCGATTCCTCCATCTCGAAAAGCGTGGCCTTCTTCAGCCGCGACCGGCGGATGGCGTCGAGGTCGGGGAAATGCGCCAGCGTCTTCATCCCCGTGGCGCGGTTGAATCGGTCGATCTGGTCGGTGCCGGCGCTGCGGTTCACGATCACGCCGCCAAGCCGCACGGGATAATTCTTCTCCTTCGTCTTGATGGCCGCGACGATGCGATTCATCGCGAAGATAGAGTCGAAATCATTGGCCGCCACGATCAGCCCGCGATCGGCGTGCAACAACGGGGAGGCGAAGCCGCCGCACACCACGTCGCCCAGCACATCGAAGATGACGATGTCGGTTTCATCGAGGAGGTGATGCTCCTTCAGCAGCTTCACCGTCTGGCCGACCACATAGCCGCCGCAGCCCGTGCCAGCGGGCGGGCCACCGGCCTCGACACAGAGCACCCCGCCATAGCCTTCGAATACGAAATCCTCGCGCCGCAACTCATCCGAATGGAAATCGACCGCCTCCAGCGCATCGATCACCGTTGGGGCGAGCCGCTTGGTCAGGGTGAAGGTCGAATCGTGCTTCGGATCGCAGCCGATCTGCAGCACACGCTTGCCGATCCGGCTGAAGGCGACGGAAAGGTTGGAGGAGGTGGTGCTCTTGCCGATCCCGCCCTTGCCATACACGGCGAAGACGCGCGCCGTATCGATCCGCGAGGCCGGATCGAGATGCACCTGCAGGCTGCCTTCGCCATCGCCCTCGGTCATGCCCGGGCGGGGCCGCATCACGACAGTCATGTGGCCGCTCCTTCGGTGATGCCTTCCAGGCGGTCTTCAAGTTCGTCGCAGGCCCGGCGAAGCGCATCCATCATGCTCGGATCCGGCTGCCAGTAGCGGCGCTCATGCGCCTCGATCAGGCGGTTCGCGATGCGGGCGGAGGCGGTGGGATTCAGCTCCGCCAGCCGCCGGCGCATCGTCTCGTCGAACATGTAGGTCTGCGCCAGGTGCTGGTAGACCCAAGGGGCCACCGCGCCGGTGGTGGCGGACCAGCCCAGGGTGTTGGTCACCTGCGCCTCGATGGTCCGCACGCCTTCATGCCCATGGGCCAGCAGCGGTTCGATCCATTTGGGATTGAGCGCCCGCGTCCGCGTCTCGAGCGCGACCTGCTCGGCGATGCTGCGCACCTTCCCCTCGCCCCGGGTCTGGTCGCCGACATAGGTGCGGGCCGCCTGCCCGCGTACCGACTGCACGGCGCGGCTGATGCCGCCGAGCGTGTCGAAATAGTGATCGACGGTGGTGATGCCGAGCTCGATGGAATCGAGATTCTGGTAGGTGGCATCGACCGTGCCGAGCATGTGTTTCAGCACGGAATCATTCCGGTGAGGCCGCCCGGACAGCCCATAGGCGAAGCCCTTCCGGCGTTGCCAGGCGTCGCCAAGTTCAGCCTCGTCGGTCCAGCTGCCGTTCTCGAGGATGTGGTTGACGTTGGCGCCATAGGCACCTTCGGTGTTGCCGAAGACCCGCAGGCTCGCTTCTTCCAGCGTGCCTCCATGCGCCGCCTGGAAGGCGAGCGCGTGGCGACGCACGAAGTTCCTGGTAACAGGTTCATCGGCGGAAGCCGCGAGGAAGGCCGCCTCCGCGAGCAGTTTCGTCTGCAGCGGCAGCAGGTCGCGGAAGATGCCCGACAGCGTGACCATGACATCGACCCGTGCCCGCCCAAGCCGTTCAAGCGGCACGAGTTGCGCGCCGGCCAGGCGCCCGTAGCTGTCATGCCGCGGCTCCGCGCCCATCAGCCACAGGGCCTGGGCGATCGGACCGCCCTCGGTCTTGAGGTTGTCGGTGCCCCACAGGACCACCGCGACCGTCTCGGGCAGGGCACCGTCGTCCTGAAGATGCCGAGCCAGGAGGCGTTCGGCCTGCCGCGCACCGTCCTCGACCGCGAAGGCGGACGGGATGCGGAAGGGATCGAAGCCGTGCAGGTTGCGCCCGGTTGGCAGCACATCCGTGTTGCGCAGCAGGTCGCCACCCGGCGCCGGACGGATATAGCCGCCGTCCAGTGCATGCAGGATGGCCGGCAATTCGTGATCCTTGGCCAGAAGCCTGTCCAACTCCGCGCGCCGCACTGGATCGACGATACCGGCCGCGTCGAGCGTTTCCGCCCGCTGCGCCGCGTTCGGCGGCTCCCCGACCACATGCAGCCCATGCGGGATCAACGCGTATTCAAGTTCGAGCAGCTTGTCCGACAGGACCAGGATTTCGGCGGGCGCGGTGTCGCCCCAGACCGGCTCGGCCTGGGCGAGGTCCACCTGGCTGGCCTGCGCCTGGATCAGCCCCGACAGAACCGCCCGTGTCCCGACATCGGCGTCCTGCGGCAGGCCACGCCAGCGGTCGATCGAGGATTTCAGGTCCAGCAGCCCGCGATACAGTCCGGCATGCGCGACGGGCGGCGTCAGGTAGGAGATCAACGTCGCCGCCGCGCGCCGCTTGGCAAGCGAGCCTTCCGACGGATTGTTCGAGGCATAGAGGTTGATGTTCGGCAGGTCCGCGATCAACCGGTCCGGCCAGCACTGGCCCGACACGCCCGTCTGCTTGCCTGGCATGAATTCAAGCGCGCCATGCATGCCGAAATGCAGCACCGCATGCGCGCCGAAATCCTCCCGCAACCAACGGTAGAAGGCGGAGAAGGCGTGGGTCGGGGCGAAGTCCTTCTCGAACAGCAGGCGCATCGGGTCGCCTTCCCAGCCGAAGGTCGGCTGTATGCCGATGAAGACATTGCCGAGTTGCAGGCCGTATACGAGCACCGACGATCCGTCTGTCTGCACGCGCCCCGGTGCTGGTCCCCAGGTGGCCTCGATCTGCGCCAGATGCTTCTCGCGCCGTACATGGTCGTCGGCCGGGATCAGGGCGGCGACGTTGCAGGGTGCACCGTAGCGGGCGGCGTTTCCTTCGAGCACGACCGAGCGCAGCGCGTCCACGCTCTCCGGCACGTCGATCCTGTAGCCGCCATCGCGCATCGCCAGCAGCGTGCGGTGCAGTGATTCGAAGACCGAAAGATACGCCGCCGTGCCGGTGGCACCGGCATTGGGCGGGAAGTTGAACAGCACGATGGCGACACGTTTGCCGGCGCGCTCGGTCCGGCGCAGCGCCACGATCTTCGCGACGCGCGCGGCGAGCATCTCGACCCGCTCGCGATGGGGGACCATGCCGCCGGTGTGGGCAGCGTCGTCGCCGCCGCCTGAACCGCCCACGCCGCCGCGGCCACCGAAGGTAATGGGCGCGATGGCGCCGTCGAGCTCGGGGATCGCCACCATCATGGTGGCCTCGACCGGCGTCAGTCCGCGCGCATCGCCTTCCCACTGGCTCAGGGTTTGGAATTCCAGCGGATGCGCGGCGAGATAGGGCACGTCGATCCGCGCCAGCATCTCCTCCGCCGCATGCGCGTCGTTGTAGGCAGGCCCGCCGACCAGCGAGAAGCCGGTCAGCGACACCACCGCATCGACCGTGCTGCGGCCGTCGCGCAGGAAGAACTGCTCAATCGCTGGGCGTTGATCGAGGCCGCTGGCGAAGGCCGGAACCACCGTCATGCCGCTGGCTTCCAGCGCCGCGATCACGCCGTCGTAATGGGCCGTGTTGCCGGCCAGCAGGTAGGACCGCATCACCAGCAGCCCGACGGTGCCGGCGCAGCCCTCGCGCGGCAATGACGTCACACGGTCAACAAGCCGACCCTTGGCGCGCGGATGATACAGCCCGACATCGGGATACTGGACCGGTGCGGCCACCTTCATCGAACCTGCCAAGGCCACCCGCGGCCCCGAGGCGTAGCGGTTCACCAGAAGACGCATCAGGTTCGCGAGGTTCTCCCCGGTGCCCGCCAGCCAATATTGCAGCGCGAGGAAATAGGCCCGCACATCCTGCGCAGTGCCCGGGATGAAGCGCAGCAGCCGCGGCAGTTCACGCAGCATCTTCATCTGGTCGCGGCCCGAGGCATGCGCGCCGGGCTTGCGATGGCCGCGCAGGCGCTTCAGCAGCCCCGTGATACCGCGCGCCTCGGCAGACATGTCGAAGCGCCCGAGCCTGGTCAGGCGAACCACTTCCCCGGCGGACAGGCAGCACAGCATGGCGTCGCAGGTGTCGCGCCGGGCGGTCAGCGCCGGCAGCACGGCCCGGATATGATCGTCAAGGAACAGCATGGTGGTGATGACGACATCGGCACGGGCGATGTCGGCGCAGCATTCGGCCAGCGCATCGGCATCCGACGCCCAGCGATCCGCCGCGTGCATCACCACGGACAGTCCGGGCATGTCGCCGCGCAGCGCATCCTCGGCCTGCTGGACCACGCCGGCGAGGTGGCTGTCCATCGTCACCAGGACGATGCGCAGGGGAATGCGCTCAGCGTGAGAAGTGCGCTTTGGCATCGTACAGCGTCTCGACGGTGATGGTGGTGAGGCCGGCGTCGGCGGCGTAGCTCTCCGTGTTGCGGCGCGCCTTGCCACGCACGAAGAACGGGATCTTGCGCAATTCCTTCTCGGCATCGGGTGCCCAGCGCAGCGCTTCGACCTTGGCGAGCACGACCGGGGCAGGGGCCGCGGCCGTGGCGCCAAGATGCGAAGCGCCGGCATCGTCGTGGAACTCGAAATCGTCGCGGAACATGTGCAGCAGATGTTCCTCGAGCCCCATCATCAGGGGATGGACCCAGGTATCGAACAGGACGTTCGCACCCTCGAATCCCATCTGAGGCGAATGGCGCGCCGGGAAATCCTGCACATGCACCGGCGCCGAGATCACCGCGCAGGGAATGCCGAGCTTCTTGGCGATATGCCGTTCCATCTGCGTGCCAAGCACTAGTTCCGGCTGCGCGGCGGCAATGGCGGCCTCGACGGCAAGGTAGTCGTCGCTGATCAGCGCCTCCAGGCCGTAGCCAATGGCCGCGTCCCGCACGTCGCGTGCCTGCTCGCGGCTGTAGGTGCCGATGCCCACCACTTCAAAGGCCAGCTCCTGCGCCGCGACACGCGCCGCGGCGATGGCATGGGTCGCATCGCCGAAGATGAAGACGCGCTTGCCGGTGAGATAGTTCGAATCCACGGAGCGCGAGTACCAGGGGAGGCGGGACGTCTCCTCCGCCAGCATCGCCGTGGTGTCGATCCCGGCCAGCGCGCCGACTTCCGCGATGAAGTCGCGCGTGGCGCCGACGCCGATCGGCACGGCGCGGGTGCGCTTCTGGCCGAAGCTGCGTTCCAGCCAGGCGGCCGTCTGGTCGGCAACCTCGGGATAGAGCACGACGTTGAAATCCGCCGCGCCAAGCCGCGCGAGATCGGCCGGCGTGGCGCCGAGCGGCGCGACGACGTTCACCGCGACACCGATGCGCTCAAGCAGACGGCGGATCTCGACCAGGTCATCGCGGTGGCGAAAGCCGAGCGCTGTCGGGCCGAGGATGTTGCAGCGGGGGCCGTCGGCAGCGGCACGCGGCACACTCGCCTGCGGTCCGGCGAAGGCACGCACCAGGCGATACAGCGTCTCTGCCGCGCCCCAGTTCTCCTTGCGCTGGTAGGATGGCAGTTCGATCGGCACCACCGGCACCGGCAGCCCGAGCGTACGCGCCAGCCCGCCGGGATCGTCCTGGATCAATTCGGCGGTGCAGGACGCACCGACAAGCATCGCCTGCGGCCGAAAGCGATCGAAGGCATCGCGCACCGCAGCCTTCAGCAGCTCCGCCGTGTCGCCGCCGAGGTCCCGGGCCTGGAAGGTGGTGTAGGTGACCGGCGGGCGCTTGGCACGCCGTTCGATCATGGTGAAAAGCAGATCGGCGTAGGTGTCGCCTTGTGGCGCGTGCAGGACGTAGTGCAGTTCCTCCATCGCGGTGGCGACACGCATCGCCCCCACATGTGGCGGCCCTTCATAGGTCCAGACTGCGAGCTGCATGGCGCTACACCGCGAGCCGCGCGCGCCGCGCAAGCGGCCGGACGAACAGTTCGGCAAGGTCGCCCGCCTGCTCGTATCCCTGGATAGGCGAGAAGACGAGCTCGATCGACCACTTGGTCGCAAGCCCCTCGGCTTCGAGCGGATTGGCCAGGCCCAGGCCGCACACCGTCAGGTCGGGGCGCGATGCGCGGAAGCGGTCGAGCTGGTTGTCGACATGCTGGCCCTCGCTGATCAGCACGCCGGCCGGCAGCAGCGCCAACTCCTGCGCCATGTGCTCGCGGTGCAGGTAGGGCGTGCCGATCTCGACCGGCACCATGCCGAGTTCACGCGATAGAAAGCGCGCGAGCGGTATCTCCAGCTGCGAGTCGGGGAAGAACCCCACCCGCAGGCCGGACAACCGCTCGCGCCGGTGAGACACGGCGCGTCGGGCGCGCTGCTCACCGAAGGCGGTGGCCTCATGGAAGGCGTGGGGAGTAACGCCCCATTCTTCGGCCACTGCGCGAAGCCAGAGTGTGGTGCCCTCGGCGCCGAGCGGAAACGGCGCCGCGATGCGATGCGCGCCGCGGTCGCTCAGCGCCCGGGCGGTATCGGCGAGGAAAGGCTGGGCCAGGATATATCGGGTGCCCGCACCGACCGGCGGCAATTCCGCGGCGCGGCGGGGCGGCAGGAAGTGGACCGGGCCAACGCCCATGGTGTCGAACAGGCGTCGGAACTGGTCCTCGACCACCTCGGCCAGCGCACCGACGACCAGCAGCGAGTGCGTGGCCGCCCCCGCCGCCGACATCTCCGGCACCAGCGCGGCAAGGCAGGCATCCTCGCCCTGCGTGAAGGTCGTCTCGATCCCGCTGCCGGAGTAATGCAGCACGCGCACTTCGGGCAGGAAGCGCCGGGACAGACGCTGCGCCGCCTGGCCAAGATCGAGCTTGATCACCTCCGACGGGCAGGAGCCCACCAGGAACAGCAGCTTGATGTCGGGCCGCCGGGCGAGCAGCGCGTTGACGATCCGCTCCAGCCCCTCATTGGCGTCGGCAAGTCCGGCGAGGTCGCGTTCCTCGATGATGGCGGTGGCGAAGCGCGGCTCGGCGAAGATCATCACGCCGGCGGCCGATTGCAGCAAATGCGCGCAGGTGCGGCTGCCGACCACAAGGAAGAAGGCATCCTGGATCTTGCGATGCAGCCAGATGATGCCAGTCAGGCCGCAGAACACCTCACGCTGGCCGCGTTCACGCAGGATGGTTGGCTCGCCGCAGCCCGCGGCGCCGTCCGACGCGGGTCTTGCAGCGGCCAGGGTCACGATGCGAGCCCGCCGGATGCGAAGTGGCGTGGTTCGTCGCGCCGGGCCGCGCGCAGCTTCATCAGGAATTGCGTCGCGTTGATGACGTAGGCGCCGTAGGCCGCCAGCGCCAGCAACATCTGCATCCGCGCATCGCCGATGCCCGCCAGCACCGCGACCACATAGGCTGTGTGCAGCGCGATCACGAGCATGCTGAACACGTCCTCCCAGAAGAAGGCGTGCGCGAAAAGATAGCGGCCGAAGACCTCCTTCTCCCAGATCGCACCGGTCACCATGATCGCGTACAGCGCCAGCGTCTTGATGCAGACCGACACGGTCGCCACCGCAAAGCCGTCGCCGGTCGCGAGGAACCGCAGCACCAGACCGAGGCTCGCGAGGAAGACGCCGAATTGCGCGATGGCCAGGACGCCCTGGACGCGGGTCCATGGCGAGTGGTCGCGGCGTACGCGTTGTTCCGGCGTGTAGAGCGGGGAAGGCGGCTCGCGCCAAGCGTTCGGCCGGACGACGGCTCGGCCGGTCGTGCTGCCCCAGGGGCTGCAATCCAGCGCGTTGATCAGAGGATCGAGGAGCCGTGTTGTAAGCATCTCTTGACAACGCTCCGTCAAACGCGGTCCGCTTCGCTTAACAGGACGGACAGGGGCTGAAACCAGCCGCTGCCAGGGGGAAATGATGATCGAGAAGCCTCAGGCCTCCATTTTCGGTCATTGCGCCCTCCCCAGGCGAAGCGTGTTCCAGGACGCTAGAGCGGCGCCGGATTGAGTGTCAAGCAATATGGACGTTCGAAAAACTTGACACTTGTTGGACGCCAGTCTGAAGTCAGCGGCGGGAGAGTGGGATGGTCGACAAAGCGATGTCCGCTTCGCAGTCCATGGTTCAGCCGGATGACAGGCCCGATGCGGGTGCCGGTTGGCGCCCGGATGACGGCGGGCCGTCGCTCCGCTCATCAAGGGCCGATATCGCCGACGATGATTGCTGCGCCGAGACCGCTCCCGCACGACGCATCATTCTTCTCGCGAAGACCATCGAGCGCGACGTCATTCCACGCCTGGTGCTGGCGCACCGGGCTGCGCCGGCCGCGCCATACATCGATCGATCGCCGAGCCCGCTGCCGACATCCGAGGATATCGCGACGCTCACGGCGCTCGCCATCCGTTCGGAACTGAAGGATGTCGAGGCCTTCGTCGATGGCATACAGGCCGCCGGCATCCCGCTCGACCGCATCTACCTTGATCTGCTGGCCCCGGTGGCCCGTCGGCTGGGTGAGATGTGGGAAGCCGACGAATGCGATTTCGCGACGGTGACCATGGGCCTCGCCGCGCTGCAGCAGGTGGTGTTGAACAGTGGCCGGCGCTTCACGCAGGCGCCGCAGCGCCCGCGCGAGGGGCGACGCGCCGTGCTCGCACCGACGCCTGGCGAAACGCACACCTTCGGCCTGGTGATCGTTGCGGAGTTCTTCCGCCGCGCGGGCTGGGAAGTCTGGAGCGGGAACGGCGCTTCCCTGCCGGAGATCGTTGCCAAGGTCCGTGGTGAGCCTTTCGCGATCGCGGCCTTCAGCCTGGCCAGCGAGGACCACCTCGCAGCCCTGGCCAATCTGATTCACCGGGTACGGCGCGCGTCGCTCAACCGGGGTATCGGGATTCTCGTGGGGGGGGCCATCTTCGCCGAGCGCCCCGGCCTCGTCTCGGATATCGGCGCAGATGCGACGGCGGCGGATGGCGAGGAAGCAACACTGCAGGCCGAGACACTCCTGGCCATCAGCGACTTTCGGGTGTGAATCAAGCTGCCGCGATCCCGTCGCGCGTGCAGAATTGACCTTGGGGAGGGTCGGATTGTCTAAGGCATCCTCAGGAATGAAGGACGGGTCGCAGCGTGAAGTCGTTCAAGACTCCGAAGGCCGCTCTGGGCCATCTCGACGCGGAGGCGGTGGCGAGCCTCGTCGCTGCCGCCGCGGATGTTTCGCTCGTGCTTGACGCGGCAGGGATCATCCGGGACGTGGCCTTCAGCAGCGACGACCTGCTGGCCGAATTCGGCCAGAGCGAAAGCTGGATCGGCCGGCCCTGGATCGACACGGTTGCCCGGGACAGCCGGCCGAAAGTGCAGGAGATGCTGCGCGCGCCACAGGATCCGGCCCGGCCGCGCTGGCGCCACATCAACCAGCTTGGCGCCGGCGGGGCCTCGGTCCCCATCCTTTGTGCCTGCGGCACGCTGGACAGGCCCGGCGGCATCGTCGTCTTCGGGCGGGATCTGCGGCCGGTCTCTCAGCTTCAGCAGCGTCTCGTCGAGGTTCAGCAATCCGTCGAGCGCGGCTATTCCCAGCTGCGCCAGGCGGAAACCCGCTACCGCCTGCTGTTCCAGACCTCCGAGGATGCGGTGCTGATCGTCGAGGGCGACAGCGGCAAGGTGCTGGAAGCGAACCCGGCGGCGCAGCGGCTGTTCGGCGCCGCCGCGCGCCGCCTGATGGGCCGTCCGGCCGCCGATTCATTCGCCATCGACAGCCGCGAGGACGTGCAGGCCATGCTGGCCTCGCTGCGCGGCCTGGGGCGGGCCGAGGAGATCGAGGTCCGGCTCGCCGAAGGCGAAGCGCCGATCCGCGCCACCGGCACCACGCTGCGCCACGACAACGGCCTGCTGTTCCTGCTCCGCCTGACGCCGGCATCTCTGAACGGCCATCCCGCGGCCATGCCGGATGGCCGGCGCAACCTGCTGCGTTTCGCCGAGAACGCGCCCGACGCCCTTGTCGTCACCGACGCGGACGGCGCCATCCTGACCGCCAACGCCGCCTTCCTCGAGATGGCCCAGCTGACGTCGGAGGACCAGCTCCGTGGCGAGACGCTGGACCGTTGGCTTGGCCGGCAGGGGCTCGAGGCGGATGTGCTGCTCAGCAACCTGCGCAACCGCGGTTCAGTCAGGCTTTATGCGACGACCCTGCGTGGCCGACTGGGCACCGCGCTGGATGTCGAGATCTCCGCCGTCTCGGTCATGGAAGGCAGCAAGCGCCGCTACGGCTTCGCCATCCGCGATGTCAGCGCGCGGCTCCGGCCCGCCCCGAATGGCGCCGCCGTGCCCGGGCGGTCGGTACAGGAACTGACCGAGCTGATCGGCCGCGTCCCACTGAAGGACCTGGTGCGCGAGGCGGCCGACGCCATCGAGCGCCTGTGCATCGAGGCCGCGCTGGAGATCACCGGCGACAACCGCGCCTCGGCCGCCGAGATGCTCGGCCTCAGTCGCCAGAGCCTGTACGTGAAACTTCACCGCTTCGGCCTCGGCGACCTCGATGCCGACCCGAAGGACCCAGGGTAGAAACCGCATGGCGCGCCCGACACAGTCTCCGGCCGCGCCTGCTTCCGCATCGTCGTCCTGGCCGGCGGCCCTGGCCGTGCTGGAACTGCTGAAGCCGATTACCTGGTTTCCACCCATGTGGGCCTTCGCCTGCGGCGTCGTCGCCTCGGGCGCGGCATTGGCGCAGGCCTGGCCCATGGCCGTGCTGGGCATCGTGCTCGCGGGGCCCATCGTCTGCGGCATGAGCCAGGCGGTGAATGACTGGTTCGACCGCCATGTCGATGCGGTGAACGAGCCGCAACGCCCGATCCCCTCGGGCCGCCTGCCGGGCCGCACCGGCCTGTGGGTCGCGATCGGCTGGACCGGATTGTCGGTCGGGGTCGGGTCGCTGCTGGGCCCGTGGGGCTTTGCCGGGACGCTGCTGGGCGTCGCCCTGGCCTGGGCCTACAGCGCACCACCCCTGCGGCTGAAGCGTGACGGCTGGACCGGCAGTGCGGCCTGCGCGCTGTCCTATGAGACGCTGCCCTGGATCACCGCGGCGGCGGTGCTGTCGGGCGGTGCGCCGGATGCGCGGCTGGTGCTCGTCGCCCTGCTGTATGGGGTTGGCGCGCACGGCATCATGACGCTCAACGACTTCAAGTCGATCGAGGGTGACCGTCGCTTCGGCATCATGTCCCTGCCGGTTCGCCTGGGCGCGGATCGCGCCGCGCGGCTGGCCTGCGCGGTGATGGCGCTGCCGCAACTGGGCGTGGCCGCGCTGCTGCTGGCCTGGGGCGCGCCTTGGCACGGTGCGGCGATCGCAGTTTCCCTGCTGGTGCAGCTGGTGTGCATGCGGCGGCTGCTGCGCGACCCACGCGGGCTCGCCCCCTGGTACAATGGCACCGGCGTCAGCCTGTATGTGTTGGGCATGATGGTCAGCGCAACCGCGCTGCGGGGCCTGCCATGATGCAGGGTGCGGCTTTTGGCTGGTTCGGCATTGTCAGGCTCGGGCTGGTGCAGACCGCGCTCGGCGCGGTGGTGGTGCTCACGACCAGCGTGTTGAACCGCCTGATGGTGGTGGAATTCGCCCTTCCGGCAATACTGTCGGGACTGCTGGTGGGTCTCTACTATGCGATGCAGATGCTGCGTCCGCGGATGGGGCACGGGTCCGATGTCGGTGGGCGGCGCACGCCCTGGATCATCGGCGGCATGGCGACCCTGTGCCTCGGCGCCGTCCTGGCGGCCATTGCCACCGGGATGATGGATGGGCCGCTGCTGCCGGCGCTTGCACTGGCGATCCCCGCATTCCTGCTGGTGGGTGCAGGTGTCAGTGCGGCTGGCACGGCGCTGCTGGTGTTGCTCGCGGCGCGGGTCGCGCCGGCACGCAAGGCCGCCGCGGCCTCCATCGTGTGGATCATGATGATCGCAGGCTTCGTGGTGACCACGGCAGTCGCTGGTCGCACGCTTGATCCCTATTCGGCGGAGCGTCTTCTGGCGGTGACGGCTTGCGTCGCCGTGCTGGCCTTCTTGCTCGCCCTGGTCGCCGTGGTCGGGCTTGAAGGACACGCGCGTCCCACCATCGATCCGCGCCGGCAGCCGGACGGTGCCTTTCGTGCCGCCTTCGCCGAGGTCTGGGCCGAGCCGGAAGCGCGCCACTTCACCCTGTTCGTCTTCGTCGCGATGCTAGCCTACAGCGCGCAGGACCTGGTGCTGGAACCCTTCGCCGGCAGCGTCTTCGGCATGACGCTCGGCCAGACCACGCAGCTCGCTTCCATCCAGCATGGCGGTGTGCTGGCGGGGATGGTGCTCCTTGCCGCGATCGGGCGCTTCACCCAGGGGCGGCTTTCGGCGTTGCGGTCCTGGATCCAACTGGGCTGCGCCGCGGCCGCGTCGGTGCTGCTGCTGCTGAGCGTCGTGGGCATGGTCGCGACCGCGGTATCCCTGCAACTGCTGTACGCGGCGCTTGGCCTGGCCAACGGAATTTTCGCCGCGGCCGCGATCGCCGCGATGATGCAGCTTGCCGCGCGCGGCACGCCCGGGCGCGACGGCGTGCGCATGGGCATGTTCGGGGCCGCCCAGGCCGTGGCATTCGGGCTTGGCGGGCTGGCCGGAACCATCCTGCTCGATGTCGGCAGGCTGATCTCCGGCGGCGTGCTGGGCGGCTACGCCACTGTTTTCCTGGTCGATGCCGGCCTGTTCCTGGCCGCCGCCATCATGGCCCAACGCATCGGCCTGGTTGGCGAGCAAGGCGTCCATCGTCTGCCCGCCGCAGGGCCCACCCCGCGCGTTGGATGAGGGAACCGCAGCATGGACCACGCCATCGAGGCGTTCGACGTGGTGGTGGTGGGCGGCGGCCCGGCCGGCGCCACCGCCGCCGATGATCTGGTGCGGCAGGGACGAACCGTTCTGCTGCTCGACAAGGCCGGGCGCATCAAGCCCTGTGGCGGCGCCATCCCGCCGCGCCTGATCCGGGATTTCGATATTCCAGCCGATCTCATCGTCGCGCGCATCACCTCGGCCCGCATGGTCGCGCCATCCGACCGGGCGGTGGACATGCCCATCGACAAGGGCGGCTTCGTCGCGATGGTCGATCGCGACATCTTCGACGAATGGCTGCGTGCGCGCGCCGCTTCCCATGGTGCGGACCGCCGCACCGGCGCCTTCGAAGGGATCGAGCGCGACGCCGATGGCACCGCCATCGTCGTCTATCGGCCGAAGGCTGCGCCGGAAGACGCTCCGCCCGTTCGCATCCGCGCCCGCTGCGTGATTGGCGCCGATGGCGCGCGCAGCGCCGTGGGCCGGCAGGCGGTCAAGGGAGCCGCGCGCGTGCGCTGCGTCTTCGCCTACCACGAGATCCTACGCGCCCCGCAAGGCGAAGCGCCACGCTATGACGGGCAGCGATGCGACGTGTACTACCAGGGCACGCTCTCGCCGGATTTCTATGCCTGGATCTTCCCCCATGGCGACACGGTCAGCGTGGGCACCGGCAGCGCCCGGAAGGGCTTCTCGCTGCGCGGGTCCGTCGCCGCCCTGCGCGGCGCGACCGGCCTCGACCAGGTGGAGACCATCCGCCGCGAAGGCGCGCCCATCCCGCTCAAGCCGCTGCGCCGGTGGGACAATGGGCGCGACGTGATCCTCGCCGGCGATGCCGCGGGCGTCGTCGCTCCGGCCTCGGGCGAGGGTATCTACTACGCCATGCTGTGCGGCCGGCTGGTGGCCGAGGCCGCGGACGCCTTCTGCCGGACCGGTGATGCGCGCGTGCTGCGCCAGGCGCGTCGACGCTTCATGCGCCTGCATGGCCGCGCCTTCTGGATCCTCGGGATCATGCAGTACTTCTGGTACGCCTCGGATCGCCGGCGGGAACGCTTCGTGTCGATCTGCCAGGACGCCGATGTCCAGCGCCTGACCTGGCAATCCTACATGAACAAGGAGCTCGAGCGGCGCGATCCGCTCGCGCATCTGCGCATCTTCTTCAAGGACCTCGCGCATCTCTTTGGCCTCGCCAGGGCCTGAGGCGGCGCGCCCATGCATGCGGGAGCAACCGGATGATCGCCTTTCCTGCCGGTATCGGACACGATGCGGACGTCGCCGCACGCACCCTGCGCGCTCCGGTGGATGGTGCGATGGTCCGGCCCCACCACCCGAGCCTGCCGCTGCGCATCGGCACGCGCGGGTCACCGCTCGCGCTGTGGCAGACACGCGACTTCCTTGGGCTGATCACGCGCTTCTGCCCCCTGCTGCGCAATGCGAAGGCCTTCGAGGAACACACCATCCTGACCTCCGGCGACCGCATCCAGGACCGGCCGCTGGCCGACATCGGCGGCAAGGGACTTTTCGCCAAGGAGATTCACGAGGCCCTGCTCGATCGACGGATCGACTTCGCCGTGCACTCGCTTAAAGACCTCGAAACCGCCTTGCCGTCGGGCATCGCGCTCGCATGCACGCTGAAGCGGGAGGATCCCCGCGATGCGCTGATCCTGGGCCCCGGGATCGAGACGCCCTGCGATCCGGCGCACCCCTTCGACTGCCTGCCGCATGGATCGGTCGTGGCCACGTCATCGGTGCGGCGCCAGTCGCAGCTGCTGCATGCCCGGCCCGACCTGCGGACGACGATCATCAGGGGCAATGTTCAGACGCGGCTCGCGAAGATCCAGGATGGCGTGGCCGCGGCGACGCTGCTCGCCTTCGCCGGCCTCAAGCGGCTCGGGCTCGCGCATGAAGCCGATATCGTGCTGGATGAATCCGCCATGCTGCCGGCCGCCTGCCAGGGCATTGTCGGCATCACGGTCCGCGAGGATGACCTGGCGCTGCGCGAGCTTCTCGCCGCCATCGAGGACCCGGAAGCACGCGCGGTCTCGCGGGCGGAGCGGGCGCTGCTCGCCGCGCTGGATGGGTCCTGCCGTACGCCGATCGGTGGCCGCGCCATCGCGCTGCCCGATGGCGGGCTGGCCGTGACCGGGCTGCTGGCGCGCGTGGATGGCAGCTTCCTGCTGCGCCGGCGCATCGAGGGACGCCAGGTCGATGCGGCCGCGCTGGGGCAGGCGCTCGGCGACAGCCTGCGGCGCGATGCGCCGGCCGACATTCTCTGCTGAGTCCGGTCAGGGTCGCATCAAGGCGCCGACAACCCCGCGGCGACGCCGCACCGTACACCGCCCGGCTGCAACCAGGCGGCGGCATGTTTCCCGGCCACCCGCCTGCCGGTCATCCGGTATCATACCAGCGGCCGAATTCTTCGACCGTTGGTATCGGACGCCGGGTGCAAACCTCCGATTCACCTGGCTTTCGCCGGACTACCGGCAGGCCGCCTTCGCGGCCTCGGCACGTGTCAATGACTCGTGCCGTTGGTATCACAGCGGGGGCGTGGCTCCGGCGTGACGCCGCGCAGGCCGTGGGTTCGCATCGGGTGTTCGGCTGTCGGGCAAAGCGGAAGCCGGCAGCCGCGATCGGCCGCCGCCGGTTTTAGAGCAAGGCCGCAGGGAGCCGAAAGCGCACATCCTCGACGATCCCCGGTTGTTCCTCGACCGTCAGATCGGCCCAGCGCGACAGCGCGGCCACCACCCCCTGAACGAGCGATTCGGGCGCCGAGGCGCCGGCCGTGACACCGACCGTCGCGGCACGCTCGAACCATTCGGGGCGCAGCGCCGTGGCGTCGGCGACCAGATGGGTGGGCACGCCGCAGTCGAGACCGATCTCGCGCAACCTGTTCGAATTCGAGCTGTTGGCCGCGCCCACCACGATCAGCACATCGACCTCGGCGGCTAGCGCGCGCAGCGCCGCCTGGCGGTTCTGCGTCGCGTAGCAGATGTCGCGCGTCTCGGGCCCGACCACGTCGGCGAAGCGCGCGCGGATCGCCGCGATCGTCGCGCGCGTGTCGTCCACCGACAGCGTCGTCTGCGTCACGAAGGCAACCGGCGTGTCGCGCGGCAGATCGAGCCGCGCCACGTCGAGCACGTCGCTCACGACAAGCACGCGGCCGGTGATCTGACCCAGCGAGCCGATCACCTCCGGATGCCCGGCATGGCCGATCAGCAGGACCACGCGCCCTTCGGCAGCATAGCGCCGCCCTTCAAGATGCACGCGCGACACCAGCGGGCAGGTGGCGTCGATCACCGGCAGGCCGCGCCGGGCGGCCTCCTGCTCGACGCTGCGCGGGACGCCATGGGCACTGAAGATGGTGACGGTGCCATCGGGCACCGCATCCAGCTCCTCGACAAAGACCGCGCCACGGCGCGCCAGCGATTCCACGACATGGCGATTGTGCACGATCTCATGTCGGACATGCACGCCGGGACCATGCCGATCCAGGGCCATGTCGACGATGGCGATGGCACGCTGCACGCCGGCGCAGAAGCCACGAGGCTGCGCAAGCAAGACGCGCAGGCGAGTCCTGGCCTCGCCAGCCAGAGGCCGCCACATCACCAGTCCCGCATCGGCGCCTGTCATGTCAACCGAACACTACAGCGACAACGCGAATGGCCGGCCGGCAGACAGTCGGGCCGGGCCGGTGACATCGCGGCGCTGGACCTCGTCAGCGAGAACCCGACGAAGCATGGTGATCTGGTTGTCGGGCAGGCTGGCCAGCCACAGGCGCGTGAAACTGGCATCGTGGACCGGATCGAGCACGCGCCGCGGTAGACCGATCGCGTCCGCATGCGCCCGGATCTCGGTCGCGCAGCGCGGGCTGTCCGCGGCGACAGACCTCAGTTTGCGCTCATCCGTCGCGATGCTCGCGACGAAGGCGTCGAGTTCGGCATGGGCGCGGTCGAGCGATTCCGCGTGTCGCGACGCGGTGGCCTCCTCGAGCGCAGCCTTCAGGGATTCATAGGCGGTGCGATAGCCGCTCCTGCTCATGCCGGCCGTCCTCCTGCTGTACAGCCCGGTGGGCACCCTGCGTCCGGGGCATGTCCCTTCGCGTGGTATCGAGCCGCAAACAACCCTGAATGTCAATTAAAGATGACACTCAAAACGCGATGGAGTTGACATTCAGCAATTGCTGCCAAGACTCCTACAGGTCGGGGGAAACAGGGGCAGCGGCGTGGCGGTTCGTCGCGCTGATGCGGCAATGGAGATCCGCGAGATGAGCCAGCAGCGCAGCGCCGAGCGAGATCACGATCCAGGTCCAAGGGGCGCCCGTCAGTGCAGCACGCAGGGCAAGCGCAAGCATCATCCCCGGCAGGACCAGCATGGTGATCGCCTTGCCGGTGAGTCCGCGCCCCGTGCGCCACCGATACAGGCCCAGCACGGCTGTCTCGAGAACCAGGCACAGGATCACCAAGTCGGCGACACGTCCGGACTGGATGAGATCGGCCAAGACCATCGTTCCCTTGTTCAACGTTCCTCCATACCCACGCGGAGACATCATCTCATGCGAAATTTTGTCCTGGCCGCCGTCTTCGGCCTGGCCCCCAGCCTTGTCACCATGGCCCATGCACAGGATGCGGGCGATGCGGAGGCCGGCCGGCGGGTATTCAACCAATGCCGTGCCTGCCACACCATCGAACAGGGCGCGCGCAACGGCGTCGGGCCGAACCTGTTCGGTATCGTCGGTCGGCGCGCGGCGTCGATCGAATCCTTCCGGTATTCGGAGAACATGCGCGAGCTCGGCACGGCCGGGCATGTCTGGACGGTCGAGAACCTTCGCCCCTACGTCACCAATCCGAAGGACATCGTGCCGCGCGGCATCATGTCGTTCCCGGGTCTGCGCGATCAGACCCAGGTGACCAACCTGCTGGCCTTCCTCCAGACACAGCGGGCACAGTAAGGTTACGACCAAAGCAGATCCCGATCAGGTGGAATCACCTGATCGGGCGAAGATACTCGAAAGAGCGGAAGGCTAGAGCCGCTGCCGTGAGCCAAGGTGAACGGGAGCGGCTCTGAAGCGTGATCGGTTCACATTCGTTCACCCATCACGCTCTGACCTATTGTTTGATCGCGTGATTCAGACCTCCGGTGCATGCGCACCTGGGGCCATCACGCTCCGGGCGCGGTGCTGACGGTACATCCGCAACCACCCTGCCGCGCTGGTGGCAGGAGAATGGAATGGACATGCTTGGACTGCTTGGGTTCTTCGCCGCGGCTTTCGTCGTGGCGAGTTCCGGTGCGTTGTTCCGGCCGGGCCCTTGGTATGCCGCGCTTCGCAAGCCGGCCTGGTGCCCGCCGAACTGGCTGTTCGCCCCAGCCTGGTCGGTGCTCTATGTCCTGATCGCGATTGCCGGATGGCTGGTCTGGCGCGATGTGGGCTTCGCCGCCGCCGCGCCCGCCTTCATCGTCTACGCCCTGCAACTCGTACTGAATGCCGGCTGGTCAGGAATCTTCTTCGGCATGAGGCGCATGGACCTCGCCTTGTATGAGCTGATGCTGCTCTGGCTGTCCATTGCCGCGACCATCGTCGCATTCTCGGCCCATCACCTTGGTGCCGCGCTGCTCATGACACCCTATCTCGCCTGGGTGACGTTCGCCGGCGTGCTGAACTACACGATGATGCGGCTGAATCCGCGCGAATCACACACCTGACGTCGCCGGTCCCGGCGCTCGCCCGACGCCGCGCATCATCGACCCGATGACGTCGAACCCGTCAGCCACCGGCCATCATCCCGCCGGTGTGGACATTCCCGGGCCGACGCGGCTGGAACAGCGGCGCCGGAGCGCCCGGCGCGCACCTACACGTCCAGATTCGCCACCTTCAGCGCATTGCCGACAATGAAGTCGCGCCGCGGCTCGACCAGGTCACCCATCAGCGTCGAGAAGACCTGCTCGGCATCCTCGACATCCTGCACCCGCACCTTCAACAGCGTGCGCGCCGCAGGGTCGAGCGTGGTCTTCCACAGCTGGTCCGGATTCATCTCGCCCAAGCCCTTGAAGCGCTGGATGGCGAGGCCCTTGCGACCCTCCGCGATCAGCCGCTCGAAGGCCTGCATCGGACCATGCGCCTTGTGTTCGTTCGCGCCCAGCAGCAGCGCCGCGGGCCCGGCGGCGAAGTCGCGCGCCAAGCGGTCGCGACGTTCGTCCAGCCAGCGCGCCTCCGCGCTGCGTAGCGCCGTGGCGTCCAGCGTGTGGCGTTCGGCCACGCCGCGCACGGTGCGCGCCAGCGTCAGCCCTGCCTCGCCGCTGGTGGCAACCCAGCCCCGTTCATTCGCCGGCGCCAGTTCGTTGAGCCGAACGGCCAGCGCCTGGGCCGCGGCGGTGGCGCGTTCGGCATCCATGGTCAGCGCACCGGTCACGGCGGCCTGTTCCACAATGTCGGCGGGCACCACGCCGGACAGGCGGCGGATGCGCGATGTCGCCTGACGGTGGAATTCCTGTTCGGCGCGCAGGTCCTGCGCCGTCAGCAGCCGCCCGTCGAAGAAGCGCAGGGATGCGCCGGACAGCGCCTTCTCGATCAGGAAGTCCTCGAGCGCGCGGTCGTCCTTGAGGTAGCGCTCCTCATTGCCGCGCTTGGCCCGATACAGCGGCGGCTGCGCGATATACAGGTGCCCGCGCGTGATCAGTTCCGGCATCTGCCGGAAGAAGAAGGTCAGCAGCAGCGTGCGGATATGCGACCCGTCCACATCGGCGTCGGTCATGATGACGATGCGGTGGTATCGCAGCTTGCCGGGGTCGAAGCCGCCTTCGCTGATCTCGCCTCGGCCGATGCCGGTGCCCAGGGCCGTGATCAGCGTGCCGATCTCGGCACTGCCGAGCATCTTGTCGAAGCGCGCGCGCTCGACATTCAGGATCTTGCCTTTCAGCGGCAGGATCGCCTGGAAGGCGCGGTCGCGCCCCTGCTTGGCGGACCCGCCGGCGGAATCACCCTCGACGAGGAACAATTCGCACTTGGTCGGGTCGCGCTCCTGGCAGTCGGCGAGCTTGCCGGGCAGCGAGGAGACGTCCAGCACGCCCTTGCGACGCGTGAGCTCGCGCGCCTTGCGCGCCGCCTCGCGTGCGGCCGCCGCGTCCAGGATCTTGCCGGCGACTTCCTTGGCTTCCTTCGGATGCGTCTCGAACCAATGGGTCAGCGCGTCGGCAACGGCCATCTGCACGATCGGCTGCACTTCCGAGGAGACGAGCTTCTCCTTGGTCTGGCTGCTGAACTTGGGATCCGGCACCTTGACCGACAGCACGGCGGTCAGGCCCTCGCGCATATCCTCGCCGGCCAGGGTCAGCTTGTCCTTCTTCGTGGACAACCCGTCCGCCACCTTGCCCATCACGCGCGTCAGCGCCTGGCGGAAACCGGCCAGATGCGTGCCGCCATCGCGCTGCGGGATGTTGTTGGTGAAGCACAGCATCGTCTCGTGGTAGCTGTCGTTCCAGCGCACCGCGATCTCGACGCGGATGCCGTCCTGTTCCTTCGACATCACGCTGATCGGCTGGGCGAAGACGGGTGTCTTGCCTTTGTCGAGCCATTCGACGAAGGCGACCAGGCCGCCATCGAATTTGAAGACGGTCTCCTGCACCTCGGCGTGGCGTTCGTCGCGCAGCGTGATGCCCAGGCCGGAGTTCAGGAACGCCAGTTCGCGCAGCCGGCGTTCCAGCACCGCGAAGTCGAATTCGGTCTTGGTGAAGGTCAGGGCCGACGGCTTGAAGGTGACTTCGGTGCCGGTGTGTCGATCGGACGGGCCGATCACCTCGCATGGCACGACGGTGTCGCCGTGCTCGAAGCGCAGCCGGTGCTCCTTGCCTTCGCGCCAGATGCGCACTTCCATCCACTCGGACAGCGCGTTCACCACCGCCGCGCCCACGCCATGAAGGCCGCCCGAAACCTTGTAGGAATTCTGGTTGAACTTGCCGCCGGCATGCAGGCGCGTCAGCACGACCTCGGCCGCGGAGATGCCTTCCTCGGCATGGATATCGGTCGGGATGCCGCGACCGTCATCGCGCACGGTGACAGAACCGTCGCCATTCAGTGTGACGTGGCAGGATGTGGCGAAGCCGGCCTGTGCTTCATCGACGGCGTTGTCGATGATCTCGAAGGCCATGTGGTGCAGGCCGGAACCATCATCGGTGTCGCCGATATACATCCCCGGCCGCTTGCGCACGGCTTCGAGGCCCCGAAGGACGGTAATCGAGGCACTGTCGTAGGCGTCTTGATCGGGACGCGCGGGCTCGCTCATGCGGCGCGCTAGCTCCTGCTCTGAAGGGGGTCGTAACCGTACTGTCCATATAGGGTTTTTTCCCCCTCAGCGCGACCCGGTTTCGGCCTCGGGCACGAGTATTCCGGGGGTGGCGCGGAAGCGGTCGGCGATACCCTGGAGCGGGCGGAAAACCTCGGAATCCGTGCCGGTGAGGAAGGATTGCGCCGGCAGGGTCACCAGCGCGGCGAACAGCGCCTCCCGCCGGGCTTGATCCAGATGCGCAGCGACCTCGTCGAGCAGCAGCAGCGGGGCGAAGCCGCGCGCCTCGGCGATCAGCGCGGCGTGCGCCAGGACGGTCGAGATCAGCAGCGCCTTCTGCTCGCCGGTCGAGCACATTTCGGCAGGCTGATCCTTGGGCAGATGGATCAGGGCCATGTCCGCGCGATGCGCGCCACGGGCCGCGCCGCCGGCTGCCGCGTCGCGCCGGCGGCCCTCGGCCAGGGCGGCACGCAGGGCGTCTTCCACGGCCAGGGCGGGCTGCTCGGCCAGGGCGGCGCCGATCGGGCAGACCAGGTCCATCCGCGCCGCCGGGAAGGCCCCCGTGGCCGTGCCCGCGGCCATCACGGCATTGAGCCGTGCGACCAGGCCGCGCCGAGCCGCGGTCGCGGCAACCGCGTGGCGTGCCATGGCGTCCTCCAGCCCCGCCAGCCACGCCGGATCGGCGCGCCCGCCGGCCAGCAGGCGGTTGCGCTGGGACATGGCGTTGTCATGCGCCGCGACCTCCCGCGCATGGGTCGGTTCCAGCGCCCAGACCAGGCGGTCAAGGAAGCGGCGACGGCCGGAAGCGCTTTCCTGGAACAGCCGGTCCATCTGCGGCGTCAGCCAAACGATGGCGATGCGGTCGGCAAGGTCGGCCTGGGCGCGCACGGGTTGGCCATCCAGGCGGAAGACACGACGTTCCGAGGTGCCATCGGGGTCCGCGCCGGTGCCGATGTCGTAGGTGCCATGCGGTGTCTGGAACCGCCCGGCGGCCGCCCAGGAACGGGCCTGACCATCGGTGCGGCGCCCATATTCGCTCATGCGGGCACCCCGCAGGCCACGCCCGGGGCCGAGCAGGGAGATCGCCTCGAGCAGGTTGGTCTTGCCGGCGCCATTCTCGCCGGCGATGGCGATGATGGGCGCGTTGAACGGCGCCTCCAGCACCTGCCACGAGCGGAAGTCTTGCAGCAGGAGCCGCGTGAGCAACAGACTGGGCGGGCCGGAGGGACGCACGGGCGAGGGGATACCAGCCACGCCGGATCCCTGGAATGGCTTTGCTGCGGGATGGGCGATGACGGCGCTACAAGTGGCGGGCGTGGTGATTACCGCCTTCATGGCTTGGTGGAACGCGACGCTGATCCGCAGCGCGCGCCGTCAGCGGCGCTGGCTGCGGGCCGAGGCGCGCATTCTTCAGGAGACGCGATGGACGCGACGCTGCCGGTTTCGCTTCACGGCGGCGAATGGCGATGAGGTGACGGCGTCCTGCGGGATCGATCCAGATGGCGTGCGACCCGTCCCGGGTGAAACCCTGGCCGTCATCTACGACCCGGACTGCCCGGCACGATGCGAGGCCGCCATGACCCAGGGCACCATTGCCGGCCTTCGCCTCATGGGCTTCGCCGCCATGGCCGGCGGTATTGCCCTGCTAGTCTGGGGATGATCCCGTCACACCCGCATCGGCATCAGCACGAACAACGCCTCAGGCTTCGCCTCGTCACGCACGATGGTCGGCGCGGCGCCGTCGGCGAACAGGAATTCCATCTTCTCGCCGATCTGCGCGGTGATGTCGGACAGATACCGCGCCTGGAAGCCGATCTCGAGCGGGCTGCTCTCGTAGCTGACGATATCGCTGTCCAGTTCCTCCTGCGCCTGGCCCTGGTCGGGGCTGGCGGCGGACAGCAGCAGGTTGTTGCGCGAGATGGACAGCTTCACCGGCCGCGAGCGTTCCGACGAAATCGCCGCGACGCGCGCCACCGCTTCCTCGAAATCCTTCTTCGGCACCGTCAGCTTCTTGTCGTTGCCACGCGGGATCACGCGCTCGTATTCCGGGAAGGTGCCGTCGATCAGCTTCGAGGTCAGCGAGACGGTGCCAAGGCCGAAGCGGATCTTGGTGTCCGACAGGCGGATCTCGATCTCGTCCTGCGTCTCGTCGGCCAGCTTGCGGACCTCGTTCACCGTCTTGCGCGGCACGATCACGCCAGGCATGCCCTTGGCACCATCAGGCAACGGTTCCTCGACGCGCGCCAGGCGGTGGCCATCGGTCGCCACCGCGCGCAACACCGGCGTGCCCTCGGATTCCGCGGCATGCAGGTAGATGCCGTTGAGGTAGTAGCGGGTTTCCTCGGTGCTGATGGCGAAGCGCGTGCGGTCGATCAGGTCGCGCAGCACGCCCGCCTTGATCGAGAACTTCGTCGGCAACTTGCCTTCCGTCATCGACGGAAAATCGTCCACCGGCAGAACCGACAGCGCGGTGTTGAACTTGCCTGCCCGCAGCGTCAGCGGCCCGTCGCCGCCGCCATGGTCAAGCTCGACCCGCGCGCCCTCTGGCAGCTTGCGGACGATCTCATAGAGCGTCGCGGCCGGGGCGGTCGTGCGGCCGCCACGCGGCACCGTCACGCCTGCCACCTCCTCGACCACAGCGATTTCCATATCGGTGGCCGTCAGCGTCAAAGTGCCCTCGGTCTTGGCATCCAGCAGCACATTGGCGAGGATCGGAATGGTGTTGCGGCGCTCGACCACGCTCTGCACATGCGCCAGAGCCTTGAGCAGCACCGCCCTGTCCACCGTAAACTTCATCGCAGCCCGACGCCCCGATCCTTGGGGCGGCCACCGCTGGGCCCGGCAAGGGCCGGGTGCAGGGCCGCCAATGTCCCCCTGTCCCGGCGGCCCCCGGCCAGGGCCGAATCGGCCCACAAGGCCGGATACCGAGGGGCCGGCACCATATCAGCGCGATTCGGGCGGGGAAAGGCGGGAAAGCGGAGTGGGCGCGGGATACGAAGGCATTGAAGCCAACGGGGGCGGATTGAAAGGGTGCGCGCGGCAGTTCCGGGGGGACTGGAGACGGGCTTTGCCCCTCTCCAGACCTCACCCCACCAAAGGCCAGTGGGCCTTTGGAAACCGTCACCTGATGGCGAACTGAACAGGCGCTGCGAGGATACGATGGCCGCTTGGGGGCACGATCCCCGCATTCATTCCCAACACCGCGGTCCAGGGGGCCGTTGCCCCCTGGCGGGGAGAGGCTTGGAGAGGGGCAGCGCCCCTCTCCAAATCACCCGCCCGCCCTCAGGTCTCAAGCATCCTGCGCAGCAGCTCGACATCCTCGGCGAAGGCGCTGTCCGCCTGCATCAGTTCCGAGATGCGCGACACCGCGTGCATCACAGTCGTATGGTCGCGGTTGCCGAAGCGCCGCCCGATCTCGGGCAGCGAGCGCGAGGTCAGCTGCTTCGCCAGGTACATCGCCACTTGGCGCGGCCGCGCGACGTTGCGCGCGCGGCGCGCGCTGCTCATGTCGGTCAGTCGGATGTTGTAGTGCTCGGCGACCTTGCGCTGGATTTCCTCGATCGTGACGCGACGGTCATGGGCGCGCAGCAGGTCGTGCAGCACGTCCTGCGCGGATTCCAGCGTGACGGCGCGGCCGAACAGGTTGGCATGCGCGATCAGCCGGTTCAGCGCGCCTTCCAGCTCCCGGACGTTCGAGGTGATCTTGTGGGCGAGGAATTCGTGCACGTTCTTCGGCACCGTCACGGCCGCCGCGGTGGCCTTGGCCTGCAGGATCGACAGGCGCAGTTCATAGGTGGTGGCATGGATGTCGGCGACCATGCCGCAGCCCAGCCGCGTGCGCAGCCGATCCTCAAGCCCGTTGAGGTCGGATGGCGACTTGTCCGCGCTGATGATGATCTGCTTGCCGGCATCGATCAGCGCGTTGAAGGTGTGGAAGAACTCCTCCTGCGTGTTGTCCTTGCCGATCAGGAACTGCAGGTCGTCGACCATCAGCACGTCGACGGAACGAAGGCTCTCCTTGAATTCCATCGTGGACTGGCTGCGCAGCGCCGAGATGAAGCGGTACATGAACTTCTCGGCGCTCATGTAGGCGACGTTGCGCGCGGGCTCGCCGCCGCGGATGGCCCAGGCCACCGCATGCATCAGGTGCGTCTTGCCCAGCCCGACCCCGCCATACAGGAACAGCGGATTGAAGCCCGGGCTGGCCGGACGCTCGGCAACGCGGCGCGCGCAGGCATGGGCGAATTCGTTCGGCTTGCCGACGACGAAGGTGTCGAAGGTGAAGCGCGGATCGAGTGGTGCCGACCATTCGCCGCGCGGGTCGGCGCCATTGGCGCGCGGCTGTCGCGGCGCCAAGGCCTCGGCGAGACCTGGCCTTGCGGCGGCGGTGCCGGCGGTGTCGTCCTCGGGCGTAGGTTCCGCGCCACGCGGCTGCGGCCCGACGCGGACATCGACACGACGTACCGCCGGAACCTCATGCTGCCACAGGGCGCGCAAGCGATCGCCGTAGTGGCTGCGCACCCAATCGCGCAGGAAGCGCGTCGGCAGATGAACGATGACCTCGTCGCCCTCGATGCCGACCAGCGTCATCTGGCGCAGCCAGGTGCGGTACTCGACCTCGCCGACTTCCTCACGCAGGCGGCCGCGGATGCGGGCCCAGGATTCCTGAAGGGATGCTGCAGAGCGCGCGGTATCCGACCCGAGCTGCTTCTCCATGGCCATCCCCCAACTGCTCCTTCACGCGGCCTGCAACATAGGCCTGCCCCCGCTTCGCGGATGGCGTGTTGAAAGAGAACTCGACCCCCAAGGACAGAACACTACCGCGTCACATGCTTGTCGCAAGCGACAAAGTCGTGCCCTGCTCGGCATCATGCCAAATGGGCGCGAATGCACAGCGCGCGCAAAGATGCGCGCCGTACATTGGCCAACAGCAGCGATCGAAACGAAATAACGACACCGCCCGAAGGCGGCGCGGTTCAGCCCTGGGCGGCGCCCAGGGACTTCACGCGCGCGGACAGGCGCGAGATCTTCCGCGAAACGGTGTTCGCGTGCAGCGTGCCCTTGGTGACGGCGCGCTGCATTTCCGGCTGCGCGGCGCGGAACGCTTCCTGCGCCGCGGTCTTGTCACCGGTGGCGATCGCCTCCTCCAGCTTGCGCACATAGGTACGCACGCGGGACTTCCGCGCCTTGTTGCGCGCCGTGCGCTTCTCGGTCTGGCGGATGCGCTTGCGCGCGGAGTCAGTGTTCGCCATGGGGCTTCCGGTTCACATTATGCAGAGAGGTTCGAAGGGCCGCGGCCGGCAAGCCGTCGCGGCGAAGGCCGGGTTTCTAATGCCGCGCAGCGCGCGGCGTCAAGCACAGCCTTGCGCGACGTCAATGAATGGCGCGGCTAGCGGTTGCGAAAGGCCGGCTTGCGCTTCTCGACGAAGGCCGACATGCCCTCCTTCTGGTCCTCGGTGGCGAACAGGCTGAGGAACAGCCGGCGCTCGGTCCGCACGCCCTCCCGCAACCCGCCCTCGAAGGCGGCGTTGACCGCTTCCTTGGCCATCGCGACGGACGGGCCGGACAGCGCGCCGATCTTCTCGCCGATCTTCACTGCCTCGGCCAGCAGATCGGCGGCGGGAACCACGCGGCAGACCAGGTTCGATCGTTCCGCCTCTGCGGCGTCCATCATGCGCCCGGTCAGGATCATCTCCATGGACTTGGACTTGCCCACGGCGCGGGTCAGGCGCTGCGACCCCCCGGCGCCGGGAATGATCCCCAGGTTGATCTCCGGCTGGCCGAACTTCGCCGTATCGGCGGCGATGATCAGGTCGCACATCATCGCGAGCTCGCAACCACCACCCAGCGCGAAGCCCGCCACCGCGGCGATCACCGGCTTCTGGATCTCGAGCACCGTCTCCCAGCGTTCGCCGATGAAGTCGTTGAAATAGACCGCCGGATAGGTGCGGTCCTTCATCTCCTTGATGTCGGCGCCGGCGGCGAAGGCGCGCTCGCTGCCGGTCACGACGATCGCGGCGATGGCGGGGTCCTTGTCGTAGCCGCGCAGCGCGCCGCCCAGCTCGGTCATCAGCTGGTCGCACAATGCGTTGAGCGCCTGGGGCCGGTTCAGCCGGATGATGGCGACGGTCCCCTGCGTCTCGGTCAGGATCATGTCATAGGCCATGCGCCGCGTTCCTCGCCCGTTGTGATGCATCGCCTGTAGCCCAGCCGGGCGGTCCCCTCAACGCTGGCGCCGGGCGCAGAAGAAGGTCGACCGCCCGGACTGCACGATGCGGCCGATGCCCGGGCAGCCCGGGCCGCAATGCGGGCAGGCCTCGCCCTCCCGCCCATAGACAGCAAAGCGGTCCTGGAAGCGCCCGAGTTCGCCATCGGCACGGACATAGTCCCGCAGGGACGACCCGCCCGCGCCGATCGATTCCGCAAGTACCGCCTTGATGGCAGGCACCAGCCGCGCCGCCCGCGCGCCCGCGACGCTGGCGGCGAGCCGGCGGGGCGAGATGCCGGCGCGGTACAGCGCCTCGCAGACATAGATGTTGCCCAAGCCGGCGACCACGCCCTGGTCCAGCAGCGCCGCCTTGATCGGCGTGTGCCTGCCCACCAGGGCCGCGGAAAGCACCGCATCGGTGAAGGCGTCGTCCAGCGGTTCCGGCCCCAGCCCCCGCAGCAGGCGATGCGCATCCTCCTGGTCCGTGGCCACCAGGTCCACGGACCCGAAGCGGCGCGGATCGACGAAGCCGACGCGCCAGCCATGATCCGTTGCGAGAACAAGATGTTCATGCGCCTCCGGCGGCTCATTGTGGCCGCGCGCATCCGAGGCCACGCCCTGCGGCCCCAGCCGCGCCACCGCCGGCGCACCCACCTGGCGCGCCACCATGCGACCCGACATGCCGAGATGGATCAGCAGGCTCTCCCCGCCTTCCAGCCGGACCAGCATGTATTTGGCTCGCCTGCGGAATGACAGCACGCGGCGACCTTCCACCCGGCGCACCAGGTTGTCGGGGAAGGGGAAGCGCAGATCGGGGCGGCGCTGCTCCACTTCGGTGATGCGATGGCCTTCCAACACGGCGGCCAGGCCGCGCATCACCGTCTCGACCTCCGGCAGTTCAGGCATGGTCACTCCCTTTTCGCGCCCGGCACGCTATGGTGGGCGCACGATGAGCGACAGCCCCCAAGACAGCGCCGATTTCGGCTTCCGGTCCGTCCCCCGCGCCGAGAAGGCATCCATGGTGCGGGAGGTCTTCGAAAGCGTGGCGCCGCGCTACGATGTCATGAACGACCTGATGTCGCTCGGCATCCATCGGGTGTGGAAGCGCATCTTCGTCAACGCCATCGGCTGTTCGGCGCGCGAGACGCTGCTCGACCTCGCCGGCGGGACCGGAGATATCGCCTTCCTGGCAAAGGAACGCGGCGCCGGGCGGGTGATCCTGACGGATGTGAACCCCGCGATGCTCGAAGTCGCGAAGAAGCGCGCGCTGGACCGGGGTCTCGCCGCCGGGCTCGACTTCCTGGTGGTGGACGCCGAACGCATCCCGCTGCCCGACCGCAGCGTGGAGAAGGTGTCGATCGCCTTCGGCCTGCGCAACTGCACCGACAAGGACGCCGTTCTGCGCGAGGCGCGACGCGTGCTGCGCCCGGGCGGGCGGTTCCATTGCCTGGAATTTTCGAAGCTGGAAGTCGCGGCACTGGTGCCGCTGTATGATGCCTGGTCCTTCAAGGCACTGCCGGCGATCGGCGAGAAGGTCGCCAAGGACCGCGGATCCTACGAATACCTTGCCGAGAGCATCCGCATGTTCCCCAACCAGGAGACGCTGGCGGGGATGATGCGGAGTGCCGGCATGGAGCGGGTGGAGGTGCGCAACCTGTCCGGCGGGATCGTGGCGATCCATACGGGGTGGCGGCTGTAGCGCCCCTCGCCCGCCCCGGCGCAGCAGGTTAGGCTCTCGCCCATGCTCTCCGGCCGCCGCATCCTGCTGATCGTCTCGGGCTCCGTCGCCGCCTACAAGGCGCTGGAATTGACGCGCCTTCTCCGTAGGGACGGGGCCCAGGTCATGGCCATCCTGACCGCCGGCGGGGCCCGCTTCGTCACCAAGGAGGCGCTGGCCGCCATCACCGGCGAGCGTGTGCATGACGACCTCTGGGCCGCCGAGGCCGAGATCGGCCATATCCGCCTCGCCCGCTGGCCCGACCTGGTGGCCGTGGTGCCGGCTTCGGCCGACCTGACGGCGAAGATGGCACATGGGCTGACCGACGACCTCGCCACCTGCGTCCTGCTGGCCACGCGGGCGCCAGTGATGGTTGCCCCGGCGATGAACCCGGCCATGTGGGCGAATCCGGCGACGACGGCGAACATGGCGGCGCTGCGCGCACGCGGCGTGATGGTCGCCGGCCCCGATGACGGGCCAATGGCCGAACCGGAGAGCGGGGCTGGCCGGCTGGTGGAACCGGCCGGTCTGCTGGCGGCGATACGCGCCGCACTCGCCGCCGGGCCACTCGCCGGGCGGCACCTGCTGGTGACCAGCGGCCCGACGCACGAACCGATCGACCCGGTGCGCTACATCGCCAACCGCTCCTCCGGGAAGCAGGGGCACGCCATTGCCGCGGCACTCGCCGCGCTCGGCGCGCGCGTCACGCTGGTCAGCGGGCCGGTGGCCCAGCCCGACCCGCCGGGCGTCGCCGTGGTGCGCGTCGAAAGCGCGCGGGAGATGCTCGCCGCCTGCGAGGCCGCGCTGCCCGCCGATGGCGCCATCTGTGCCGCCGCCGTGGCCGATTGGCGCACGGCGCGCGAGGCCGGGCAGAAGATGAAGAAGGTGCCGGGCGCGGTGCCGCCGCCGCTCGAACTCGCGCTGAACCCGGACATCCTCGCGACGCTTGCCGCCGCCGGACCGCGCCGCCCGCGCCTTGTCGTCGGCTTCGCGGCGGAAACGGAACAGGTGGTGGCCAACGCCGTGACGAAGCGGGCGAAGAAGGGCTGCGACTGGATCGTGGCCAATGATGTATCGGGCGACGTCATGGGCGGGGCGGAGAATGCGGTGCACCTGGTGACTGAAGGCGGCGTCGAGGATTGGCCGCGCATGGCGAAGGAGCAGGTCGCGCGCCGCCTCGCCGCGCGCATCGCGGAGGCGCTGGCATGAACGCGCCCGTCATCGACGTGGTCCGCCTGCCGCATGCCGAGGGACTGCCCCTGCCGGCCTACGCAACGGACGGCGCGGCGGGGATGGATCTGCTCGCCGCCGTCATGTCCTCCGTCGTGATTCCGCCGGGCGGGCGGATGCTGGTGCCGACCGGGCTGCGCATCGCCATCCCTCCCGGCTATGAACTGCAGGTGCGGCCGCGTTCGGGCCTCGCGCTCAAGAACGGCATCGTTCTGCCGAACAGCCCGGGGACGATCGACGAGGATTATCGCGGCGAGCTCGGCGTCATCGTGATGAATGCCGGTGATGCGCCCTTCACGGTGGAACGCGGCATGCGCATCGCGCAGGCGGTCATTGCGCCCGTCATTCGTGCATCCTGGCGGGAGGTTGCCGAACTGCCCGACACGGCGCGCGGCACCGGCGGCTTCGGGTCCACCGGGACATAGGACACGCCCCGGACGAAGGGCGGAATGAGGAGGATGCTTCATGGCCATCGACGCCCAGGGACTGACCATCACCGCCGCCTCCGACGCGGCCGCCCGCGCCCATGACCATGTGGTCGAAGGCTACCTGAAATACCGTGCCGATGCCGGCCAGCGGCTGAAGGCGGCGATGGCGCTCGACCCCGACATGCCGATGGGCCTGGTGCTGGGGGGCGTGTTCTTCATGCTCGCCTACAACACGGCGCTGGTGCCGCGGGCGCAGGCCGCCGCCGCCGCTGCCATGCGCCTTGCAGGCAACGACCGGGAACGTGCCCATGCCGCCGCCTTGGCGAAATGGGCCGAGGGGGATGTCGATGGAGCGCTCGCCGCCTGGGAGGCGATCATGGCGGTGCATCCGCACGATATCCTCGCCTTCCGGCTGCACCATTTCTGCGCCTTCTGGCTTGGCCGCGCGGGCCAGATGCTGCGCGCGGTGGACGCTGTCGCTCCGCGCTGGTCGGCGTCCATGCCCGGCTATGGCTCCATCCTCGCCTGCCGGTGCTTCGCCAATGAGGAAGCCGGCAACTACCAGGTCGCCGAGGAAGCCGGCCGCGCCGCGGTGGCGCTCGACCCCGGCGATCTCTGGGCGACGCATGGCGTCGCGCATATCCTGGAGATGCAGGGCAGGCGCGGCGAGGGCATCGCCTGGCTCAAGACGCTGGAACGGCATTGGGAAGGCGGGTCCAACCTGCTGCACCACCTGTGGTGGCACCGCGCCATGTACCACCTGGAACGCGGTGAGCATGACGAGGTGCTCGGCCTGTATGACCGCGGCTTCCGCGACCATGCCAGCCCGCTGGTCCAGGCCATGCCGGATCTGTACATCGACGTGCAGAATGCCGCGTCCATGCTGTTCCGCCTGCAGCGCCACGGCGTCGATGTCGGCGACCGATGGGTGGAACTGGCCGACAAGGCCGAGGCGCGGATCGGCGACTGCCTGTCCACCTTCACCCTGCCGCATTGGATGATGGCGCTGACGGCGACCGGCCGGACCCAGGCGGCATCACGCATGCTGGATGCGATGCGCGATGCAGCAACGCGGCCCGGCACGGTCGCACCGATCCTGCGCGATGCGGCGATCCCGGTCTGCGAGGCCGTTCTGGCCCACGCCCAGGGTGACCATGCCCGCGCGGTGGCGGTGATGCGCCCGGCGATCGGCGTGATGCACCGCATGGGCGGCAGTCACGCGCAGCAGGATGTGCTGGAACAACTTTTCCTTGATGCCGCGATGAAGGCGGGATCGCAGGAGGATGC
This sequence comes from Roseomonas sp. CAU 1739, assembly GCF_039839775.1. Classification (NCBI taxonomy): domain Bacteria; kingdom Pseudomonadati; phylum Pseudomonadota; class Alphaproteobacteria; order Acetobacterales; family Roseomonadaceae; genus Roseomonas; species Roseomonas sp. CAU 1739. The sequence goes on from NZ_JBDOQQ010000002.1 coordinate 166,017, forward strand.
GCGGCTGCTGCTGGAACGGGTGGCCGGGCGGCATCCGGTGCCGCCCGAACGCCGGGCCGGCTATGCCGAGGCGGCGCGGGCAATCCGTCACTGACGGTTGCCCCCGGCGCCGCCGGGGTCTATGCGCCCGGCCCATGACCGACCTCCTCCCCATCCGCCGCGCCCTGATCTCCGTCTCCGACAAGACGGGGCTGATCGAGTTCGGCCGTTTCCTCGCCGCCCAGGGGGTCGAGATCCTGTCCACCGGCGGAACGGCCAAGGCGCTGCGCGACGCCGGCGTGCCGGTGAAGGACGTGTCGGACCACACCGGCTTCCCCGAGATCCTGGATGGCCGCGTCAAGACGCTGGTGCCGCAGGTGCATGGCGGCATCCTCGGCCGGCGCGACCTGGCCGAGCATCTCGCGCAGATGGAACAGCACGCCATCGCGCCGATCGATTTGGTGGCGGTGAACCTCTACCCCTTCGAGGCGACGGTCGCGAAGGGTGCCGACTTCGACGACTGCATCGAGAACATCGACATCGGCGGCCCGGCGATGATCCGCTCCGCGGCCAAGAACCATGCCGGCGTCGCGGTGCTGACCGAACCGCAGCACTTCGCCGAGGTGCAGGCCGAGATCGAAGCGCAGGGCGGCACCACGCTCGCGACGCGCCGGCGCCTCGCGGCGGCGGCCTATGCCCGCACCGCGGCCTATGACGCGGCGATCTCCGGCTGGTTCGCGAAGCAGGAAGGCCAGGACTTCCCGCCGCGGCTGTCCCTGCCGGGCGTGCTGCGCCAGGGGCTGCGCTATGGCGAGAACCCGCACCAGAAGGCGGCCTTCTACGTCGACGGCACCAACCGGCCGGGCATCGCCACCGCCACCCAGGTGCAGGGCAAGGAACTGTCCTACAACAACCTGAACGACACCGATGCCGCGTATGAATGCGTCGCGGAATTCGACAGGCCCGCCATCGTCATCGTCAAGCACGCCAATCCCTGCGGCGTGTCGGTCGCGGGCAGCCTGGCGGATGCCTGGGACAAGGCGCTGCTGTGCGACCCGGTCTCGGCCTTCGGCGGCATCATCGCGGCGAACCGCACGCTGGACGCCGCGGCCGCCGAGAAGATCACCGCCATCTTCACCGAGGTGGTGATCGCCCCCGATGCGGACGACGCCGCCAAGGCAATCTTCGCGCGCAAGAAGAACCTGCGCCTGTTGCTGACCGGCGGGTTGCCGGATGCCACCGCGCCGGGGCTCGCCTTCAAATCCGTCTCGGGCGGCTTCCTCGCGCAGTCGCGCGATGCCGGGCGCGTCACCGAGGACATGCTGAAGGTGGTGACGCAGCGCGCACCCTCTCGCGCCGAGATGGCCGACCTCATCTTCGCTTTCCGCGTCTGTAAGCATGTGAAGTCGAACGCCATCATCTATGCCAAGGGCCTCGCGACCGTCGGCATCGGCGCGGGGCAGATGAACCGCGTGGAAAGCAGCCGCATCGCCGCCTGGAAGTCCGAGGCCGCGGCCAAGGCGGCCGGGATCGAGCGGCCGCTGGCCGAAGGGTCCGTGGTCGCCTCGGACGCCTTCTTCCCCTTCGCCGATGGGCTGGAGACGGCGGCGGCGGCGGGTGCGACGGCGGTGATCCAGCCCGGCGGGTCGATGCGTGATGCCGAGGTGATCGCGGCCGCCGACAAGGCCGGGCTTGCCATGGTGTTCACCGGCATGCGGCACTTCCGGCACTAATTGGAGGGGCTCTGCCCCTCCAAGCCACCCCACCAAAGGCCTAACGGCCTCTGGACACCTTTACCGCGCCACCCTCGACAGCGGGGCGCCAAGTGATGGTTTCCAAAGGCCCTTAGGCCTTTGGTGGGGGAGTTCGAGGGGGCGACGCCCCCTCGATCCACGCCTATCGGGGATGGCAGACACCATGGACGAACTGATCGAAGGCTACCGCCGCTTCCGTGCCGAGACCTGGCCGCGCGAACGTGCGCGCTTCGAGGAACTGGCCGCGCAGGGTCAGCGCCCGCACACCATGGTCATCGCCTGTTCCGACAGCCGCGTCGATCCGCAGATGATCTTCTCCGCCGGGCCGGGGGAGCTGTTCGTGCTGCGCAACGTGGCGAATCTGGTGCCGCCCTACATGCCGGACCAGCTGTTCCACGGCACCAGCGCGGCGGTGGAATTCGCCGTGCGCGTGCTGAAGGTGGACCGCATCGTGGTGATGGGCCATGCGCTGTGCGGCGGCATCAGCGCCCTGCTGAACGGCGCCCCGCCCGAGGTGCAGGACTTCGTCGCCGGCTGGATCGGCATCGCCGAGCGCGCCCGCACCGTCGCCCTGCGCTGCGACGTGCCGGACCAGCGCCAGGAAGTCGCCGAGCATGAGGCGGTGCGCATCTCGCTCGACAACCTGATGACCTTCCCCTGGGTGGCGGAGGCGGTGGCGGCCGGTCGCCTGACCCTGCACGGCGCGCATTTCGGTGTCGCCACCGGGCGGCTGGTGCTGGTGCCGGCGCAGGGCGAACCCCGCGCGCCCTGACACCGGCCAGCCTCGCGACTGGCTCGCTGCCAGGGTCTTGGTTTCGCGCGCAGCCGCCACGCCAACCCTGCGCGCCATGAACACATCCTCGCGCCACGGTCGCGGGAATGCGAGACTCCGCCGGTCGAGTCGGGGGAGAGGGGATGGCGGCCGAAAGCCTTGCGATAATGGGCGGGCTGGCGGTCGTCGCTGTGCTGCTCGTCGCACTTCTGCTGCGCCGGCCGGCAACCGACCCGGTGCTGGCGCAACGCCTGACCGACCTGCAATCGGTCCTCGACCGCCAGGGTGAGCGCATCGCCGCCCTTCCCGCGGAATTCGAGCGCGGCCTGGCGCGGGAAGCCGCGGCGATCGGCGATCGGGTGGGTGCCGGCGCGCTCGACCAGACCAGGGCGTTGGGGGAGGGGATCGGGCGCATCGCCGACCGGCTCTCGGCGCAGGAGAAGGCGGTGCTGGATCGCCTCGCCGCCGATGCCGCGCTGCTGACGGAACGCCTGGCGCAGGATGCGCTGGCCATGGCGGACCAGCGCGCCGCCGTGGTGAAGGCGCTGACCGAGCACAAGGACGACACCGCCCTGCTGCGCCGCGACGTGACGCAGGGCATCGCCGATATCCGCATCGCCTTCGCGGAAGGGCTTGCGAAGTTGCAGGAAGCGCAGGCGGCGGAGAATGCCCGCGGCCGCGACCTGCTCGACACCAAGCTGAAGGAACTGCGCGAAGGCAACGAGGCGCGCCTCGCCGAGATCCAGAAGACGGTGAACGAACAGCTTCAGTCGGCCGTCGAGAAGCAGATGACCGAGAGCTTCGCCCGCGTATCCGACCAGTTCGCCCAGGTGCTGAAGGCGATGACCGATGTGCAGGCGGTGACGACGCAGATCGTCGACATCAAGCGCCTGTTCTCGAACGTGAAGACGCGCGGCGGCTGGGGGGAGGCGCAACTGCGCGGCCTGATCGAGGATATCCTTCCGGCCGGGACCTACGAGGCCAACAAGAAGCTCTCGGAAGAAAGTGGCGACTTGGTGGAGTTCGCGATCCGTATGCCTGGTGATCGCGGGCGCGAGGTGTTCCTGCCGGTGGATGCCAAGTTCCCGACCGAGGATTGGGACAGGCTCGTGCTGGCCGGTGAAGCGGGCGATGCCGAGGCCGAACGCATCGCCCGCCGCGCGCTGGAGCAGCGCGTGCGCGGTGAAGCGGCAAAGATCGCGGCCAAATACATCCGTCCGCCCCTGACCGTCGAATTCGGCGTGCTGTTCGTGCCGACGGAAGGGCTCTACGGCGAGATCGCACGCATGCCCGGGGTGATCGAGGACATACATCGGGCACACCGCGTTCTGGTCATGGGACCGTCCCTGCTGCCGGCCATGCTGCGCAGCATCCAGATGGGCCATGTCACCATCGCGCTGAACGAGAAGGCCGAGGCGGTCCGCGAATTGCTTGGGGCGACCAAGGCGGAGATGCGGCAGATGGATGAGGTGCTGCGCAAACTGGCGGGGCAGGTGCGGACCATGGGCAACACCATCGAGAAGGCGCAGGTCCGCACGCGTGCCGTGGACCGCAAGCTGCGCAGCATCGACGTCATCGAGGGCAGCCGCGCTGCCGCGCTCCTGGATATCGAGGCAGCCGAGGTCCTCGGCGAAGGCGACGAAGCATGAGCCTGCTCCAACTCCAATCCGCCATCGGCCTGCTGCTGCTGGCGGCGCTCGCATGGGCCCTGGGCGGGTTCCGCCGAGGTGTCGCGCCGCGCGTCATCGTCGCGGGCATCGCCTTGCAGATCGTGCTCGCGGCGATCCTGCTGAACATCCCCCCGGTCCGCGCCACCTTCTTCCTGCTGGGTGACGCGGTCGATGCGCTGGCGACCGCGACGCGGGCCGGCACCTCGCTGGTCTTCGGCTATCTCGGCGGCGGGGCGCTGCCCTTCACCGAGAACCGGCCCGGTTCCTCCTTCATCCTGTTCTTCCAGGCGCTGCCGTTGGTCCTCGTCGTCGGCGCGCTGTCGGCGGTGCTGTTCCATTGGGGCGTGCTGCCGGCCATCGTGCGCGCGATGGCGGGCGTGCTGACACGGCTGTTCGGCATCGGCGGCGCGACCGGCTTTTCCGTCGCGGCCAATGTCTTCGTCGGCATGGTCGAGGCACCGCTGATGATCCGCGCCTGGCTCGCCCGGCTGACGCGATCCGAGATGTTCGTAGTGATGACCGCGGGCCTCGCGACCATCAGCGGCAATACGCTGGTGGTCTATGCGCTGATCATCTCCCCCGTCGTGCCCGATGCGGCGGGGCAGCTGATGACGGCAAGCCTGATCGCGGCGCCCGCATCGATCCTCGCCGCACTACTGATGATGCCGCCCGCGCCCGGCGACGCCATGACCGAGGGTGGCGAGGGCATCCCCGAGAAGCTCTACGACAGCACCATGGATGCGCTGGTACAGGGCACCAAGGATGGGCTCGACCTGCTGCTCGGCATCATGGCGGCGCTGATCGTCTTCGTGTCGATCGTCGCACTGATCAACCTGGCGCTGGAACCGCTGGCCGGCTTCACGCTGCAGAAGCTCGCCGGCTGGGTGCTGTGGCCGGTCGCCTGGGCGATGGGCATCCCGGTGGCGGAATCGGCGACGGTGGCGTCTTCCCTCGGCGTGAAGATGATCATCAACGAGTTCGTGTCGTATCTGGAACTCGCGGCCTCGGGCGGGGCGGGGCTGTCGGACCGGTCCCGGCTGATCCTGACCTATGCGCTGTGCGGGTTCACCAACCTGGGGTCGGTCGGGATCATGGTGGGCGGGATGTCCGCGATGTGCCCGGAACGACGTACCGATATCGTGAAGCTCGGGCTGCCGTCGCTGATCTCGGGGACCATCGCCTGCTGCATGACAGGGGCGGTGGTGGGGGTGCTGACTCCGCCCTGATCAGGGGGCAGGATGGCCCCGCCAAGGAGCCGCCCTATGACCCACATCGTCCACCGCAACCTCCGCGAAGCCCCGCCGATCGCCGTTTCCGGCCGCGGCATCTGGCTGCGCGATGCCTCGGGGCATGAGGTCATCGACGGCTCGGGCGGCGCCGCCGTCGCCTGCCTCGGGCACGGCCACCCGCATGTGGTCCAGGCGATGAAGGACCAGATCGACCGGCTGTGCTACGCGCATACCGCGCTGTACAGCGCCGGCAGCGCCGAACAATTGGCCGAGATGCTGGTCGGCCACGCCCCGGGCGGGCTGACCCATGCCTATTTCGTGTCGTCGGGTAGCGAAGGCATGGAAGCAGCGCTGAAGATGGCTCGGCAATGGGCACTGGAAGCCGGCCAGCCGCAGCGCACGAAGTTCATCGCGCGGCGGCAATCCTATCACGGCAACACGCTCGGTGCGCTGGCGGCCGGCGGCAATGCGATGCGCCGCGCGCCCTATGCGCCGATCCTGTCGGATGCCTTCAGCCATGTCTCGCCCTGCTTCGCCTATCGCGACCGGCGGGATGATGAGACCGACGCCGACTACGTCGCGCGGCTGGCGGCGGAGCTGGAGGCGGAGTTCCAGCGCCTCGGCCCGCAGAACGTCATCGCCTTCTGCGCGGAGACCATCGTGGGCGCCACGCTCGGCTGCGCCACCGCTCTCCCGGGATACTTCCCGGCGATGAAGGCGGTGTGCGAACGGCACGGCGCGCTGCTGATCCTCGATGAGGTGATGTCGGGCATGGGCCGTTCCGGCACGCTGCATGCCTGGGAACAGGAAGGCATCACGCCGGACATCCAGGTGATCGCCAAGGGCCTCGGCGGCGGCTACCAGCCGATCGGCGGCATCCTGGTGCATGGCCGTGTCATCGAGGCGCTGACGAAGGGCTCCGGCACCTTCAAGCACGGCCATACCTACCAGGCGCATCCGGTCGCCTGCGCCGCCGCGCTGGCCGTGCAGGAAGTGATCCGCGACGAGAAGCTGCTCGACAACACGAAGGCGATGGGCGCGCTGCTGGAACAGGGGCTGATCGAACGGCTGGGCAACCACGCGAAGGTCGGCGACATCCGCGGCCGCGGCCTGTTCTGGGCGATCGAGCTGGTGCAGGACCGCGCGACCAAGGCGGTGTTCGACCCCGCGTTGGCGATGAACGAGCGCGTCAAGAAGGAAGCCTTCGCGCGCGGCCTCGCCTGCTATCCGATGGGTGGCACCATCGACGGCAAGCATGGCGACCATGTGATCCTCGCACCGCCCTATGTCGTGACGGACAAGGAAATCGCCATGATCGTCGAGCGCTTCGGCGACGCGGTGGAAGCCGCCATCGCCAGCGTGTGACACGCGCCCCGGCCGCGTCCGGTCCGCCACCATCCTGACGTCCTCAATACGGGAGGAACCCTCGTGCCCATCTTCAACCGCATCGCCGACTTCCACGCCGACCTGACAGCCACGCGCCGCGACATCCACGCGCATCCGGAACTCGGCTTCCAGGAACAGCGCACCTCCGACATCGTCGCGCAGCAGCTCGAATCCTGGGGCATCGAGGTGCATCGCGGCATCGCCGGCACCGGCCTGGTCGGCGTGCTGCGCAACGGCAATTCCGGCCGCTCGATCGGCTTCCGTGCCGACATGGACTGCCTGCCGATGACCGAGACCAACGATTTCGGCTATCGGTCCACCACGCCGGGGAAGATGCACGCCTGCGGGCATGACGGGCACACCACCATGCTGCTTGGTGCCGCGCGCTACCTGGCGGAGACGAAGAACTTCGACGGCACCGTCCACTTCATCTTCCAGCCGGCCGAGGAAGGCGGCGGCGGCGGCCGCGTGATGGTGGAAGAAGGGCTGTTCGACCGCTTCCCCTGCGATGCGGTCTACGCCATGCACAACTCGCCGGAATTGCCGCTGGGCGAGGCGCGCGTCATGCCAGGCCCGGTCCTCGCCGCGGCGGACCGCATCACCATCACCATCCACGGCAAGGGCGGCCATGCCTCCCGCCCTTATCAGTGCATCGACCCGGTGCTGGTGGGCTCGCAGATCGTGGTGGCGGCGCAGTCGATCGTGTCGCGGTCAATGGACGCGCTGGATGCGGCCGTGGTCAGCATCTGCATGTTCAACGCCGGTGAGGCGTCCAACGTCATCCCCGAGACCGCCGAACTGCGCGGCACCGTCCGCACCTTCAAGCCCGCCATCCAGGACAAGGTCGAGGAACGGCTCGGCCAGATCGTGCGCGCCACGGCCGAGGCCTATGGCGCCACCGCCGAACTGTCGTACCAGCGCGGCTATCCGCCCACGGTGAACCATGCCGCGCAGGCCGAACGCGCTGCGGTCGCCGCGGATGCCGTGCTAGGGTCGGGCAAGGTGCATCGCACCGGGTCCCCGCGCATGGGGGCGGAGGATTTCTCCTACATGCTGCTCGCGCGCCCCGGGGCATTCATCAATATCGGCCAGGGCGATGGCGGGCGGCACTCGGTGTCGGTGCACAACCCGCGCTACGACTTCAACGACGAGGTGATCCCGATGGGGTCGTCGCTGTTTGCAAGGCTGGCCGAACAGGAAATGCCGCGCTGAAGGGACGGGGCGGCGCGATCCCATGGGCGTGACGATGGCGCGCCGGGCTGGCGGGGGCAAAGTCCCTTCCGTGGCCCCGCGCCACCCCCTGGCGGGGCGCGACCCGGGCTTGCGAGCCCAATCCGGCCTTTGACGCCGTGGCGACGCGGCGTGCCCCATCGGCCGCCTGCCGGGGGTCGGGTGGCAGCACGCCCCTGCGGTCTTGGCCGCGTCACCCCCCGCCGCAGGGGCTACGCCGCACGCCGCGGGGTGCCGCGGTCGCCGGCGCCTGCACCAGCGTCAGCAGGCAGGGCCCCTGGCTGCGGGTGAAGCGCCAATCGGTGACGCCGCCATGGCCGCGGATCGGTGGCTCCGGATACAGCGCCAGCGTCGGGACGCTGCGCCGGGCGGCGGTCTCTCGCACCATCACCGCGCGGGCGGCCGGGTCGGGATCGAAGGGATCGTCAACGAAGACCACGACCGCCAGGCGCGGGCCGTCCGCCGGCAACCCGGCCAGAAGGCGGCGGAAATCCTCGCTGGCCGCTGCCAGGTTGTTGGGGCGGGCGGCCTCCCCATGCGCGGCGGGGGCGATGGCGATCGCGGCATGGACCCATTCGGGCCGCTCGGCCGCCGCCATGATGGATTGCCAGCCGCCGCGCGACTGTCCGGCCAGCACGATGCGGCGATACCCGGCCTCGCGCAGCAGCGGCAGGCCGCGGCGCAGGGTGCCGAGCGCCGCCGGCAGGTCATCCTCGGCCGGATCGCGGTCGAAGCGCAGCACATCCCAGCCGGCATCGTTCAGCAGCGCCATCGCCCCCGGCACGTTGCGCTGGCGCTGGTCGGCGGCCGGCCCGCCATAGCCATGCGACCAGACCACGGCGCCTTCGGCCGCCGCCGGGCCATGGCGGAACATCAGCGGTGCCGCGCGGAACGGCCCGATCGTGGCCTCCACGGGGCGGAAGGCGGGCCTGTCGAGCGACGGCACCGCGCCATCCTGGGCCACGACCCGGCATGCCTGCCCGGCGCCGAATGCCGCCGCGGCATCGCGGTCGCAGGCCGCCTGCAGGGTGGTGCGCGCGACCTCGGAGCCCGGCTGGCCGCCGACGAAGCGCCAGATCGCCCGGCCATCGGGCAGGGATGCCAGGGCGAAGGCGGAACTCGGCATGGCGCCGCGATAATGCAGCGTATAGCCGGTCACCGTCGCGGCCCCGCGCGCCCCGCCCAGGGCGGCGACGGAGAACAGCGCGCGGTAGGCGGTGAAATCGGTATTGGGGTCCTGCGCCCATGCGGGGGCTGCCAGCACCGCCAACCCTAGGAATCCGGCGCGCCAGCGCTTATGCATCCGTCTCCCTTTCCGCCCCGCATGGCACGAGACGCGCGCGCGCAATGAACGACAGCATCCCATCCCCCGACAAGGCGGCGCACGAACCGGTTGCGCCCCGCTACAACTTCCGCGCCGCCGAGCCGCGCTGGCAGAAGGCGTGGGACGACCGCGCCTGCTTCGCCGTGCCGGACGTGCCGCCGCCCGGTGCCGCCAAGTACTACGTTCTGGAGATGTTTCCCTACCCCTCCGGCAAGATCCACATGGGGCATGTGCGCAACTATACGCTGGGCGACGTGGTCGCGCGGTACAAGCGGGCGCGCGGCCATCTGGTGATGCACCCGATGGGCTGGGATGCCTTCGGCCTGCCGGCGGAAAATGCGGCGCGCGAGCGCGGCGTGCATCCCGCGGCGTGGACCTACGCCAACATCGCCAATATGCGCGATGAGCTGAAGCGCATGGGCCTGTCGCTGGAATGGGCGCGGGAATTCGCCACCTGCGATGCGGAATACTACGGCCAGCAGCAGAAGCTGCTGCTGGATTTCTGGAAGGCGGGCCTGGTCGAACGCAAGGAATCCTGGGTGAACTGGGACCCGGTGGACAACACCGTGCTGGCCAACGAGCAGGTGATCGATGGGCGCGGCTGGCGATCCGGCGCGCAGGTCGAGAAGAAGAAGTTGTCCCAGTGGGTCCTGGCGATCACGAAGTATGCGCCGGATCTGCTGCAGGCGCTGGGTGGACTTGATCGCTGGCCCGAGCGCGTGAAGCTGATGCAGTCCAACTGGATCGGCCGCAGCGAGGGCGCGCGGGTACGCTTCGCGCTGTCCCAGCCGGTGGATGGCATCGCCGATGTCGAGGTGTTCACGACCCGTCCGGACACGCTGTTCGGCATGTCCTTCCTCGCCGTCGCCGCCGAGCATCCGCTGGCCGCGGCTGCCGCCGCGCGTGATGCGAAGGCTGCCGAATTCGTCGCCGAATGCCGCAGCATGGGCACGTCCGAAGCGGTGATCGAGCAGGCCGAGAAGAAGGGCTTCGACACCGGCTTCCGCGTGAAGCATCCCTTCACCGGGGAAGAATATCCGGTGTGGATCGCCAATTTCGTGCTGATGGAATACGGCACGGGGGCGATCTTCGGCTGCCCGGCGCATGACCAGCGCGACCTGGATTTCGCGCGGAAATACGCCCTGTCGGTGGTGCCCGTGGTGCTGCCCAAGGGCGCGGATGCCGCGACCTTCGCCGTCGGCACCGAGGCCTTCACCGATGATGGCGTTGCCTTCAATTCCGGCTTTCTCGACGGGCTGGACGTCGCCGCCGCCAAGCGCGGCGCGATCGAGGCCCTGGAAAAGCAGGGTACCGGCACCGGCGTGGTGAATTGGCGCCTGCGCGACTGGGGCGTGTCCCGCCAGCGCTATTGGGGCTGCCCGATCCCCTTCATCCATTGCGACGATTGCGGCGTGGTGGCGGTCCCGGACGATCAGCTGCCGGTGCGGCTGCCGGAGGATGTGGATTTCTCGAAGCCCGGTAATCCCCTGGATCATCATCCGACGTGGAAGCATGTCGGTTGCCCGACATGCGGCAGGCCGGCGCGGCGCGAGACCGACACCTGCGACACCTTCGTCGATTCATCCTGGTATTTCGCGCGCTTCTGCTCGCCGCGCGCCAAGGTTCCGGTCATCAAGGCCGCGGTCGATGGCTGGCTGCCGGTGGACCAGTATATCGGCGGCATCGAGCACGCGATCCTGCACCTGCTGTATTCGCGCTTCTTCTCCCGCGCCATGAGCGCGACGGGGCACCTGTCGGTCGCCGAGCCCTTCGCCGGGCTGTTCACCCAGGGCATGGTGCAGCACGAATCCTACAAGGGTGCCGATGGCCGCTGGCTCTACCCCGAGGAGATCGATTTCTCCGCAACGCCCGAGGGCGTGCGCACAGCGACCGTGAAGGGCGGCAATGAGCCCGTGACGATCGGCCGCGTCGAGGCGATGTCGAAGTCCAAGCGCAACACCGTCGATCCCGGCGCGATCATCGCGAAATACGGGGCGGACACGGCGCGCTGGTTCATCCTGTCGGACAACCCGCCCGACCGCGACATGGAATGGACGGAATCGGGCGTCGCCGGCGCCTATCGCTTCACCCAACGCGTATTCCGCATGGTCGAGACGGCGCTGCCGTCCCTGCCGCCGCCGGGCACCACCCCGGAAGCCGAAGGCCGCGCACTGCGCCGCGCGACGCATCGCTGCATCGCCGCGGTGACCGACGCGCTCGAAACCTTCGCCTTCAACGTCGCCGTGGCGCGGCTGTACGAATTCGCCAATGCCATCGAGGCGGCGAAGGACGCACCGGGCGGCGCGAAGCGCGAGGCGCTGGAGATCCTCGCGCGGTTGTCCGCGCCGATGATGCCGCACCTGGCCGAGGAAGCCTGGTCCCTCCTGTGCCCGGGCCATGCCGACCTGGTGGCGCTGCTGCCCTGGCCGGAGCCCGACCCGGCGCTGCTGGTGGCCGAGAGCATCACGCTCGCCGTGCAGGTGCTGGGCAAGCTGCGCGCGACGATCGAGGTGCCGGTGGGCGCCAGCGAGGAGGCCATCTTCGCCGCCGCCGAGGCGGAGGAGAACGTGCAGCGCGCCGTCGCCGGCAAACCCATCCGCAAGCGGATCCATGTGCCTGGGCGGGTGGTGAACCTTGTCGTCTAGGCGCGCGATCCTCCGTTTGGCACCGCTGTTCGGCCTGGCCGGCTGCGGCTTCCGCCCGATGTACGGCCCGCGCCCGGATACGATGACCGCCGGGCTGGAGACGGTGCGTGTCGGACTGATCACCGAGCGCAACGGGCAATTGCTGCGGCGACACCTGGAACAGCGGCTCGGCCGTGGCGGCGCGCCGGCGCGCTACGACCTGCGCGTCGGCCTGTCCTACGGCATCGAGGTGCAGGGCTTCGAACGCGACGGCACGCCATCGCGCGTGCGCATCACAGCGACGGCGAATTGGTTCCTCTACGACACCAACCTGCCGCCGCGCCTGGTCGCCCAGGGCACCGATCGCACCTTCGATGCCTACAACGTGCCGGAGAATCAGTTCTTCGCGGCCGACACCGCGCGCAGCGCGGCTGAACAGCGGCTGATGGAGCAGTTGGCCAGCGACGTTGTCCAGAATCTGGCCGTGCGTTTCGAATCCGGGCCGCCGCGGGCGGGCTGAGGCGGCATGGCGAAGCTCGACGCGCGCCGTATCCAGGCCTTCCTGGCCGATCCGGGTGCCGCGCGGGTCGTGCTGTTGTTCGGCGAGGATACCGGCCTGGTGCGCGAGCGCGGCGATATGCTGACGCGCGCGATTGCGGGCGATGATCCGTTCCGCCTGGTCGAGATTCCGCGCGACGTGGCGGCGAAGGACGCGAGCCTGCTGGCGGCGGAAGCAGCGACACCGGCGCTGACCGGCGGGCGACGCATGGTCCGCGTGCACGACGCGACGGATGGGCTGGCGAATGCCGCCAAGGCGGCGCTCGCCGGCAACGGGCCGGGCATCGTGCTGCTGGAGGGCGGTTCGCTCGACGGCCGCAAGGGGCTCCGCGCGGCGTTGGAGAAGGCCGGGCCGGAAGCCGCGGTGATCGCCTGCTACACCGAGACGGGCGCGGCGCTGGAAGCTTCCATCATCGGCGTGCTGCGCGAATACGGCGTGACCGCCGAGCCGGGCGCCGTCGCCTGGATGGCGCAGCGCCTCGGCGAGGACCGGCTGGTCATGCGCCGGGAATGCGAGAAGATTGCGTTGTATGTCGGCGCCGGCGGGCGGGTGAGCGAAGAGGAAGCGCTCGCCTCGCTGTCCGAGGGATCGACGCTCGATCTCGATGCCGCGCTGCTGGCGGCGACGGAAGGCGACGCACCGCGCACCGACCGCGCGCTGGATGCCGCCTTCGCCGAGGGCGCGGCGGCGGTGCAGGTTGTGCGCGGCGCGCTGCGGCATGTGCAGCGGTTGGAAGTCGCCGCACTGGCGGTGGCGCGCGGCGCCAGCCCCAAGGATGCGCTGGACGGGCTGCGGCCGCCGGTTTTCTTCAAGTCCCGGCCTTCGTTCGAACGCGCGCTGCGGCTGTGGCGGCCGGAGACACTGGCGGCGGCGGGCGCGGTGCTGCTGGAAGCCGAGCGGGCGACCAAGACGACGGGGATGCCGGATGTCTCGGTGGCACGGGCGGCGGTGATGGGGCTGGCGCGGGAAGCGGTAAGGGCGAAGCGGGGGTGAAGGGCGACGGGGCTCCGCCCCGGACCCCGCCAGGGCGCTGCCCTGGACCCGCCAAGGGCCCGAGGCCCTTGGATCCCGTCACCTTCGGGTGGCGAGGATAGCGTCGGTATCCGTCAGGATGAGAAGGGGCAGAACCAAGACAGGCCTGCGCATCGGCCGAGCGCCTGACCACGGCGTCGCGCAGGCGCACGCGATCCAGGACGTGATCCGGCCTTGCGACCGCCGGGCGGCGGTGAAGTCTTCCAGCACCAGGCCGAAGGGACGGCCTCCACGGGCAAGTGTGCCCGGCGCATGCGCCTCCAGCATCCCGGACCGGCCAAGATGGTCAGTGATCAGACGGCGCTCGGGATCGATTGCGAACCGGCCGTCGGCGTCGCGCGGAGAAGCACAGGGAGAAGGATGGTGACCACATCCAGCCCCATCAGTCCTGGTCCAGGTGATAAAGATGGGGACACCAAACACCGCCACGCCGAAGGCGAGCAGGCCCGAGAGCCCGGCCAGCATCGCGCCCCTGATCCGCAGGATCACGATCTCCCTCACCAGGATCGTCCCTCCAGAAGTCCGAAAGTCCTGGAAATTGAGTTTCCTGGTGGGAGAGCGCGAGAGGGCGGCGCTCTCTCGCTACGCCATATCCGGGTCGAGCAACCGCAACACACCCTCGAGCTGATCGAGGTCGCGGTAGCTGATCAGCACCTGCCCGCCCCTGCCGGCCGTCTTGATCCCGACCTTCAGCCCCAGCCGTTCCGTCAGCCGCCGTTCCAGCGCGGCGACGTCCGCATCCTGCTTCGCCGTGCGCCGGGCCGCCGGGTCGCGCGGGGCGGCGGCGGCCAGTGCCTCGGTCTGGCGCACCGACAGGCCGCGCACCACAACGACGCCTGCCAGCCGCTCCGGGTCCTCGGCACCCAGCAATGCCCTGGCGTGACCCGCCGACAGCGTCCCGCCGCGCAGCATGTCCCGTACGCGGGACGGCAGGTTCAGTAGGCGCAGCGTGTTCGCGACATGGCTGCGCGACTTGCCGACCGCCTGTCCGAGCCCTTCCTGCTTCAGCCCAAACTCGCTGAGCAGGCGCGCATAGCCCTCGGCTTCCTCGAGCGCGTTGAGGTCCTCGCGCTGGAGGTTCTCGACCAATCCGGCAGCCATCGCGGCGCGGTCGTCGAGGTCGCGGACGACGACTGGCACGTCGTGCAGCTTGGCCTGCTGGGCGGCACGCCAGCGGCGCTCGCCGCCCAGGATCTGGAACATGCCAGCCGCACCGGGCTTCGGGCGCACCAGGATGGGCTGCAGGATGCCGTGTTCCTGGATGGACGCGGCGAGTTCGGCGAGTGCCGCCGGATCGGGCGTCGAGCGCGCCTGGAAGGGGCTCGGTTCCAGCGCTTCGATAGGCAGGCTGCGCGGCGCACCGGCGGAGGCCCCGGTCGGCGCCTGGGTGTCGCCCATCAGGGCCGAAAGGCCCATGCCGAGCCGCGTGGGCTTCTTCATGCGGCGGACTTCCTGGCTTTGCGTTCGCGCTTAAGTAGCTCCGCGGCGAGGTTGATATAGGCCTGCGCCCCGGCGGAACGATGATCGTAGAGGATGACAGGCAGGCCGTGCGACGGCGCCTCACTGATGCGGACATTGCGCGGGATGATGGTGGAATACACCTTGGCGCCGAAGAACGCGCGCACATCGGCGGCCACCAGTTCCGACAGATTGTTTCGCTTATCGAACATCGTGAGCACGATGCCTTCGAGCTCCAGCCCGGGATTCAGACCGCGCTTCACCCGTTCCACCGTGCGCGTGATCTGCGAGACGCCTTCGAGGGCGAAGAATTCCGTCTGCAGCGGCACCAGCACGGCGTTCGAGGCCACGAGGGCATTGAGCGTCAGGAGACCGAGCGAGGGTGGGCAGTCGATCAGGATGATCTCGGTGCCGTTCAGCGCGTCCCGCTGCGTCTCCAGCGCGTCGCGCAGACGCCGTTCACGGTTTTCGAGGCCGACCAGTTCGATTTCTGCGCCGGCGAGTTCGGGATCGGCCGGCAGCAGGGTCAGGTTGGGGATCTTTGTCGGGCGCAGCAGGTCGCGCAGCGGTCGTTCACCGGTCAGCAGCGCATAGGTCCCGGCACCACGATCCTGACGGGCAAGGCCAAGCCCGGTCGAGGCATTGCCTTGCGGGTCCATGTCGACCAGCAGCACGCGCCTCTTGGTGGCCAGGGCCGTGCCGAGGTTGATCGCGGTTGTGGTTTTCCCGACGCCACCCTTCTGGTTGGCAAGGGCGATGATGCGAAGGGGCGCGCGGTCAGTCGTCGCGGGCACGGCGGATCTCACTCAGGCGGAGGATGGTGGCCTCCGGGTCCGTGCGGCTTTCGAACCGCTCGGCCTTGAAGTGCCAGTGTGCGGTCGCACTCGTCAACTCCTGCTCTGCCATCCGGCCTTTCGGCAGGATTGCCGTGCCGCCGGGTGCCAGGAAGCGGGCGGCGAATCCGAGCAGCACATCGAGCGGCGCGAGTGCGCGCGCGGTCACGGCCGCCACCGGCGGCAGTCGCGCCTGTTCGATCCGCTGCGCATGCACGGTCACCCGGGGCAGTTTCAGCGTCCCGGCTGCCTCGATCAGGAAGGCAGCCTTGCGGCGGTCCGATTCGACAAGGTGCATCTCACGGTCCGGCAGCGCGGCGGCGATCACGATGCCAGGCAACCCGCCGCCGGAGCCAAGGTCGGCGATCGTCCCTTCGGCAGGCAGCAGGGGCACGAGCTGCAGGCTGTCGGCGATGTGCCGCTGGTCCAGTTCCAACGCCGTCCTGGCTGACACCAGGTTGATGGTCGCATTCCACCGCAGCAGCAACTCGGCAAAGGCGGCCAGCCGAACGTCCCGCGCGGCATCTGCCGGCAATGCCGAAATAGTGTGTTTCACGTGGAACACGCAGCGTCACGCCGGAGCGCCACCGCCAACGCGACGATGGCCGCTGGCGTGACGCCCGGCAGCCGCCCAGCCGACCCCAGCGTTGCCGGGCGCGCGGCGGTCAACCTCTGGCGCATCTCCGAGGACAGGCCCGGCACGCCAGCGAAGTCGAGCCCTTCCGGGATCATTGTCCGCTCCTCCCGCTCCAGCAGGCGCATTTCGGCTTCCTGCCGCCGCAGATAGGGGGCGTAGAGTGCTTCGGCCTCCAACTGGGCCCGCATCGCCGGCGTCAGGTCCCGCAACCAGGGGAAGGCCTGGTCGATCAGGGCGGCATCGACACCAGGCAGGGCGAGCACCTCCAGGACAGAGCGCCGCTTGCCGTCCTGGTTCACCGCGATACCGCCGGCGGCCAGCGCCGCAGGGCTTGCACCTTCTGAGCGCGCGCGGGCCAGGGCATCCGCTGTCGCCTGCGCGAAGGCAAGATGCCGACCCGCCCGCTCCGGCCCGACACAGCCCCAGGCGATACCCGTCTCGGTCAACCGCAGCCCGGCATTGTCGGCCCGCAGCGCCAGCCTGTGTTCGGCGCGCGCCGTCAGCATCCGATAGGGCTCGGAAACGCCCTGCAGGACCAGGTCGTCCACCAGCACGCCGACATAAGCCTCCGCCCGTGTCAGCACGCGGTCCGGGCGCGCGCCCGATGCCCGCATCGCGGCATTGAGCCCCGCCATCAGGCCCTGCGCGGCTGCCTCCTCATACCCGGTCGTCCCGTTGATCTGGCCGGCCAGGAACAGGCGGGGGACCGATCGAACCTCGAGCGCCGGGGTCAAGGCGCGCGGGTCCACATGGTCGTACTCGATCGCGTAGCCCGGCCGGACAATGCGCGCCTGCTGCAACCCGGGCATCGACGCGATCATCGCCGCCTGCACATCCGCAGGCAGGCTGGTCGATATCCCGTTGGGATAGACGGTGTCGTCGTCCAGGCCCTCCGGTTCCAGGAAGACCTGATGCCGCTCCCGCTCCGCGAAGCGTACCACCTTGTCCTCGATGGATGGACAGTAGCGAGGCCCGACTCCCTGGATGCGGCCGCCATAGACGGCGCTCTGATGCAGGTTCGCGCGGATCAGGGCATGGGTCGCCGGGGTCGTTGAAGTGATGCCGCAGACCACCTGGCGGTTCGTGATCCTCGCCGTCATCCAGGAAAGCGGCTCGGGCGGTTCGTCCCCAGGCTGGGACTCAAGCTCATCCCAGGCGATGGTCCTGCCATCCAGACGCGGCGGCGTGCCGGTCTTCAGTCGCGCCAACGGAAGGCCCAGCCGCTCGAAGGCCAAGGCCAGGCCGATCGCCGGCGCATCGCCGACACGCCCGGCCGGGATGCGCTGTTCCCCGATATGGATCTCGCCGCGCAGGAATGTGCCGGTCGTAACCACCAGCGCCCCGCAAGTGAAGCTTCGGCCATCGCCCGTCACCACCGCGGCTATTCCACCATCAGCGGTCGTCTCGATGCCCTCAGCGGCGGCGGCCAGGATGGTCAGACCGGGCTGCCCTTCGAGCAGGCCTCGAACCGCGGCGCGGTACAGCTTCCGGTCGGCCTGCGCGCGGGGACCGCGCACTGCCGGGCCCTTCGACCGGTTCAGCGTCTTCACATGGATGGCGGCGGCATCGGCAGCACGGGCCATGATGCCGTCCAGCGCGTCCACCTCCCGCACCAGATGGCCCTTGCCCACCCCGCCAATCGCGGGATTGCATGACATCTCGCCGAGGGTCTCGATCCGATGCGTCAGCAGCAATGTGCGCGCGCCGCAGCGCGCTGCGGCCGCGGCCGCCTCGGTGCCGGCATGGCCGCCGCCGATGACGATGACGTCGAACATCTGGTCCATGAGGGGTCGTATAGGACAGGCACGAAGGTCGGGGGAGAGAACTCCCCCGATCCCCCTCCTTCTTTTGCTGTTCCGCCCTCGCCGGGGGTCATTTCCCAATGCAGAAATCTCGGAAGACAACGTCCAGGATCTCCTCGACACCGACCTGGCCGGTCAGGCGGCCGAGGGACCGTAGGGCAGCGCGCAGTGCCTCCGAGGCCAGTTCGGGCAGCGGCGCTGTTGCCGCCTCGCCCAGCCAGGCAGCCGCTTCGATCAATGCGGCGCGATGGCGCGGTCGCGTCAGCAGGGCGGTCTCGCCGGTCCCGGCGAGCCGTGCGGCCGCCGCGGCAAGCTCCTCCCGCAACGCCGCCAGGCCTGATCCGGTGCGGGCTGATATCGCCAGCGGCGCAACCCCACCGATCGCCACAGGCACGGGCGCCAGGTCCGACTTGTTCGCCAGCACCAGCGTGCCCGGTACCACCCAGGCCAGGGTTTCGGGATCGGGCGCCGCATCAGCGGCAAAGACGGCCAGCACCAGGTCCGCTTCCTCAGCACGGCGTCGCGCCCGGCGAATGCCTTCCTGCTCGATCTCGTCCCGAGCCTCCCGAAGCCCGGCGGTATCGGCCAGCGTCACCGGCACGCCGCCGAGATCGAGCCTCACCTCCACGACATCCCGCGTGGTTCCTGCACGGGCCGAGACGATGGCTGCCTCCCGCCCTGCCAGCGCGTTCAGAAGCGATGAT
Organism: Roseomonas sp. CAU 1739; assembly: GCF_039839775.1. Taxonomy (NCBI): domain Bacteria; kingdom Pseudomonadati; phylum Pseudomonadota; class Alphaproteobacteria; order Acetobacterales; family Roseomonadaceae; genus Roseomonas; species Roseomonas sp. CAU 1739. The sequence goes on from NZ_JBDOQQ010000002.1 coordinate 185,010, forward strand.
TTGCCGGCATTCGGCGCCCCCAGGATGGCGACAACCAGCCCCTCCCGCAGGCGCTCACCCTTCCCGCCATCGGCAAGATGCGTTTCGATCTCGGCCCGCAGGGCGGCGGCACCCGTCCGCGACTGGTCCGCGAGATCCGTCGGAAGATCGTCCTCGGCGAACTCGATCGCCGCCTCCTGATGGGCCAACAGCCGCGTCAGGCGCGCGGCCCAGCCTCCGGTCAGCGCCGCGAGCGCCCCATCCGCCTGGCGCAAGGCTTGGCGCCGCTGTGCCTCGGTCTCTGCCGCAATCAGGTCGGCAATCCCCTCCGCGGCCGTCAGGTCCATTCGTCCGTTGAGAAAAGCGCGCCGCGTGAACTCGCCCGGTTCGGCCGGTCGGGCGCCCCGCGCCGCAAGGACCCCGCCCACCGCGGCGATCACCGCCGGTCCACCGTGCAGATGCAGCTCCGCGCCATCCTCCCCGGTGTAGGATCCGGGCCCCGGGAACCAGAGCACGACGGCCTGATCGAGCACCTCGCCACCATCGGGGTCGCGCAGCCGGCGCAAGCTCGCTGTTCGGGGCCGCGGCAGCCCGCCGGCCACGTCCGCCAGGATCGTCCCGCTTGCCGGCCCTGACACACGAAGGACCGCGATGGCGCCGCGCCCCGCTCCGCTGGCAAGCGCGAAGATCGTATCGGTCGTCGTCACCAGCCCACCTTCGCCTGGTGTTTCACGTGGAACACCCCTCAGCCCTTCGGCGGAGGCACGTCCTTTTCGGTCAACATCAGGCGTCGGACACGTCCCCCGCCGATCACATGGGTCTGGAGGATCTCCTCCACATCCTCGATCGTTGTCGGCCGGTACCAGATGCCGTCGGGGTAGATCACCATGGCCGGGCCGAACTCGCAGCGTTCCAGGCACCCGGCGGTATTGACCCGGATATCGGGGATCTTCAGCTCCTTGGCGCGTGCCTTCATGTAGTCGCGCAGCTTCTCCGACCCCCGCGCCGCGCAGCAGCCGCGCGGGTGGTTATCCGGCCGGCGGTTGGTGCAGACGAAGATATGCGCGGCGTAGAACGGTGGTGGATCGGTGTCGGTCACGCGGACCTCCGGCAGGGGGCAGCCAAGCCCTCATGTAGCGGCGGTTCCGGCCGCGTCCAACCCGCCCGCGCTATGCTTGACGCGCACCCGCCTCCGGGTGTCTGTCGGTGTTCCAACCATGCCCCAGCTCTCCCTTCATACCCCCCTCGGCGACCTCACACTCTCCGAGGAGGATGGCGCCATCGTCGCGCTCGACTGGGGGCGAGGGCGAGACCAGGATTCAACGCCGCTCCTCCTGCGCGCGCGTGCCCAGTTGCAGGATTATTTCGACGGCACGCGCACTGCCTTCGACCTGCCGCTTGCTCCGCATGGCACCGCCTTCCAACGCAAGGTCTGGGATGCGCTCTGCACCATCCCCGCCGGGCAGACGCGTTCCTACCTTGATATCGCGCGACAGGTCGGCTGCCGCGCACCGCGCGCCATCGGCCAGGCCAATGGTTCCAACCCGATTCCCATCCTGATCCCGTGCCATCGCGTGGTGGCGGCCAATGGCGCCCTCGGCGGCTATTCGGGCGGCGAGGGAGCGGCTACCAAGCGATACCTTCTCGACCTCGAGCGACCCGCATCCGAGGCCGACACACTTTTCACGGCCGCCGCCAGGCCGGCCCAGCGACGGAGCCGTTCGTGATGACCCACGCCATCCGCATCCATGAGACCGGCGGCCCCGAGAAGATGATCTGGGAGGACATCCCCCTTCCATCGCCCAAGCCCGGTGAGGCGCTGGTCCGCCACAAGGCGGTCGGGCTCAACTTCATCGACGTCTATTTCCGCACCGGCCTGTACAAGGCGCCCGCCCTGCCCGCGATCATCGGCATGGAGGCTTCCGGCGTGGTCGAGGCGATCGGCGAGGGTGTCACCGAGGTCGCCGTCGGCGATCGCGTGGCCTACGCCACCGGCCCGATCGGCGCCTATGCCGATGCCCGCTGCCTCAAGGCCGATCGCCTGGTGAAGCTGCCCGACGCGATCGGGTTCGAGCAGTCCGCGGCGATGATGCTCCAGGGCATGACCGCCGCCTTCCTGATCAGGAAATGCTACCAGGTACAGCCTGGGCAGACTGTCCTGGTCCATGCCGCGGCCGGCGGCGTCGGGCTCATCATGTGCCAATGGCTGAAGCACCTTGGCTGCACCGTGATCGGCGTTGTCAGCACCGAGGAAAAGGCGGCGCTGGCCAAAGCCCACGGCGTGACCCACGCGCTGCTGACGAAGGATGACGTGCCGGCCAGGGTCAAGGAGATCACCGGCGGCGCGATGCTGCCGGTCGTCTTCGACAGCGTCGGCCGCGACAGCTTCAACATCTCACTCGACTGCCTCGCCCCCTTCGGCATGCTGGTGTCCTACGGCAATGCCTCCGGGCCCGTGGCGGTGCCGGACCTCGGCATCCTGGCCGCGAAGGGGTCGCTGTATCTGACGCGCCCGACACTCGCCACCTACACCGCCAAGCGCGAAGACCTGATCGCCCGCGCCAACGACCTGTTCGAGGTGGTCGGGTCCGGCGCCGTGCAGATCCGTGTGAACCAGACCTTCGCGCTGAAGGATGCGGCCGACGCGCATCGCGCGCTGGAAGCGCGCCAGACGACCGGCAGCACCGTGCTGCTGCCGTAGAGTAGATCGCGTCCAGATGGAATCACCTGGGCGCGTGAAGATGCTCTCAAAACAATGGGCCGGAGCATGTGGCGTGAGCGCATGCGAACGCAGCATGACCTAGGCGCGGTCGGGGGAGAGAGTTCCCCTGAACCCCCTCCTCCTTTGATCGGTCACCAGGGCGGGCGGAATTCGGAGCGCTCAGCCCACCTGCCCTCGGGAAGGAAAGCCGGCGTTACTCCGCCGGCTGTGGCACGGCTCCGCGCTCCCGTTCGAATTCGGGCGCCCGCGCCCACAATTCCGGCTTCAGCTCCTCCGGCCGGTCCGGAAAGGCGAACGCGCAGATCAGCGTGATCACCGCCACCCCCGCCAGCACCATCATGGCAACGGCGAGCGACCCTGTTGCCTCATGCAGGTAACCCACCAGTGGCGACGCCACGGCCGCACCCATGAAGCCGATCGTGAAGCGGATGGAATACAGCTTGGCCCGCAGTTCCGGCGCGACATAGCGCGCCGTCATGGTCTCGTTCACGGTCACCTGGCCGAACACGCAGGCTGCCACCAGCCCGGCAACCGGCAACACCAGCCAGCCATCGAGGAATGACAGGGCCAGCAGGCCCGGCACGACGGCAATGCCCAAGGGCAGGAACACCGTCTTCAACGTGCGCTTGTCGATCATGCGGCCGACCGTGAATTGGGTCGCGCCGCCGCAGATCGTCGCCAGGAAGGCCAGCAGCCCCACCACCGGCAGCAGGTCGGGGCTGTTCGCCAGCCTTTCCTGCATCAACTTGGGGATCAGCAGCGTATAGGCGTTGAACACCAGCCCCGAGACAGCGGCGATCGCAAGCAGGATGACGACGGCCCGTCGAACGACGGCCCTCGGGATCTCCGGAAACGGCCGCGCTCCACCACCGGCCTTCACTGCGTCGAACTCCGGCTCGCGCACATACAACAGCCCGGCCGCGAAGCAGACGATACCCGGCAGTATGAAGGCCCAGCGCCAGCCGAGCGACGCCGCCACGAAGGCGGTCACGATCGGCGCCGTCGCCACCCCGAAATTGCCGAAGACCCCGTTGATGCCCATGGCGCGGCCGACCTTCTCGCCCGCCGCTTCCACCAGCACTGCCGTACCGATCGGGTGATAGACGGCGGCGAAGCAACCCATCAGCCCCAGCGCGATGCCGATCCCCGCCGGACTGTTCATGAAGCCCGCCAAGGCCATGAAAAATCCTGTGCCCAGAAAGAAGGCCGTCATCATGGCGCGCCGGCCGAACTTGGCCGCCAGCCAGCCCATCGGCAGCGCGCCGAGGCCATAGGTGACGAACATCGCCGTACCGAGTGTGAGAACCGGTCCGAAATCTCCGCCGAACATCGCACGATCCTGGGTGACCATCGCAAGCACCGCCGTGGCAAGGATCAACAGGCAGTAATGCGTGAAGGTATGGGCGGCGTTGATGAACACCACCTGGCGCTGCGCCGGTGTCATGGCTTTTCCTCTCGCCGGGCTTCCCCCTGGCATGGGCCAAGGTTACCTTCGGCCATATGGCAACGTCAGGCCAAATTCTGTCTGCAGACGGCCAAGTCGCGGCACCGCGACGCAACCTGCCGCAGGATCGCGTCGACCGGCCCCTCGCCGCCTTCGCGCGCGACTACCCGGAAGGCGATGCCGTCCCCCGCCACAGCCATGACCGCGCACAGTTGCTCTACGCGACCGAGGGGATCATGCGCGTGACCACCGATGCCGAGCGCTACACCGTCCCGCCCGGCCGCGCGCTATGGTTGCCGGCGACCTTGCCCCATGCGGTGGCGATGCCACGGGGCCTCGCCATGCGGGCATTGTTCCTGCGCGCCGATGCAGCGCAGGACCTGCCGCCGCACCCAGCCGCGCTGTCCGTATCGTCGCTGCTGCATGAGCTGATTCTCGCCGCCTGCGCAGAACCTCTCGAATGGGACGAGCATGGTCGAGGCGGCCATCTCGCCGCCCTGATGCTTGAGGAAATCCGCCGTGCCCCGCGCCTTCCCATCGCGGTGCCCCAACCAAGGGACGCACGCCTGGTCCGGCTGGCCGCTGCCCTTGCCGCCGATCCAGCCAGTCCTTTGACGCTGGATGACTGGGCCATCCACTCGGGTGCCAGCCCGCGCACGCTTCGCCGTCTGTTCCAGGCGGAGACCGGCATGGGCTTCGTCCGTTGGCGCCAGGCTTTGCGACTTGCCGAGGCGGCGGCCCTCCTCGCAACCGGCGCCACACCGGCGCGAGCCGCTCAGGCCGTCGGCTATGCCAGTGCCCCGGCCTTCGGCGCCGCCTTCCGCGCCGCCTTCGGGACGACGCCCGGCGGCAGGGACATGGCCGCCAGGACGCCTTCGCCACCCTGACGGCTCCAGGGCTGGTTCCCGAGCGGCCTCGATACCCCCACCATGCTGGCCGTGTCCTCCGCTCTCCTTCCCGGCCTTCGTGAAGCCCTCGGCGCCGCCGGCGTCGCGATGGCAGCCACCTTTCTCGCTTTCGGTGCGGCGGTGCAGGAGGCCGGTTTGTCGCCAGGATGGGCGTTGCTCGCGTGCTGGGGCATCTACGGCATGCCTGGGCAGCTGGTTCTGGTGCAGGCAGCCGCGACAGGTTGGTCCGGCGGCCTGGGCGCCGCCGTTATGGGTGCAGTCGCGGTCAATGCACGCTTCCTGCCCATGGCCGTTTCCCTCGCGCCAGTTCTGGCCACCGGCCAGCGCCGACGCCTGCTGCCGGCCGTGCCCTTCATCGCCATCACGCCCTGGGCAGCCGCCATGCGTTCCCTGCCGGCCATCGAGCGCAGCTTGCGCATCGGCTGGTTCGTCGGCTTCGGCTTGACCTCCTGGCTGGTCGCAGGCTCCGCGGCGCTGTCGGGCTTCTACATCGGCGGTGCGCTTGGCCCCGAGGCTCGTGCGGCGCTGCTCTTCGTCAATCCGCTCTACTATGCGCTGCTGTTGACGGCCGATCTCGACAAGCCAGCGCCGCGGCGTGCCGTGCTGTGCGGCGCGGCCGCAGCAGGGCTGGCAGTGCTCCTGCCCGCCGCTATGGCCTTGCTCGCCGCTGGGCTGCTGGGTGGCTCCGCCGCCTTCCTGCTGGGGCGCCGCCGTGCCGCCCGCTGACCTTGCCCTGCTGGTGACGGCCCTGGCCTGTCTCGGGCTGCGTCTGGCCGGTGTGCTGCTGGCTGGCGGGCTGTCGACGGATCACCCGCTGATTGCCTGGGCAACGGCGGTAGCGCAGGCAACGCTCGCAGCCTTCGTCACCCTGGCTATCGTCGCGCCGAACGGCGCCTTGGCCGAGATTCCGCTCAACGCTCGCCTGGCTGGTCTGGCGGTGGGCATGGTGATCTGCCTGACGGATCGCCGTCGGCTATTGCCGGCTTTGTTGGCCGGCCTTGGGACCATGCTGGTCATGCGTGGGCTGCTGTAGGAGGGAACCAGGCCACCATCGGCACCGATCATGCCGCCAGCGATGGACTGGGCCTTCAACGACAGTGACGACAGGGTTCCGCGACGCCATGAGCCACCTCCCGGTGACATCCCTGCCTGCACAGCACCGGCCGAAGGCAACTGGTCGTCGTCGGCATGTCCACCGTGAAGGCTTCAAGGCGCCGCGAATGCCGCTGCGCGCCCGTCACGCCGATCGCAGGATCCGCATTAGCGCCGTGACGTGTTCGGGTGGTGTCTGCGGCACGATGCCGTGCCCCAGGTTGAAGATGTAGGGCCGACCACGCATCGCCGCGAGGATGGACCTCGCCTCGGCTTCCAGCGCAGCCCCACCGGTGACCAGGGCCAGGGGATCAAGGTTGCCCTGCAACGCCATGGTCGGCGGCACGGCCTGCGCGGCCCAGCGAGGGTCCATCGATGTGTCGAAGGCAGTGGCATCCACCCCCGCCCGTGCCGCGTAGTCCGCCAAAAGCGGTCCGGCGAGGCGTGGAAACCCGATCAACGGGATGCCCGGGCAACGCCGGCGCAAGGTGCGTGTGATGGCCGCCGTCGGTTCGATCACCCAGCGGCGGAACTGACCCGGCGACAGCATCCCCGCCCACGAATCGAACAGCATCAGGGCCTCGGCCCCAGCTTCGACCTGGGCGACCAGGTATTCCACCGTGGCATCCTGCAAGGTCCGGATCAGCCGCCCGAACAGCGCCGGATCCGCATAGGCAAGGCCGCGCGCCACGGGGAACTCCTTGCTGCCCCGCCCTTCCAGCATATAGCAGGCGACGGTGAAGCAACCGCCGGCGAAGCCGATCAGCGTCGTCCGCGGCGCTTCGGCCGCGAGACCCTCCCGCACCCGCGTCACCGTCTCCAGGATCGGTGCGACACGGGCCACGAGATCGGCCGGGTCGAGCGCCGCGATCGCCTCGGCTCCGCGCAGCGGCTCGAGCAGCGGCCCCTCGCCTTCCGCGAAGCGCAACGGTTGCCCGAGGGCCCAGGGCACCATCAGGATGTCGGAAAACAGGATCGCGCCTTCCATGTCGTAGCGGCGGATCGGCTGCAACGTGACTTCCGCCGCGAGTTCCGGCGTCGTGCACAGGCTGATGAAGTCGCCCGCGCGCGCGCGGACCTCGCGGTATTCGGGCAGGTACCGGCCGGCCTGCCGCATCAGCCATGCGGGCGGCGGCCAGACGGCTTCACCGCCGAGGGCACGCAGAAGAGGCTTGGCCGATATCGGCGGGACGGTGCGTTCCATGCCTCTCCCTTAAACAAGAAATAAGGATTCTTAGATAGGCTGTGAGAGTAGTAGGGCCTGTGGATGACGGGGACGCAGCCTCTCCGCCATCCATCCACAGCCTGGCCCACAGGTCCCGATGCGATCGCTGCCTTGGGGCAACGGGATCTTCGCCGCTTGTCCGCAGGCGGCACACGCGGCACGTGATTCCATACGGTGATCCGCCATTGTGGCGGTGCCACCCGACTTGTCCCGGTCACCTCGCGAAAGCGCTGATTCCATCCCCGTCATCCACAGTGATTCACGCTATCCTCCCCGCGATGCAGAACCGTCAGATCAACCTCCATCTTGTCTCGGATTCGACCGGCGAGACGCTGAACTCGATCGCCCGGGCCACCCTGGCGCGGTTCGACGATCATCACGTCATCCACCATCGATGGTCGCTCGTGCGCTCGCGCCTTCAGCTCGACCGCGTGCTGGAAGGCATCGAGCATGAGCCGGGGCCGGTGCTCTATACCCTGGTCGATTCCAGTCTTCGCCTGGCCCTCGAGGAAGCTTGCGGCCGGCTCGGCGTGACCTGCGTGTCGCCGCTCGACCCGGTCATGGACCTGCTGCAAGGGACGATCGGCGCGCGGGCCAAGGAAAAGCGCGCGGCGCAACATGTCATGGACGCCGACTATTTTCGTCGTATCGACGCCATGCACTACGTGCTGTCCCACGATGACGGCCAGGGCACGCAGGGCATTCGCAATGCCGATGTCGTCCTTGTCGGCGTGTCGCGGTCGTCGAAGACGCCGACCTGCTTCTACCTGGCCAATCGGGGCATCAAGGCGGCCAACGTGCCCCTGGTGCCCGGCGCCGCCTTGCCCACGGCACTTGAGGAACCGCCCTGCCCGGTGATCGGGCTGCATATCGACATGAATGCGCTGATCGACATTCGACGGCACCGGCTGAAGATCATCGGCGCCTCGGGCGTGCGGCAGGATGCGACCGACTATATCGACCCCGAAGCGGTCAAGGCGGAGATCGTTGCCGCCCGGCGTCTTTGCACGTCCCGCGGGTGGCCGGTGATCGACGTGACCCGGCGCAGCATCGAGGAAACCGCCGCCACCATCCTCCAGCTCATGGAATCCTGGCACGCCCGTCGCAAGGATGCGGCGACCCTGCAGGCACCCGAGGACCCGGCCGCCTCGGTGCTCGGTTCTTCCAACGCGTCCATATGAGGGCGTTGCAGGCGGAACAACCGCGTCTCGTGCTGGCTTCGGCCTCGACCGCCCGGCGGGCCGTGCTGGAAGCTGCCGGCCTGCGGTTCGAGGCTATCGCCGCGGCGGTGGATGAAGGCGCCATCAAGGAGTCGGCCCAGGCTGAGGGCATTCCCGCGCCGGATGCGGCCCTGATGCTAGCCGACGCCAAGGCTGAACGCGTCGCGCGGCGCAATCCCGATGCCCTGGTGATCGGTTGCGACCAGTTGCTGGTCTGCGGCGAGCGCTGGTTCGACAAACCGGCCGACGTTGTGGCGGCACGACAGCATCTCCAGGCATTGCGCGGCCATACGCATCAGCTGGTGACGGCGATCGTCTGCCACCGTCACGGCCAGCGCATCTGGCAACACGTCGCCGTGCCTCGGCTCACCATGCGGGATGTATCGGACGCCTTCGTCGATGCCTATCTGGAGGCCGAGGCGGCGCATGTAACGCAGTCGGTGGGTGCGTATCGGATAGAAGGCCCGGGCGTTCAGTTGTTCAGCAAGGTGGAAGGCGAGCACGCGGCGATCCTGGGCGTCCCGTTGCTGCCCCTGTTGGGCTTCCTGCGGCAGCACGGAGTGCTGGCGACCTAGCTTCGCAGGCCATGTGCTTCGTCGTGAAATGCTGGAGAAGGCTTTGGGCCTGCCTGGTCGTAGCCGTCCGAGTTGCCGGCGCGCGGTTGGAAATCGCGTCTTCGCGCCGGCGGCGAGCCCGTTTCGGGGTCCTGGCTCGTGGGTCGGCGGCAGGATGATAGGAAACCGGCCTTCATTTCGGCTTCCGGCAAAACGCCGAAGTGACCGTTTTCAAAAACATCGAACCTTTGGTGACGACGCTCAGCGGGCAGGCAACGCCCTGCCAGCACTCCACCTTCGACACGACTTCCCACGTCCCGAAGATCAGCGCCGGGCGTAATTCGGCAGCGCCTCAGCCGGCAACACGCCGCCGCCACCGCGCGCCGAGAATTCCTCCCACCACTGCCCGCACGATCCCGCCAGCCGGTCCCATCAGGAAGATCGCTCCCATGGCGAAGCCTCCTTCGGCCTGGCTGACATGTGCCAACTCGCCATAGGCGAGCGCCGCCGCGCTGGTGCCGACCCATCCGAGGATGAAACCAAGGACGATGCCGAGCAGGATCCGCATCATTCGACCCCGGGCACCGCGAAGGGAGGCTTCAACCAGAGCGCATCCTTGATCTTGCCAGCGACGAAGGCTGCGTGCGCCGCGTCGCGGTCCTGCGGCACGGTGATCGGGCGTGGTGTCCATGCCACCGCCTCGATCGTCGCCAGCGCGGGACCCCGGCCGGCCAATGCCGCTGCCAGTTCGAAGCCCGGCTGCTTGCCGCCCATCAATTCCAGATAGACCTGGGCGAGCAACGTGCAGTCGAGCACGGCATTATGCGAGGAGCGCATCGAATTATCGACGCCAAGCCGCCGACACAGTGCGTCGAGGCTGTTCGGCATGCCGGGATAGCGTTGCTTTGCCAGCACCAGGCTGTCGATCATCCGGCTCCGGTCAAGCTTCGACCTGCCGCAACGCAGCAACTCGGCATCCAGGAAGCCGAAATCGAATGGCGCGTTGTGCGCGACGATCGGGGCGTCGCCCAGGAAGTCGAGCATGTCAGCCGCGACCTCGGCGAATTTCGGCTTGCCCGCCAGGTCGCCATTGGTGAAGCCGTGCACCCGCGTTGCTTCAGCCGGGATATCGCGTTCCGGGTCCACCAGCCGGTGGAAGGATGCACCGGTCGGCAACAGGTTCACCAGTTCGACGGCGGCGATTTCGATGACGCGATCGCCCTGCAACGGGTCAAGGCCGGTGGTTTCGGTATCCAACACGATCTGGCGCATGGCGGCGACTATACGCGATCTACGCCAACAGTCGCCGCACCAGCCGGAGGATCGCCGCCTGGGCGACGCGGCGGCTCAGGCCGGTGGGCACGACATGATCGGCGCGCCGCCGCTTCTCCGCATCAGGCATCTGCCGTGCCCGGATGGACGCCAGGCGTTCAGCCGTCATGCCCGGCCGGCGCAGAACCCGAACGGCCTGGATCGTAGCGGGGGCGGAGACCACGACCACCTGGTCCACCCGATCCTGCCCACCGGTCTCGAGCAACAGGGGAACGTCCAGCACCGCCACGCGGCGGCCATCACGGCGGGCACGGGCCAGGAAGCGTCGTTCCTCATCACGTACCAGCGGATGGATAATGCGTTCCAGTCGCTTCAGCGCCGTGGGATCGCCCAGCACGGCGCGGCGCAAAGCCTCCCGATCGACCCGGCCATCCACCACGCTGCCGGGGAAGGCGATGCCGATCGGCCTGACGGCCCGCCCACCATGGCCCTGCAGCCGGTGCACCGCCGCATCCGCGTCGAATACGGGTATGCCGAGCCGCCGGAAGGTGATGGTGGCCGTCGACTTGCCCATCCCGATGCTGCCTGTCAGGCCGAGCACGATCATCGATGCGGGATATCCGCGGCAACCAAGGCCCGCAGCGCCTCATCGACATGCGGAGCGAGGCCGAACCATGCCTCGAAACCGGGCCGCGCCTGGTGCAGCAGCATGCCGAGCCCATCCACCGCGCGCAGCCCGCGCGCCCGCGCCGCGGCCAGCAACGGCGTCTCGAGCGGGACATAGACGATGTCCGCCACCACCGCCTCGGCCGGCAGAGGCGCGAGGTCGATGGCCAGCGGCGGATGCCCCTGCATGCCGAGCGAGGTGGTGTTCACCAGCAGCGCCGCATCGGCCATGGGTGGCGCATCGGCGACGGCGATCGGCCCGCCGAGATCCTGCGCCAGGGCTTCGGCGCGGCCGCGCGAACGGTTCACCAGCGTCACCAGCGGACAGCCCGCATCGAGCAGGGCCGCCGCGATGGCCCGCGCCGCACCACCGGCGCCGAGCAGCACCGCCGGGCCATCGGCTGGCTGCCAGCCCGGCGCCTGATCCCGCACCGTCTCGAGGAAGCCGAAGCCGTCGGTGTTCGATCCTTCGATCCGCCCATCGCGGAACACCAGCGTATTCACCGCGCCGGCACGCCGGGCGGTGGCGTCTACCACGTCGCAAACCTCGAAGGCGGCCTGCTTGTGCGGGATAGTGACATTGGCGCCACGGAAGCCCAGCGCCGCCAGCGCCCGCACGGCATCGGCGAAGCCCCCGGGATGCACCGGCAAGGGCAGGTAGGCCCCATCGACCCCCAGGGTTTCCAGCCAATAGCCGTGCAGCCGCGGGGAGCGGGAATGGGAAACGGGCCAGCCGAGGACGCCGGCGAGACGAGCATGTCCGGTGAGCAGTCGCATGGGCGTAGAAAGCCGCTTCAGCCTGTGGCGCGCAAGGTCACCGTCAGCCGAAGGCCAGCGAAGCCACCCCATCCTGCGGCCGCACCCAATAGGTGTAGCGATAGGTTTCGCGCAGCCCGAGCGCCGCATTGAGCGCGAGCGAGGCACCATTCGTCGCCGCCACCTGGCAGTACAGCCACGACGCGCCCTGGCTGCTTGCCCAATGGGCGGCGGCCCGGACGGCACGGGCGGCAAGCCCCCGCCGGCGGAATTCCGGCCGCACGGCCAGGTCGAAATACCCCGCCACGGCACCGGCCACGACGACCGAGGCGACCGCCGCGGCCGCACCATCCTCGCGCAAGGTGATCCAGGCGCCGGGCACTGTCAGCAGCGGCGGCGAGCCTTCCTTTTCCAGGCGACGCTTCGGGCTTTGATGCTCGGCGGTCGCCGTCACCGCCATCCAGTCGGCATCGGGCGCTGGGCGCGCCTCCGCCGCCGGATCGGGCGCGGCGATGGTGGCGATGGGGGCGAGCAGGATCGCGGTCTCATCCTTCGGCACATAGCCGCGTGCCGCGAGGTGTTCGACCAGGCCGGGCGGATCGAGCGGCGTGGAACGGAAGCGCACCGGCAGGCCGAGTGCGACATAGCGCGCCTCGATGCGGGCGATCCGCGCCGGCAATTCCGGATCCACCGATGGATCGAGGGAGGAGGCGGCATTGGCGCGGCCGGTGCCGCCCGCGAAGGCCCGCACGACGAAAGGGCCATCGAAGCCCGTGCGCGGCGCCGGCACGGTGGTCAGCGTTGCCCGTTCAAGCGCCGGAACGTCCGGCGGCGTCATGGCTGCAGGCCCAGCCGGCCGATCAGCATCTCCTCCATGCGGGCGGATTCCGCCAGGAACGCGCCATAGGTGGCGCTGTCGCGATAGTCCTCGGTCATGTCGAGCCGTTCGAGCAAGCTGCGGAAATCCTCGGTCTGCATGGTGGCCAGCACGGCCGCGCGGATGGTGTCGCTGATCTCGGCCGGCAAGGCGGGCGGGCCGACGATGCCGAAGGGTGTCGTCACCACCAGCCGGTAGCCGAGTTCGCGCAGGGTGGGCACGTCCGGCCAGCGACGCAGGCGCTGCGCGCTCCAGACATTCAGCCAGGCTGCCTCGCCGGCGGTCACGGCCTCGCCGATGCGAATGGTGCCGGCCAGCACGTCGATATCGCCCGCGGCGAGCGCCCGCGCGCCGTGCATGGCACCGCGGAAGGGGACGTGGACCACCTGGACATGCTCGCGCAGCAACAGTCGCGCCATGGTCAGGTGGGCGGTGGAATTCATTCCCGAGGAGCCATAGGACAGTGTCCCGGGCTTCTCCCGCGCTTCGCGGATGAAGCCGGCCCAGCCATCGGGGAAACGACCCGTCTTGGCGATGCTGCCATAGGCGCTGCCGGCGACGCCCAGGATGGGCGTGGTGTCACGCGTGACATCGAAGGCGATGTTGCCCAGCAACGCGGAGCGGATGACCTGGACCGGCAGCTGCGCCAGCAATCGCCCATCCGGCCGCGCATTGGCCAGCGCGGCGATGGCGCGAACCCCGGCCGCGCTGGCCTTGTTGTGGATATCGACCGGCTGGCCGAGCCGTGCCGACATGCCGGCAGCCAGGGCACGCATGACATCGTCATTCGTACCGCCCGCGGCGAAGGGCACGATCATCGTGACGGCGCCGGCCGGCACCCATGCGGCGCGGCCTGCCCTCGTGGTCACGGGCAGGGTGAGGGCGCTGGCCAATACGGCGCGGCGCGCGATCCCCGGCATTTGGCTGCAGTCTCCCAAAAGCACGAAAGCGCGAGTTTGCGCCATCCCGCTGCGCGGCGCCAGCACCCAGGGCGTGCAGCAACGACGTCCACCGCGCCCGGACGCCTTGCGCTGCACCATCAGGGCAGGCACAGCATGCGCCATGCTGCGATCTGTCCTTACCGTCGGCGGCTGGACCATGGCCAGCCGCATCCTCGGCTTTGCGCGCGACATGCTCGTCGCGGCGCGGTTGGGCGCGGGGCCGGTGGCAGATGCCTTCTTCGTCGCACTGAAACTGCCCAACCTGTTCCGCCGCCTGTTCGGCGAGGGCGCCTTCAACGCCGCCTTCGTGCCCGGCTTCGCCGGAACGCTGGTGAAGGACGGCCGCGCCGCCGCGCAGGACCTGGCGGAACGCATGGGCGCGCTGCTCGGCCTGTGGCTCGGGCTGCTGACGATGCTTGGCCTGGTGTTCATGCCGCAGGTGCTGGTGGTGCTCGCCCCCGGCTTCCGGGCAGAGCCCGAAAAATTCGAACTCGCCGTCGAACTGACGCGCATCACCATGGGCTACCTGCCGCTGATCTGCCTGACGGCGTTGGTCTCGGGGGTCTTGAACGGGCTTGACCGGTTCGCGGCGGCGGCGGCGGCGCCGGTGTTCTTCAACCTGCTGCTGATGGCGGCCCTGGTGGGGCTGGCGCCATATGTGGCCACGCCCGGCCATGCGCTTGCCTGGGGTGTGCTGGCTTCCGGCTTCGTCCAGTTGGCGATGGTGTGGCTGGCGGCGCGGCAGGCCGGCATGGCGTTGAATCTGTTGCGTCCGCCGGCGATCACCCCCGCAGTGATGCAGGTGCTGCGCCGCATGGGCCCGGGGCTGCTCGGCGCCGGGGTCACGCAGATCAACCTTGCTGTGGATGTGGTGATCGCCTCGCTGCTGCCCTCCGGGGCGGTGTCGTTCCTGTATTACGCGGACCGGGTGGCGCAATTGCCGCTTGGGGTGGTGGGCGCCGCGCTCGGCACCGCCATGCTGCCGCTGCTGTCGCGGCAGTTGCGGGCGGGCCAGACCCTGTCGGCGCATCGGTCGATGAACCGCGGCACGGAACTGGCGCTGCTGCTGACCCTGCCATCCGCGGTGGGACTGGCGGCAGCGGCCGGGCCGATCGTCGCCGCCCTGTTCCAGCGTGGCGCCTTCGGGGCCGAGGCGGCCCACGCCAGTGCCACGGCGCTGGTCGCCTATGCCTTCGGCCTGCCGGCCTTCGTGCTGGTGAAGGTCTTCGCCCCGGGCTTTTTCGCGCGCGGCGACACCGCGACGCCGGTCCGGATCGGTATCGTCACGGTGGCGCTGAACCTGGCGCTGAACCTGCTGTTCATGAGCTGGCTGGCGCATGTCGGCATCGCGCTGGCGACGGCCTGCGCAGCCTGGGTGAATGCCGGGCTGCTGGCCTGGATGCTGGCGCGGCGGGGGCACTTCGTGCCGGATCGCCGGTCACGCCGGCGCGTACCACGCATCCTGGTAGCGAGCCTGGTGATGGGGGCGGTGGTGGGCGGTGTGGCGCTGCTGCTGCCGCCCGCGGAAGGATCCGCTGCGCGAGCGATGCAGGCCGCCATGCTAATCGGTGCGGGCGCGGCGGCCTATCTCGGGGCCGGCATGGTGCTGCGGGCCTTCAATGTGCGCGAGGTGCTCGGCATGCTGCGCCGGCGCGGACGAGCCGGGGTCGGCAGCCGCACCTAGACTCACAGGGCCCGCGCGCGCTGTCGGATCGGCGAGATAGAGCTACCTGCCTGAGCGAAGGGAGGAACGACGCCGCATATGCGCCCTGGAATTCCTCCGTTGCAAAAAGAGAACATGGATCCCCCGATGCTGATCGCTCTCAATTTCGTTGCTCTCAATCTCGTGAATCGGTAAACAGATTGTGAGCAACGTGGTGTCGAAAGCGGATGGACGTGGGCGTGATCCTGGTCGCGCAGCATTTGCGGGGATCGATAGAGGGCCGTAGAGGCCTTCTGTGCGCTGCCGCGACCGCGCCAGGAAACGGGCCGCACGGTTCCGCCCGCGCGGCCAGCACCTTCGCCCTCATGCCGGATGCGGCCTTTGCGCCGACATTGACGTCGGACCTCGCCGTGGCGGCGGACCCGGCCACCACCTCGACACACCCGGCCACCATACGGACCGGCAGTCGAGCGCGGACGCGCCGGCCGGCCACCCGCCGACCGGGCGGTGCCAAGCGCCCGGCCGCCAAGGGCGGCCGAGGCCGAAGTCACAGACCACACCACCACGAACTGACGGGCGTCGCGCATCGCAGGCCAATGGCCGCGGCGCTGCTCGCACCGACCATTCCTCCCCCGTCGGCGATGCCCGGGGCGATGACGCTTGTTCCCAACCCTTTCCCGGCCAAGCGGCCTGGACCCAATTCCCCCTAGGAGACCACGATGTCTGGAACCTGGACCCCCGGCCCCGGCGCTACGAGCGGCAATGACAGCTTCGCCGGGTCTGCCGGCAACGACACGGCCGCCGGCCTCGCCGGCAACGACACGCTGGTCGGCAACAACGGCAATGACAGCCTGGTCGGCGGCGACGGCAATGACAGCCTGGTTGGCGGCGCAGGCAACGATACCATCCTGCCGGGCGCCGGATTGGACCACATCGACGGCGGCACCGGCACCGGCGACCTCGTCTCTTATGTGGATGCGACAGGGCCGGTTGGCATCACGGTGCAGGGCGCGAGCAACATCCAGCTCGGCGGCGCAGCGGCCGGCGATACGATCACCAATGTCGAAGGCTTCGTCGGTTCCAATTTCGACGACACGATCATCTCGCCGAATGGCGGCTTCGGCCTCTATGGCGCCGGCGGCAATGACATCATCGTCGGCGGCCAGCAGAAGGACACCATCGTCGGCGGCGCTGGCTCCGACACCATCTACGGCGATCAGCAGGACGATTCACTCTTCGGCGGCTACTGGGACCCGACCACGGGGGAAGCCTTCGAGGATCTGCAACGGGATTACATCATTGGCGGCGGCGGCAGTGATACGGCCTATGCCGGGCAAAATGACGTCATGGTCGGCGGCACCGGCCAAGGTGACGTCGCCTATTTGCCTATCGGCTATAGCCACGTCAGCGGCAATGACACGATCGTCAACTACCCGACCAGTGGCGGCGGCACCGTTTCTGCCACCTTCGAGATCTGGACCAGCACCGTCCCGGGCGCGGCGCCGATCTACCTGAACAGCTTCGAGTCCGTGAACTTCTACGCCGGCGCCATCTGCTTCGCCTCCGGCACCCGCATCGCCACCGCGCGCGGCGAGGTCGCGGTCGAGGATCTGCGCGTCGGTGACCTTGTGGTCGCGGCCCATGGCGGCGCGCCGTTGCAGCCGGTGGTCTGGCTCGGCCACACCCGCGCCAATGTGGCCCGCCATCAGGACCGTGCGAAAGTCGCCCCGATCCTGATCAAGGCCGGCGCACTGGCGGATGGCGTTCCGTTCCGCGACCTTCGGATTTCGCCAGACCATTCGATCTTCGTCGACGGCCATCTGGTACCGGCGAAGCACCTGGTGAACGGCAGCTCCATCATCCAGGAACTGTGGTGCCCCGAGGTGACCTACTGGCATGTGGAACTGCCGGCGCATGGCCTGCTGGTGTCGGAAGGCGCGGTGACCGAAAGCTACTTCGACGACGGCAACCGCAAGCACTTCGACAACTACGGCATCACCACGCTGTTCAAGGACTTCGAGAGCGAGCGCCACAATGGGCGCTACGCGGCGAACACCTGCTATCCGCTGCTGCAGGATGGGCCGGGGCTGGATCGCATCCGCGCCCGCGTTGCCGCGCGGGCCGAAGCGGTCGCCCTGGCGGTCCGCCAGACCGCCTGAAGGTCCGGAGCGGCTTGCGCGATCGACGGCGCTCGCGCAACCGCTCCAGGCCACTGTTCGAAAAGCATGCGCCGCCCGGGTGACTCCACCCGGGCGGAACTTTGCGTAGCACCTGGCCGATGCCGGGCGCGGCGGGTTCCAGTGTCAGGCCTGCCCCTGCCCCACGCACCCGCTGACCCTGTTGCCGACACCCAGCCGTTTCATTAACTTTCCGAAAAATATGCAGTTTCGGAGGAATGCCGGGTGACCAGACCATATCCGTCCGCGCTTCGGTGCGGTGCGCATCCGCGCGCCGTCGCAGCCAGCCTCTCGCGATAGGGCGCCATCATGTCCGGTACGACACTGGGTGGCGGCGATGATGCCTATGCCGACACGACGGCCGGTGCCGCCTCGATCTTCGGCGGCGCAGGGAACGACACGGTCCTCGGCGGGCCCGGCGACGACACGATCGACGGCGGCGCGGATGACGACAGCCTGGTCGGCGGCACCGGGCTCGACCTTGTCTTCGGCGATGACGGCAACGACACGCTGGACGGCCGGGATTCCGACGGCGGCACCGACCCCGACCGGATGATCGGCGGCGGTGGGAATGATTCGATCATCGGCGGTGCCGGCGGCGACGACCTCATGGGCGGCGACGGCGACGACACCATCCTCGGCGGCGACGGGGATGACAACATCGCCCTGGATGCCGGGCAGGACCTCGGGTTTGGTGGCGCCGGGAACGACTACATCAATGGCGGCCCGGACTACACCGACACGATCCTCGGCGGCACCGGCGCGGACACCATCCTGACCGGCGATGGCAGCGACAGCGTGAACGGCGGCGATGCGCTTGGCGGGCCGGATGGGGCGGACAGCATCATCCTTGATGGGGTGATGTTCGACGACACGCTCAACGGGCCCGCCCCACAGATCGGCGGTCACGACACGATCAGCTGGGGCGACGGCCAAGGCAACGACACCGTCTATGGCGGGATGGGCCACGACGTCGCGCAGATCGACAAGCCCGAGACCTATACATACGAACGGATCGGGCGCGGCCATCCGCTGGGCCGCGACGGCATCAACGACTGGCTGGTCTATCGAACCCAGGGGGCGTAGGACACGCTGACCCTGTATGATTTCGAGGTCGCCTGCTTCCTCGCCGGCACGCTGATCGCGACACCCATGGGCGAGGTGCCGGTCGAGAGCCTGCGCGCCGGCGACCTGGTGCTGACCGGCCCGGGGCGCGACGTGCCGCAGGGGCTGCTCTGGGTCGGCCGGACCCGCACGCGTATCGCCGGGCATCCGGACCCGTCACGCGTCGCACCGATCCTGGTGCGCGCCGGGGCACTCGGCGGCGGGCGCCCGGTGCGCGACCTGCGCGTCTCGCCGGAACACGCGCTGCTGCTGGACGGCAGGCTGGTGCCCGCCGGGCTGCTGGCGAACGGCACCACCATCGTCCAGGAGGATTGGCGGCCCGAGGCCTTGTACTGGCACCTTGAACTGCCGGCGCATGGCATTGTCTGGGCCGAAGGCGCGCCTGCGGAATCCTATTACGACGACGGCAACCGCGATCAGTTCGACAACCACCCGGTCACCGCGCTGTTCCGCGACTTTTCGCCGCATCAGCCGCGCCCACGCTACACCGCCGCGGTCTGCTTTCCGCTGCTGCGCGACAAAGCGGCGCTGGACAGGCTGAGGGCCCGGCTGGCCGGCGAGGCGATGCGGCGCAGCGCCTGAGCGGGTACCCGTATGCGCGTCAGGCCCGGTAGGGGCCTGGCCCCCCAATTCATCGGCGAACGCCGCGCTGCTGGGCGCGGTTGAAAGGGGCTCTATCGCCCCGCGGTGGATTGGCTGCGCAATTCCCGTGCGCGGGCCAGCACCCGGTCTTCCAGTTCCGCCGAGGTCGCCGGTGTCACCAGCGCATCCAGCCAGTTGTTGCCCTGGCGGACCTGGCGGAACACCGACACGCGGATGCCATCCGAACGCAGCTGGCGCCCCATGACATAGGCCGTCGCCTTGAAGCGTTCGGTCGTCGTGCCGGGGGGCGAATACCAGTCGGTGATGATCACGCCGCCGAACGGATCGGCCGAGGCCAGCGGCATGAAGGCCAGCGTGTCGAGCGTCGCCCGCCACAGATACGCATTGACGCCCAGGCCGGCGCCGCCGCCCGGGGACCCGGCATCGGCCGACCCAGAACCGCCGGAGCCGGACCGGGAGGTGCCGAACAGCACGATGCCGTCGTCCTGCCCGGTCAGGCGCCCGCGCACGCGGTCACGGCCGGATTGGGACGTGTATTCATCCCGGCCGACATTGCGGACTTCGTTGGAATCGCCGCAGGCACCCGCCAGCGAGGCGATGCCAAGAGCGCAGATGAGGGCCGCGGGGCGGCGCCAGGGGGGGGCGGCTCGGGTCATTGGGGCGTCTTGTAGCCCCTGAACGGTGTCACTGAAAAGGCAAGGCTGCTGAAACGCTTCACAGCGCCTGCGGATCGGCCGCCGCGAAGGCGACCGGCGCGCTGCCGGACCGGTTCCGGTCCCGCATGGTGCGCAGGGCGTCCTCCAGCCCGCGCGCGTAGCGAGGCGTGTCGAACAGCCGGCCCTCGGCGAGCCCGGCGGCCAGCCTGGCACGCAGATCAGCGCGGGCTGCCGCATCCTTGGCCAGCGCGATGGCACGCGCCTCGAACGCGGCGTCGCTGTCCACCACCAGGTCGGGCAGGCCCACCGCATGCAGCAGGCTGGCGGCGACCCGCCCGGCGAAGGCCTCGCCGATCCGCGTGAGCACGGGCAGCCCGGCACCCAGCGCATCGCAGGCCGTGGTGTGCGCATTGTACGGCAGGGTATCGAGGAACAGGTCCGCCAGGGCATGCCGGCCGAGATGGTCGGCATGGTCCACCCGCAGGGCCATCACCAGCCGCGCCGGGTCGATGCCGCGGGCCGCGGCGGCATCGCGCAGGTTGCTGGTGGCCACCGCGCTCTCCTCACGCAGCCACAGCACCGAGCCGGGCGTGGCGGCAAGGATGCGCATCATGCCGTCGAACGCCTCGGGCAGGATCTTGTGGGTGTTGTTGAAGCAGCAGAAGACGACGGCGTCCTCGGG
The DNA here is from genome assembly GCF_039839775.1 of Roseomonas sp. CAU 1739. Lineage (NCBI taxonomy): Bacteria > Pseudomonadati > Pseudomonadota > Alphaproteobacteria > Acetobacterales > Roseomonadaceae > Roseomonas > Roseomonas sp. CAU 1739. The sequence goes on from NZ_JBDOQQ010000002.1 coordinate 205,572, forward strand.
CAGGCCGAACTGCGCGCGGGTCAGCCCGGCGATGGTGATCTCCCGCTGGTCGTCGGTGGGCATGAAGCAGCCGGGCAGGCGGACCACCTTCTCGGCGTAGAAGCGGTCGGCGCCGTCGGGCACCGTGACGGCGTCGGCCAGCACGTAATCCATGAAAGGCGCGCCCATGGTGCCGGGATAGCCGAGGAAGACCGCCTGGACCGGCGCGATGCCCTGGGCGAACAGCACTGTGCGGGAATCCCCAGTATAGCCGTTCAGGTCGATCGCGATGTCGAGGCCAAGGCCGCGCACATGCGCGACAGCGGTTTCATCCGGCATCGTCGAGATGTCGTGGAAGCCGTCCACGGCCGCGCGAAGCCGTGCCTGCACCGCATCCCCGGTCAGTCGGCCGAGCGAGATGGCATGCACTTCAAAGGCCGAGCGATCGTGCAACTCCAGCAGCCGGGCCATCAGGTGGCCAACCGCATGTTCGCGCAGCTCCCCGCTGACATAGCCGATGCGGATCGGGCCGCCATCGGTGCGCGCGGGCAGCGCGGTGCGGCGCGCGCGCTGGTTCTCCCGCGCATGCAGGCTGGCACAGTGCAGGTGAAGGCCAGGATCGTCGGCGATGCACAACGCCTCGAATGGCGGCAGGCGCAGGCTGCCATCGGTGGCGCCGGCCAGGACGGCGCGGCGCGTCGGCGCGAAATCCGACCAGTCACATAGCCGCATCCGGTTGAACAGAAGCATGGCCTGGGCGGCATCGGGGATGCGTCCCGGCGGCAGGGCTGCGGCGCGCGCAAAGGCTGCGATCGCCCCTTCGGTATCCTTGCCCGCCAAACGGATATTGCCGCTGATCAATTGCACCGAGCGCGAGGCGGGGTAGAGGGCAACCGCGCGATCGAGCACTGCCACGGCGTCCGCATCGCGGCGGAGGCCGCTCAGGGCCAGGCCGCGGCCGGTCAACCCGCGTTCGAGCTCCGGCTGGAGGCGCAGGACCTCATCGAAGATCTCAAGCGCCGGAGCGTAGTCGGTCAAGTTGAGCAATCCCTGGCCCAACGTGGTCAGCAACTGCAGCGTGGCGCCGTGGGTGCGCGCCGTGTGGCGCAGGAACTCGATGGACTCGCGGTTGCGACCGAGCCGTTGCAGTACCGCGCCGGCATGCGCCGCGGCCGCGGCATGCGCAGGATCGGCCGCCAGGGCAGCGCGGAAGGCGGTGAAGGCCTCCTCCACGCGGTCCAGCGCCATCAGGCAGGTGCCGAGGTTGTTGTGGAAGTCGGCGTCGATGCCCGCGAACCGGCGGATCAGGATCGTGCGATAGGCTTCCATCGCCTCCGCATGGTGGCCCATCTCGAGCAAGGCATCGGCCAGGTTGAAATGGGCGAAGGCGAAGCCGGGATCGGCCCCGATGGCGCGGCGGAAGGCCTGCACCGCTTCGGGCCGGCGGCCGAGGGCGCGCAGCACATTGCCCAGGTCGTTGAGCAGCGTTGGATCGTTCGTAACGCGCGCGACCGCGGCCTGGACGTGCTTCAGGGCCTCGGCGGCATCGCCCTTGGCGAACAAGGCGAGGCCGAGCAGCCGGTTCACCTGCGCGTCGCCATGGTCCTGTGGCAAGACACGGCGATAGCAGCGGATCGCCTCATCCAACTGACCGTCCTGGTGCAGCGCGATGCATTGGCGGAGATCGAGGTTGGCCGCCATCGGCAGTTCCTTCGTTGGTGACCTTCTGCGGGGACTTGAAGCGGCCCCCGCAAAAAGCGAAGGGCGGCAGGGTTTCCCCTGCCGCCCCCGTTGCTTCCGATCCGATGGATCAGAAGGCCAGGCGGATGCCCACGATGCCGATGTTGATCGTGCGCGTGTTGCTGCCGTTGAAGGAGGCAAGGGTCGTGCCCGAGCCGCCGTAGCGAGCATTGGTCGGCTGCACAGTCGGCACGTTCTCGTCGTTGATGTTGTTGTACATCCCGAAGAGCACCAGGCCCGGAGCCAGGTTGTAGGCGACGCCCACGCCCCAGAGGGTCTGGGTGCGGTCGGCGAGGTCGCGGAACACCGGCGACCGGGCGCCCGTGCCACCGGCGACGCCGCTGACCAGCTGCGCACCGTTGCCCTGCGTGCCCTGACCGTAGACCGCACCGAACACCAGCGGGCCCATCGTGTAGGTGGCGCCGAGCAGCCAATGCTGCGAGCCATCCACACCCGGGTTGACAGCGGTGCGGCCAACCGAGGCGCCACGATACTGGCCCCAGGTGTATTCACCACCGATCGAGAAGCCGTAGCCGGTCAGCACGAGGCCGCCGGTGTAGGCGTAGATCGACTGCGCGCGCGGGAGAGCGACCGAGCCGAGCGGCTGACCAGCGCCGTTCTGCGAGCCGGAGCTGCCCCACATGCCGCCGAGGCCGGCGATCACGCCCACCGGGCCGAAGGTGCCGCGGTAGCGGACGGCCGCCGACATTTCGTTCTCGATGCCGAGGCGGTCGCGCTGCGAGGCGGTCAGGCTGCCTTCGTTGTTCGTGCGCTCGCCCTCGCCAGCGTTCGAAGCGTAGGACAGGCCGAAGTCAAAGCCGGCGAACTGCGGCGACAGGTAGATGATCTTCGTCGCGTCGTTGCCGTCGTTGATGCCCGACATGATGTACGGGGCGGTGTCGGCCAGACCGGTCTGGACGATGAACTCGTCCCACTCGGCGTCGCCGCCGAGGGCCTGGGAGGCCGGAGCGCGAACCTGCAGCAGCGAGGCGGCGCTGTCTTCCTGACCGAAGCGGAAGGTGCCGAGGCCGTCGAAGCCGAGGTAGCCGTACAGTTCGTCGAAGGACACCGTCGTGCCGTCACCCGTGGTGACGACGACGTTGTCCATCTGGAATTCGAACACGGCGCCGTAGGTGATGCCGTTCGAGGTGCGGCCGTCGACGAAGACGTTCAGCTCGGCGTCGTTGCGCTGGTCATAGCGCGAACGCGCTGCGGCGTTCGGGCCCTGGCCGGCGGCACCGTTGCGGCTGCGCGCGCGGTCCCAGTCGTCCTGCACCGCTGCCATCGTCCAGGCGAAGTAGCCGCCCAGGCGGATCGACAGACCACCGGCACCGGCCATCGCCGGCGTCGGCGCGGCCGTCACCTGCGTGGACGGGGCCGCGGGGCCGACGTTCAACGGGGTCGGGGCAACGCCAACAGCGCCAGCCGGCGCGGGCGTCGGAACGCCCTGGCCGACGGCCCCACCACCGCCACGCGTCGTCTGGGCGAAAGCCCCCGGCGCCAGCAGGGCGGCGCCGACAACAGCGGTCGTCCCCAGCAAAATCTTGCGCATTCTAGTCCTCCTCATCGCCGGCAAACCGGCAGTTCCGACGGCCGCCCTGCCCCCCCGGACAGGGTCCGCCGCCGCTTTCCCCCCAATAAGGGCGGAAGGGCGGCGTCGTGGCCTGACCCGGACTATGTCCTGGCGGCGCGCCGGGCGGCAACCGCCCATGAACCCCCGACGCGACTTACCTGAGACACTGTGGCGGGGGGGCCACAGCCTGTGGCGCCAGCCCGTCGATGGCCGCGAGCCCCGCCGCCCGGCGCGGCACCTGCCCCGCGGTGCCCGCCGCAACCCCCCCAAGAGCGATCGCCGGAACGCCCAGGCCGCGCGCGGCTGCCAGCCAGCGCAACGGCCCGAGGGCGGGCGCACCCGGGTGGCTGCGCGTCGCGAAAAGAGGCGACAAGAACGCCAGGTCGGGACGCAGCCGCCGTGCCCGCGCCGCCGAGGCCGCTCCGTGATGGGCGGCGATCGTCAGCATCGCGCCCGGCGCCCCCGCCCGCCGTGCCAACAGGAAGGGCAGCACCCCGTTCGCGGCGCGCCGGTCGGGCAGGTGCAGCCCGGCGCGCGCCGCCAGGGCGTCCCGTCCATCTGCCCCGACCAGCAGGACCAGGCCGCGCCGTCGCGCCAACGCCGCCAGCCGGGCCCGCATCGGCGGCGCCAGGCCACGCGCCAGCACCCCCGACCCGCGCGCCAGGGCCGCCGCCGCCGCCAGCGGGTCGGGCAGGCGCACCGGGTCGGTGACCAGCCACAGCACCGGATGCCGCCCCGCGCGCCGCAGGCGCCGGGCCCGCATGGCCAGACGGGCGGCATCAACCATTCGATGGATTCCGGTTCGCGCCGATCTGCCCTAGCCTTGCCATGCCATGTCCTACGCCACCGAGATTCCCGCCAGCCTGGCCGCCATCCGCGCCAGGATCGCCGAGGCCTGCATCCGCGCCAACCGGGCGCCGGAGGCCGTGACCCTCGTCGCCGTCTCCAAGACCCATCCGCAGGAGGCGGTGATCGCCGCGCTCGCCGCCGGCCAGACCGTGTTCGGCGAAAACCGCGTACAGGAGGCGCAGGCCAAGTTCCCCGGCCTGCGCGCCGCCCACTCGGCGTTGCGCCTGCATATCATCGGCGGGCTGCAGACCAACAAGGCGCGCGATGCCGTGGCGGTGGCCGATGTGATCGAAAGCATCGACCGCCCCAAGCTGGCCGCCGCGATCGCCGCGGCCATGGCCAAGGAGGGTCGCCGGCCCGATTGCCTCGTGCAGGTCAATACCGGGGACGAGGCGCAGAAATCCGGCATACCGCGTGCCGAGGCGGACGCCTTCATCCGCGCCGCGCGGGATGAGTACGGGCTGCCCGTTACCGGGCTGATGTGCATCCCGCCGGCCGAAGGCGACCCGCGGCCGCATTTCGCCCTGCTGCGGGACATGGCGGCGCGCCATGGTCTCGCGGTCCTGTCCATGGGCATGAGCGGGGATTTCGAGGCAGCGATCGCCGAAGGCGCCACCCATGTGCGGATCGGCACGGCGATCTTCGGACATCGGCCTGCCCCGGCCTGACCCGCCAGCCCCCGGGCACGCCGATTGCTGGCATGGTGGTGCGATGGAACGGGGTATCGGCCATGTCGGACATCTATGCGGCGCGCGGCTATGGCAGCCGGAAGCAGGGTTTCGGCGGCAAGCCGGGGCTGGTGGTGGTGGATTTCCAACGCGGATTCATCGACCCCGAATTTCCGATGGGTGGCGCGCCGATGGTGGATGCGGCCGTGCGCCGCACCGTGCCGCTGATCGAGGCTGCCAAGCGTGCCGGCCTGCCGGTGGTCGCCTGCGTCAACGGGTATTTCAGCCCCCGCGCCGCGCCGCATTGGAAGGCCGACCCGGTCTATGACCTGCTGGCGGGCACCCCATCGGTGGAACTGGACCCGCGCATCGCCGCCGCCGGCCCCGATGTGGTGCTGATGAAATCGGCACCCTCCATCTTCTTCGGCACCCCGGCCGGCGCCATCCTGACCAGGGAACGGGTGGACACGGTGATCGTGACGGGGTGCATCACCTCGGGCTGCGTCCGCGCCAGCGTGATCGACGCCTTCTCCCTGGGCTTCCGCGTCATGGTCCCGGCCGATTGCGTGGGCGACCACGACCAGGCCGCGCATGACCAGAACCTGCTGGATGTGGACCGCCGCTACGCCGATGTGATCGACGGCGCCGCGGCGATCGCCGCCATCGAGGCCTGGCGCCGGGCCAACGACCGGCCTTGACGCGCCCGCCCCGGCGCGGGATCACCCGCGCCCCACACCTGTGAACGGTCCTGTGCGATGAGCCGCGTCTTCTCCGGCATCCAGCCTTCGGGCGTGCCCACCCTCGGCAACTACCTCGGCGCCATCCGCAACTGGGTGCCGCTGCAGGACACGCAGGAGGCGATCTATTGCGTCGTCGACCTGCACGCCATCACGCAATGGCAGGACCCGGCCGACCTGCGCCGCCAGACGCGGGAGATGGCCGCCGCGCTGATCGCCTGCGGGCTCGACCCCAAGCGCTGCATCCTGTTCGTGCAATCGCATGTGCGCGCCCATGCCGAACTGGCCTGGATCTTCAACTGCGTGGCGCGGCTGGGCTGGCTGAACCGCATGACGCAGTTCAAGGACAAGGCCGGCAAGAACCAGGAAGCCGTGTCCTCGGGGCTGTATGTCTATCCCAACCTGATGGCGGCCGACATCCATGCCTATCACGCCACCAAGGTGCCGGTGGGCGACGACCAGAAGCAGCATCTGGAACTGGCGAACGACATCGCGCAGAAGTTCAACCATGACTACGGCGTCGATTTCTTCCCGAACATCGAGCCGCTGATCCAGGGGGTCGCCGCCCGCGTGATGTCGCTGCGCGATGGGTCGAAGAAGATGTCGAAGTCGGACCCGTCCGACCAGTCGCGCATCAACCTGACCGACGATGCCGACACCATCTCCCAGAAGATCAAGCGGGCGAAGACCGACCCAGAGCCGTTGCCCGACCACATGGCGGGCCTGGAAGGCCGGCCCGAGGCGCGCAACCTGGTGGGCATCCTGGCCGCCATCACCGGCACCCTGCCGGAGAACGTGCTGCGCGAGCATGGCGGGCAGGGCTTCGGCGCCTTCAAATCCACCCTGGCGGATGCGCTGATCGCGCATCTGTCGCCGATCGCGGCGGAGATGAAGCGGCTGCTGGAAGATCCGGCGGCGCTGGATGCGGCGCTGCGGCTGGGCGCAGACCGCGCGGGCGCGATCGCCGAGCCGATCGTGGCGAAGGCGCGGGATATCGTGGGGTTTCTGCCGGCGAAGTGATCCGGCGGGGGCGGGAGCGGTCGGCGTTCTACCGGGCGCCCCAGCGCCGCGCCCCGCGCGGTCCTCCCTGCGACGGGATCGTTCTCACCGTGTGTGATCGATTACCCTTGCCCGCCCGGGCGATGCCAGCCGGACGGGGCCTGCTCCGGCCAGTGCGGGAGCAGGCATACGTCCCGCTCGCCTGAACGCATGCGACCGGTCGTGCCGGCGCCGAGCTAAAGCGTGATCGCCGCAGATGGAATCACCGGAGGCGTGAGCAAGAGCGAACGGATCCTGCTCTATGCGCGCCCGACCGTCGCCCGCGTCGCCACGCCACCGCCGCCGGGCACTTCCGCCAGTTCCAGCGCCGCCTCCAGCGCGCGGCGCAGCGTGACCAGCTTGCGCTCGTTCTCCACCTTCAGCCCGAACACGTCCTTCACGTAGAACACGTCCACCGCCCGCACGCCGTAGGTGGTGATGTGCGCTGACGCGATCTGCAGCCCCTGGTCGCTGATCGCCGCCGTCACGTCGTGCAGCAGCCCGGGCCGATCGCGGCCATTCACTTCGATGACCGTGTAGGTATTGGAGGCGTGGTTGTCGATCACCACGCGCGGCGGCACCGTCACCGCGCGCAGCCGCGCGGGCTCGCGCTTCAGCTTGCGGATTTCCTCGCGCAGCCGCAGCCGGCCGGACAGCGACTGTTCCACCAGCACCGACAGTCGGGCCAAGCGGTGCGGTGCCTCGAAGGCGCCGCCCTGGGCGTCCTGCACCCAGAAGGTGTCCAGCGCCATGCCATCCGTCATGGTGTGGATACGCGCATCGACGATGGTGGCGCCGGCCATCGCCAGCGCGCCGGCGATGCGGCTGAACAGGCCGGGATGGTCGGTGCAATAGACCGTCACTTCGGTCACCGCGCGTGATTCCAGCACGCGGGTGCGCACGGTCAGCGGCGCCTTGGCTTCCTTCGCCTCCTGGATCATGGCGGCGTGGCGCGCATGCGTCTCGGGGTCGAAGGACAGCCAATATCCCGGGTAGCCGAGTTCGAGGAAGGCATCGACCTCCGGCTTCGGCCGGTCGGCCAGGAGCAGCGCCGCGGCTTCCTTGGCGCGGGCCACGCGCACGTCGCGTTCGGGCACCGACAGCCCACCAGCCAGCACTTCCGCTACGCGCCAGTAAAGTTCGCGCAGCAGCGTCGCCTTCCAGCCGTTCCACACCTTGGGGCCCACCGCGCGCATGTCGGCGACAGTCAGCACCAGCAGCAGGCGCAGCCGTTCGGGGGACTGCACGACTTCCGCGATGTCGAGGATCGTCTTGGGGTCCTCGATGTCGCGCTTGAAGGCGGTCTGGCTGATCATCAGGTGATGCAGCACCAGCCAGGAGACGGTCTCCGTCTCCTCGGGCGTCATGCCCAGCATCGGGCAGATCGCCTGCGCCAGTTCCGCGCCGAGTTCCGAATGATCCCCGCCGCGCCCCTTGGCGATGTCATGCAGCAGCACGGCGACATACAGCGCGCGGCGGGACTGCAACTGGCCGATCAGTTCGGAGGCGACGGGCGCGACCTCGTTCAGCTCGTTGCGTTCCAGCGCGCCGAGTACGCCCACCGCCTCGATCGTGTGCTCATCGACCGTGAACACATGGTAGGTGTCGAACTGCATCAGCCCGACGATGCGGTGCCAGTCCGGCAGCAGGCGGGAGATGAGGCCCGCCTCGTTCAGCAGTCGCAGCCAGGTGGCCGGGTCGCGCCCCGACAGCAGGTCGAGGAATTCCGCACTGGCATCCTTGTCGCCTCGCAGCCGCGAGACGTGTCGCGCATGGCGGACGATGGCCCGGAAGGCGAGCGGATGGATGTCGAGCCCGCGGTCGCGCGCCATGCGGAAGATCCGCAGCATCAGCACGGGATCGATGGTGAAGTCGTGGCCGGGTGCGGCGATGATCTTGCCGTCGGCCAGCGCGAAGCCGGCTTCGGTCAGCGCCTTGTCGGATGCCGGCACCACCGCGGGCGGGCCGAGCGAGGCGCGCTCGATCGCCGGTTCCAGGATGCGGGTGAAGCGGGCGACGTCGCGCACCATCAGGAAGAAGTGCTTCATGAAGCGCTCGACGCCGTCCTGCAGGCCGTGGCGCGTATAGCCCATGCGGGCGCCGACGACGGGCTGCAGGTCGAAGGTCAGGCGTTCCTCGGCGCGGCCGGTGACGATGTGCAGGTGGAAGCGGACGGTCCAGAAGAAGTCCCAGGCGCGGCGGATGGCGCGCGCCTCATCGGCGGTCAGCAACCCGCCGCCGGGCGTAGCCGGGCCGACCAGTTCAGGCATGCGCTGCACGTTGAAGGCATAGCGTGCGAGCCAATACAGCGTCTGCAGGTCGCGCAGGCCCCCACGGCCTTCCTTCACATGCGGCTCGACCAGGAAGGGGCTTTCGCCATAGCGCGCATGGCGCTGGTGGCGTTCGGCGCGCTTGGCCACCAGGAAGGGCGTGAGGCCCCATTCCGCGCGCGCCTTGCGGAAGGCCTCGGCGAAGCGCTGGAAAACCGCGTCCTCGCCGGCGATGAAGCGGGCGTCGAGCAGCGCGGTCAGCACCGTCGCATCGCCCTTGGCATCCACCAGGCAGTCGGCGCGGGACCGCGTCGCGTGCCCGACCTTCAGCCCCAGGTCCCACAGCAGGTAGAGCATGAACTCCACCGACTGCTTGCCGCGCGCGCCCATGCCCGCATCGGTCAGGAACAGCAGGTCGATGTCGGAGAAGGGCGCCAGCACGCCGCGCCCGTAGCCGCCGGTCGCGACCAGCGCCCAAGGCTTTTCCCCCGGCGCGGGCGGCAATGTGGCATCGGTATAGGCGCGGATGCCGACCATCACCGTGTCGGTCAGGGAGGCCAGCCAGCGCGCCGCCGGCAGGCCGGTGATCTCATGCGCCTCGAAGACCTGCTGCACGCGGTTCTGGATGCGGCCGAGATGCCGGCGCAGCAGCGTCACCGCCTCGTCGCGCGGCAGCGGCCGGCCGTCGGGGATCAGGTCCGCGAGCAGGCCGGCGAGCAGGACAGGTGGTTCGCCCGCCACGGGCGCGGGCCGGCGGGCCGGGCCCTCGGCGGGTCCGGTATCGGGTCCGGCGTCGTCCAGGGATGTCATCGGGCTGAACACTATCTATTCCCTGCCGCCTGTGACAGGCCCCAGCAACGTTTTCAGGCGGTAGAGAAATTCAAGTGCCTCTCGCGGACTGAGCGAGTCGGTGTCGAGTTCCGCCAGCGCCGCCAAGGCAGGGTGTTCCGACGGTGCCGCTTCGGCCACCGCCGGGGCCGGCCGGGCGAACAGCGGCAACTCGTCCGACAGCGGGTCGAGGCCGCGCGCGCGGGCCTCGAGTGCCTTCAGAACCTCCTGCGCGCGGGTCAGCACCGGGCGCGGCACGCCGGCCAGGCGGGCGACGTGCACGCCCCAGGATTTCTCCGCCGCACCGGGCCCGACGCGGTGCTCGAACACCACCTCCCCGCGCCATTCGCGCACCTGCATGGTGGCGGGTGCCAGTTCCGGCAACTTGCCGGCGAGCGCGGTCAGTTCATGGAAATGGGTGGCGAAGATGGTGCGGCAGCGGATGCGGTCGTGCAGCGCCTCCAGCACCGACCAGGCGATCGCCAGGCCATCCCAGGTCGCGGTGCCCCGCCCGACCTCGTCCAGCACCACCATGGATCGCGCGGTGGCCTGGTTCAGGATGGCGGCGGTCTCGGCCATCTCGACCATGAAGGTGGACCGCCCGCCGGCGATGTCGTCGGCCGCGCCGACGCGGGAGAACAGCCGGTCCACCAGCCCCAGCCGCGCCGTGTCGGCCGGCACGAAAAGCCCGGCCTGGGCCAGGATGACCAGCAGCGCGTTCTGCCGCAGGAAGGTCGACTTGCCGGCCATGTTCGGCCCGGTGAGGAGGCATAGCCGCCGCCCGGGCGACAGGTCGCAGTCATTCGGCACGAAGGCCGGCCCGCGCGCGCGCGCCAGTGCCGCCTCCACCACCGGGTGGCGGGCCGCGACCACGGCGAAGTCCGCGCGGTCGGTCATCTCCGGCCGGCACCAGCGGCCATCGGCGGCCAGCTCCGCCGCCGCGGCATGGACATCCAGTTCGGCCATCGCCGTCGCCGCGGCCGCGATCCCCGGCGCGGCCGCCAGGCAAAGCCGCCGCAGATGCTGGGCAATGACGCGTTCCCGCTTGCCGGCCAGTTCCCCGGCCTCGGCCACGCGACGGTCGAGATCGGCGAGTGCGGTGCAGGTGAAGCGCATGGCGTTCGCCATGGTCTGGCGATGCACCGGCGCCTGCGGACCATCCTTCGCACCTTCGCGCAGCAGTTTCTCCCCGGCGGCGGCAGGGACTTCCGCCAGGAAGCCGAATTGCTGGTGGTGCCGGATCTTCAGGCTGGCCACACCCCAGGCCTGGGCGAGGTCCATCTGCAACGCCGCGATCGCCCCCCGCGCGCCGTCGCGCAGCGTCCGCAGGGCATCGAGTTCGCCATCATAGCCAGCCGCGACCAGGCCACCGTCTTCGAGGCGCGCCGGCAATGGGTCGGCCAGCGCGCGCAGCAGTTCGGCGCGCGGGCTATCGGCCGGACGCAGGGCGTCCCGCGCCGCGGCGACCAGGGACGGAACCGGCGGCACGCCCGCGGCACCATCGAGTGTCGCTTCCATCGCTTCGGCCCGCGCCAGCCCGTCACGGATGGCGCCCAGGTCGCGGGGTGCGAAACGGTCCACCGACAGCCGCGCCAGGGCGCGCGACATGTCCGGCGTGCCCTTCAGCGTCGAGCGCAGGGCGTCGCGCACCGCGCCGGCCGCCAGCAGGAACCCCACTGCGTCATGCCGCGCGGCGATCGGTCCGGCCTCGGCCAGCGGGGAGGCAAGGCGTGCCGCCAATTCCCGCGCCCCGGCGGGCGTGACGGTGCGGTCCACCGCGCCCAGCAGGGCGTGGCGCGGGTCGCCGCGCTCGCTGCGCAGGATCTCAAGGCTGCGGCGCGTCGCGCCATCCATCTGCAACACGCCGTGCCCGCCGGCCGGCACCGGCGGCGACAGGCGCGGCAGGCCGCCGGCCTGGGTCAGGCGGACATAATCCACCGCCATGGCGGCGGCGGCGACCTCCTCGGCGCTGAAACTGCCGAAACCGTCGAGGGTGGCGACGGCGAAGGCCTCGGCCAGCCGGCGCGTGCCGTCGCGCGGCGGGACGACATGGGCGACGCGGTCGACCAGCGGCAGCAGCGCGGGGGAGCGGGCGAAGTCCTCCGGGGCCAGGATCTCGGCTGGTTCCAGCCGCGCGAGCAGCGCCGGAAGCTCGGCGACCGCCAGGTGTTCCGTGGCGAAGGCGCCGGTCGTGACGTCGAGCCACGCCGCGCCCAGCGCATCGCCGGCCGGCGCCAGGGCCAGCAGCCAAGCCGGGCGCGTGGCTTCCAGCAACGCTTCTTCGGTCACCGTGCCGGGGGTGACCAGCCGCGTGACCTCCCGCCGGATGGTCGGTGCCTTGCGGCGCTTCTGCTCCTCGGGCGTCTCGGTCTGGTCGCAGATGGCGACGCGGTGGCCCTGGCGGATCAGCCGCGCCAGGTAGAGATCGACCGCATGGGCGGGCACGCCGCACAGCGCGACCTTCTCCCCCTGGTGCTCGCCGCGCGAGGACAGCGCGATGTCGAGCGCGGGCGAAGCGACCTCCGCATCCTCGAACAGCATTTCGAAGAAATCGCCCATACGGAAGAAGATCAGCGCATCGGGATGGGCCGCCTTGGCGGCGAACCACTGGGCGATCGCGGGGGTCGCGCCGGCGGCGCGCGGGTCCGATCCCCCTTCGGGGGCGCGAAGGGGCTTGCGGTTCTGCGTCGGCGCGCCTGTCATGCCCACGGCTCTAGACCGGAAACCGGCACAAGGGGAGGGAGTGATGCACCTCGAAGGACTCGACCACGCCAATGTACGCCTGCGCCCGCAGGACCTGCCGGCCGCGCTCGCCTTCTACCGCGACCTGCTCGGCCTGACCGAAGGGCCGCGGCCAGCCTTCGAATTTTCCGGCGCCTGGCTGTACGCCGGCGGGCGGCCGATCGTGCATCTCGCCTGCCGCGACACGGTGGAGGCCCCGACCGGCCCTTCCCCCAGCGTGTCCTTCGAACACATTGCCTTCCGCGCGCGCGGCCTGCCGGAGGTGCGCGCGAAGCTTGCCGCCGATGGCGTGCCCTATGCCGAGGCGCCGCTGCCCGGTTTCCCGTTGCACCAGCTGTTCCTGACCGATCCCTTCGGGCTGCGGGTGGAACTGACCTTCGACATGAACGACAGCGCCAACAGCGGCTGACCCGTCGGATCGCGGCCGCGCCGCGGTCCGCGAGCGCGCGGCGCGCAAGCCAGGCATGCGGCTGGCCTTCGACATGAACGATGCGGCCCGCCGGGAGGCCGGCGTCACGCCGAAGGCGTGCCTCCGGCACGAAGCCAAGCAAACCGGAGGTTTGCGCGTCATGCCATAGGCGTGCCTTCGGCACGACGCGTCTGAGGGCATGAAAAGACTGATACCAACGGTCGCGAATAGCGGCCGCTGGTATGCGGCACGGCAATCACGCCGCGTAGCAGCGCATCCGTTGGCCGGGCAGAAGGTCATAGGGGGCCTGCCAGCCCGGCAGCGCCGCCACGCGCCCCAGCCAGGCTTCCACCGCCGGATGCGTGGCGGCCAGGTCGTAGCCTGCCTCGGGCTTCGGGAACATCAGGTAGCCGATCATCGAGATGTCGGCGACGGTCGGCCCTTCGCCGGCAACGAAGGCGCGCGCCTGCAGGTGGCCTTCCAGGATGGTCAGGTAGTCGTCGAGGCGCTTGCGCAGGAAGGTCATCACCGCCGGGTCCGGCGACGGCGTGAAGGCCCGCATGAAGCGGTAGCTCGCCATTGTCCCGGTCAGCTTGTGGTTGTCCCAGAACAGCCAGCGCAGCACCTCGAAGCGCTCCGCTTCGTCGCGGCCCTGGAAGCGGCCGAAGCGGTCCGCCAGACGGAGCAGGATCGGCGCGGTCTGGGTGAAAGCGACGCCGTGGTCGATCAGCACCGGGATCTCGCCCATCACGTTGACGGTGCGGCGCCACTCCGCCGTGCGCGTCACGCCGGCGGCGAAGTCGGTCCAGACCGGCTCGAAATCCTGTCCGCACAAGGTCAGCATCAGCGCGAGCTTGTAGCTGTTCCCGGACTCCGGGAAGTAATGCAGCCGGTAATCGGCCATGATGCGTGCCTCCGCGCGTGGACTTCTTGGCACTGCGCCATCCGGTGCCGGTGCGTGCAAGCCCCGCGCGCCGCAGGCCCGTCTTGAGTTGCGCGCCATCTGGTCGCGCGCGGTTCCCCGAGGGCCGGACCGCCCTCGCCCCGTTCAAGCAGGCAGCGTCTCCTGCCCGGGTGATTCCACCCGTGCGGGTTCTGCTCTAGCCTCCGCGCCCGGCGCACAGACGCCGCTGGAGGAACACCATGATCCCACGCCGCCACCTGCTGGCCGCCGGGACTGCCGGGCTGATCGCCGCCCCGGCAGTCGCGCAGAACACCCGCGCCGCCACCCTGCGCTTCGTGCCCCAGGCCAACCTCTCGGTGCTCGACCCGATCGTCACCACGGCGACCGTCACCGGCAACCACGGCTACTACATCTTCGACACGCTCTACGGCGTCGATGCGCAGCTCGCGCCGAAGCCGCAGATGGTCGAGGGGCATGAGGTTTCCTCCGATGGCCTCACCTGGTCCTTCCGCCTGCGCGAAGGCCTGCGCTTCCACGATGGCAGCCCGGTGCGCTCGGCCGACTGCATCGCCTCGATCAAGCGCTGGTGCGCGCGCGAGCCCTTCGGCCAGCTGCTCGCCCGCGTGGTCGAGGAATGGTCCGCCACCGACGACCGCAATTTCCGCGCGCGGCTCAAGCGGCCCTTCCCGCTGATGCTGGACGCGCTCGCCAAGCCGGATTCCTCGACGCTGTTCATCATGCCCGAACGGCTGGCCGCCACCGACCCGGCCCGCGCGGTGACCGAGATGATCGGATCCGGCCCCTTCCGCTTCGTCCCCGGCGAATACAATTCCGGCAGCCGCGTGGTGTATGAGAAGTTCGACGGCTACCGGCCGCGCCCCGAGGCGCCGTCCTGGACCTCGGGCGGCAAGGTCGCGAATTTCAATCGCATCGAGTGGCATATCCTGCCCGACGCCGCGACCGCTGCGGCGGCGCTCCAGGCCGGCGAGGTCGATTGGTGGGAACGCCCGCATCCCGACCTGCAGCCGCTGCTCGCCCGCGCCCGCGACGTGCGGCGGGAGATCACCGACCCGAATGGCCGACTGGCCGTGATGCGCATGAACAGCCTGCACCCGCCCTTCGACAACGCCGCGGTGCGCAAGGCCGTCCGCCTGTCGGTGGCGCAGGAGGAATACATGCGCGCGTCCCGCGGGGACGACCGGACCGAATGGTTCATCAACCGCAGCCTGTGGCCGCGCGGCACGCCCTACAACCGCGACGAGGGCGAAGCGATGATGCCGGGCGACCTGGATCGAGCGCGCGCCGCGCTGCGCGAGGCCGGCTATGGCGGGGAGCGCGTCGTCGTCATCAACCCGACCGACTTCCCCGATATCGGACCGCTCGGCCAGGTCACCGCCGACCGGCTGAAGCGGATCGGGATGAACGTCGATCTCGCCGAAAGCGACTGGGGCACCGTGGTCCAGCGCCGCACCAACCGCGAAACGGTCGACAAGGGCGGCTGGTCGATCCTGCACACGACCGGCGGCGCCACCGCCTGGGCCAATCCCGCCCTGTCGTTCCTGGTTCGCGGGCAAGGCACGGATGGCTGGTTCGGCTGGTGGCGCAACGCGCGCGCCGAGGAACTGGCGGAGGCCTGGCTGTTCGCCACCGACCCGGAACGGCAGAAGGCGCTGGCAACCGAACTGGGCCACCTGGCGCTGGATGATGTGTCGTTCCTGCCGCTCGGGCAGTTCGTGATCCGCACGGCATTCCGGCGGGACATCACGGGGATGCTGGAGGGGTCGTCCCCCTATCCGTGGAACGTCCGGCGGGGGTGAGCAGCAGGCCGGAGGGCGCCGCCCCTCCGGACCACCCCGCCAGGGGGCAACGGCCCCCTGGACCGCGGGGAATTGGCGCCCCGCGCCGCCAGCCGCAAGACAAGACCGTGGACAGCGGTTGCCGGTGCGCCACTCGTGCAGATCGCCGGGAATCCGCGGTCCAGGGACCCGCTGGTCCCTGGCGGGGTGGCTTGGAGGGGCGGCGCCCCTCCAATCTCCCGTTCACTCCACGACCGACCCCGGATCGCAATTCGCCCCGCACACCACCACGCCGATGCGCGCGCCCTTCGGAGGTGTCCAGGCATCCCCCAGCACGGCGGCGAGCGCCGTCGCGCCGCCCGGTTCGGCGACGATGCGCAGCTTGTCCCACAGCCAGCGTTGCGTGTTGCGGATCACCTGGTCCTGCAGCACCACGGAACGGCCGCCGACGGCCATCATCACCTCGAAGGGCAGCTCGCCGACGCGGCGGGCACCCAGGCTGTCGGCCGCGATGCCGCCGGATGGCGCGTCGATAGGCTGGCCGGCGAAGCCCGCCATGAACAGGGTCGGGCATTCCTCCGGCTCGGCGATCACCATCTGGACGCGGTTGCGGTACCAGGAGGCGATGCCGCCATAGAGGCCACCGCCGCCGGCCGCGACCACGACATGGGTCAGGTCGGGGGCATCGGCTTCGAACTCCATGCCGACCGTGCCCTGGCCGGCGAGGACTTCGTCCTGGTCATAGGCATGGACCATCAGCGCCCCGGTCTCGGCGGCGCGGGCTTCGCAGGCCAGGCGCGCCTCGTTGTAGGACGCGCCGCCGACGACGAGCGTCGCGCCGGTGGCGGCGATGCGGGCGCGCTTGGCTTCGGCGGCGATCTCGGGGACGAAGATCTCGGCCTTGATGCGCAGCACCTGGGCGGCATGGGCCACGGCCAGGCCGTGGTTGCCGCCCGAGGCGGCGATCACGCCGGCCTTGGGGACCTCGGCCGACAGGATGCGGTTGAAGGCGCCGCGCGGCTTGAAGGACCCGGTGACCTGAAGCTGTTCGAGCTTCAGGGTCAGCGGGTTCTCGAGCCCGGTCTCGGCCGGGGAGAGCCGGAGGACCGGGGTGCGGCGGATATGGGGGGCGATGCGTTCCGCGGCGGCGCGGATGGCGTCCTGGCTGGGCATGATGGGCGGCAGGGTGGCATCGGCGTGGCCTGCGGGCAACGCCACGGGCCGCTCCGTCCCGCGGCGCTTTCCCCCCTGCCCCATTTCTGCCACTGTCGGCCGTTGATACGGATTGTCACGCTGGGATGTTGCTTCACGGAAGCTGTGTTTCGCGCGACGCGGCGGCGGTGCTGCTGCTGGGCCCGCCCGGGTCCGGCAAGTCGGACCTCGTGCTGCGGCTGCTTGCGCGGGGCTGGGTCCTGGTGGCGGATGACCAGGTGACGATCGATGGGGTCGCGGTTTCGGCACCGCCCGCCTTGCGGGGGATGCTGGAGGTTCGGGGCCTGGGCATTTTCGAGGGGTTGGCGGTGGCCGAGGGGGCTCGTCTGGCGCTGGTGGTGGATCTGGTGGCGCGTGAAGCCGTGACGCGGCTACCCGCGCCTGCGCTGTGGGCGCCGGCCGCCGTGCCGCGGGTGGCGCTGCATGGCTTCGACGCCGCTGCGCCCGAAAAGGTCGCGCTGGCGCTCGACACCGCTCTCGGGCGCGCCACCCAGCGCGCCGGGGCTTTCGCGGCGTGATGGACGTTCCCACGCCGCCGCGCCGGCAGGTGGTGCTGGTCACCGGCCTGTCCGGCGCAGGCAAGGCCTCGATCCTGCGGGTTCTCGAGGATCTGGGTTACGAAACCGTTGATAACCCGCCGCTCAGCGTGCTCGAGGCGGTGGTCGGCGATGGCGAGCAGCCCTTGGCGGCCGGGGTGGACAGCCGCACCCGGGATTTCGACGCGGCAGCGGCGATGCGGCTTCTGGAACGGCTGCGGCTGCACCCGGACATCGTCGTGACGGTCGTCTTCGCCACCGCCGAGCCCGACGTGCTGCTGCGCCGCTTCACCGAGACGCGGCGGCGCCATCCGCTCGCCCCCGGCGGTCCGCTCGGCCACAGCGTCGCCGAAGGCATCGCGCGGGAGGCGGCGCTGCTGGCCCCCCTGCGCGAGACGGCGGAGATGGTCGTCGATACCTCCGACCTGCCGCTGCCGGAACTGCGCCGGATGATCGAACGCCGCTTCGGCATGGAAGGCGCGCCCGGGATGGGCGTTTCCGTGCTGTCCTTCGCGTTCCCGAAGGGGCTGCCGCGCGAGGCCGACCTGGTGTTCGACCTGCGCTTCCTGCGCAACCCGCACTACGTGGACGCATTGCGGCCGCTGACCGGGCGGGAAGCGGCGGTGGCTTCCTATATCGAGGCCGACCCCGACTTCGCGCCGTTCTGGCGGTGCATGACGGATATGTTGCGCCCGCTCTTGCCGCGCTACGCGCAGGAGGGGAAGAAGTACCTGACCATCGCGGTCGGCTGCACCGGCGGAAAGCATCGCTCGGTCCTGGCAGCGGAACGACTGGCACACCATCTTCAAACAGGCGGCTGGCGGGTGGAATTGCACCACCGGGAGCTTTCGGCCGGCGCGACGCCGGGGACGCAGCGCGGCGATGCCGCGGCGGCGCTCCAGGCAGGATCGCGCTTCGCCAGCCACGAAGCGGGGCGGGAGGCCCTGACGCAGGTATCATGATCGGGATGGTTCTGGTCACTCACGGCCGTCTGGCCGAGGAATTGCGGCACGCCATGGAACATGTGGTGGGGCCGCAGCAGGGCGTCGAAACCGTTTGCATCGGCCCCGATGACGACATGGAGCATACCCGCGCCGATATCCGCCGGTCGATCGAGGCGGTCGACCAGGGCGATGGCGTGGTGGTGCTGACGGACATGTTCGGCGGCACGCCATCCAACCTCGCGATGCAGATCGCCGGGTCCGACCGACCGGTGGAAGTGCTCGCCGGGGTGAACCTGCCGCTGCTGGTCAAGCTGGCGAAGGTGCGCGGCAGCGAGCCGCTGGCCGAAGCGGTGGACCACGCCAAGGCGGCGGGACGGAAATACATCGCCAGCGGGCGGGAAGTCGCAGCGGGTGCGCAGGTGACCCCGCCGGTCCCGGCCAGGAGGAACGGCGCGTGAACGAATGGCCAGATGAGCCGGGCGGGCGGGTTTTGGTGGAAACCATGCCGGCGGCCGGTCCGTGCGGGTGCGATCCGGGGGATTCCGGCATGGTGTTGCGGCGCAACGTGGTCATTCCGAACAGCCGGGGCCTGCATGCGCGCGCCGCGGCCAAGCTGGTGTCCATGGCCGAACGATTCTCCGCCTGCGTCAACGTCGTGCGCAACGGGGAAACCGTGCCCGCCTGCTCCATCATGGGACTCATGATGCTGGGCGCCGGCCAGGGTGCCGAGGTTATGATCGAGGCCGAGGGCTGGGACGCCAAGGAGGCGCTCGAGGCGGTCGCCGGCCTGGTCGAGGCCGGCTTCCATGAAGACTGAGACGACGAAGGCGAAGACGAAGGCGAAGCAGCCGGAGGTCGCGGTTCCCGGGATCGCGGTGTCCCATGGCGTTGCGGTCGGGCTGGTCTACGACACCACCGAACCGGTGACCGATGTGACGCGGCGGACCATCGCCGCCGATGCGGTGGATGACGAGAAGCAGAAGCTCGCCGTCGCCGTTGCCTTTTCCCGCAAGCAGATCGGCAAGCTCAAGACCCGCATCGGCATCCTGCCCGAGGAAGCGCAGGAGGAGATCGCGCCGCTGCTCGATGCGCATCTGATGATGCTGGGCAATTCGCGGCTGATCCGCGGCGCGCGCAAGCGCATCGAGGTCGGGCTGGTCGGCGCCGAGACTGCGGTGCTGGAGGAAGCGGAGGAGATCCGCGCCGTCATCCTGGCTGCCCGGGACGACGACAAGGCGGGTCTCGCGCGTCGCGCCAACGAGATCCGCGACATCGGCCGAAGGCTGATCCGCAACCTGACCGCCACGCCCTTCCGGTCCTTCAAGGATCTGCCCGAGGGCTGCATCCTGGTCGCCGAGGAACTGACGCCGGCCGATGCCGCGCTGTTGGACCCGTCGCGCGTCGCCGGCGTGGCCACCGAGGAGGGCGGGTCGGATGGCCATACCGCGATCATGCTGCGTGCGCTCGGCATTCCCGCGGTGCTGGGTGCCCACGGGCTGACCGAGGCCGCCCAGCGCGGCGACCAGGCGGTGCTGGACGGCACGGCGGGCGTGGTTTCCGTGCATCCGTCCGCCGCCACGCTGGCGATGGCGAAGGACCGGTTGGCCGCCTTCGCCAAGGAACGGACGAAGCTGTCCAAGCTGCGGCGCCTGCCGGCCGAGACGACCGATGGCGAGATGGTCGAGCTGCAGGCCAATCTCGAGATTCCGCAGGAGTTGCCGCTGATCGCCCAGGCCGGGGCGATGGGCATCGGCCTGCTGCGCACCGAATTCCTGTTCATGAATCGCGAGGACCTGCCCGACGAGGATGCGCAGGTCGAGGCCTACACCCAGGTTGTCGAGGCGATGGAGGGCCAGCCGGTCACCATCCGCGTGCTGGACTGGGGCGGCGAGAAGGACATGGAGGCGCTGGCCGACGGCGTCGCGCCAGTCCATGCCGGCAGCAATCCGGCGTTGGGGCTGCGTGGGCTGCGCATGTTGCTCAAGCGGCCGGAATTGCTGGAGGTCCAGTTCGCCGCCGTGCTGCGTGTCGCCGCCGCCGGCGGGGATGGCCATGTGCGGCTGCTGCTGCCGATGGTCACGGTGCCCGAGGAAGTGCGCCAGGCGCGCGAGATCTATGAACGCGTGGCCCGCCGCCTGCGTCGGCGTGGCGAGAAGCTGCCCGAGAAACTGCCGCCGCTCGGCGTGATGATCGAGACGCCGGGAGCGGCGCTGGCCGCCGATGCCATTGCGCTGGAGGCGGATTTCTTCGCCATCGGGACCAATGACCTGGCGATGTACACCCTGGCGGTGGACCGGTCGGAAGTGGATGTGTCGCATCTGTATGACCCGCTGCACCCTGCCGTGCTGCGGCTGGTGCAGTTCGCCACCGAAGCCGCGCTGCGGCTGCGCATGCCGGTGTCGGTCTGCGGCGAGATGGCGGGCAATCCGCAGCTGACGCCGCTGTTGCTGGGGCTGGGGCTGCGCACCTTCTCGATGAATGCGTCGGCGCTGCCGCGCGTGAAGCAGGCGGTGCGTGCGCTGGACATCGGCGACTGCGCCCGCTTTGCCCGGCGCGTGATGGAACAGTCCGACCCCGCACGGATCCGTGAACTGGTGGCGGGCTTTGCCGAAGGGATCACGGAGCGGGCGTGAAAACCCCGCCCGACCTCACAGCCGGCAACAAGCGCGTAACGTAACGCCTTCATCCTGCCTTGGTTGCGCCCCCTCACCGCCCCTCGCGGCCCGGAGGCTGACGTCATGGAACGAAGGACGTCTGACGCCATGCGCCACATCCGCCGCGCCGCCGTGACCGGTCTTTTCGCCATTTGGCTGGCGCCATTATCGGCGACGGCAGAAGCGCCGAACGGGCCATCCTATCGCGCCGATCGTCCGATGATGGCCGGGCAGAACGCTATCGAAAGCCGCCGCGAGCAGGACGATGACCGTCCGGAGGCCGATCTGCCGCCGGAGATGTGAGTAGGCCGCCGCTGCCGGCCACATAAAGATATCCTTATAAGTGATGATGCTCTCTGGCCTCGCCGGGCCGGGCGTGCTACCCGCCCGGCGATCCTTGGGTGAGAAAGAGAGAACGCATGTCCGCTGCCACCGATTTCGTCGTGAAGGACCTGTCCCTGGCCGCTTGGGGGCGGAAGGAAATCGCGATGGCCGAGGACGAGATGCCCGGCCTGATGGCGACCCGCGCCGAATACGGTGCGAAGCAGGTGCTCAAGGGCGCGCGCGTCGCCGGCTGCCTGCACATGACCATCCAGACCGCCGTGCTGATCGAGACGCTGAAGGCGCTCGGCGCCGATGTGCGCTGGTCGTCGTGCAACATCTTCTCCACGCAGGACCACGCCGCGGCCGCGATCGCCGCGACCGGCACGCCGGTGTTTGCCGTGAAGGGCGAGACGCTTCCGGAATACTGGCAGTATGTGAAGCGCACCCTGGAATGGGGCGATGGCGGTACGCCGAACGTGCTGCTGGACGATGGCGGCGACATGACGCTGCTGGTCCATTACGGCCTGCGCGCCGAGCAGGGCGACGTGGCCTTCCTGGAGAAGGCGACCAATGAGGAAGAGACCGTCTTCTTCGCGCTGATCAAGGAATGCCTGGCGACCAAGCCGGGCTGGTTCGCGCAGCTAGCGAAGTCGATCGTCGGTGTCTCCGAGGAGACGACGACGGGCGTGCACCGCCTCTACACCATGGCGAAGGAAGGCAAGCTGCTGTTCCCCGCCATCAACGTGAACGACAGCGTCACCAAGTCGAAGTTCGACAACCTGTATGGCTGCCGTGAATCGCTGGTGGATGCGATCCGCCGCGGCACCGACGTGATGATGGCCGGCAAGGTCGCGATGGTCTGCGGCTTCGGCGATGTGGGCAAGGGTTCCGCCGCGTCGCTGCGCAATGCCGGCTGCCGCGTCATGGTCAGCGAGGTCGATCCGATCTGCGCCCTGCAGGCCGCGATGGAAGGCTATGAGGTGGTGACGATGGAGCAGGCCGCCCCGCAGGCCGACATCTTCGTCACCGCCACCGGCAATGTCGATGTCATCACCGTGGACCACATGCGCGCGATGAAGCACCGCGCCATCGTTTGCAACATCGGCCACTTCGACAGCGAGATCCAGGTCGCTGGCCTACGCAACTTCAAGTGGGACAACATCAAGCCGCAGGTGGACGAGATCGAGTTCCCCGACGGCAAGCGCATGATCCTGCTGTCCGAAGGGCGCCTAGTGAATCTCGGCAACGCCACGGGGCACCCGTCCTTCGTGATGTCCGCGTCCTTCACCAACCAGACGCTGGCGCAGATCGAGCTGTGGACCAACCCGGGCAAGTACGAGAAGAAGGTCTACGTGCTGCCCAAGCACCTCGATGAGAAGGTGGCGTCGCTGCACCTGGCGAAGGTCGGCGCGACGCTGACCAAGATGTCGAAGCAGCAGGCGGACTACATCGGCGTGTCGGCGCAGGGGCCGTTCAAGGCGGAAGCCTACCGCTACTGAGGAAGAAAGGTCGGGGGAGAGAACTCCCCCGTCCCCCTCCCTTTTTTTGGCACTTGGCGCCGGCCCCGGCGGTCAGTCTCCAAAAGACAGAAAAAGGAGGGGGTTTGGGGGAGTTCATCTCCCCCAACCTTAATCCCGCCCCAAAAGGTCATAAGCCCGTATCAACGGGCCTTGCCAGCCGCCCGACCCGGTTGCACGCTTCCCCCAACGACGGACCTTCAGGGGGAAACATGTGGCATCGTGCATCGATGCTGGCGGTTGTGCTCGGCCTTCTGGCCGGCGCGGCGCAGGCGCAGCCTTTGGCCATCGAACGCTTCGGCTCCTTCCATGTCGGCGGCCGGCTGGTCGAGGTCACCGGCAAGCCGGTCATCGAATACACGCCCACCGTCGGCGGCGCGCCGCTGCGCATCGACCCCAACGGCACCTACATGGTCGGGCAGATGTATGCGCAGTTCATGGTGCCCGCACCGCTGCGCGGCACCGCGCCGCTGATGCTGTGGCACGGCGCCTACCTGACCGGCGTCACCTATGAAACCACGCCGGATGGCCGCGATGGCTGGCAGCATTTCTTCCTGCGCCGCGGCTGGGCGACCTATGTCACCGACGCGGTGGAA
Source organism: Roseomonas sp. CAU 1739 (assembly GCF_039839775.1). NCBI lineage: Bacteria > Pseudomonadati > Pseudomonadota > Alphaproteobacteria > Acetobacterales > Roseomonadaceae > Roseomonas > Roseomonas sp. CAU 1739. The sequence continues at coordinate 228,888 of NZ_JBDOQQ010000002.1, forward strand.
CGCGGCCGCAGCGGCGCGGCCATGTCGCCCGAGATTTATGGCCGGTCGATCCACCTGCCCACCGTGAACCCGTGGGAACGCTTCCGCATCGGCGACGGTGCGGGGTCCTTCGCTCGTGGCACGGTGCTGCAGGGCAACCAGTTCCCCGCCGAGCGCGAGCAGTATTTGTCCTTCATGCGCCAGGTGGTGGCGCGCTACCTCGACACCGATGCGGATGTGATCGCGGCCTATGTCGCGCTGCTTGAACGCGTGGGGCCTTCGGTGGTGGTCGCGCATTCGCAGGGCGGCGCCTTCGCCTGGCAGGTGGCGCAGCGCCGGCCCGACCTGTTCCGCGCCCTGGTGCTGGTCGAACCCGCGGGCACAGGGGTCGCTGCGGATGCGGCGAAGCTGAAGGACGTGCCGACCATGCTGATGTATGGCGACTACGTCGATGCCGATCCGCGCTGGTCGGTGATCCGCCGCAATGCACGGACCTTCGCCGATGCCGTGCGCGCCGCCGGCGGCACGGTGGATGACGTGGACCTGCCGACCCAGGGCATCCGCGGCAACAGCCACATGATCATGATGGACCGCAATTCGGATGCGGTGGCCGAGGTGATTCAGGCCTGGCTCGCGGCGCGCGGGCTGTGGCGATGACGGCGCGGACCATCGCGCAGAAGATCATTGCCCGCGCGGCAGGCCGCGACGCCGTCGATGTCGGCGACTACGTCACCGTCACGCCGGATTACGTCGCCTGCCAGGAACTGTTCTGGCCCGGCCACAAGCGCAACCTGGAACGCATCGGCGTCGATCGAATCCCGCGTCCGGACAAGGCGGTGATGGTGGTCGACCATTCTACCTCCGCCGCCATGGGGTCGCACCATCATGAGACGCACCGCACGCTGCGCGATTGGTGCACACGACAGGGGATCGAGAACTTCTTCGGCCCCGGCAACGGGCTGCGCCACCTGGTGCTGACCGAGCACGGCTTCGCGCGACCGGGGACGCTGATCTTCTCGGACGAAGGCAATATCGCCAGCATCGGCGCGCTGGGCGCGCTGAACATCCCGATCTCGACCGAGGTCATCGTCGCGCTGATCCAGGATTCCAACTGGCTCGCCGTGCCGCCTTCGGCGCGCATCACGCTGACGGGGCGGCTGGGCTTCGGCGTCACGGCGCGGGACCTGATCCAGGCCATCCTGCGCGACGCGACGCCGGATGGTCGGTTGCTGCAATGCTGCGTGGAATTCGACGGCGATGGCGTCTCGTCACTGTCGCTGGATGACCGGCAGACGATCCTCGCCTCCCTGTTCCACAGCGGTGCCTATACCGGGATCATGGAACCGGATGCGGCGGCACTCGACTACGTCCGCGCGCGTGCGGGCGACCGGCCCTGGCAGATGGTGCGTGCCGACCCGGGCGCCGACTACATGGCGCGCATGACCTATGACCTCGGCGCCATTGCGCCGATGGTGACGGTGCCGCCCGACGCGCATGGTGCCGTGCCGGTCGCCGAAGCCGCGGGACAGCATATCGACCAGGCCTCGATCGGGTCCTGCGCCGGCAACCGCATCGAGGACATGCGCGACGCCGCACGCATCCTGCGAGGGCGTCAGGTCGCGCCGCATGTCACGCTGTACATCACGCCCGGCAGCCGGGAGGTCTACGCGACGGCCGCGCGCGAGGGTCTGCTGGAAGTTTTCGCGGAATCGGGCGCGGCGGTGCTCGCGCCGGGCTGCACCACCTGCTGGGGCTACCAGGGCGTTCTGAACGACAACGAGGTCTCGATCTCCACCCAGCAATTCAACTACCAGGGCCGTAACGGCGCGCGCACCTCGCGCGTGTTCCTCGCAGGGCCGCTGACGGTCGCGGCATCGGCGATCGCGGGCCGCATCACCGACCCGCGGGAGATGCTGCCATGACCGCGCGTGGCCGCGTCTGGAAGTTCGGCGACGACATCTCCGGTGACGATGGCATCATCGAATTCGCGATCATTCGCGACAGCTTCGGCAAGGAATTCGACGAGGAAGCCTTGCGGGCGATGTGCTTCCGTCGCCTGCGCCCGGAATTCCCGGCGCAGGTGAAGCCGGGCGATATCGTCGTCGGCGGGCGCAACTTCGCGCATCACAATCATGTCGAGGTGTCGGTCTCCATCCGTGCCTCGGGCGTGTCGGTCGTCGTGGTCGAATCCTGCGATTCCGGTTTCATGCGCCGGGCCCTGAACAACGGCCTGGCCGTCATGGCATGCCCGGGCATCGCGGTGGCGGTCGAGGATGGCGAGGTCATCAGCGCCGACCCCGCGACGGGAGAGGTCACGCTGCCCTCGGGCCGCGTGCTGCGCGCCAAGCCGTTCTCGGAACGCATGGTGCAGATCTGGCGGGCGGGCGGAACCATCCCGCTGCTCGCCGCCGAATTCGCCGCGCGACGCGCCGCGGCGGGACAGGGAGAGACCGCATGATGCCGACCCGCCGCAGTATCCTTGCCGCCACCCTTGCGGCCCCGGCCGCGGCGCAGGCGCAAGGTTTCCCGGACCGCCCGGTGCGCGTGATGGTGCCCTTCCCGCCCGGCGGCAACGTGGATTTCACGGCGCGACTGCTCGCGCCCGCGCTGCAGGCCGCGCTGGGCCAGCCCGTGATCGTGGAGAATCGCGGCGGCGCAGGCGGCATTGTCGGCACGGAAGCGGTGGCCCGGTCGCGCCCTGACGGCACGATGGTTCTGCTTGGTTCCACCGGGCCAATCTCGCTGTTCCCGGTGGCGATGCAGACCCTGCCCTACGATACGCTGCGTGACTTCGCGCCGATCGGCATCGCGTATCGCGTGCCGATCGTGCTGATGGTTGGCCGCCAGGTGCCGGCGCGCACGCTGGCGGACTTCGTCGCGCTGGCGAAGGCAACGACGGGTGGGCTGTCCGCAGGCACGGCCGGGATCGGTTCCGGCGCGCATCTGGCGCTGGAGATGTTCAATGCCGGCACCGGCGCGGGCATCGTGCATGTGCCCTATCGCGGCACCGGCCCGGCGCTGAGCGACCTGATCGCCGGCACCATCCCGATCGTGTTCGACCAGTTGTCCAGCGCATTGCCGCTGCAGGCCGATGGCCGTGCGCGCATCCTCGGCATCGCATCCGCCGCGCGGTCGCCGCTGCTGCCGGATGTGCCGACGCTGCGCGAAGCCGGGCTGGTGGAACCGGAACTGTCCACCACGCTCGGCCTGCTCGCGCCGGCCAATACGCCGGATGTCATCATCGGCACATGGCGCGACGCGCTGGCTGCCGCCATGGCCGACCCCGCGGTGCGCGACCGGCTGGTCAGCCTCGGCGCCGAGATCCCGTCCGCCGCCGAGATCACCCCGGCGCGCTATGCCGCGGTGATCCGGGAGGAGATGGAGACGAACCGCCGCGCCGTGCAGTTCGGCAACATCCGTCTGGAATAATCAGGCGACTTCGAACAACCCGGCGGCGCCCTGGCCGCCGCCGACGCACATCGTCACCACGACGAATTTCGCGCCGCGCTTCTTGCCCTCGATCAGCGCGTGCCCGGCCATACGAGCGCCCGACATGCCATAGGGATGGCCGACCGAGATCGCCCCGCCATCGACATTCAACCGGTCATCGGGAATGCCGAGCCGGTCGCGGCAATAGATCACCTGGCAGGCGAAGGCCTCGTTCAGCTCCCACAACCCGATGTCGTCGATGGACAGCCCATGCTGCTTCAGCAGCTTCGGCACCGCGAAAACGGGCCCGATGCCCATCTCCCCCGGATCGCAGCCCGCCACCGCCATGCCGCGATAGATGCCGAGAGGATGCAGGCCGCGGCGGGACGCTTCCGCTTCCTCCATCACCACGGCCGCCGAGGCGCCGTCCGAGAGCTGGCTCGCATTGCCGGCGGTGATGAAGCGGCCTTCCTTGACCGCCATCCCATCCTTGAACACCGGCTTCAGCGACTTCAGGCCTTCCAGCGTGGTGTCGGCGCGGTTGCCCTCGTCGCGGGCCAGCGTGGTGGGCACGTCGCGGATTTCGCCGGTGGCCTTGTCGGCAACCTTCATGATCGTTGCCAGCGGCACGATCTCATCGTCGAAGGCGCCACGCTGCTGCGCGGCCGCCGTGCGCTGCTGGCTGCGCAGTGCGTAGTCATCCTGCGCGTCGCGCGGGATGCCGTAGCGATCGGCGACGATCTCCGCAGTCTCCAGCATCGACATGTAGAGCGCGGGGATGCGTTCCATCAGCGCCGGATCGGCGCGGCGGAACCAGTTCGCCTTGTCGTTCTGCACCAGCGAGATGGATTCCAGCCCGCCGCCGACCGCGACCTGCATGCCATCATGCAGTACCTGCTTCGCGGCGGTCGCGATCGCCATCAGCCCCGAGGAGCATTGCCGGTCGAGCGACATCCCCGGCACCGTATCCGGGAGCCCGGCGGCCAGGGCCACCTGCCGCCCGACATTCGACCCCTGGCAGCCCTGTTGCAGGGCGGCGCCCATGATCACGTCCTCGACCTGCGCGGGGTCGAGGCCCGCGCGCGCCACCGCCGCGCGCACCGCGTGCCCGCCCAGCGTCTGCGCATTGGTGTCGTTGAAGGCCCCGCGATAGGCACGCCCGATCGGCGTGCGGGCGGTCGAGACGATGACGGCGCTGCGCATTGGCGTTTCCTTCCCTGACGGCTGGTTGCCGCGACGGTAGCCGAAACGGTCAGCGCGCGCCCAGCCGCTTCCACACCCCATCGGCGGTGGCGACGATACGGTCGCCCACGGTGATCTGCCCGCGCACGAAGACGATGGATTTGGTTGCCCGCACGGCCTCGCCCCGCGCTTCCATGAACTCCCCGGCCTTGGCGGCAGAGACGAAATGGGTGTTGAGCTGGATCGTCACCACCGGGTCGCGCTTCGCTGCCTCCCAGCAGGTGGCACCCAGGATCTGGTCGAGGAAGGTGACCAGCATCCCGCCATGGACGATGCCATGGGCGTTGCCGTGCTTATCCTCGGCGAGCAGGCCATAGGCCCAGCCATCGCCTTCCCTCTTCGACCAGAAGGGGCCGACCAGGGTGGGGAAGCCGTCTTCGTGCCAGCGGAACTGATTCCATCCGGCGGCGGCGGGGTCGAACAGGGCGGGGGTGGGCGCGTTGGTCATGCATTCCGCTTGGCGCGATGGGCTGGCGCCGTCAACGGGGGGTGTTAGCGTGACGTCCATGCGCCTGTTCCATGCCCCCGGCTCGCCCTATGCCCGCATCGCCCGCATGGCGGTGATCGAACTCGGTCTTGAGGACCGCGTGGCGGTCACGGAGGCAACGCTGCGCGACCCGGCTTCCATCCTGTTGCCGTTCAATCCGGTGGGGCGCGTGCCGGCGCTGGTGCTCGACGACGGGACCGCCATCACCGAGACCACGCCGGTCCTGATGATGCTGGACAGCCTGGTGGAACCGGCGCGCCACCTGCTTCCGGGGCCGAAGACGCCGCACGCGCTGGCGGCCTATGGACGTGTGCTCGGCATGCTGGATGGTATCGCGGTCTGGAACCGCGAATTGCGGAGACCGGAGCATGAGCGTTCCCCCGGCGTCATCGCGCTGGAGGCGCGGCGCGCCATCCGCGTCGCCGATGAGCTGGAACGCGCCGTTGCCGCCGGTGGCTTCGCCCCGCGGGATGCGGGGTTCCTCGCGCTGGTATCGGTATTCGGATATTGCGAACGGCGCCACACCACCTTCGACTGGCGCCAGGACCGCCCGGCGCTGGCCGCGTTGTTCGATGCGGCGCAGTCGCGCCCCAGCGTGGCGCGAACCGTCCCGCCCGCCGGCATGGGCAGCACCGCACCCGCCGCTTGAGGGATCAACAGATCGGTTCGATGCCCGGCATCGAACCGCGAGGGCACGGCGCGACCGCGCCCGGACCATCAGTCATCCCCTACGCGCCAGTGCAGGGCGCGAAGGCAAGGGCCGCGGATGCGGCCCGCCCGCCGTCTGAGGGAAAATAGTTAACCCGGCATGCGGATGTTGCGGGTGCGGATGAGGTTGCCCCACTTCTCGCTCTCCCGCACGGCGTAGGTCGCGAATTCCGCCGGCGTGCCGCCGACCGGGTCCGCACCTTGGGCGATGATCTGCTGGCGGAAGGCGGGGTCGTTCACCGCGGCGTGGACCGCTTCGGCCAGCCGCGCGACGATGGGCGCCGGCAGGTTGGCCGGCGCCATCAGCGCCATGTCGGTCGAGGATTCGAAACCGGCCACCCCGGCTTCCTGCAACGTCGGCACGTCCTGCGCGAGCGGCGTGCGCGCCGCCGTACTAACCGCGAGCATCTTCAGTGTGCCCGCCTGGCGATGCGGCAGGGCGGTGATGGCATCGATGAAGGACATCTTCGTCTCGCCCGCCAGCACTGCCTGCGCGGACGGCGCGCCGCCGCGATAGGGCACATGCACCATGTCCAGGCCCGCCGCCGCCATCAGCAGCTCGGTTGCCAGGTGGCTGGTCGCGCCGATGCCGGCGGAGGAGAAGTTGATCTCGCCAGGCCGCGCGCGGATATAGGCGAGGAACTCCTGGATGGTCGTCACCGGCACCGAGGGATGCACGCAGACCGCCTGCGCGGTGCGCGCCATCAGGCTGATGCCGGTGAAGGCGGTGCGGTTGTCATAGGGCAGCGGCGAGATCAGGTGCGGCGCGATGGCATAGGTGCTGTTGGTCGCGGACAGCAGCACATAGCCATCCGGGCGCTGTTGCGCGACGTAGCTGTGCCCGATCGTGCCCGATGCGCCGGCACGGTTCTCGACCACGAAATTCTGCCCGAAGGCCTGGGTGAAGCGCTGCGCGAACAGCCGCGTCATGGTGTCGGAGGACCCGCCGGCCGGCCAGGGATTGACCAGCGTCACCGGGCGCGACGGCCAGGTCGCCTGGGCCAGCGCAGGGCGCAGCGCGGGCATCGCGAGGGTCGCGGCGAGCAGCGCGCGTCGATGCAGGGTGGTCATGTCACGGGCCTCCAGGGCTTTCGGAATGGTGCGGGCGCGTCGCGGCCGGTCGGCGCGCCGGGTGGCGCATCGACCGCTCGGTCTTCAATCCGGCGAGGCTCGGTCGATGCACGTTGCGTGCCGCATGGCTGCTGCGATCCGACATGCCCGCATGCTTCCCCCGGCGGCGGATCGGCGCAACCCACCAATTCGGGCCCACGCCGGGTCTGGACAGCGTCGGCAGGCGCGGCGAAGACAGTGTGCATGACCGACCGGACCTTGGCCGCGACGCGGCTGCTCGACAGCGTGGATGGCGATGCGGCGCTGCCGGCGGCCGCGGACATCGTGGTGATCGGCGCCGGCATCGTCGGTGTCGCCGCGGCCTACGCATTGGCCAAGGCCGGGCATTCCGTCGCGCTGGTGGAAAAAGGCGTCGTCGCCGGCGAGCAGTCGAGCCGCAACTGGGGTTGGTGCCGCCTGCTCAATCGCGACGAGCGCGAAATCCCGCTCATGCAGCACAGTCACGAATTGTGGGACCGCCTGCCGGGCGAGATCGGCGCCGATCTGGGCTTCCGGCGCAATGGCCTTGTCTATGTCACCAAGGACCCGCAGCAACTGGCGTCGTGGCAAGGCTGGGCCGACATGGCGCGGGCCTATCAGGTGCCGTTGCGCATGATCGATGGCGCCGAGGCGAAGCGCCTGACGCCCGGCAACGAACAGGATTGGATCGGCGGCGTCGTCTCCCCGCGCGACGGCCGTGCCGAACCGGCCATGGCCGCGCCGGCGCTGGCCAAGGCGGCCCGCGCGCAGGGTGCGACGCTGCATCAGAACTGCGCGGTGCGCGGTCTGGATATCACCGGTGGGCGCCTGTCCGGCGTCTTCACCGAGAAGGGGCTGATCCGCTGCAACGCGGCGATCCTCGCCGGCGGTGCCTGGGCGTCGATGTTCCTGCGCCGGCACGGTGCGGACATGCCGCAATCCTCGGTGCATTCGACCGTCTTCGCGACCACTCCGGCGAAGCAGGTTTCGCCGGGCGGATTGTTCACGCCCGACTTCATCCTCACGCCGCGGCTGGATGGTGGCTACATCGTCGCCGCCCGGGCGCGCGGCAGGCTGGAACTGACGCCGGCGGGCATCCGCTATGCCCGCCAGTTCCTGCCCAGCCTGCGCAAGAACTGGAAGATGGTGGAACTGCGCCTCGGCCGGTCCTTCTTCGAAGGTCCCGATGCCTGGCACGGCGCCTGGTCCTTCGATCGCCCCACGGTCTTCGAACGCATCCGCGTGCTGGACCCCAAGCCGAAGACAAGCATCGTCGAGCCCGCGCTGCGCGAGATCGTCGCCACCTATCCTGAGCTCGCCGGCATCCGCGCCGCGCGGATCTGGGCCGGATGGATCGATTCGACGCCCGATGCGGTGCCGGTGATCTCCCCGGTCGAGGCCGTGCCGGGCCTGGTCGTCGCCGCGGGGTTCAGCGGGCATGGCTTCGGCATCGGCCTGGGCGCCGGGCGGCTGGCGGCGGACCTTGCCACCGGCGCGCCGCCGGTCGTGGATGCCGCGCCCTTCGCGCTGAAGCGCTTTTTCGACGGCAGCCCGATCCGCTCGCCGAGCGGAATCTGAAGCGCGGCCGCTGGCGCCTTCCGCGCCCGCCGTGTTGACTACGTGCAAGTTGACTGCGTGCAAATGGAGGACCGCCGATGACAACACGCCTGCTCGACCTGCCCGCGGGACCGCTTGAGGTCTTCGTCGAAGGCGTGGGGCATCCGGTCGTGCTGTTGCCATCCCTTGGCCGCGGGCAGGAGGATTTCGACGGCATCGCACCGGCGCTGATCGCCGCCGGACTGCGGCTGATCCGGCCCGAACCGCGCGGCATCGGCCGTTCGGCGCCGTTGCGTGAGGGTGCCACCTTGTTCGACATGGCACGCGACGTGATCGCGGCGATGGAAGATGACGGCGTGCAGACCGCGCTGGTCGCTGGCCATGCCGCCGGCAATTGGGTGGCCCGCATCACGGCGCATCTGCACCCGGGCCTGGTGCAGGGCGTGGCGATGCTCGCCGCCGTGACCGGCACGACGGTCGTTCCGGAGATCAGCGCGGCCATCGCCGGCAGTTTCGACACCTCGTTGCCCGACGATGTGCGCCTGGCGCACCTACAACGCGGCTACTTCGCGCCGGGCAATGATGCGAGCGTCTGGCTGCCTGGTTGGCACACCGAGGTCGCCCGCGCCCAGCGCCGCGCGCGGGAGGCAACCACGGACACGTCCTGGCTGCGCGTCGCCGACCATAAGCCGCTGCTGTACCTGGCGGCGGCGGAGGATGCGATCGCGGCGCCGCCGAGCGAGGTGGAACTGAAGGCCGCGCTGGGGCCGATGGCGCAGCGGGTGGTGGTGGAACGCGCCGGGCATGCGCTGTTGCCGGAACAGCCGGACGCGGTGGCGAAGGCGTTGATCGCGTATGCGCGGGGGCTTTGGGCGGCGTAGAACTCGGAAAGGTTGGAGGGGCGCTGCCCCTCCAAGCCACCCCGCCAGGGGCCAGCGGGCCCCTGGACCGCGGGAACTTGGCGCCATGCACTGCGGTTCGGCCGGCGTGCACCGGCATGAGGCGCATCCGATGCACCCGACACCAGGTCGAGGTTACCAGGGGCCTTAAGCCTTTGATGAGGCTTGGCGGCACGGCCGCCAAGGCGATGAAAGGGGCAAAGCGCCTTTCGTCACCGCAGCTTGATATCGATCCGCACCACGTCGCCGCGATAGATCCCGTCCGCCACCAACAGCAGCACGCCACGCGGATCCACCGCGGCGCGCCGCACCAGCGCGACCGGCGCGTTCAGCGGCAGGTGCAGCGCCGCGGCCGCCTCTACATCCGCACTGCCGATCGTCAGCGTCTGCCGTGCATCGGCGATGCGCACGCCGGGGATGCCGGCGACCAGCTTCAGCGCCGTGCGGCTGCGCAGCGCTTCGTCGGTCACCTTGGGCGACAGGCGTTCGTTCAGATAGACATCGGCAAGCAGGAAGGGCTGGCCATCGCGCCAGTGGCGTCGACGAATGTGGCGATAGAGCGCCGCCGGGCGGCCGATCTCGACCGGCGGCAGGGCGGCGGCGGGCTGGCCGGGCCGGTCGCTGAGGATCTCGATCTCCGCACCCTCGCGCGACCGCAGCAGGCCGGACCAGTCGGTCTCGACATCGCACCAGAGGCGATTGGCGCTCGGCGCGCCGCGCACGAAAGTCCCCTTGGCGCGGAAGCGTTCGATCAGCCCATCCTGCTCCAGCAGATCGAGCGCCTGGCGGATCGTCGCCCGCGCCACGCCGCATTCGGCGGCGAGTTCATCGACCGTCGGGATGCGCTGATCCAGCCGCCAGGCGCCCTGTTCGATCCTGCGACGGAACAGCGTCGCCAATTGGATGTAGCGCGCGACGGCGCTGCGATTCAGGTCGATGGCCGTGCGTGGCGCCGGGGCGACAGGGGGCATGGGCGGTCGCTACACGGCGCCAGCCGCCGCGTCCAGGAATGGCCGGCCGTCGCGGAACGCCTCGATGTCCGACAGGATGCGCGCGATCAGCGCGGCGCGCGTCTCGACGGTGAGCGACGCCGAATGCGGCGCGAGTACCACGTTGTCGAGCCCGAGGAAGCGAGGATCGAGCCCCGGCTCCTTCGCAAAGACGTCGAGCCCGGCACCGGCGATGCCGCCGGCCTGCAACGCGGCGATCAGCGCTTCCTCATCCACCACCGACCCGCGCGCGATGTTCACCAGCACGCCGCGCGGACCGAGCGCCGCCAGCACCGCGGCATCTACGAGACGATCGGTGTCCGCCCCGCCCGGCGTGGCGAGGATCAGCACGTCCGACCGTTCCGCCAGCGCGCGGATGTCGGGGATGAACGGCCAGGGCTGGTCCGGCTTCGGCCGCGGCCCGGTCCAGGCGACATCCATGCCGAGACCCGCGCAGCGCCGGGCGATGGCCTGGCCGATCTTGCCCAGCCCGACGATGCCGGCGGCCTTGCGATGCAGGCTGAGGCCAAGGCCCATGCGTTCCTTCGCCCAGCGGCCGGCGCGGACGAAGCGGTCGGCCTCGGCGACACGGCGCGCGGCGGCATACATCAGGCCGATGGCGGCATCGGCCACGTCCTCGGTCATCACGTCGGGGGTGTAGGCGACGGCGATGCCGCGCCTTGCCGCCGCGGGCAGGTCCACACGTTCGAGCCCAGTGCCTTGGCTGACCACCAGGCGCAGGTCGGGCAGGCGCGCGAATTGCGCGTCGTTCGCGCCATGGATCGCCATGGTGACGGCGATGCGCGGGCCCGGGCGAGGGGCTTCCCCGGGCTTGTCCTCGACCAGGGTGAAGCGCTGCGTCAGCGCGGCGCGCAGATCGGCCGGGATGGGGGAGAGCAGCAGGATGGATTCGGTCATTCGGCGCGGATCCCGGCGGCTTCGATCACCTGCTTCCAACGCGCGGATTCGGCGGCGATGGTGGCGGCGAGTTCTTCGGGTGTGGAGGGTGTCGCTTCTTCCCCCAGCGCTTCCATGCGCGCGCGATAGGCGGGGTCGCTGAGGATGGCGACGATCACGCCGTTCAGCCGCGCGATCACCGGCGCGGGCGTACCGGCGGGTGCCGAGATGTAGTTGAACGGCGCGGCATCGAAGCCGGGCAGCTTCTCGGCCAGTGCCGGCAGGTCGGGCGCCAGCGGCGAACGCTGCGGCGTGGTGACGGCCAGCGCGCGGAGGTTCCCGGCCCGTGCCGGCGGCAGCAGGATGGACAGCGTGTCGAGCGCCATGCTGACGGTGCCGGCGATCAGGTCCGTCGTCGCGGGCCCCGTGCCGCGATACGGCACATGGGTGATGTCGATCTGCGCCATGAACTTCAGCATCTCTCCCGCGAGGTGCGAGGAGGAACCGATGCCCGACGATGCAAAAGTCAGCCGCCCCGGCTGGGCCTTGGCCAGTGCGATCAGCCCGGCGACGTCCTGTGCCGGCAGCGCGGCATTCACCGCGAGCAGGTTCGGCGCGCGCTTGTAGCCCGATACCGGCGCGAAATCGCGCACCGGATCATAGGGTAGGGAGCGCATCAGATGCGGATTGATGATCTGCGGTCCCGGCGTGCCATACAGCAGCGTGTGCCCATCCGCCGGGGATCGCGCGACGACGAGCGCGCCAACCGTGGCACCACCGCCGGGTCGGTTCTCGATGATCACGGGCTGGCCGAGCGCGGCGCCGAGCGGGTCGCCCAGCATGCGCGCGCTGGCATCGGCGGAACCGCCCGCCGCGAAGGGGACCACCAGGCGGATCGGCCGGCTCGGGAAGGATTGCGCCAGCGCCAGCGCCGGCGCTGCGAGTGCGGCCGGTGATGCAAGCAGGGCGCGACGGGACAGTCTCATTCGATGGTGATCCTCTGCGCGGTGATGACGGCGCGCCAGCGCGCGATCTCCTCCTGCACCATGGTGGCAAGCTGTTCGGGCGATCCGCCGATCGGCTCGGCGCCCAACGCCTCGAAGCGCTCGCGCGTGGTGGGGCTGGCGAGAACCTCGTTGATCGCGCCGTTGATGGCGCTGATCGCTTCCGGCGGCGTGCGCGCGGCGGCGATCAGGTAGTTGAAGGACGCGTCGTTGAAGCCGGGCAAGGTCGCCGCGATGGTCGGCAGGTCCGGTGCGCCGCGCGCGGGTTCGGCCGTGCTGACGGCGAGCGCGCGCAGCCGGCCTTCGCGTACCAGCGGCAGCAGCGCCGCCGCGGTGTCGAGGATCATGTCCACCCGCCCGCCCATCAGGTCCTGCACGCCGGGCGCAGTGCCGCGATAGGGCACGTGCAGCATCTCGATTCCCGCCAGCTGCGCGAACAGCGCGCCGGCGAGATGCGCGGACGAACCGATACCCGCGCTGGCATAGGAGATCCCGCCGGGGCGGGACTTCGCCAGCGCGATCAGTTCCTCGACGCTGCGGGCCGGGAAGTCCGGCCGCACCACCAGGATCTTCGGCGCGCGCATCAGCGCGATGACGGGCGTGAAATCCGCCGCCGCATCGTAGGGGATGTTGCGCATCATCAGCGGATTGAGGATCTGGATCGACGGCGAGCAATACAGCAGCGAAAGCCCGTCGGCCGGCCCGCGCGCCACGCCGATCGCGGCGATCGACCCATTACCACCGGGGCGGTTCTCGATCAGCATGGGCTGGCCGAGGATCGCCGCCGTCGGATCGGCGATGATGCGCGCGATGGTGTCGGCGGTGCCGCCGGGTGCCAGGGGCACCACGATGCGCATCGGCCGCGGCGGCCGCCAGGCCTGTGCCGCCGCCGGACCCGCCGCGAGGATGCCCGCGGCGGCAAGGAGGGTTCTTCGGTCCATCAGCCCTATTCCAGACGCATGCCGGTGGCGCGCACGACCTCGCCCCAGGAGGTGTAGGCGGAGCGGATGAAACTCGCGAATTCATCCGGGTTGCTGGCGACGATGCGGCCACCCTGGTCGAGCAGCACGCGGCGTGTCTCGGGGTCCTGCAAAGCGGCCTGCAACGCCGCGGACAGGATGGCGACGCGGTCCGCCGGCAGGTGCGCCGGGCCGAGCACGCCGTACCAGGTCTCGCTGACCAGGCCGGGCACGCCGGCTTCCTCGGCGGTCGGCAGGTCGGGCAGGATGGCGAGGCGCTGCGGCGACGTGATGGCGAGCGCCGGCAACTGCCCGCCGCGCACCTGGCCGATCAGCGCAGGAACGTCGGCCAGGACGATCTGGATGCGTCCGGCGAGCAGTTCCGTCACCGCCGGCGCCGCGCCGCGGAACGGGATATGCGTGATGTCGATGCCGGCGCGCAGCTTGAACAGCTCACCCGCCAGGTGCAGCGAGGATCCGATGCCCGCCGATCCGTAGGCCAGCTCCCCGGGGCGGGCCTTCGCCATCGCCACCAGCTCGGCAAGGTTGCGGGGGCCGAGACCCGGCGCGATGGAGATGATCTGCGGCACCGCCAGCACCTGCGTGATCGGCGAAAGGTCGGTGCGCGGATCGTAGGGCATGTTGGGCTGTAGGTGCGGCAGGATGACCATGCCACCGCTGCTCGCCAGCACCAGCGTGTGGCCATCGGGCCGCGCCTTGGCGACGTAGTCGACGCCGATCAGTCCGCCGGCGCCGGCGCGCGCCTCGATGATGACGGGCTTGCCGAGCCGTTCGCCCATGACGCGCCCGATGGTGCGCGCGATCAGGTCGGCCGGACCTCCAGCGGCGAAGGGCACGATCAACCGCACGGGCTGGTCGGGGAACGCCTGGGCCTGTGCGCGCCCGATGAGCGCGGGCAGCGCCAGGGCTGACAATGCGGTCCTTCTGCGGATCATGGTGGTTTCCTCCCGTTCTTGTTGGTAGTGCCGCTAGGTCGGTGGCGGCTGTTCGAACAATCCCCGCGGCGGCGCAGCAAGCGGCGGGGTGGCGCCATCCGGCAGCGGGACCTCATGGGCGTTCAGCGTCATCGCGACCATCGAGTAGTAGCCGACCAGGGCGGTGAGTTCGACGACACCCTTGACGCCGAAGCGCGCCGTCACGCGCGCATGCAGGTCGGCAGGGACATTGCCGTCGCGCAGCAGCAATCGGGCGTAGTCGTAGACCAGCGCATCGTCCGGCTGGGTGAAGCGTGGCGGCTGGCCATCGCGGATCGCCGTGATGGTTTCGGCTTCGAGGCCGGCATCGGCCGCCGCCTGGGCGTGGACGAACCATTCGACCTGGGCCGACCAGCGTCGCCCCGTGACGATGATGGCGAGTTCCGACAGCCGCTTGCCGAGCGAGGTGCCGAAGCGCAGTGCCTCCCCCAGGGATGACCATGCGCCGGCGAGCACCGGCGCGTGGATCGCAGCCCGCAGCGGGCCGATGACGCGCCCGCGCGGGCCGGAGACGACACTGTCCCAGACCGCACGCTGGGCGTCGTCCACCAGGTCCTCGCGCATCGCGGGCAGGGGGATGCGGGACATGTCAGATGACTCCTTCAGCGGCCAGGGCCGCGCGTTCCGCCGCGCCGATGCCGATCGAATCCAGCACGGAGTCCGTATCCTGGCCGAGCAGCGGCGGCACGCCATCGCTGCGGGTGCCGGCCTCGGCCATGCGGATCGGGTTCGCGACCATCGGCACCTCGCCGGCCGGATGCCGCCGACGGCTGAGTATGCCGCGATGGATCACCTGCGGATCGGCGAAGACATCGGGCACGGTGTTTATGGGGCCGCAGGGCACGCCGGCGGCATCGAGCCGGGCCGTCAGCTCCGCCCGGGTGAAGTCGAGGAAACGGGTGGCGAGCAGCGGCGTGAGATCACCGTTGTGGCGCACGCGGTCGGCATTGCGCATGAACCGCGCGTCCTTCGCCCAGTCCGGCCGGTCGATTGCTTCGCACAATTTGGCGAACTGCCCGTCATTGCCGACGGCGAGGACGATCTGCCCATCCTTCGCCGGGAAGACATCCTGCGGCTGGATGTTCGGGTGGCGGTTGCCGGCGCGATGCGGCACGCGTCCACCGACCAGGTAGTTCATCGCCTGATTCGCCAGGATGCCGGTGCCGACATCGAGCATGGCAAGGTCGATCGTCTCGCCCTCCCCGGTCTCGGCCCGCCGCGCCACGGCGGCAAGCACGGCGACCGCGGCATACATCCCTGTCATCAGGTCGACGATCGGCACGCCGACCTTCTGCGGGGCGCCTTCCGCTTC
Source organism: Roseomonas sp. CAU 1739 (assembly GCF_039839775.1). Taxonomy (NCBI): domain Bacteria; kingdom Pseudomonadati; phylum Pseudomonadota; class Alphaproteobacteria; order Acetobacterales; family Roseomonadaceae; genus Roseomonas; species Roseomonas sp. CAU 1739. The sequence goes on from NZ_JBDOQQ010000002.1 coordinate 244,434, forward strand.
CCCGGTCAGGCTCATCAGCCCGCACATGGCCTGGATCATGAAGTCGTAGGCGGCCTGCTCGGCCCGCGGCCCGTCCTGCCCGAAACCGGTGACGGAGCAATAGATCAGCGACGGCTTGATGGCGCGCATCGACGCGGCATCGAGGCCATAGCGCTTCAGTGCGCCGACCTTGAAGTTCTCGATGACGATGTCGCAATCCTGCGCGAGGCGCTTCGCGATCGCCTGTCCCGCGGGCTTGGTGATGTCGAGCGTGACCGACCGCTTGCCCCGGTTCACCGAGAGAAAATAGCCGGCATCCTTCGTCGGGTTGCCGTCGCGATCCTTCAGGAAGGGCGGGCCCCAGCCGCGCGTGTCGTCGCCGGCGCCGGGGCGTTCGATCTTGATCACCTCGGCGCCGAGATCGGCGAGGATCTGCGTCGCCCAGGGAGCCGCCATGATGCGGCCGAGGTCGAGCACACGCAGATGCGACAGGGGGCCGGCCATGGTCAGCCTTCGACCACGGGTGTCGCGAGCATGGACGGCCGCTCGCGGAATGCCGCCTGCCATGCGGAGAAACGTGGCGCGCGGTCGCGCCAGCCGAGGTCGGGGAAGCGGAAATCCATGTAGTCGCCGGCGACGGCAAGGGTGATCTGGGCGATGCCAACGGGCGTCTGCGCGATGGCGTCGATCTCGGCTTCGAGCGCCGGCAGGATGGCATCGAGCTTCGTCTGGTAGGTGTGCAGCATCGACGGCAGCGGCACCTCGCGGGCGCGTTCCGTGCGCCAATAGATCAGCACGTCGAGGAAGCCGTTCGCCAGCGCATGGCGCCGCAGCTCGATGAAGCGCGCAGGGCCGGAAGCGGGGATCAGCTTCCCGCCACCGACCAGACTGTCGAAATACTCCATGATGACGACGCTGTCGTAGAGGATCGTGCCATCCTCGGTGACCAGCGTCGGGATCTTGCTGAGCGGATTCTCGATCATCAGCTCGGGTACCGGCTTGTCCATCGCGACGACGGTGCGCACCGTCTGGAGGCGGTCGGCGAGGCCGAGTTCATGCGCGGCGATCATCACCTTGCGCACATAGGGGGAGCGCGGGGACCAATGCAGCTTCATCATCGACAATGCGGGCTTGGCGCCCCTCCCTCTTGTGTCGTTAGGTCAGTTGTATGATCTTTGCGGAAGCGCCGGGCGGCGGCAAGCCCCCGCGCGAAGGGACAAGGAACGGCCAGGGCATGCCCATCACCTATGACGCGGTGAAGGCGCTATCCGCAAATCTGTACGATTGGTCGCTGCGGGCGGTGCCGGCGGACACCAAGGACGGTCTGCGTCGCGCGCTCGAGACCGAAAGCCAGGACGGCGCGCGCAAGGTGCTGCGCATGATGCTCGGCAGCGCACAGAAGGCGGAGGAGGAGGATCGCTTCGTCTGCTCCGATGCCGGCGTGCCGGTCTATCATGTGACCATCGGCAGCGCTGCGCGGCTGGACGGCGACATCAAGGCGGCGATCTCCGACGGCTTCGACGATCTGGTGGGGCGCATCAGCCCCCCGCTGCTCAAGCATGTGACCAATCCGCTGACCAATGAACGTGGCTACAAGGGGCGCGACATGCCCCTGGTGACCTGGGATGTCGCCGGCGGCGCGGATTGGGTGGAAATCCTGTGCCAGCCCAAGGCGCTGGGGTCGGGGCGCTGGGCGGCGCTCGAGACATTCTCCTTTCCTACGCTGGCGGAAATCGAAGCCTATGTGATGAAGGTGGTGATGCAGGCGGGGTCGCAGCACTGCCCGCCGGTCATCATCGGCGTGGGCATCGGCGGGTCCTTCGACGTCGCGGCGCGCATCGCCAGCAAGGCGACGATGCGCCGCGTCGGCAGCGTGAACGACGAGCCGGTGCTGGCCGCGATGGAGGAACGCCTGCTGCGCGCGGTGAATGCGACCGGCTTCGGGCCGATGGGAACAGGGGGCGACACCACCGCGCTGGCGGTGCATGTCGATTACGCCTCCGGCCACGGCTACACGCCGGTCGCGGTCTGCTTCAACTGCTGGATCAACCGCCGGACGCGCGCGCGCCTGCACGCCGATGGAAGCGTGGAGCGGTTCGAATGAGCGAGTTCCGCACCATCCGCATGCCGATGTCGCGCGAGGATGCGCGGTCCTTGCGCGCCGGCGACATGATCCTGGTCGATGGCGAGATCGTCATCACCGCCGGCCTGCCGACCGTGCAGCGCCTCGTGGCCTGCGCCGAGGAAGGCCGCGATCCGCCATTTCCGCTGGATGGCGGGTCCCTGCTGCATCTTGGATCCTACAGCCAGGATACCGCCGATGGCGGGCTCGAGATCCTGTACATGAACCCCACCACAAGCACGCGCTTCAATCGGCTGATGCCGGGGCTGATCCGCCATTTCGGGTTGACCGCGGTGGGCGGGAAGGGCGGGCTGGATGCCGGCTGCGTCGCAGCGATGAAGGAGGTGGGCTGCGTCTACCTCTCCTTCCTCGGCGGCGGCGCCCCGCTGCATTCCGCGGCGATCGAGGCTGTGCGCGACGTCGCCTACAGCGACCTGGTCGCGCATTACCGCCTGGTGCGGCTGGCGGTGCGGGGGCTGGGGCCGCTCACGGTCGGCATCGACGCGCATGGCAACAGCCTGTTCGAAACGCTGCAGGACCAGGCGCAGGACCGCATGCCGGCGATCCTCGCGCAGCTTGCGAAGGACCGTGCGGCGGCGGGGGGCTGAACCCTTGCCGACGGCCTGGCTCCGCGTGCCGCGGGTGCCGCGCCGAACGGCCAACCGGGAGCCTGCGCGCCGTCACCGCGCGTCAAGGAAGGCGGGCGTGGCCTCCGGATTCCAGGTGATCCCGTCATTCGCGAGCGTTTCGGCCAGCATGGCCTGATCCAGGCGGCAATGCCGCACCAGAAGCTGGACGTAGATGCCGACGAAGTCGGGACCGTGGCCTGCGCCCCGACCATCGGCCGTGCTGGTCATCGCATGCGCGATCTCGTGCAGCAGGATCCAGCTTGGCAGGGTCGATGGCGCCTCGATCGTCAAACGGCTGCCGGTTGCGAGCGTCACCCTGGTCGCCTTGCGCGCGCGCACGCGCGGTGGCCACCGAAGGCCCTCGGTCGCCCAGACGTGGTCCACGATTCCCTGCATTCGCTCGAACGTCACCACCGAACGGTCGAGCGGCGCGACGACGCGATTCTCCCATGCGTAGAGCCGTTCGTCCCGCGCACTGGTCATCGCGGGCGGCCAGGGAGCGAATGCGCGCCGGCGGCCGCGCCAACCGGCCGATCGAGGCTGACGCGCCCGCCGGCTTCCATCCCCTTCCGGTAGGCCTCCCCGTCCCGCACGGTTCGCGTGGTGTAGCTCGTCCGCAGGCGAATCCCGAGTTCACCGAAGCCCTCGGCAATGATCTGCTGCTTCACCAGGACAAGGGCGGTGCCGGCGGATGTCGGCATCCTGGCGGCCTCCTCGGTGGCGCGCCGATGCGCCGCGAGTTCCCCGATGCGCTTGGATACACGCTCGGCAAAGCCATAGCGGAAGCTGCGCAAGCGGTTCTGCGGGGCTGCGCGGCTGTGCCGATAGGCGGCGCTGGCGCGATAGGCGCCCTCCTCGTGGTCGACCGCACTCGCGATCAGGTGCAGCAGGTATTCCGCCATCAGCACATCGGGTTCGAGGCCGTAGAAGACGAAGGTGGTGCGCCCGACCATCCAGCCCTTCGCTTCGGTCAGCTCGATCACCGACAGGAAGATCGCGGCGATCGCCTGGAGGCGCGGGCCGGTGAACACGACCTGGCGCTGGACGCAGCGCTCCTGCCGCAGTTCCACCTCGGACATGGTGAGGCCGTAGACCTCGAGCAATTCGCCGACCTTCTGCGCCGCGGCGAGCGCTTCGGCCTCCGAGCAGCCGCGATCCACGGTACGCGCGGCCAGGGCGCGAATGCGGGTCTTGACCTTGTCCAGTTCCGTCTGTTGGCTCACGGCGTCATTGGCCCCGCTATCCTGGTGTGAAGGTCGGTCCCGCAGGACTGCCGGTGATCTTGGTGAGGCCCGATCCATGCGCAAGCACCGGGTCGCATGCTGATGTCCGGCTATCCGCCCGCGTCGGGTGAAGCAGCCATCCGGGTTGGATGACGCTCGACTTCAGACCGCGCCGGCAGCATCGTCCAGCCGGGTGATGCCACCCCTTTGTGATCTGCTCTGGCCTGCGCGCACGGCGCGGCATCAGATGCGGCGGAGCGACTTCCCAGGGAACCCGATGACCAAGCACCATTTTCATCCGACGCGATACTTCAACGCCATCGGCACCGCCGAGCCTTGCCTTCGCATCGCCGATGGCGACACGGTGGTGACCGATACGATCGACGCCTCCGGCCTTGATGCGCGGGAGGTTGCCGTCGCCAGCCGTCCGAATCCCATGACCGGTCCATTCTTCATCGAGGGGGCGGAACCCGGCGACACGCTGGCCGTCCGCATCGATCGGCTGACGCCGAGCCGGGCGACGGGATGGACCTACTCGCCCCTTGCCCTCACCGTGCTCGACCCGGCCGCGATTGCCGATCGGCCACCGCAACAGCGCGCAGTCTGGACCATCGACACCAACGCCGGGACAGTCCGGCTGCGGGAACCGGAGAAGGGCCTTGAGGATTTCGCCCCGCCGATCCAGCCGATGATCGGCTGCTTCGGGGTCGCGCCGGCCGGCGGGCAGGCCTTTTCCACGGCGACCAGCGCGCAGAACGGCGGCAATATGGACTATCGCCTGTTCGCGCCGGGGACGACGGCCTGGTTCCCGGTCTCCGTGCCCGGCGCGGTGTTCTATCTGGGCGACGGCCATGCGTGCCAGGGTGATGGCGAGATCACCGGCACCGGCATCGAGACCTCCTTCGAGATGGAGGTGACCTTCCATGTCCTGAAGCGGACCATCACCTGGCCACGGGGCGAGACGGCCGAGGACATCTTCACCATCGGCAATGCCAGGCCGCTCGACCAGGCGCTGCAGCACGCCACCAGCGAGATGTCGCGCTGGCTGGGCGAGGATTACGGCCTGGACGCGCGCGCCGCGAGCCATCTGATGGGCCAGGTCGTTCGCTATGACGTGGGCAACGTCTTCAATCCCGCTTTCACGGTGGTCTGCCGGATCGCCAAGCGCTGGCTGGTGAAGCGGTAGGCGCGCGACCTGGAGCCGCTGCCGTTCGCCGCCGCTCAAGGCAGCGGCTCCGGCCCTTGCTTTTTCGAGTATCGTCACCCAGTCAGGTGATTCCACCTGACCGGGATCTTCCCCAGAGCAGATCGCGTTCAGATGGAATCATCTGGACGCGTGAAGATGCTCTCAAAACAATAGGCTGGAGCATGTGGCGTGAGCGGATGCTAACGCAGCATGCTCTAGGCGGCCCTCGCGTCCTCCAGCCCGAGCAGCTGCGCGGCATTGGTGCTGACCAGCCGGCGGATATCCGCCTTCGGCACCTGCTGATCCAGCAACAGGCGCACCACCTGCCGGAAGCCTTCCACCGGCCTTGGCGAGCCCATCAAGCCGAGGTCGGAGGACAGGATCGTGCGGTCCACACCGGCCACCTCGATCAGGTGCACCAGCTCCTCCGGCGTGAACTTCTTCGACTTGCCTTCGACCCACATGCAGATCGAATGTTCGATATGCGCGCCGATCGCCACCAGGGCGCGGATATCGTCGTCGGTACAGCCGATCAGGTAGGTCGGATGATTGACGAGCATGCGCTTCACGCCGCGCCGCTTCGCCTCCTCGAAGACCTTGATCATCTCGGCGGCGTCCAGGTGTCCGCCGGCCAGGATCACATCCGCTTCCGCGATCAGGTCCAGCACCTGCTTCGTCGCGTCGCTCACCGCGCCAGTGGCGTCGGTGGCGCGCAGCGGGATGGGGTCGAGCATCTTCTGCGCCGTCTTCGGGAAACTCTTGCCCTGCCCCGTCGCCTGCTCGATGTGGTTGGCGGCGGACAGCGTCGGCATCCAGACGATCCTGGCGCCGATCTTCAGCGCGTGGTCGACCGCATGCGGGTTGATGCCACCCGAGGCGTTGTTCAGCGCGATGCCCGAGAACAGCCTGACGCCGAGTTCGGGGAACAACTTCTCGAGCATGACGGCGTGCGCGACGCCGAGATAGAAATGGTCCTTGTAGAGCAACCCCCGGAACCGCGCCGCCGCGCAGTCGAGCAACGCCTCATGGTGGTCCAGCGTTCGCGGCATGGCGGCGGGGCCGCTGTGGCAATGCAGGTCCACGGCGCCGACCAGCAGGTCTGCGACCTCGGCATCCCGGGCCGTATTCGGGGTGGCTGTGCTCATCTCGTCCTCCTTGGCTGCGATGGTGAAGCCGATCGCCTCAAAAGCCGTAGAGTGCGGCCGGATTGTCGACCAGCAGACGCTGCCGGTCGACGCGCTCGGGAGCGAAATCGGGGATCAGGTTCAGCAACTCCATCTCGTCCACCGGCGTGGCGAGGTTGGGATGCGGATAGTCGGTGCCCCAAAGGGCGCGACCGGGCGCCACCCGCATCAGAGCCCGCGCGAAGGGCAGGGCCTCGGTGAAGGGGGTGCGCGTCATGCGTTCCACGCCACTGAGCTTCACCCAGATTCGGTCGTCGCGCAGCAGGTCCAACAGCGTGGCGAAGGCCGCGCCCGCGACGCCCTGCGCGGGATCGACGCGACCCATATGGTCGATCACGACAGGCATGTTGAGCCCGCGGATCGCGCCTTCCATGTCCCTGACGCCGTCGCCCTGGACATGCAGGACCATGTGCCAGCCCAGCGGCCGCACACGATCGGCTGCACGGTGGACCGTGGACATGTCCGGCCCGCCGCCCAGCGCCTTGATGAAATTGAACCGGATGCCGCGAACGCCCGCGTCATGCATCTCCCGCAACGCGGCATCCGGGGTCGCGTCATCGATCATCGCGACACCGCGGTATCGTTCAGGGTTCGACCGCAGGGCATCGACCATGGCGCGATTGTCGGTGCCGTGGCAACTCGCCTGCACGATCACCGCACGGCCGAGGCCGAGGCGCCGGTGCAGCGCCGCCAGCATCTCCTTCGGTCGATCCTCGGGCGTGTAGGTGCGGTTGGCGGCATAGGGAAACCGGCTGGCCGGGCCGAAGACGTGGCAATGCGCGTCGCAGGCCAGTGGCGGCAGCGCGAAGCGCGCCGCGCGCGGCGTGGCTTCCGGGCTGTCGGACGGCGGCATGGCGTTTCCCTGCGTGTTGCGGGAAGGCTAGGACCCCGGCAGGCGCCGGCTGAAGGACGAAATATGGCCTTTCCGCATCGCGGAATGCATCACGGCGCCTCGGATGCCGCCGGCTTGCTGCGCAGCAGCCGCTTCATGGATGTGGTGATCTCCAGGCTCGCCTGCTTCAGCGCCGGCACAAGCTCCTCGACCAGGGCGCGCTGGCTGACCGCGGAGCGGAAGAAGCTGAAGCCGATCGTGCCTGCCACCCCGGCACCCTGCATGATCGGCACGGCGACGGTGTTGGACGATCGCGGTTCCACCTTCGGGTCACGCAGCGCGTAGCCCTGGCGCTGGGCGGTCGCGATCATCATGCGCACGACGCGCTCCAGATTCGGCGGATTGTCCTCGGGGTCCGGGGAGGCGCCGAGCATGCGCAGCAGGATGCGCAATTCCTCCTCGGGGCACCAGGCGAGGTAGGCGCGTCCGAGGGCGCGCGTGACCAGGCTGTGCCGCACGCCGATGGTCGCATGGAAGGGCGACACCGTGCTGCTCGCCGCCGTGCTGACGCTGATGGCGATCCGCGCGCCGTCGAGCACGGCGATCGCCACCGGCCAGCGCAGCCGGCGGGTGAGGTCGGTTGCCCAAGGACGGCCCGCCTGCGCCACCAGCGGCCCGCCATGAAAGCCCGCGCTCAAGGCCTGCACATCCGACGTCACGCGATAGCCGAGGCCACGTTCGCCCTTCGCCACCAACCCCGCCGCCGCCAGTGTGCCGAGCAGGCGCATGATGGTCGGCTTGGGCAGCAGCGTGACGCGATGGAGCTGGTCCACCGTGGTGTGCTGCTGCCGGTTCAGCTCCCGCAGGATCGACAGGGCGCGCAGGACGGATTGGACTGGCGGTTCGCTCAGCGTGGTCGCTCCGGCACGGTCGCCGCCAGGTCGGAGACCGTGAGCACCAGCTTGCCGATCTGCGCATTCGCGTCCAGCACGGCCTGCGCCGCCGCGGCATGCTCCAGCCGGTGGGTGCCGCAGATATGGGTGCGGATGCGGCCATCCTCGAGCAGCGGCCAGACCTGGTCCACCAGTTCGCGCGCGATGCGGCCCTTATAGGCCGGCGGGCGGGAGCGCAGCGTGGAACCGGTCAGCGTCAGCCGGCGGATATAGACGTCGCGCGTGCTGATCTCGGCCTTCGGCGCGCGGTGACTGGCGATCAGGACAAGCCGGCCATCCATGGCCAGCAGCCCCATCTCCAGCGGCGTGTAGTCGCCGCCCTGCCCATCGAGGATCACATCGACGCCGCGGCCGCCGGTCAGCGCGCGCACCTGGTCGGGCCAGTCGGCATCGCGGTAGTCCACCGTATGCTGTGCGCCGTATTCCATGCAGACGGCGCGCTTTTCGGCGGCGCTGCTGGTGGCGATGACCGTGGCGTCGCGCAGCGTCCGCGCCATCTGCATCGCCGCCATGCCGACGCCGCTGGTGCCGCCCTGGACCAACAGCGTCTCGCCTTCCGCGATCCGCCCCAGCCAGAATACGTTGTTCCAGGCGGTGAAGAAAACCTCGGGCAGGGTCGCTGCCTGGGCAAAGCTGAAGCCGCGCGGGATGGGCATGCATTGCTGCGCGGGCACCGCGCAAAATTCGGCGTAGCCACCGCCCGAGACCAGGGCGCAGACCGCATCGCCCGGTCGCGGCCAGGTCACGTCCGCGGCCGTTGCCTGCACCACGCCCGCGATGTCGAGGCCGGGAATGTCGGTGACGCCGGGGGGTGGCGGGTACAGCCCCTTGCGCTGCTGCACATCGGGCCGGTTCACGCCGGCCGCCGCGACCCGCACGAGGACCTCGCCGGCGCCGCAAACGGGCACCGGCCGCTCCACCAGCGCAAGGACATCGGGGCCGCCCTTGCCCCGGATCTCAACTGCCCGCATCGGCCCCATTCCCCTTGTTGGACGCCACCTAGCACGATGGCGCGGCGATCGTCGGCGGCGCCGGCGCCCATTCCGGCAGACGGAATGGATCGACGGCAGCGTGGAACCCGTCCCGCCGGCCTGCATAGGCTGCTTCCCCAACGGCGCCGGCACATGCGCCGCGGAGGAAACCATGTCGCTCGGCCGCGCCCCGGCTGCCCGTCGCCCTGCCGTCCTGCGCCGTCGCGGGCTGCTTCTGGCAGCGGGTCTGGCGGTGCCGACCTCGCGCCTGGCCGCGCAGGATGCCTGGCCGAGCCGCCCCGCACGCATCATCGTCCCCTTCGCACCGGGCGGCACGACCGACATTCCGGCCCGAATCATCGCCGAACACCTGGCGCGGCGGCTTGGCAAGCCCTTCGTGGTGGAGAACCGGTCGGGGGCCGGCGGCGCGCTGGGCGTGCGCGCGGTGGCGCAGGCGACGGATGGCCATACGCTGCTGCACACCACCTCCTCGGTGGCGGTGCTGCCGGCGCTGCAGCGCGACCCGGGCTTCGATCCGCTGACCGACCTCGTGCCCGTCAGCATGACCGCGTCCTCGCCGATCCTGCTGGTCACGCGCGGGGATTCCCCGTTGCGTGACTTCGACGGCTTCCTCTCCCGGGCGCGCGCGGAACCCGGCACGGTGAGCTTCAGCACGTCGGGCATCGGCACCACCGTGCACCTGGCGGGCGAGATGCTGCGCGCGCGGGCCCGCATCGACCTGCTGCACGTTCCCTATCGCGGCTCGGCACCCTCGGCGACCGCGGTGCTGGCCGGGGAGGTCGATGCCGGCTTCCTCAGCCCCATCGAGGTGCTGCCCCATATCCGCGCCGGGCGGATGCGCGCCCTGGCGAATTGCGCGCGCACGCGCTCGCTACTGCCCGATGTGCCGGCCATCGCCGAGATCATCCCGGATTACGACGGCGTGGAATTGTGGTTCGCGCTGTTCGGCCCGCGCGACATGCCGCCGGGGGTCGTGGCGCTACTGATGCGTGAACTCGCACCGCTCCGCGGCGCCTCGGTGCTGACCGACCGCATGGCCGATGTCGGTGCGCAGACCCTCCTCGACGGTCCGGACCCTCTCGCCGCGCGCATGCGGGCCGAGGTGCCGCTCTGGACCTCCATCGCCGAAGCCGCAGGAATCCCACGCGAATGACCGTGACCGACGCGCCGCTCGTGGATACGCATTTCCATCTCTACACGACGGACATGCCGATAACGCCGTGGGCGTGGCATCACCCGCCGGAGGACGCCACCGCCGAGCAGTTCATCGACATCATGGACCGCCACGGCATCGGCTTCGGCGTCGTCGCGGCGGCGAGCCTGTACGGCCAGTACAATGACTACGTCATCCGCTCGATGCGCCGGCATCCGCGGCTGCGCGGCACCGCCTTCGTGCGGCCCGAGACGGACATGTACACGCTGGAACGGATGAAGGCGGATGGCATCGTCGGCATCCGCCTGTTCTTCCGCCGCGTGCCCGATCCGCCGGATCTCGCCTCGCCCGAATACCGCCTGCTGCTGCGGCGCGTGCGGGACCTGGACTGGCACGTCCACACGCTGGTCAGCGGCGATGCGCTGCCGGCGGTGATCGATGCGGTCGAAGGCGCCGGCGTGAAGCTGGTGATCGACCATTTCGGCAAGCCTGACGAGGCGCTTGGCGTCAACTGCCCAGGCTTCAAGGCGCTGCTCGCGGCCGTCGAGCGCGGTCGCACCTGGGTGAAGATGTCCGCCGGCTTCCGCATGCCCTCGCGGGATGCCGCGCGCGGCTACGCCCAGGCGCTGCTGCGGGTGTCCGGCGGCGAGCGCCTGATGTGGGGCAGCGACTGGCCCTTCGCCGCCTTCGAGGACAAGACGACCTACGCCCAGGCGGTCGCCAACCTGCGGGACTGGGTGCCCGATGCGGCGACGCGCCGGCTGATCGGCGCCGAGACTCCGATGCGCCTGTATTTCGGCGCCTGAGCGAAGCGGCAAACCGGGGAGGAACAACAATGCCCGACATCACACGGCGCCACATGGGCGCGCTTGCGCTTGGCGCAGGCGCCACGGTGGCCATGCGTCCGGCCGCTGCGCAGGCCTGGCCGTCGCGGCCGGTCACCGTCGTCGTCCCCTGGCCGGCGGGTGGGTCCACCGACGTGCTGGCGCGCTCGGTCTGCCAGAATTTCTCGACCCGCTTCGGCCAATCCTTCGTTGTGGACAACCGGTCCGGCGCCAACGGCAATATCGGTGCGGCGGCGGTCGCGCGCGCGACGCCCGACGGGCATACGCTGATGGTCACGACCAATGGCCCGATCACCAACAACACGCTGCTGTATCGGTCGATGCCGTTCAACCCGTCGACCGACCTCACGCCGGTCGCGCTGCTGGCGGAACTGCCGATTGTGCTCGCCGCGCGCAGCCAGGCGCCCTACGGCAACGTGCAGGAACTGGTCGCCTATGCGAAGGCCAATCCGGACAAGGTGAATTGCGGCACGCCGCCGCGCGGGTCTGCCGCGCACCTTGCGGTGGAACTGCTGATGTTCCGCACCGGCATCCGTTTGAACCTGGTGCCGTATCGCGGCTCCGCGCCGCTGACCAACGACCTGCTGGCGGGCGCGGTGGACATGGGCATCGACCTCGTCACCACCTACCTGCCGCATATCCAGGCCGGCACGCTGAAGGCGCTGGGCGTGACCGCCACCGCGCCGATCCCGCAATTGCCGCAGACCTTGCCGGTGCAGTCGCAGGGCGTGCCCGACTATCAGGCGACGGGGTGGATTTCGCTGCTCGGCCCGGCGCATCTGCCGGAAGACATGGTCGGCACGCTCAATGCCGCGAGCAACGCCTATCTCGCACTGCCGGAGACGCGCGCCATGCTGCCGCCGCTCGGCCTCACGCCGCTCGGTGGCACGCCCACCGACCTGACGCGCCGCATGGCGGCGGAAGTGGCGCAATGGCGGCCGGTCATCCAGGCCGCGCAGATCTCGATCGACTGACCCTGCCCGCAAGACGAGGACACCGCATCATGGCCATCGACGAACTGCGCATCCGGCAGGAGCTGGAGATGCTCAACATCGCCTTCTGGCGCGATGTCGATTCCAACTGGGGCCGCAGCGCCCATGAGTACTTCACCGAGGACGGCGTCTACACCACCAGCCACAAGGCGCGTACCGGCCATGAGGCGATCCGGGAATTCTACAGCGGCCGCCAGGCGAAAGGCGACCGCGTCGCCCGCCATCTGATCCACAATTTCCACGTCATCGTGCAGGACGAGAACCATGCGACGGCGGAGTGGACCATGTGCCTGTATGCCGAGGACGGCGTGCCGCCGCTGTTGTCGGAACCGCCGATCCTGATCGGCGCCGTGACCGATGAATGCGTGCGCGGCGCGGATGGGCGGTGGCGCTATGCATCGCGCACCACCAGGCCGCTGTTCAAGGGCAGCCGGCCGACCTCGGGCTGAAGGGATCCGGCGCGACCGGCATCACAGATGCGCCCCCCCGTCCACCAGCAGCGTGGTGCCCGTCACCAGGCGCAGATGCGTGACGGCCGCGACCACGGCCATCGCCACGTCATCCGGCTGGCAGACGGTCTTCAGCGGGGATTGCGCGACGTGCCGCAGGAAGCCCTCTCGCGACCGTCCAGGGACGAAGTCCGTGTCCACCCCGGCGGGGGAGATGTTGATGATGCGGATCTCCGGCGCCAGCACGCGCGCCAGGGAAACGGCCATGGTGTCGAGCCCCGCCTTGGACGCGCAATAGGCGACGCTGCTGCCGTTGCCGCGCACTGCAGCCAAGGAGGAGATGTTCACCACAACGGCATCCCCCCCGCGGCGCAGCAGCGGCGCGAAGGCGCGGATCACCGCGAAGGGGCCGCGGACATTGGTGACCAGGATCCGATCGAAGGTTTCATCGTCCATCGCGTCCAGATCGCCATGCGGCACGGCGCGGGTGGTGCCGGCGGAATTCACCAGCACATCGGCGCGACCGCAGCGCGATTCCACCTCGGCGGCCGCGGCGCGGATCGCCGCGCTGTCGGTCACCGGCAGGTGCAGCGATACGTGGCCGCTGCCTGGCAACCGTGCGGCCAGCGCCTCGGCACGGTCGCGCCCGGTGTTGTAGCCGATGACGATGCGCGCTCCGAGTTCCGCGAGGCGCTGCGCCGAGGCTGCGCCGATGCCACTGCTGCCGCCGGTGATCACCGCGACGCGGTCCTTCAGGCTGTAGGGTCCAAGGTTGCCGCTCCTCAGGTCACTCATGCCGCTTCACTCCCTGTCCCGCCTGTTGAGGTCGCATGGATGGCTTCGGTTGCGGATCGCCGAAGCCCGGTCGCGCTCTGTCACGCCTGCTGGAGGTTCCCATGACGCACGACCAGGCCGGAAGCCGTCGCTTCGATGGAGACCCAAGCCTCCAGCCGCGCCCACGCCCGAACGGGCGAGGCCGCGGGAAGCCGCTCGGCGCCGGACCCATCCTGGGCCGGATCGGAGCTGCCACGCGACCGTCGCAAGCCGCCGTTCCGGAATGCGGAACCGACGCGGCTTCACCGAGCGCCGGCGCGATGCTCGCCGATCCCCGGAACGCATCGACGCGTCGCAGCCTGTTGTTCGGCGCAGCCGCCGCCACGCTGCCCGTCGTCGCGCATGCGCAGGGCTATCCCTCCGGGCCGGTGCGCATCATCGTCGGCTTCGGTGCCGGCGGCCTGGCCGACCTCACGGTGCGTCTGGTCGGTGAGCAGCTGTCGCGGCGGCTCGGCCAGCAGGTGGTCATCGACAATCGGCCCGGCGCAGGCGGCTCCGTCGCAGCGCGCGTCGCCGCGTCGGCCGACCCGGACGGCCAGACGCTGATGGTGCTGAGCACCGGCAATGCCATCAATCGCTCGTTGTTCCGCAGCCTGCCATATGATCCGGTGGCCGATTTCGCGCCGATCTCGGCGATGGTCTCCTTCGATCTCGTGCTGCTCACCGCGGCCGGCTCCAGCATTCTGACCGTCGGCGACGTGCTCGCGGCAGGGCGCGGCGGCCGGCGGCTGGTGATGGCGACGATCAGCCCGGGAAGCACGCAGAACCTGGCGGCGGAATGGCTGCGCGTCGCGGCGGGGCTCGAGGCGACGGTGGTGCCGTATCGCACGACGCCCGAGGTGCTGACCGCGGCGCAGCGCGGCGATGCGGCGATCGCCTTCGAATCCTTCGCCGCCGCGCGTGGGGCCCTGGATGGCGGACAATTGCGCGCCGTTGCCAGCACCGGGGAACGCCGTTCGGCGCTGCTGCCCGACGCGCCGACCGTGCGGGAAGGCGGCCTCGCCGACTACGCCGTGACCGGCTGGAATGCGCTGTTCGCGCCGGCCCGCACGCCGTCCCCGGTGATCACGCTGGTGAATCGCCACGTCACCGAGATCCTGGCCCAGCCCGAGATCCGCGCGCGGCTGCTTGGCCTGGGCGTGGAGCCCCTGGCGAACACGCCCGAGGCGATGGGGGCGCTGCTGCGCGACGATATCGCGCTATGGGCGCGCATCATCGAGCGCGCGGGGATCGAGAAGCAGTAGCAACGTCGCAGCGGCGGCGCCTGCGCATCGTCGTCCGGCCGCCGTGCATCGGAAGCGCGGGACGGCGGCATGCAGGCGCCCTTCATGCCGCCGGCATGCAGCGTCACGCGGCGTCGCGACACCGCGCGCAATCGGTCAGCTCCTCGAGCGCATCGACCAGCGCGTCCGGTGTTGCGGCATAGGCGATGGCGCGGCCGAGCGCAGCCGCGGCCTCGGCGTAGGATGGTTCGGCCAGCAGCGTGGTGATCACCTCGCGCAAAGCGGACGTCTCGGCATCGGGGGCAAGGCGGATGCCGGCCCCGCGGGCCACGACGCGCGCCGCATTGTCGTTCTGGTCGCGACCCATCGGCAGGCACAGCATCGGACGATGATGCGCCAGTGCCCGCATCACCGTGCCATGACCACAATGCGTGACGATCAGCGCGGCCTCCCGCATCACCGCGTCGTGTGAAGCGTGGTCGAGCACGGCGGCATTTGTCGGCACGCGCAGCACGGCGCCGGCGAGCGCCGGGCCCAGCGTGACGACCACCCGCAGCGGCAGCGACGCGGTGGCATCGAGCAGCCGCTGGATCGTCCCCGCCTGGTCCTGGAAGGTGCTGCTGAGCGCGACCAGCACCAGCGGCCGCGCGTCATCCGCCGCCCAGGGCGAGTCCCACCCCGCCGCCCAGTCCGGCGGGTCGAGCAACGGCCCGACATAGCGCAGGTCGGGCGGCAGGGCGGTGGCGGGGAAATCGAAGGCCGGGCTGGTGGCCAGGAGGGTCATGCGCGCGCGGCGCGGCTGTTCCATCGCCGTGGCGAGCGGTGGGAGGCCATAGGTGGCGCGTGCCGCGTTCAGCAGCGGCAGCCGTTCGTTCATCATCGCCTGGAACCAGGCCGCGACGCCCTCGGCCATGGCGTGGTCCTCCGCCGTCGTCGGTGGCATCAGCCCCGGGCCGAGCGGGGGAATGCCCTCGATCGGCAGAATGCTGACATTGGTGCCGAACATGACGAAGGGCACGCCTGCCGCCTCGGCGCCGATGGTGGGGCCGAACATGACGTCGCAGCACAGCAGGGCGTCGGCCGGCGCGCGGGTCAACTCGGCGAAGGTGTCGGCGGCGTATTCGGCGGCCGGGCCGATGGTCAGGTGATCGAGCAGCCGGATCAGGCCGCCACCGGGCTCGGTCGCGGCCCAGTCCCGCATCGTGTCGCTCTCCGGCCGGCGGTCGGCGCGGCTGGGCGCAGTGGACCAGGGGCGGAAGGCCGCGCCCGCAGCCTCCATCTCCGCGCGCAGCACCGCGTCACCCAGGACGCGGACGCGATGGCCACGCGCCAGCAGGCGGCGAATCATGCCCACGCAGGGGGCGATGTTGCCGCCGCCCTCGAAGGTGGCGATCAGGAACTCAGACATGCTGGCTGCTCCCTTCCGCGGTCAGCGCCGCGATCATGGCGGCGATCGCCGCCTCGGCCTCGGTCCTGCTGCGCCCGGCATCCCGTCGCAGCAGCTTCCACGCATAGACATCGGTGACGATGACGAACTGGTCGATCAGGAGCCGCCGGGCCATCGCCGGGCGGGCGGCGAGGAAGGCCGTGAAGACCTGTTCGACCCAGGCGCGATGGCCCGACCGGCCGCGGGCGAGGAACCGGCCAAGCGCCGGATGGCGGCCTTCCTGTGCGAGCATCCGCAGCACCGTGTCGCCGGTCGCTTCGTAATCCTCGACCAGGGCATGGGCGATGGCCTCCGGTGCGGCATCGGGCGGGACCGCGCGGCGCAGCTCGACTTCCTCGGCGATGCGCTGGGCCACGGCGTCGAGCAGCCCATCCTTGCCGCCGAACAGACGGATCACCGTCTGCCGCGTCGTGCCGGCGGCGGCGGCGATCTCATCGAGGGTGATCTCGTCGAGCCAGCACTGCTCGATCGCCGCGGCGAAGGCGGCGACGATGCGGCGGCGCGTATCCTCGGTCGCGGCGGCGCGGGCGACCTGGCGATAGGGGCGGGACAGGGTTTCGGCTGACATTCGAGATACCGTGAGTTATTCGAATAACGCCGAGTTAAATGAAAAAACGGTCCGCCGCAACCATCATTTTCAAAACTGGCCCGCGGCGCGCAGACGTCTTGCACGACGGCCGCGCCCGGTGAGGATGCGGGCCTCACCGAAGGAGATCGCCATGTCCGCCACCGGCCTGCCGCCCTATGACGACGCCAACATCTTCGCCCGCATCCTGCGCGGGGAGATTCCGTGCAAACGCGTTCATGACGACGCGCACGCGCTCGCATTCCACGACATCAATCCGCAGGCGCCGGTGCATGTGCTGGTGATCCCGAAGGGGCGCTACGTCTCGGTGGCGGATTTCGGAGCCCATGCCACCGAGGCCGAGGTCACCGGCTTCTGGCGCGCGGTGGCGAAGGTGGCAAAGGATCTCGGGCTCGAGGCCGGCGGGTATCGCGTGCTGACCAACATGGGCGTGGATGGCGGGCAGGAAGTGCCGCATTTCCACGTCCACATCTTCGGCGGGCGGCGGATCGGGCGGATGGTGCCGCGGGCGGACGGGTAGCCATTGCCGACGCCGTGCCGACGCCGGCGGGCTCCCATCGGCTGCATCGCAGCCTCACGCGGGACCGTGGCCCTGCAAGGGCCCGGAGAGGGACGCCGCCGCTCTCCGCGCGCCCCTCACGGCCGTGCTTCGAGCACCAGGTTGAACGGCGTCTCCGCAGCCACCCGAACGGTGCGGAATCCGCCCTCACGGAGTATGTTCGACAGCCGCCCGGGCCCCGCCTGCGCGCCGAGCCCCGCCCGGCCCGGCTGGTTCAGGGACGCCGGCGTGCAGATCATGGCCGACGCCGCGTAGAACACCCGCCTGACCGGGTTCATGTTGTCCTCCAGCCGGTCGCGCGCCATCGGCTCCACCACCATCAGCGTGCCGTCCGGCTTGAGCGCGCCGTGCAGGCTGGCCGCGGCGCCTTTCGGGTCGCCCATGTCGTGCAGGCAGTCGAAGCAGCAGGCCGGGTCGAAGCCCTGCGCTGGCACCTGCTGTGCCGCCCCCACCTCGAAGTTGACGCGGTCCGACAGTCCTTCCCGCGCAGCCTGTTCGCGCGCCGTGGCCACCGAGGCGGGGTGATAGTCGAAGCCGGTGAAGCGCGACTTCGGGTAGGCCCGCGCCATGATCAGCGTCGAGGCGCCATGCCCGCAGCCGATATCGGCGACGCTGGCCCCGGCCTCGAGCCTTGCCGCAACGCCGTCCAGGGCCGGCAGCCAGGACTGCACCAGGTTGTGCCGGTAGGACGGGCGGAAGAACCGCTCCGTGCCGCAGAACAGGCATGGGTCCCGTTCATGCCAGCCAAGGCCCCGCCCCGAACGATACCCCTCGGCGATTCGTGGTTCGTCGAGCCAGGCGCTGGCGATGACGCCATATCCGCCCGCCATGAAGACCGGGCTGTCCTCATCGGCGAAGACCATCGCCTGTTCGGGCGACAGCGAGAACAGCCCGCTGGCCGGGTCGAACTGCACATAGCCGCTGGTCGCCTGGGCGGCGAGCCATTCGGCGACCAGCCGCTCCGTGGTGCCGGTCAGCCGCGCGAGGCCTGCGGCATCGACCGGGCCGGCCTTGTCCATAGCGCGATACAGGCCGAGCCGATCGCCCATAATCACCGTGGCGCCCGCCATCGCCGCGCCCACATCGGCCAGCATCTTGCCCATGAACAGGTCGAGGGCGGTGGGCTCCGCCATTGCGGCGGCACTCATGACGGGGTGCTCCCGGGCAGGATCGGCACGACGCGGTCGCCGCGCAGCCTTGGGGCACGGTCTGACATGATCCCTTTGTTCCCTGTCCTGTCGCCTTGGAACGCGCGACGGTCGCAGGAGCGGGAGCATCGGGGTCGGCCGGACGACTTGTCCGAGCTCGGGCGACTGCCGTCGCGCACCCTCAATCTACCGCATCTCCAGGCCAGGAAGCGGTTGAATCACGCCCATGCGATCGTTGCACGCACGGTTGCGGCAATCTGGTCCGGCGCCGGCACTCAGCTCTGATCACCAAGCTCCAGCGCCCGCCGATATACATCCCGCCGCTTCAGCCCTGTCGCCTCGGCCACGCTCGCCGCGGCGTCGCGCAGGGTCATGCCGCCGGCCATGGCGGCGCGCAGCCGGGCGTCGACCTCATCCGCCCCGGCCGCCGCCTCCTCAGGCGCGGGACCGACGACGATGCAGATCTCTCCACGCGCCTCCACCGTGGCGTAATGCGCCGCAAGGCTGCCCAGGCTGCCGCGGCGGACCTCCTCGAAGCGCTTCGTCAGTTCCCGCGCGACGGCCGCTGGGCGATCCGGGCCCAGGCCCTCGGCCATGGCGGCCAGCGCCTCCGCCAGCCGATGCGGTGCCTCATAGAAGACCAGGGTGGCCGACAGGCCGGCATGTTCGATCCCCCGCAGGCGCTTCAGCTCGGCCGTGCGGGGGCCACCGCGCGCCGGCAGGAAGCCCAGGAACAGGAAGGGGTGCGGCGGCAATCCCGACAGCGACAGCGCCATCACCGCCGCATTCGGCCCCGGCACGGCCGAAATCGTGACCCCCGCATCGATCGCCGCCCGCACCAGGCGATAGCCCGGATCGCTCACCAGCGGCGTCCCGGCATCCGAAACCAGCACGAAACGCTCCCCCGCCTTCATGCGTTCGACGAGCCGGGGGGCTTGCGCCGCCTCATTGTGATCGTGCAAGGGGATCATGGTCGCCGCGATGCTCTGCCGCGCGAGCAGGCCGCCGGTCACGCGGCTGTCCTCGCACAGCACGACATCGGCGTCCCTGATCGCCGCCAGGGCCCGTGGCGACAGGTCGCCGAGATTGCCGATCGGCGTCGCGACTAGCACAAGGCCCGGTCGGCCAGCCGGATCAGCGGGAGGATCCTCGTATCGTGTCCCTACTGTCTCGTCCTCGCCTCCCACGCCGCACCTCCGTCATTCTGACTGCCCTTGTGGGCCTGGCGGGCTGCGGGCAGCAAGCCTCGCCGATCGCCTCCGGCCAGCCGCTGCAGGAACCACCGCGGTCGCGCATCGCGCTGCTGCTGCCGCTGTCGGGGCCGCAGGCGCCGCTCGGCACCGCCATGGAACAGGCCGCCGAGCTGGCCCTGTTCGAACGCGGCAACCGCAATGTCGATTTCCTGCCGATGGACACCGGCGGCACCACCTCCGGCGCGGCCGAGGCGGCCCGCCGGGCGGCCTCCGCCGGGGCGCGCGTGATCGTCGGGCCGCTGACCGCCGCCGAGACCTCCGCCGCCTCCTCGCCAGCCCGCGCGGCGCGCATCCCCATCATCGCCTTCACCAATGATTCGGCGCAGGCAGGCCCCGGCGTCTGGACGCTGGGCGTCACGCCGGCGCAACAGGTCCGCCGCGTGATGGGCGCGGCGCAGTCGGGCGGGGCGCGGCGCTTCGGCCTGGTGGCGCCGGACGACGCCTTTGGCCGCGCGCTTGCCGCGGCGATGCGGACCGAGGCCTCGACCTGGAGCCTGACCGACCCGGTGATCGTGCTGCACGCCGCCCGCGCCAGTGCGGGTTCGGTCGCCCAGGACCTTGCCTCCCGGTCGCAGGGCGGCCTGGACGCGGTGATGATCGGCAGCTCCGGCGCTGCCGCGCGGGCGATCGCCGCGGCACTCGGGCCGGCCGGCCTTACCGAACCGGCGCCGCGCATCCTCGGCCATGCGCTGTGGGCGCAGGATTCGGGCATGGGCCAGGAGGTGGCGCTGCAGGGCGCCCTGTTCGCCGCCCCCGACCCGCGCAGCCGCGCCCGCTTCGATGCGCGCTACGAAGGAGCCTTCGGCGAACGGCCGCCGCGGCTTGCCGGCGTCGCCTATGACGCAGCGGGCGTGGCCGCGCGCGTGGTGCTGACCCCGCGCGGCCAGACCGGGCCCAGCACCGGGGAAGTCTTCGACGGCGTCGACGGCCCCATCCGCCTGCAGCCCGACGGGGTGGTGCAGCGTGGCCTCGCGCTGTTCGCGGTGGAAGCGATGGGCGAGCCGCGCATGATGGAACCCGCACCGCAACCCGGTGGCGCCGGATCCTGAGGACCGGCATGCGCCTGCCGGATCGATGGTTGCAGCCGTGCCCGCCGCGCCATGCCCGGTGACCAGCCGCGCCTGGGCGCCTGGGTGCGAGCGAGCGTCGTCATCGCATCGGTCCCGGCCACCGCGCTGCTGGTGATGCTGGGCATGGGCGCCGTGCCGCCCGTGCCCGGCCTGCTCGCGCTGGTCGCGACCGTCGCTTCCGCTGCCCTCGTAGCGCGGGTCTGGCTCGGCAACCTGGCGCGCCTGGCCGCGCGCATCCAGGCCGCGGCCGTCGGCGGCGACGTGCCGAACCTGCCGGTCTCGCCGTTGCTGCCCTCGGTGCAGGATGTCGCCGATGGCGTCACCCGCCTCGCGCGCAGCCTGGCCGAGCGCGGCGCCCTGGTCGAACGCCTGCGCCGCGCCGACGCCGCCATCATCGAGGCCCTGCCCGACCCGCTACTGGTGCTGTCGGCCGAGCGCGTCCCGCTGCGCGCCAACCGCGCGGCGCGGCAGGCCCTCGGCGCGCCCCAGGGTGCCAGCACCGCGCCGGCCGATGTCGCGGCGCTGCTGCGCCACCCCGACCTGGCCGAGGCGCTCGACCGCGCGCTGGCCAGCGGCAGCCCCGCCATCGCCGACCTGGCGCTGCCGGTGCCGATGCCGCGCGACCTGGTGGCGCAGGTGATCCCGCTCGATCCGCCGCTGGCCGATGGCGGGCGCATCCTGGTGCTGCTGTCGGACCGAACGCGTGAACGCGCGGTCGAACGGACCCGCGCCGACTTCGTCGCCAATGCCAGTCATGAACTGCGCACGCCGCTCGCCAGCCTGATCGGCTTCATCGAGACGCTGCGCGGCCCCGCCGCCGACGATCCCGCCGCGCAGCAGCGCTTCCTACAGATCATGGCCGAGCAGGCCGACCGCATGCGGCGACTGATCGACGACCTGTTGGGACTATCGCGGATCGAGGTGTCGGAGCACCAGGCGCCGGCGGGGCGCGCCGATGTCGGCGGCGTCGCAAAGTCCGAAGCCGAGGCGCTGGCGCCGATCCTCGCCGCGCGCAAGGCTCATCTGGTGGTCGACCTGCCGCCGGACCAGGCCATCGCCGAACCGGCCGATGCCGACCAGATCGGGCAGGTCATTCGCAACCTGCTCGACAATGCCATCCGCCACGGGCGGCAGGGGGGCGAGGTGCGACTTTCGGTCAGCCACGCCGCGGGCCGCGATGGGCGGCATGGCATCACCATTGCCGTCGCCGATGACGGCCCCGGTGTCCCGCGCGAACACATCCCGCGGCTGACGGAACGATTCTACCGTGTCGACAAGGGCCGCTCACGCAACGCCGGCGGGACCGGGCTGGGGCTCGCCATCGTCAAGCATATCGTGAGCCGGCATCGCGGGACGCTGGCGATCGAGAGCGAAGAAGGCGTGGGAACGACGTTCCGCATCTGGCTGCCGGGGGGATAGGCGGCGGCCGGCCCACCACCGGGGGCGTGCGTGCCCCCCGGATCCGCGGCGGGTCAGCCTGTCGCGAAGCGGTTCGCCGGCGCCGGAATGCCCAGGCTGTCGCGCAGTGTCGTGCCTGGATACGCCGTGCGGAACAGGCCGCGGCGCTGCAGTTCCGGCACCACCAGCCGGACGAAATCCTCCAGCGGCCTAGTGTAGAACGGGAACAGCAGTGTGAAGCCGTCGCAGGCCCCGGCCTCGAACCATTCCTGCATGGTGTCGGCCACCTGCATCGGCGTGCCGATCACCAATTGGTGGCCGAGCGACGTGCCGAGATAGCGTGCCACCTGGCGGATGGTGAGGTTCTCGGCGCGCGCCTTCGCCATCAGGTGTTCCTGCCGCGCCCGCGCGGCGTTGGACGGGGGCAGGTCCGGCAGTGGCCCGTCGATCGGGTAGGCGTGGATGTCGAGGTCGCCGCATAGCCGCGCCAGCAGGCGCATGGCGTTGGTCTCATCCATCATGGCGCCGAGTTCACCGGCGATCTGCTCGGCCTCGTCCTTCGTCTCGCCGAGGATGGTCATGAAACCCGGCATGATCTTCACATGGTCCGGGTCGCGGCCATGCGCGGCGGCGCGCGACTTCAGGTCGTCGTGGAAGGCCTTGCCCTCGGACGGCACGGATTGCGCGGTGAAGATCATGTCGGCAACGCGCGACGCCAGCTTGCGTCCGTCATCCGACGAGCCCGCCTGCGCTATCACCGGCCGCCCCTGCGGCGTGCGCGGCAAGTTGAGCGGTCCACGCACGCGGAAGAACTCGCCCTGGTGGTTCAGGATGTGGCCCTTGGACGGGTCCAGGTAGCGGCCCGAGGCCTTGTCGCGAATGAACGCGCCATCCTCGAAGGAATCCCAGAGCCCGGCGCAGACGTCGAAGAATTCCTCGGCGCGTTCATACCGGTTCGCGTGGTCAGGGTGGCGGTCGAAGCCGAAATTGCCGGCCTCGTCCTCGATCTGCGAGGTCACCAGGTTCCATCCGGCGCGACCGCCGCTGATGTGGTCTACCGACCCGAAGCGCCGCGCGATGGTGTAGGGGTCGTTGTAGGTGGTGGTCGCCGTCGCCACCAACCCGATATGCTTCGTCACCGGGGCCAGGGACGCGATCAGCGTCGCCGGCTCCGGAAACACCTGGCGCCCCATGCCGGGCCGCCACGGGTTCGCACCATCGAGCCCCGCGCTGCCGTTCACGGCCGCGGTGTCCTGGAAGAACACGCAATCGAGGCAACCGGCCTCGGCCACCTGCGCCATGTGGACGTAGTGCGCGAAGGACATGTCGGAATCCGCCACCGCCAGCGGGTGGCGCCAGCCGGCCGAATGGCTGCCGGGGGTGAAGAAGAAGGCGCCGAGATGCAGTTGCTTCATGGGGCGGGACGCACCTCCGTCGCCATCGTGTACTGGTCGGCGCGCGGCGTCATCGCCAGGCCGCGCTTCATTCCCCACGACGCGCCGATATGGAAGATCGGCGCCATGGGGACGGTGTCGGCGACCCAGCGGATCGCTTCCTGCGTCAGGGCTTCGCGCGTTGCCGGGTCGAACTCGCTGTCCACCCGGTCGAGCATGGCGTCGAATTCGGCATTGGAAAAGCGCGTGCGGTTCCAGCCGCCATGCGCGCGCCCGGCGTTGGGCGTGCGCAGCAGCGCCGTCAGCGCTTCCGACGCGATGCCCGAGGAGGAGCCGAACATCGCCAGATGCGCCGAAAGCTCCGGCGCGCCGCCCGCGGTCAGCGTTGCGCTGCGGCGCAGATAGATCGGCATCGGCAGGGCCTCGACATTGGTGCGGATGCCGACGGCGGTCAGCATCTGGCCGATCGCCTGGCAGCTGCGCGCATCGCCGGCGAAGCGGTCCTGCGTACAGTGGATGGTCATTGTGAAGCCCTGCGGATACCCGGCCTCGGCCAGTAGCGCGCGGGCGCGCGGCGGGTCATAGGCGGGCACCGGCAGGTTCGGCACATGGCCGATCAGGCCAGGCGGGGCGATCTGCCCGGTGGCGGTGGCGCCGCCTTCCATCACGCGGCCGGCGAGCGCCTCGCGGTTGATGGCGTGGGAGATGGCGCGCCGGACGCGCACATCCAGCAGCGGATTGTTCGGCAGCGGCTGGCCATCGGCACCGGTGATGTTGGGCGCCTGGGCGCTCATGGCATCGAGGTAGAAGTAGTAGGTGAACACCGAATTGCCGTTGACCAGCTGGGTGTTCGCATTCTCCCGGATGCGCTGGTGCAGGCCGGTCGGCACGGTGTCGATCACGTCCACATCGCCGGCGAGCAGCGCGGCGACGCGCGCGCTGTCGTTCGGCACGAAGCGGATCTGCACTCGTGCCCAGGGTTCGGGCGCACCGCGCCAGTTGGGGCTGCGTTCGAAGGTCACGTCCTGCGACGGGGTCCAGCGACCCCAGCGATACGGGCCGGTGCCGATCGCGGCGCGACCGCCGTTGAAATCGGCATCCACCGCACCTTCTGCCGCGCGCGCGCTCACCATCGCGATCGCCACCAGGAAGTCGGGCTGCAGCGGCGTCGGCACGCTGGTGCGCACGATCAGGGTGTAGGCGTCCGGTGTCTCGACGCCCGCGACATTGCGCACCGCGGCGGCATAGGTGCGCGGGCCGGTCGCCGCGCGTGCGCGCAGGATCGAGAAGGCGGCATCGGCCGATGTGAAGGGCGTGCCGTCATGGAACACCGCGTCGCGGCGTAGCATGAATTCCCAGGTCAGCGGGTCGATCGCGCGCCAGGAGGTGGCCAGCAGCGGCTGCGGCCGCAGCGTCGCGTCCTGGGTCAGCAGCGTCTCCCACACATGCAGCTGCGCATTGCGGTTGGGCGTGAAGGTCTGGTGCGGATCGGTGCCGTCCATCGACGCCTTGAAGGCGATGCGCAACGTCTGCGCGGTGGCAGGCAGCGATGCGCCGGCGAGCAGCAGCGCAGCGGCGAGGGCAGGGCGGAGCATGGACATGGCGGTCATTCCGGGAGGGCGCGCGGCCCCGGCGGCAGCGTGCACGGGGCGACGGGATTTGCAAGGCACATGCCAGGCGCGACGCGGATCTTGCGGACCTGCCGGGCTGCGCCCACCCTGCGCCGGGCGCAGCACAAGGGGACATCATGGCGCGGCGGCAGATGCATCTGGGGGTCTTCGTCCTGGGCACCGGCAACCACATTGCGGGCTGGCGCATGCCGGACGCCTACGATTCCTTCCAGTCGCTGCCGGTCATCCAGCACATCGCGCGCATCGCCGAACGTGGCTGCTTCGACCTGTTCTTCCTTGGCGACGGCCTGCAGGCGGGGCCGAACGACCATCCGTCCTTCACCGCACGGTTCGAACCGATCACGATGCTCGCCGCGCTGGCGGCGACGACGACGCATCTGGGCCTGGGCGCGACCATGTCCACCTCCTATGCCGAGCCGTTCAACGTGGCGCGCTTCTATGCTTCGCTCGATCACCTGAGCGGCGGGCGCGCGGCGTGGAACGCGGTGACCTCGTCTAACCCGCGCTCGGCGCCAAATTTCGGACGACAGCACCCGCCCCACGACGCGCGGTATCGCGTGGCGGAGGAATTCGTCGATGTGGTGATGGGGCTCTGGGACTGCTGGGACGACGGCGCCATCGTCGCCGAGCGCGATACCGGCCGCTACATCGATGCGTCGAAGATGCGCGCGCTCGACCATGTCGGCGAATTCTTCAACGTGAAGGGACCACTGAACATCGGGCGTTGCCCGCAGGGTCGGCCGATTATCCTGCAGGCGGGATCGTCCGAGCCCGGGCTCGAGCTCGCCGCGCGCACCGCCGATGTGGTGTTTTCCGTTGTGCAGGACATCGAGGAAGCGCGCATCGCCTATGACGCGCTGAAATCCCGCATGCCACGCTTCGGCCGCCGGCCGGAGGAGATCGCGGTGCTGCCGGGGGTCATGCCGATCCTCGGCCGCACGCGGCAGGAAGCGCGAGACGTGCTCGACCAGCTGCAATCCTTCGTCAATTCGACCAACGCGGCGTCGCTGCTGTCCTCGCGGCTTGGGGTCGATGTCTCGGGTTTCGCGCTGGATGACCTGGTGCCGGACCTGCCGCTGCCCGACACCTCCCATGGATTCGCCCGAGCCATGCTGTCCAAGGCGCGCCGGGAAGCGATGACCTGGCGCGACATGCACAACCTGACGGGCGCGGCGCGCGGCCATTGGGTGATCGCCGGCACCGTCGCCGACATTGCCGACACCCTGCAGGACTGGTTCGAGACCGGCGCGGCGGATGGCTTCAACATCTTGCCCGCCTGGTTCCCCGGCGCCTTCGATGGCTTCGTGGACGAGGTGGTGCCCGAATTGCAGCGCCGCGGATTGTTCCGCCGCGCCTATACGGCGACGACGCTGCGCGGGCATCTGGGGTTGGACATGCCGCAGAACCGCTTCTTTCCGAAGGGCTGACGGCGTCCCCGCCCATCCGTTGCTTCCCTTTCGCCCGATGCCCGGCGCAGTCTTGTCGCCGACTTCTTCTTCGGTGGATGGCGTCGCATGCCGGTCTGGACGATCCCCCTGGCCTATACAGTCACCAGCATGGCCATGGCCCAGATCGTGCCGCGGCTCGAACGCGCCTTCCTGTGGGACCTGCAGACCGGCCTGGCGCTGGATTCGGCGCTGACGGCGCTTGCGGCCGTGGCTTCCGGCATGATGGCGCTGACCGGCATCGTGTTCTCGATCGCCTTCGTGATGGTGCAGTTCAGCGCCATCTCCTACTCGCCGCGGCTGGCGACGCGCTTTGCCCGCGATCCCCTGCTGTACCACGCGCTCGGCATCTTCTTCGCGACCTTCACCTATTCGCTGGCTGCCATCGTGTGGTCCGGCCGCGACGGGACAGGCCATGTGCCGGTGCTCTCGGTGGCCATCGCCGGCGCGCTGCTCGCCGCCAGCATGTGCGTCGTCGCCCTGCTGGTGCAGCGCCTGCGCGACCTGCAGATCGGCCAGACGTTGCGCTTCGTGGGAAACAACGGGCGCGCGGTGATCGCGCAGACCTTCGCCGCGCGCCCGGAACACACCCGCGGCGTGCTGCCGGCCGGGCCACCGGAGCCGGAGAAGCAGCTGCTCCGCTTCGCCGGCGCACCGATCTACGTCATGCACTTCGATACCGCCGCGCTGGTGGCGCTGGCGCGCCGCGCGCGTGCGACGATCATCGCGGATTGCGCGGTGGGCGACATGCTGATGGACGGAACGGTGATGCTGCGCGTCCATGGCGGCGCCGAGATCCCGGAAGCCGAGCTGCGCCGCGCCATCCATCTCGGTCCGGAGCGCACCTTCCTGCAGGATCCGAAATTCCCGATCCGCCTTCTGGTGGACATTGCCATCAAGGCGCTGTCGCCGGCCATCAACGACCCGACCACGGCGGTACAGGCGCTCGACGAGATCGAGGATCTGCTGCGGCGGCTCGCGGTGCAGGATCTGGATATCGGGCGCATCACGGATGGCGACGGCGCGCTGCGCCTGGTGCTGCCCACGCCTGGCTGGCAGGACTACCTGTCGCTGGCCTTCGATGAGATCCGCATGTTCGGCATGACCTCGATCCAGGTGATGCGGCGGCTGCGCGTGGCGCTGCTGCGCCTGGCGGAATTGCTGGAGGGGCAGGACAGGGCGGCGGAAGTGCTTCGCTACCTCCAGCACATCGATGCGGCGATCGAACGCTCCGCGCTGGACGAGCATGACCGCGCCTCGGCCAGGCAGGAGGACCCGCAGGGCCTCGGGCTCGCGCGGTAGCGCGACGCCCGCCCGCGGTCAGCCGGCCGCAGATGCGGGCCCGGCGCCGCGGGCCGCCAGGTGCGGGGAGGTCAGCCGCGGCGTGCCGCGACGATCGCGGCGACGTCGATCTTCGTCATCGTCATCATGGCTTCGAAGGCGCGCCTTGCTTCCTCCCCGCCGGCCGCCATGGCGTCCATCAGGACCCGCGGCGTGATCTGCCAGGAAATTCCCCACCGATCCCTGCACCAGCCGCACGCGTGTTCCTCGCCGCCATGGCCGATGATGGCATTCCAGTAGCGGTCGGTCTCCGCCTGGTCGTCCGTCGCGATCTGGAAGGAGAAGGCCTCGTTGTGCCGGATGGCGGGACCGCCGTTCAGGCCAAGGCACGGCAGTCCCGCAACCGTGAACTCGACCATCAACACGTCGCCCTTCTTGCCGGACGGGTAGTCACTGGGGGCATGATGAACGGCATGGACCGCACTGTCGGGGAAGACCCCGGCGTAGAAGCGGGCGGCCGCCTCGGCTTCCTTGTCGTACCAAAGACAAATCGTATTCTTGGCCATGGCACCTGCATTTCGTTTCGGGGTGATTCCTGGTCTTGTCGGACCGTCCGGCATCCCGCGACTTGGGGTGTCATAGCAACGGCACGAGTCATTGACACGTGCCGAGGCCGCGAAGGCGGCCCGCCGGTAGTCCGGCGAAAGCCAAGCAAACGGGAGGTTTGCGCCCGGCGTCTGAGGGCACGCCGAAGCCGATGCCAACGGTCGAAGAATTCGGCCGTTGGTATCAGCCGCGATTTTTCATCGGGCAGGCCGCGGCCCCGCCCGGGTCATGGCGAAGACCGGTCATGCTGGATGCCGCTACCCATGGCTGATGCCCGCCCGCAGCCGGGCGAAGCCAAGCAGCCCGATGCCGGCGCCCGGCATCGGGACTGCCGCGCCACGCCGCGGCGGCGCTGGGCAGCGTCACGAGAGCAGGATCCATTCGCTCTGGCTCGCGCCTCCTGCTCCATGCCTGTGCTTGGTCGTGTGACTCACGCCTCCGGTGAGACCACCTGCGGCGATCACGCTTCAGGTTCCCGGTACGCCCTTCGATGTCGAATACTCGAAATGCAGAGCCTCTCCGGGGAAAACCCGCGGATGGATCGCATGCGCGGCCATCGCCGCCTCGCTGAACCCCTGCAGGATCAGCTTCAGCTTGCCTGGATAGGTGGCGATGTCGCCGATGGCGAATACCCCGTCCACGTTCGTCGCGCAGGTCGCCGGTTCCACAGCGATATGGTTGCGGTCCAGCCCCAGCCCCCATTCCGCGATCGGGCCGAGTTCCATCGACAACCCGAAGAAGGCCAACAGGTGGTCGGCCGGGATGTCGCGTTCCTCGCCCTTCAGCGTCGCGATGGTCACCGCCTCCAGCCGTGTCCCGTCCCCCTTCAGCCCATGCAGCTGGTAGGGGATGGCCATCTCCACCTCTCCCTTCGCCGCCGCCGCGTCCAACTGCGCCGCGGTCTCGGGGGCGGCGCGGAATTTCGGCCGGCGATGCACCACCGTCACCTTGGCCGCCACATCTTTCAGCGACAGCGCCCAGTCCACCGCGGAGTCGCCGCCGCCGGCGATCACCACGCGCTTGCCGCGCATCTCCTCCCGCCGGGAGACCATGTAGCGAACGCCGCCCGACGCCTCATACCCCGGCAGCCCGTCCAGCGGCGGCCGGTTCGGCCCGAAGGCGCCGGCCCCGGCGGCGATGATCACCGCCTTGCAGCGCACCGCATCGCCCGCCGAGGTGCCGAGGATGATCGTCTCCCCCTCCCGCACCAGCGTCTCGACCCGGCGCCCGAGCAGGAACACCGGCGCGAAGGGCCCGATCTGCGTCTCCAGGTGCCCGATCAGATCCGCGGCGGCGATCGCCGGATGCGCCGGGATGTCGTAGATCGGCTTTTCCGGATACAACGCAGTGCACTGCCCGCCCACCGCTTCCAGCGCGTCGATCACGACGCTTTTCATGCGCAGCATGCCGCATTCGAACACCGCGAACAGCCCGACAGGCCCCGCGCCGATGATCGCGACATCCGTATCGATGACGGCCGTCATGGCCACTCCCCCGAAACCCGGCCCGCGTGATAGACGGGCTGGGCCGATCATCATAGTCGCGCCGTCGCCGGCGCCCCCCGCATGCCCCGGACCGTGACGCTGGACCTCAAGGACCTCTCCGCCACCCACGCCCTTGCCGTGCGCCTCGCCGGGCTGCTGCGGGCCGGCGATGCCGTGCTGCTGGACGGTCCGCTTGGGGCGGGGAAGTCCGAATTCGCCCGCGCCGTGCTGCGGGCGGCCGCCGGGGACCCGGGGCTGGAAGTGCCGAGCCCGACCTTCACCCTGGTGCAGTCCTACGACCTGCCGGCCGGCATCGCGCATCACTACGATCTCTATCGGCTGGACGGGCCGGCGGGGCTCGACGAACTCGGCTGGGACGAAGCGTTGGAAGGGATCGTGCTGGTGGAATGGCCGGATCGGCTGGGCGCGCTGGCACCCGCCGGCGCCCTGCGCATCTCGTTGGAACCGGGCCAGGCGGAAGACGCCCGCATCGCCCGCCTGGCAGGCTGGGACGACCGGCTGAAGGCGCTGGCGGCATGAGGGACGCGGCCGCCTTCCTGCGCCAGGCCGGCTTCGCCGGGGCGGCACGGGAGCCGCTGCCGGCGGATGCTTCACTGCGGACCTACACAAGGCTGCGTGGCGGCCCGCGCCCCGCCCTGCTGATGGACGCGCCGCCGCCCGAGGATGTCCGACCTTTCCTGGCCGTCGCCCGCCACATCGCCGGGCTGGGCCTGTCGGCGCCGGACATCGTCGCGGCCGATGAAGACCAGGGCTTCCTCGTCATCGAGGATTTCGGCGAAGCCACGCATGCCGCGCTGCTCGATGCCGGGGCGGACCCGCTGCCGCTCTACCTCGAAGCCGCCGAGGCGCTGGCCGCGCTGCACGCCGCCCCGCCGCCCGCCACCCTGCCGGCCTGGGACCCGGCGACCATGGCGCGCGCCACCGCGGCGACCTTCATGGACTGGTGGTGGCCGGCGGCGATGGGCGCGGCGCCCGATGCCGCGACGCGCGCCGCCTGCGACGCCGCGATCCGCGCGATGCTCGCCCCCTTCGGCGCGGCGGGCGGCTTCGTGCATCGCGACTTCTTCCCGGCGAACCTGATGCGCCTGGATGGCCGCACCGGTCCGCGACGCACCGGATTGCTGGATTTCCAGGACGCCGCCATCGGGCATCCGGCCTATGACCTGGTCTCGCTGGTCGAGGATGCGCGGCGCGACGTGGCGCCGGACGTGAAGCGGGCGGCAATCGCGCGCTATCTCGAAGCGCGCGGCGCCATCGACCGCGACGCCTTCGCCGCCGCCATGGCGGCCTGCGCGGCGCAGCGGCATCTGCGCGTCGCGGCGCTGTGGGTGCGGCTGGACCGGCGCGACGGCAAGCCGCATTACCTGGCCCATGGTCCGCGCTGCTGGCGGCTGCTGGACCAGGCACTGGCCCACCCCGCGACGCGCCCGCTGCGCGACTTCCTCGATGCGCGCGTGCCGCCGGCACTGCGCCGCAACCCCATGACCGTGACGGAGCCCGCATGATCGCCCTGACCCACGCCATGGTGCTAGCCGCCGGATTGGGCACGCGCATGCGCCCGCTGACCGACGATCGGCCGAAACCGCTGCTGGAACTGGATGGGCGCTCGCTGCTCGACCACGCGCTGGACCGGTTGCAGGCGGAAGGCGTCGGCCAGGCGGTGGTCAACGCCCATTGGTTCGGCGATCAGATCGAGGCCGCCATGGCGCGCCGCGCCGATCCGCGCATCATCCTGCAGAAGGAGGACGCGCTGCTGGAGACCGGCGGCGGCGTGACGATGGCATTGCCGAACCTCGGCGACGCGCCCTTCGCCGTGGTCAATGGCGACGCCTTCTGGCTGGATGGCCCGACGCCCGCCCTGAAGCGCCTGGCCGCCGCCTTCGACCCGGCTGAGATGGACGCGCTGCTGCTGATGGTGCGCACCACCCAGGTGGAAGGCGTGGTGGGCAAGGGCGATTTCCTGATCGACCCGATCGGGCGGATGCGCCGGCCGAAGGAACGGGAGATCGCGCCGTATCTCTATGCGGGGGTGCAGATCCTGTCCCCGGCGCTGTTTGCCGGGGCGCCGGACGGCGCCTTCAGCCTGAACCGGCTGTATGACCGCGCCATCGAGACTGGCCGGCTCTACGGGCTGGTGCACGACGGGGTGTGGTTCCACCTCTCGACGCCCGAGGATCTGCATCAGGCGGAGGAAACGCTGCGCGCGGGGCTGGCGCGCGCGCTGTTCTGATGGGCGGCGGCGGGCGCGCATCAGGGAGGGCGCTGCCCTCCCCGAACCCCACCCGCCAAAGGCTTAAGGCCTTTGGGAACCTTCACTTGGTGCCGGGCATGATGGACAGCACCAGCGCCCTGGCCCGTTCCCGTGCCCGGCATGACGTTGTCCGATCATCCCTTCCCTGCCGGCCCGACGCCGAGTTGAGGTTTCCAAAGGCCTTAAGCCTTTGGTGGGGGAGGTCCGGAGGGGGCAAAGCCCCCTCCGCCCTCCTGCGCCCCGCCACACCATCATCCTGCGCCCCGGGCGCCGCCCCATGAACCTCTACGCCATCCCTCCCTCGGCGCCTTTCCTCGAAACCCTCGCCGCCGGCCTGCTCGCCCGCCTGCCCTCCGACGAGCCCGAGGCCCTGGCCCGCGCCACCCTGCTGCTGCCCACCCGCCGCGCCGCGCGCGGCCTGCGGGAAGCCTTCCTGCGTGCTGCCGGGGGCCGCGCCCTGCTGCTGCCGCGCATGCGCGCCCTGGCTGGCCTGTCCACCGAGGAAGCGGACGAACTCGCCCTGCCCGACCTGCTCGACCTGCCGCCGGCGGTCGCGCCGCTGACGCGACAGGCGGTGCTGGCGGCCATGGCGCAGCGCATCCCGCGCCGGCATGGCGGGCCGGCGACGCCTGAGCAGGCCTGGCTGCTGGCCGGCGAACTGGCGCGGCTGTTCGACGAGATCGCGCTCGAGGAACGCGACCTCGACATGCTGGAACATGCCGCGGCCGAGGATTTCGCCGAGGCCTGGCTGGCGCGGCTCGAAGGGTTGGTGCCGGACCGGCACGCCGCGCATTGGCAGATCACCACCACGGTGCTGCGCGCAGCCGCGATCGACTGGAACCGCTGGCTGACCGAACGCGGCCTGCTGGATATCGGCGCGCGGCGGGTAAAGGCGCTGGCGGCGCAGGCGGCGGCCTGGCGCGACGCACCGCCGGAACACCCGACCGTCGCGGCGGGCATCGGCGCCGGCGGCACCATCCCGGCGGCGGCGGAATTGCTGCGCGTGCTCGCTGCTGCGCCGCACGGCGCGGTGGTGCTGCAAGGGCTGCCCGAACCGATGGCTGCCACGCTGTGGGAGGCGGTGCGCCAGGCGCCGACCCACCCCTTGGCCGGCCAGGCGCGCCTGCTGGCCGCCATGGGGGCGGTGCCGGCGGATCTGCGCCCATGGCACGACCCGGCGCCGGTGGGTGCCGCGCCGGATCGCACCGTGCTGCTGGGCCGGGCGCTGACCCCGGCCGAGGGCTTGCCGGCCTGGACCGAGCGCGATCCGTCGCGCTGGTCGGCGGCGCTGACCGGCCTGTCGCGGCTGGTCGCCGCCGACGCCCAGCAGGAAGCCGCCGCCATCGCGCTGCTGCTGCGCGAGAGCATCGAGACGCCCGGCCACCGCGCCGCGCTCATCACCCCCGACCGCGACCTGGCGCGGCGCGTCTCGGCGGAATTGTCACGCCACGGCATCACCGCCGATGATTCGGCCGGCGAGCCGCTGGCCGAAACCCCAGCGGCGGCCTTCCTGCGGCTGGTCGGGCGGATGGTGGCGGAAGGCTTTGCGCCGGTACCGCTGCTGGCGGTGCTGAAGCACCCGCTATGCGCCGGCGGGATGGACCGCACCGCCTGGGTGGTGGCGGCGCGGCGGATGGAACGCGCCGCGCTGCGCGGGCCCCGCCCGGCGCCAGGGCTGGCGGGGCTGCGTGCCTCGGTGGCGGCATCGAAGGCGGGCGCGCTGGATGAGGTGGCGCGGCTGCTCGATGCGCTGGACGGCGCGTTGGGCGGCTTCACGACCTTGCCGGATGCGTCCGCCCTGCCAGCGGCCGACCTGCTGCGCGCGCATCTGGCCGCCGCCGAGGCGCTGGCCGCCACGCCGGACCTGCCGGGCGGGCTGCGGCTGTATGCCGGGGAGGAAGGCGAGCCCCTCGCCCGACACCTGCATGACCTGACCGAGGCGCTGCCAAGCCTGCCGCCCATCGCGCCCGCCGACTGGCCGGATCTGTTCGAGGCGGCGCTGGCCGGCCCGGTCGCCCCTTCCCTGCGTGCGACGCGCGGGCGCGGCGATGCGGCGCATCCACGCATCGCCATCCTCGGCCTGCTGGAAGCGCGGCTGCAATCCTTCGACCGGGTGGTGCTCGGCGCGCTGGAGGAGACTGCCTGGCCCCAGGCAACCGACCCGGGCCCCTGGATGTCCCGCCCGATGCGCGCCGCCTTCGGCCTGCCGGAACCCGAGGCACGGATTGGCCGGGTCGCCGCGGATTTCCTGTTCGCGGCCGCCACGGCACCGCAGGCCATTCTGTCATCGGCGGCACGGCGCGGCGGGTCACCCACCGTGCCGGCGCGCTGGCTGGTGCGGCTGGATATTTTTCTGGCGGGGCAGGATGGGCTGGTGCTGCCAGCCTCGCCCGCCGCCGCCTGGGCTGCCGCCCTGGACGCGCCGGACGCCCCCATGCCCATCCCGCGGCCCGCCCCCGCACCCCCGCCGGCTTTGCGGCCGCGCCGGCTGACCGTGTCAGACGCCGCGCTGCTGATCGCTGATCCCTACGCTTTCTATGCCAAGCGCGTGCTGCGCCTGAACCCGCTCAAGGATCTCGAGGAGGAGGTCGGCGCCATCGACTACGGCATGTTGGTGCATGCAGCGATGGCCGGCTTCCTGCGCGGCATCGGCACCGGCTGGCCAGGCCAGCCCGCCGCCGAGGCTGCCTGGGCGCGCGCCAGCGCGGCCGCCCTCGACGCCTATCGCGACCGGCCCGGCATCCTCGCCTTCTGGATGCCGCGGCTGGCGAATATCGGCGGCTTCGTGCTGGAGGAGGAAGCGCGGCTGCGAGCGCCCGGCCCGCTCCAGGCTTGCCTGGTGGAGGTTGCCGGCACCGCACAGCTTCGGCTGCCCGGCGGGGACATCGAGATCGAGGCCCGCGCCGACCGGCTGGACCAGTTGCCTGACGGCGGCTGGCGCGTCGTGGACTACAAGACCGGCTCGGTGCCGAGGATGAAGGACCTCGCCGCCGGCGGTGCGCCGCAATTGCCGATCGAGGCCTGGCTGCTGGAACAGGGCGCCTTCGCCGGCAGCGAGGGCGGGGTTGTCACCGACCTGCTCTACTGGCGGCTGACCGGCGGCGAACAGGCGGGGGAGGTGAAGGGGCTGGGCGCGGCCGCCGAGGACGGCACGCCCTTCGCCGCCCTGGCCCGCGACAGGCTGGTGGATCTGGCGGAGAAATGGCTGCTGGGTGCCGCACCCTTCGCATCGCGCCCGCATCCGGCGCGCAGCGCGGCGGGTGGAGACTATGACCACCTGGCGCGGATCGAGGAATGGTCGGCGGGAACGCCGGAAGGCAACGGTTGACCGGCGCCGGACGGATGGGCGGGACGCTGTTCCACCGGAGCGACGGAGCACCCGCGCGCCGCCACGCCCGCCAAGGCCGTGGCGCGCTGTCGCGACGCGATTGGACTGCCTGTCGCGATACAGGCCCGTCAGGCGGTGGCCCAGCCGCCTAGAGCATGCTGCGTTCGCATGCGCTCACGCCACATGCTCCAGCCCATTGTTTTGAGGGCATCTTCACGCGTCCAGATGATTCCATCCGAACGCGATCTGCTCTATGGCAACTTGCTGGTGCCCGCGGCGCGCAGGATGCCCTGTGGCCTTGCGGCCTTCTCGGCAATGCCCGAGATACCCTGGCGGCGTGCCAGCTCGCCCCAGACTTCCTGCGGGCGGATCCCGGCGTCCACCCAGACGACCATCAGGTGATACAGCAGGTCGGCACTTTCCAGCACGGTCGCGTCACGGTTGCCGGTGGCCGCTTCGATGACGCACTCCACCGCCTCCTCGCCCAGCTTCTGGGCGACCTTGGCGGTGCCGCGGGCGAGCAGCCGGGCAGAATGGGAGATCATGGCGTCGCCCGACTGCCGGCGGTCTTCCACCACCTGCCACAGGCGGTCGAGGATGGCGGCTTCCGCGCCCTCGATGGCCGGGGCAAGCGGGGCCAGAAGGCGCCTTTCCGCCTTGCGCAGCACCTTCGGCAACTTGGCCTTGGTGGCGGCGCGCGTCTTCTTCGGCACGGCCGCCGGCAAGGGCAGCTTGGACTTCTTGGCCGCCGGGGCCTTGGCGGGCGTTTTCCTGGCCGAGACCTTCTTGGTCGTCGGCTTCTTCTTGGTCGCCTTGGCGGCCTTGGCCATCAGCCGGCCCTCCTGCTGGATGGGGCGTGGCGCACCGGCAGGCCGGCCGCGGCAAGTGCCGCCTTGGCATCGGCGATGCTAAAGGCCCCGTAGTGAAAGACGGACGCCGCCAGCAGGCCGGTGGCCCCGGCCTTCGCACCATCCACGAAATGCTCCGGCGCCCCGACGCCACCCGAGGCGACGATAGGCAGGCGGATGGCGGCGCGCACCGCGCGCGTCAGCGGCAGGTCGAACCCCTGCTTGGTGCCGTCGCGATCCATCGAGGTCAGCAGGATCTCCCCCGCGCCGAGGGATTCCACGCGCTGCGCCCAGGCCACGGCGTCGATGCCGATGCTGCGGCGGCCGCCATGGGTGAAGACTTCCCAGCCCTCGCCGGTTTCACGCTTGCGTGCGTCGATGGCGACAACGATCGCCTGGCTGCCGAAGGCCTCGGCGCAGCGGCGCACCACGTCGGGGTCGGCGATGGCTGCCGAATTGATCGAGACCTTGTCGGCGCCGGCCAGCAGCAGGCGGCGGGCATCGTCCACGCTGCGCACGCCGCCGCCGACGGTCAGCGGGATGAAGACCTCGGCGGCGGTGCGGGAGACGACGTCGAGGATGGTGTCGCGGTTCTCGTGGCTGGCGGTGATGTCGAGGAAGGTGACCTCGTCCGCGCCCTCCGCGTCATAGGCGCGGGCCTGCTCCACCGGGTCCCCGGCGTCGCGCAATTCGACGAAGTTCACGCCCTTCACGACGCGACCGTCCTTCACATCGAGGCAGGGGATGACGCGCAGCGCAAGCACAGTGGCGGATGACCTTTCGATTTGTCGGTAAATCGGCGCCTGTGACAGGCGACACTTCCAACGGAAGCGAGTGCGGCGGAATGATGGGTCAGGTCAAGTGATGCGATGCGGGCGGAAGGACAAGGCTGATGCGCGGGATCGGCGTGCTGGAGGATGGCTTCGTCTTCACCGAGGAGGAATTGGAGCGCGGGACGCACCGCTTCTGGTGGGGGCTGCGCAAACGGGCGGCGTATGATCGGGCGCTGGCGCGGCGCGGGATGTCGCGGCGCGAGCGGGATGATGACGACGAAGGGTCGTCCTCATCAGGCAGTGACGACCGGGACCGCGGATCGTCGGGCAGCGTGGCGGCCGCGGCGGTGCTGCTCTCGGAAGCGAACGAGAAGAAGACCGAGGGCGGCTCCTCCTGGTCGTCATGGTTCAGCGGCGGGTCGGACGGCGGAGGCGGGTCGTCCGACGGCGGCAGCGGCGGCGGTTCCTCGGACAGCGGGAGCAGTTCCTCCGACAGCGGCGGCAGCAGCAGCAGCTCGGAGTAGGTCGTCCCGCGCGTCAGTTCTTGGCCGCGTCCGGCTTCTCGAGCCCAAGGATGCGGTCGAGGCTGAGCGGCCCGGCGCCGGCTGTCATCAGGTAGAGGAAGCAGAAGCAGAACAGCACCGCGAGGTTGCCACCGTTGCGGGCCGGCAGGATATCGCGCGGGACATGGATCCAGAACACCGCGACGGCCATGTAGCCGGCGAGGATGAAGGCCGCCGGCCGGGTGAACAGGCCGAGGACGAGCAGCACGCCGCCCGCGGTTTCCATGATGCCGGAGAACAGGATCTGGCCGGGGAAGACGGCGCCGGCCGGGGCCGCCATGGGGAAGCCGGTCAGCTTGCTGAGGCCGAATTGCAGGAAGACCAGCCCGACCATGATGCGGAGCAGGCTGAGCATGACGGGCTGGAAGAAGCCGAAGAGGCTTGCGAGGCGGGACATGGGCGCTCCTTGCTGGACGCAGGCGCCTCCTCGGGGCTGGGCGCCCGAAGCCTGTCCGACCGCCCGTGAACCCCGGCACGCGCCGCGGGAATCAAACCATGCGGTGAATTGTTCCGCCAGTGGGTCTCAGCCAGCCGCGGAGAGCGCCGCCCCAGGGTCGATCCGGCCGTCATAGAGGGCGCGGCCGATGATCGCGCCCTCTATCCCCGCCTGGGCGTCGCGCAGGGCGACGAGGTCCTCGACACCGGCGACGCCGCCGGAGGCGATGAC
This sequence comes from Roseomonas sp. CAU 1739, assembly GCF_039839775.1. Taxonomy (NCBI): domain Bacteria; kingdom Pseudomonadati; phylum Pseudomonadota; class Alphaproteobacteria; order Acetobacterales; family Roseomonadaceae; genus Roseomonas; species Roseomonas sp. CAU 1739. The sequence continues at coordinate 282,783 of NZ_JBDOQQ010000002.1, forward strand.
CGGCAGCGACACCGCCCGCGCCAGCGCCGCCGTCGCTTCCACATTCACCCCGCCCAGCATCCCATCCCGCGCGATGTCGGTGTAGATCACCGCCGCCGCGCCGGCGCCTTCGAAGCGCCGGGCCAGGTCGGTCGCGGAGACATCGGAGGTCTCCGCCCAGCCTTCCGTCGCCACCATCCCGTCCCGCGCATCGATGCCGAGTGCGACACGCCCCGGGTACGCACGGCATGCCGCGCGCGCGAAATCCGGGTCCTTCACCGCCGCGCTGCCCAGGATGATCCGCGTCACGCCCGCCGCCAGCCAGGCTTCCGCCACCGCCATGGTGCGGATGCCGCCGCCAAGCTGCACACGCGCGCCCGGCACGGCGGCCAGGATGCCGCGCACTGCCTCGGCATTCGCGGGCTTGCCCGCGAAGGCGCCGTCCAGGTCCACCACATGCACCCAAGTGAAGCCGGCCGCGATGAAGGATGCCGCCTGCGCACCGGGGTCGTCGGCATAGACCGTCGCCTGGTCCATTTCCCCGCGCTTGAGGCGGACCACCTGCCCGCCCTTCAGGTCGATGGCGGGATACAGCGTCAATGTCATGGTCGAAGCACCCTGGGATCGGGGGAGGCGACCCTCCCCCGCCGCTGTCACCGGCCGGTCGCGATCCGTTCGACCAGCTGCTTCACGCTGGGGACGAAGCCGTTCGAATAGAACGGGTCCTGCCCGAAGCGATAGGCATTGTGCCCGGCGAACATCAGGTTGTGGTCCATCGCGCCGTCATGCGCGACGTCCTGCAGCGTCTTCTGGATGCAGAAGCTGCGCGGGTCGGCCTTCTTGCCGTTGGAATACTCGGGCTCATGCTGCGACCAGTTGCTGAACCGGCACTGGGACAGGCAGCCCATGCAATCCACCTGGTCCTTCACGATCTCCCGTGCCTTGTCGGGCGTCACGAAGATCAGCGAATTGTCAGGGGTGCGCATCGCCTCGACGAAGCCCTCGGCTTCCCAATGGTTGATGCGCGCGAGGTCATGCGGCGTGACATAGACGATGCGCTTGCGCGGCCCGACGCCGTATTCGGCCAAGTGATCGCCGATCGGTTCGCCGGTGAAGGCCACCTGCCGCTCGTTGCGGTCCTCAAGCTCCTGGAGGAATTCGTTGCGCACGGCCGAGCTGTAGAAGCCGGTCGGGCTGAAGGGTTGCAGCAGCACGTCGCCGGGCTTCAGCGTCAGCAGCTTCTGCTTCCAGGCGTCCGAGATCGGGCTTTCCTGTGTCAGCAGCGGGCGCGTGCCGAATTGGAAGGCGATCGGACCGAGCTCCGGATTGTCGATCCAGTGCTCCCATTCCTCCAGCCACCAGACGCCGCCGGCCATGATGATGGGGGTGTCGTCCAGGCCGAATTCGCGCATCTGCTGGCGCAGCTTCAGCACGCGGCCATAGGGGTCCTCGGGGACCTTCGGGTTCTCGGAATTCGACAGGCCATTGTGGCCGCCGGCCAGCCAGGGGTCTTCATAGACCACGCCGCCCAGCCACTCGCGGGTCTTGTGGTAGGCGCGCTTCCACAGCGCCGAGAAAGCGCGGCCGGAGGACACGATGGGGTAGTAGTGCACACCATAGTCGCGTGCGATGTCGGCGAGGCGATAAGGCATGCCCGCACCGCAGGTGATGCCGTGGATCAGGCCCTTGGCGCCTTCCAGCATCCCGCGCGCGACGCGTTCCGCCCCACCCATCTCCCACAGGACGTTGGCATGGATGCGGCCCTTGCCGCCGGCCATGTCCCAGGCGCGCTTGGCCTGGGTGATGGCGCCGTCGATGGCGTAGCGGACGAGTTCCTCATGCCGGTCGCGGCGCGTCTTGCCGTGATAGATCTGCGGGATGGTCCGCCCGTCGGCATCGTAGGAATCGGCATTCACCGCCGAGAAGGTCCCGACGCCGCCCGAAGCCGCCCAGGCACCGCAGGTCGAACCGTTCGATACCGCGACACCCTTGCCGCCTTCGACCAGCGGCAGAACGTCCACGCCGCCCATGCGGATCGCGTTGATGGCCTTCAAGTGCGGGGCGCTCCCGGGAACGTCATGACGATGACGGGAATATGGCATTGGCCGGCGCCCTGCATAGGGCCCCGGCCATGCCGTTACAGGATGTCAGTCAGCCGCTTCGCCACCGCGGTCGCGGCGCGGGCCGCGATCACCACGGTCACGGCGCTCACCGCCGCGCTCGGGGCGGTCGCCATCCTCGCGCGGGCGGCGGGCGCCGACCTGCTCGGTGATGTCCGCACCCGTCGCCTGGTCGACCACGCGCATCGACAGCTTCACCTTGCCGCGATCGTCGAAGCCCAGGACCTTCACCTTCACCTGGTCGCCTTCCTTGACGATGTCGGTGGTCTTGTTCACGCGCTCCTGCGACAGCTCGGAGATATGGACCAGGCCGTCCTTGGCGCCGAGGAAGTTCACGAAGGCGCCGAATTCGGCGGTCTTCACGACCTTGCCGTTGTAGATCACGCCCACTTCCGGCTCGGCCACGATGCCGCGGATCCAGTCGATGGCGCGCTGCGCGGCCTCGACCGAGGTCGCCGCCACCTTGATGGTGCCGTCATCCTCGATGTCCACCTTGGTGCCGGTCTGCTCGGTGATTTCGCGGATCACCTTGCCGCCGGACCCGATCACGTCGCGGATCTTGTCCTTCGGCACGTTGATCACGGTGATGCGCGGCGCGGTGGCGGCGACGTCGGAGCGGTTGCCCGACAGGCCCTTCGCCATCTCGCCCAGGATGTGCAGGCGGCCGTCACGGGCCTGCTCCAGAGCGATCTTCATGATCTCGAAGGTGATGGACGTGATCTTGATGTCCATCTGGAGCGAGGTGATGCCCAGCTCCGTCCCGGCCACCTTGAAGTCCATGTCGCCGAGGTGATCCTCGTCGCCCAGGATGTCGGACAGCACGGCGAAGCCGCGGTCTTCCTTGATCAGGCCCATGGCGATGCCGGCGCAGGGGCGCTTCAGCGGCACGCCCGCATCCATCATCGACAGCGAGGTGCCGCAGACGGTGGCCATCGAGGAGGAGCCGTTGGATTCCGTGATCTCGGACACCACGCGGATGGTGTAGGGGAACTTCTCCTTCTCCGGCAGCAGCGGGTGGATGGCGCGCCACGCCAGCTTGCCATGGCCCACTTCACGCCGGCCCGGGGAGCCCATGCGGCCCGTCTCGTTCACCGAATACGGAGGGAAGTTGTAGTGCAGCATGAAGTCCTCGCGGTACTCGCCCGCGAGGGCATCGATGATCTGCTCATCCTGGCCGGTGCCCAGCGTCGCGACGCAGAGCGACTGCGTCTCGCCACGGGTGAACAGCGCCGAACCATGGGCGCGCGGCAACACGCCGACTTCCGCCATGATCGGGCGAACGGTCTTGGTGTCGCGGCCGTCGATGCGCAGGCCGGTGTCGAGGATGTTGTTGCGGACCACATCCGCCTCCAGCTCCTTCATCAGCCCCTTGGCGGAGGCGACGTCGGCACCTTCGGCTTCCAGCGCGGCCACGACCGCCTTCTTCACCGCGCCCACCTTGTTCTGGCGGACCAGCTTCTGCGTCTCGGTGTAGGCCACGGCCATGTCGGCGCGGCCGAGTTCCGAAATGCGCGCCTTCAGCGCCTTGGTCGCGTCGGATTCCTCGGGGACCGCCCAGGGCTCCTTCGCCGCGACCTCGGCCAGTTCGATGATCGCCTGGAGCACCGGGGCGAACGACTTGTGGCCGAATTCCACCGCGCCGAGCATCACGTCCTCGGTCAGCTCGGAGGCTTCGGATTCCACCATCAGCACGCCCTCGGCGGTGCCGGCGAGCACCAGGTCGAGCTTGCTTTCCTTGCGCTGGTCGGCGGTCGGGTTCAGCACGTATTGGCCGCCGATGTAGCCGACGCGCGCGCCGGCGATCGGGCCGAAGAAGGGAATGCCCGACAGCGTCAGCGCGGCGGAGCAGCCGACCATCGCGACGACATCGGCTTCGTTCTCAAGGTCGTGCGACAGCACGGTGGCGACGACCTGGACCTCGTTGCGGAACCCATCGGGGAACAGCGGGCGGATCGGCCGGTCGATCAGGCGCGAGGTCAGCGTCTCGAATTCGGACGGCCGGCCTTCGCGCTTGAAGAAGCCACCCGGGATCTTGCCGGCGGCATAGGTCTTTTCCTGGTAGTTCACAGTCAGCGGGAAGAAGTCCTGGCCCGGCTTCACCGAACGGGCGCCGACCGCCGTGCAGAGCACGATGGTGTCGCCAAGGCGCGCCACCACGGCGCCATCGGCCTGGCGGGCCATCTTACCGGTTTCCAGCACCAGGGTCTTGCCGCCCCAGTTGATTTCCTTGCGGAAGTAGTTCTCGAACATCGGTCGTCCTCTCGGGTGCGGCGCCGTCCTGCGCCGCACGACCCATGCCCGCCCGACCTTCGCGGGCGGCAGCATGGCTGATGGGGCCCACGGGACCCCGGAATGCGACACGGAGGGCGAGACAGATACGGTCCAAAGGCCCCGGACGTCCGGCTTGCTCGGCGTCTCGGGCGGCATGGGGTGGGCCCATCGCGGGTCACGCGACGGGAAGGCCGCCCATGTGGCCGGAAACGCCGCGCCGGTCCGATCGAAGGGTCCCGCGACTTTCTCTGTCGGCCCGCCGCAGTCGCGGCGGTTGGCGCGCCGGCGTCAGGCCGGACGTCACCGGGCGCCCATATGGCGCGGATCGGGGCAAAACGCCATCGCTATCTGCAAACAGCGAAAGGGCGGCGGGGCACCACCCCGCCGGGCCATCCCCGCCAAGGGCCCGGGCCTTTGGAATCCAACGGCCTGGCCGGACGGGACACGAGCCCCTGCCGGGTCCATCCCCCGGCCGGTGCCGCACGACGGCGAGGGCGGGCCGCGGCCGCCCCCGCCCGCCGGGCTCACATATGGGGGTCTTCCATCATTTCCGGCGGCACGACGTCCGAGGAGGTCAGCACCACCGGCACCGTGCCGACATTGCGCCACCAATGCGCGTGCCCCTCCCCGAATTCGGGGGTCCACTCGCCGGCGCGGTGCAGGATCGGGACAGCGCAAAGCCGGCTGTTCTCCTCGATCTCGCCGCTGACGATGTAGACGATCGAGGGTCGGTCGTCGTGCTCGTGATAGGGAACGATGCCGCCCACCGCCACCGTCAGGCGGCGCGTGCGCAGGAACAGGTCGCCGACCCCGCGCCAGCCCTTGAGCTGGACCATGGACAGGATCTCGCGCTCGACGCCGACATCGGGCGCCTGCTCGATCTGCCTCGGCGTGGTGAGAACGTGTTCCGCCGGGCACGAACCGGCCCGGGCGGCAGGTGCGGCAAACAGGCCGCCGAGTGTGAAGGCGACCGCGACGGCCGCAAGCGGAGCTGCGATTTTCATGATGTCCATCTCCTCGTGCAACCACGATCATCGTGGCGTCGCCCAGGCTGGCCATTCGGAGCCGCGGCGTGAAATGCCGCCTGGTTCGCGTCCTGATGCCGCAAGGGCATCGCTTCGCGGCGTATCGCGGCGATGTCCTGCTGCGCACCACCCGGCGCTACACGACCCCTGGTTGCATCAGGCGAGGATCGCCAGTCATTCTTCCGGCGAACGGGCCAATCAGGTCCGACCGGAGGACCACATGGCCAAGCCGCATCGCGCCCTTGCCGCGCTTTCCCTCGCCTGTGCCGCGATCGCTGCGGCGCCGGAGGCCAAGGCCCGGATCACCCGGGTCGAGATCACCGAAACCACGGCCGCCTTCGACGGCCAATCCTTCGGCAGCGGCGGCCGCTACGAACGCCTGCGTGGCCGTGCCTTCGGCGAGGTCGACCCGGCCCATCCCGGCAATGCCATCATCCAGGACATCGCGCTCGCACCCCGCAATGCCCGCGGCATGGTCGAATACGAGACGGAAATCGACATCCTCCGCCCCGTCGAGGCCACGCGCGGCAACGGCGTCCTGCTGTTCGACATCGTCAATCGCGGCAACCGTCGGCTGCTGTCGCTCTACAATGGTGCGACGCGGGTGGACAACACGGACCCCGGCGACGGCATGCTGATGCGGCGCGGCTACACGCTGGTCTTCTTCGGCTGGCAGCCGGACCTGACGGCGGGCGACAACCGCGTGACGATGCGCGTGCCGGTCGCACGCAACGCCGATGGCAGCCCGATCACCGGCGTCGTGCGCAGCGAGATCGTGGTGCAGGCCGCGGCACCGGCGGTGAACCTGTCCTCCGGCAATTTCACGCAGCTGTTCCACACCAGCTACCCCACCGCCTCGCGCGACAACCGCACGGCCGGCCCCGACGGCTTCCTGCCGCGCCTGACCGTGCGCACGCGGGAAGCCGATGCACGGCAGGAAATCCCGAACGACCGCTGGTCCTTCGCCGATTGCCGGCCCGGCCAGGCGCCGCAGCCCTCCGATACGCAGATCTGCCTCGATGGAGGCTTCCAGCCGGGCCGGCTCTATGAACTGGTCTATCGCGGCAAGGACCCGCTGGTGCTCGGCCTCGGCTATGCCGCCATGCGCGACCTGCCGGCCTTCATGCGCCACGCCCGCACCGACGATGCCGGCCAGGCCAATCCGATCTACCGCGACGGCACCGTCACGCTGGTCCATGGGACCAGCCAGTCCGGGCGGAACATGCGACTGTTCCTGCATCTCGGCTTCAACCGGGACGAGGCCGGGCGCCGCGCTTATGACGGCATGCTGCCGCATGTCGGGGGCGGTCTCGCCGCGATGAACATCCGCTTCGCCCATCCCGGCCGCGCCTGGGGCGAACAGATCGACCACCTCTACCCCGCCTATGACTTCCCCTTCGCCTATGCCCGCGTGACCGACCCGATCACCGGGCGCACCGCCTCGGTGCTGGACCGCTGCGAAGCCACCAACACCTGCCCCCGCATCATCCATGCCGCGACGGCGCTGGAAGTGTGGGAAGGGCGGCAGAGCCTCGGCCTCACCGACCCGCTTGGCGAGCGCGACCTGCCAGACCTGCCCAATGTCCGCACCTTCATCATGGGCAGCACCCAGCACAGCACCGGGTCGGACCTGCATCCGACGCGTTTGGCGCGGCCGACGCTGTGCGAGTATCCGTCCAATCCCAACACCCACCTGCAGACGATGCGGGCCTTGCTGGTGGCGCTGACCGACTGGGTGCAGCGGGACGTGCCGCCGCCGGCCTCGGTGCATCCGCGCATCGCCGACGGCACGCTGGTGCGGCCCGACCAGGTCCGTTTCCCGGCTGTGCCGGGCGTTGCCTTCCGCCGCACCACCAACCCGCTGCGCGTCATGGAATTCGGCCCCGGCTACAACCCGGCCGACCTGACCGGAATCATCAGCACCGAGCCGCCGGCGGAAGGGACGCGCGAATACACCCTGCTGGTCCCGCAGGTGGATGCCGATGGCAATGACCTTGGCGGCGTGCGCTCGCTTGGCGTGCAGGTGCCGCGCGCCACGCTGACCGGCTGGAACTATTTCCGCGAGGATCGCTTCGGCGGCGGCGGCTTCTGCAACCTGCAGGGCAGCGCCTTCCCCTTCGCCGCGACGCGCGCCGAGCGCGTGGCAGCGAACGATCCGCGGCCGTCCCTGGAGGAACGCTATCCGACGCGGGAGGCCTATGTGGCGGCGCTACGCCAGGCGGCGAGCCGGCTCATCGCGCAGCGCCTGCTGCTGGAGGAGGATGCGGCGACGGCGATCGCGGCGGCGGAGCGGGACGGACCCGTGGCATTGCGGGTGCCGTGATGCTTGCGGCCGGGGGGGCTTTGCCCCATTGGCGCGAGGTTGAGGCGGAAGATTGAAGGGGCGTTGCCCCTCCAAACCACCCCACCAAAGGCCAGTGGGCCTTTGGAAACCTCGATTTCGGGGCTGGCCTCCGTAGGTTGAACGCGTACCAACGATGCCCCCCGAGCCCTCAGGCCGCCGTCTCCGCCGCGCTGGAGAACGTCTTCAGCCGTTCCGCGATCACCCGCGCGACCGCATCCACTGCGGCGCGGCGCGGGAAGGCGGCGCGCCGGGCGATGCGCACCGTGCGCGACACTCCGCGGCGCAGTGGCACCAGGGTGATGCCGGCATCCTGCGCCGCCCCGGCCGCGAGGCCCGGGATCAGCGTCGTGCCGTACCCCGCCGCGACCATGTTGATCAGCGTCGCCAGCGACGACGCCCGCAGCGACCCCCCACGCGGCCCGGCCAGGCCGCAGGCGGCCAGCGCCTGGTCGCGCAGGCAGTGCCCGTCCGCGAGCACCAGCACGTCGGGGGCGAGCTCCTCCTCGCTGATGCGCGCGCGGCCGCACAGCGCGTGGTCGGGTGGCAGGGCGGCGATGAAGGGTTCGGTGAACAGCGGCGCGGTGACGATGTCGGCCCCGTCCGGCTCGGTCGCCAGGATGGCGGCGTCCAGTTCATGCGCACGCAACCGGTCGACCAGGGCGGCCGTCACATCCTCCCAGGGCTCGATCTCGAGGTCGGGCAGCGATTCCCGCAGCGGGCCGAAGACCAGGGGCAGCAGATAGGGGCCGAGGGTGGGTATGATGCCGATGCGCATGCTGCCGCGCAGCGGGTCCATCGCGGCGCGGGCAACGGCGGCCATGGCATCGGTCTCGGCCACCGCGACGCGGGCATGGGCCAGCAGCAGCTCGCAGACCGGCGTCGGCACCACCTGCTTGCTGCTGCGTTCGAACAGCACCGTGCCGAGTTCCTCCTCCAACTTGCGCAGCTGGACCGACAGGGTCGGCTGGCTGACGCGGCAGGCCTCGGCAGCACGGCCGAAATGGCGGTGTTCGGCCACTGCCAGCATGTAGCGCAGGTCACGCAGGTTCATCGCAAGGGGTCCGCCCGGCATGGTGCGCCGCAACACGAACCTGTTCCACGACAAGCGGCGGCGACGGTGCCCAGCGTCTAGCATGACGATTGGATTTGCCTATCGGTCCGTTTGGAAGAAGTGATTTCCGCTATCGGTCCGCGGGCGCCTAGCCTCCCTCCAGGTCATGAACCCAGAGGGAGGGAGAAGCACGGCCGGGCGCCAGTGATCGGCGCCGGCCAGCAACCCGGGACAACCAGGACAGCCGGCGGGCCCGCCCGCCGTGGCAAGCGCGATGCCGGACCGGCCAGCATGCCTGCTGGCGGTTGGGCACTGGTTTGCCTTCCGCAATCATATGGTCCCCACTGACGGACCAGCGCCATCAACGAAGCTGAGGATTGGAGAGAAACATGGACGGACATGGACAGGGCGCCGGCAAGTGCCCGGTGATGCACGGCAAGCCGACGGCCGCACGGTTCACGACCCGCTCGAACCGCGACTGGTGGCCGAACCAGCTGAACCTGCGCGTGCTCAGCCAGCAATCGGCCAAGTCCGATCCGATGGGTGCCGGGTTCGACTACGCCGCGGCCTTCAAGACGCTCGACCTCGACGCGCTGAAGAAGGACGTCATAGCGCTGATGACCGTATCCCAGCCCTGGTGGCCGGCGGATTACGGGCATTACGGCCCGCTGTTCATCCGCATGGCCTGGCACGCGGCCGGCACCTATCGCACGGCTGACGGGCGCGGCGGCGCGTCCAACGGCGCGCACCGCTTCGCGCCGGAAAATTCCTGGCCCGACAACGCCAACCTCGACAAGGCGCGGCGGCTGCTGTGGCCGATCAAGCAGAAGTACGGCAACAAGCTGTCCTGGGCTGACCTGTTCGTCTTCACCGGCAATTGCGCGATCGAATCCATGGGGCTGAAGCCCTTCGGCTTCGGCGGCGGCCGCGTGGACATCTGGGAACCCGAGGAAGACGTCTACTGGGGCGCCGAGGACACCTGGCTGGGCGACAAGCGCTACACCGGTGACCGCCAGCTGGAGAACCCGCTCGCCGCGGTGCAGATGGGCCTCATCTACGTCAATCCGGAAGGGCCGAACGGCACGCCGGATCCGGTCGCCTCGGGCCGCGACATCCGCGAGACCTTCGCGCGCATGGCGATGAACGACGAGGAGACGGTGGCGCTGACCGCAGGCGGCCATACCTTCGGCAAGTGCCATGGCGCGGGCGATGCCTCGCTGGTCGGGCGCGAGCCCGAAGCCGGCGCGATGGAGCAGATGGGCCTCGGCTGGCTCAGCAGCTTCGGATCCGGCAAGGGCGTGGATGCCATCACCAGCGGCATCGAAGGCGCGTGGACGCCGACGCCGACCAAGTGGGACAACAGCTACTTCGACATGCTGCTGGGCTATGACTGGGAACTGACGAAGTCCCCGGCCGGCGCGCATCAGTGGAAGCCGACCGACCCGGCCGCGCAGACGCTGGTGCCCGACGCGCATGATCCTTCGAAGCGCCACCCGCCGATGATGACGACGGCCGACATGGCGATGAAGATGGATCCGGAATACCGGAAGGTCTCCGAGCGCTTCCACAAGAACCCGGACCAGTTCGCCGACGCTTTCGCCCGCGCCTGGTTCAAGCTGACCCATCGCGACATGGGGCCGAAGGTGCGTTACCTCGGCTCGATGGTTCCGAAGGAGGACCTGATCTGGCAGGACCCAGTCCCGCCGGTGACGCACAAGCTGGTCGACGCGGCCGATATCGCGGCGCTGAAGGCGCAGATCCTCGCCTCCGGCCTGTCGGTGTCGCAGCTGGTGTCCACCGCCTGGGCCTCGGCCTCGACCTACCGTGGGTCGGATCGTCGCGGCGGGGCGAATGGGGCGCGCATCCGTCTGGCGCCGCAGAAGGATTGGGAGGCGAACGAGCCTGCCAAGCTCGCCGAGGTGCTGGGCAAGCTCGAAGCCGTGCAGAAGGCGTTCAACGCAGGCGGCAAGCAGGTTTCGCTGGCCGACCTGATCGTGCTGGGCGGTGGTGCCGCGATCGAACTGGCGGCCAAGGCGGCCGGCCATGAGGTGACGGTGCCCTTCGCACCGGGCCGGACGGATGCGTCGCAGGACCAGACCGATGCGCATTCCTTCGAGCCGCTGGAGCCTGAGGCCGATGGTTTCCGCAACTACCGCAAGGCTCGCTACACGGTCTCGGCCGAGGAGCAACTGGTCGACAAGGCGCAGCTGCTGACGCTGACGGCGCCCGAGATGACGGTGTTGGTCGGCGGGCTGCGCGTGCTCGGCGCCAACCATGGCGGGTCGCCGCATGGTGTCCTCACGAGCCGTCCGGGCACGTTGACGAACGACTTCTTCGTCAACCTGCTCGACATGGGCACCGCCTGGACACCGACGGACGAGACGGCGGAAGCCTTCGAGGGCCGTGACCGTGCGAGCGGTGCGGTGAAGTGGACGGGGACGCGGGTGGACCTGGTGTTTGGGTCGAACTCGCAGCTCCGCGCGCTGTCGGAGGTCTATGCGCAGGCCGACAATAGCGGGAAGTTCGTGAAGGACTTCGTCGCGGCCTGGGCGAAGGTGATGAACGCGGATCGGTTCGACCTGGGCTGAGAGTGGGTGCCGGAGGGGCGCCGCCCCTCCGGACCTCCCCGCCAGGGGCCAGCGGGCCCCTGGACCGCGGGTTTTTTGGCACCCAACGCCATTGGGTGCCCTTCGCCAAGTATCGGTTTCCAAAGGCCCACTGGCCTTTGGTGGGGTGGCTTGGAGGGGCAACGCCCCTCCATTGTGAGCGCGACCGGGGCGAGACGCCCTCCGCGTGACGACGACGAAGGGGCGCCAGACCCCACAGGGAGGACCGGGCATGGCCAGCACCGCGGACGACGCGACACGGGAAGACGTGCGCCGCGCCGGCTTGGCCGCTGAGGGCCCGTTGCCCCGTCTGCTCAGCCTGCTGCGCGCGGCCGACGACACCCATATCGACGCCACCGAGGCGCAGCGCCTGTCCGCCGAAGGCGGTATAGCCATCGGGCGCGCGAAGCTGGCGGATATGCTCGACACGCTGGTGGCGCATGGCCTGCTGGGGCGGGTGCCGACCACCGCCGGCGCGCCGATCTACGACACCGTCAATCGCCCGCATTCGCACATGCTGGACGAGGCGACGGCGACGATGGTGGACCTCGATGTCTCGCCCGAGACGCTGTCGGCCATCATCCGTCAGGCGATCGCGGACCAGCCGGGGCGGGTGGAGGTGTTGTTGCGCATCCGGGCGCCCCAGCCGGGTGCGGCAGCGGTGCCACGACCGGTGCGCGGGCCCGGCCGCCCCCGATCAGGACCGGCGCGGTAGCCCTGACGCCCGGCACCCCATATAAGGCGGCGCGAAGCGGGCGCGCCGGGGTCACGGCTGCCGGCGCCTGAAGGCGAAGACGAACCATGAACTGGATTTCAGACTGGGCCCTACCGAAGATCTCGGGCCTGTTCAAGCGGGATGTGCCGGAGAACCTCTGGCACAAATGCCCCGCCTGCGAGCAGATGATCTTCCGTCGCGACCTCGACGCCGCGCTGAATGTCTGCCCGCATTGTGGCCACCACATGCGGATTTCCGGCGTGCGGCGGCTGGAATGCACGCTCGATGCCGGCTTTTCCCGCATCGAACTGCCCAAGGCCCCGGCCGACCCGCTGCGCTTCCGCGACCAGCGGCGGTATTCCGACCGGCTGAAGGAAGCGCAGGTGAAATCCGCGATGGATGACGCCGTCGCCGTCGCGCATGGCGCCATCGAGGGTCATCGCGCCGTCGTCGCCGCCTTCGAATTCGCCTTCATGGGCGGGTCTATGGGTGCGGGTGTGGGTGAAGCCATCGTCACCGCCGCGAAGCTCGCCGTGCTGCAGGACAGCCCGCTGATCGTCTTCACCGCATCGGGCGGGGCGCGCATGCAGGAAGGTGCTGTGTCCCTGATGCAGATGCCGCGCACGGTCATCGCGACAAGACTGGTGAAGGAAGCCGGCCTGCCCTTCATCGTGGTGATGTGCGACCCGACCACCGGCGGCGTGACCGCGTCCTTCGCCATGCTGGGCGATATCCATATCGCCGAGCCCGGCGCCATGATCGGCTTTGCCGGCGCGCGGGTGATCGAGCAGACGGTGCGCGAGAAGCTGCCCGAAGGCTTCCAGCGCGCGGAATACCTGCTGGAGCACGGCATCCTCGACCTGGTGGTCAAGCGCGGGGAGATGCGCGCGACGCTGGCGCGCGTCATCGGCCTGCTGCGCGTGCCGCTGGTCGAGACCGCGGCGACGGAAGCGGTGGAACTCCCCGCCCTGCCGGCGCCCGAGGAGCCCGCCACCCCCGCCCAGGCCTGACGCCATGTCCCGTGCCGAGGCGATCGTCGAGCGCCTGCACGCGCTGCATCCGAAGCTGATCGATCTCAGCCTGGATCGGCTGGAACGCGCGCTGGCGGCGCTGGGCCATCCGGAACGCGCGCTGCCGCCGGTGGTGCATGTCGCGGGCACCAACGGCAAGGGATCGACCTGCGCATTCCTGCGCGCCATCGCCGAGGCGGCGGGGCAACGGGTGCATGTCTATACCTCCCCGCATCTGGTGCATTTCCATGAACGGGTGCGCCTGGCCGGCACGCTGGTGACCGATGAGGTGCTGAGCGCGGCGCTGGAGGAGGTGGAGGCGGCCAATGCGGGCCTGCCCATCACCGTCTTCGAGATCACCACCGCCGCCGCCCTGCTGCTGTTCAGCCGCGTGCCGGCCGATGTGCTGGTGCTCGAAGTCGGCCTCGGCGGGCTGTACGACGCGACGAATGTGGTGGCGAAGCCTGCGGCGACGGCGATCGCCAGCGTGTCGATGGACCACATGGATTTCCTGGGCGACACGCTGGCGGGCATCGCCACCGAGAAGGCCGGGATCATCAAGCCGGGCGTGCCCTGCGCGACCGGCATCCAGGATCCGGAAGCGCGCGACGTGATCCGACGCATCGCGGCGGAACGCGGCGCGCCGCTGCTGGAACGCGGGCGGGACTGGCGCTGCGATCCGGTGCGGGGCGGGTTGCTCTACGCCGATGCGCGCGGCGAGATCGCCTTGCCGCCGGCCGCTCTGCCGGGGCCACATCAGGCCGAGAATGCCGGCATCGCCATCACCGCGCTGCGCGCCTGGAACCCGGATTGGCTGACCGATGCGGTGACCGCGCGGGGCGTCGCGTCCGCCGAATGGCCGGCGCGGCTGCAGCGGTTGCGCGGCGCGCTGGCGCAGACCCTGCCGCCGGGGTTCGAGTTGTGGCTGGATGGCGGGCACAATGCCGGCGCGGGCGTCGCACTGGCCGCGCACATGCCGTCCTGGTCCGACAGGCCGCTGCACATCGTCGTCGGCATGAAGAAGGGCAAGGCGAGCGGGGACTTTCTGCGGCCGTTGATCCCCTTCGCGACGACGCTGACGGCAGTGGCGGAACCGGGACAGCATCTGGCGATGAGCGTCGAGGAGATCGTCGCCGCCAGCGGCGGCGTGGCGCGGCCGGGGCCGACGGTGGCGGAGGCGCTGGCGCGGATCGCGCAGGAGGAGAAGCCCGGGCGGGTGCTGGTGTGCGGGAGCCTGTACCTGGCCGGCGAAGTGTTGAAGGCGGAGGCGGCCGGCGCGACGTGTAAGGCAGAGATTTCGGTCTAATGACCAGAAATACTTGAATTTATCCATCGAACGATGCCATCAGGGACATCGCATGGATAAAGACCCTGAATTCAACCCTCTAGATGCAGAACAGGCGCGGCAGGCGGTCGATTGCCGGCAAGTCTTCGACGCCATGCGCATGGCGGAAGCCGACCTCTCGCGTCGCTTCGCCGGCAGCATGGCGTGGAAGACCGTCAGCGGCCAGGACTACCTCTATCGTCGCCGCGGCAAGGTCGAGAAAAGCCTCGGGCCGCGCTCGCTGGAAACGGAGGCCATGGAAGCGGCCTTCCGCGCCGGCAAGACGCGCGCCGAGGACATGGCGCAGGGGCTGCGGGCGCGGCTGGAACGCATGGCGCCGGTAAACGTCGCGCTGCGGCTGGGCCGCGTGCCGAATGTGGTGGCGCGGGTGCTGCGCCGGCTGGACGAGCGGGGGTTGCTTGGCCCGCGCATCGCGGTGGTCGGGACGAACGCGCTGTTCGCCTATGAGGCGGCGGCGGGCGTGCAGTTCAAGTCCGGGCTGTTGGCGACGGTGGATGTGGATTTGGCACTGGATGCCCGGCGGTCCCTGACGCTGGCGACCGAGATGCAGCCGGAAGGGTTGCTCGGCCTGCTGCGCGAGATCGACCGAAGCTTCGCCATTCGCCGCGACGGCGATTTCCGCGCGGTCAACCGCGACGGCTTCATGGTGGACCTGATCACCGCGGCCGGCCGCGACCTGCGGCGGCGCAGCCCGCGCGCGCGTCTGAGCCGTGACGTCGAGGATCTAGAAGCGGCCGAGATCGGCAAGCTGCAATGGCTGGTGGAGGCGCCGCGCTTCACCGCTGTCGCCATTGCCGAGAACGGGCTGCCGGTGCGGATGGTGGCCGCCGATCCTCGCTTCTTCGCCGCGCACAAGCTTTGGCTGGCGGAGCAGGAGGATCGAGAGCCGGAGAAGCGCGGGCGGGATCGGTTGCAGGGGGAAGCGGTGGCGGGGTTGCTCGCGGGGGCGCTGTCGAGCCTGCCGTTGGATGATGCGAGCCTCAGCCAGTTGCCGGCGGCCCTGGCGGTGGCGCTGCGAGAGGCTGTCGACCGTGGATCGGGGACCGTGCCGCCGGAGTGGTGAGGCCGTCCGCGCGCGATGCTGCGCGCAGCAGCACCGTGCTGCGCCAGGGACGTCCTGCCATGATCTCGCGATCCATCAAGGTGCCCTTGGCCGCACACATCCAGGCAGCCCGCACAAAGCACGTACCCATTGAGTCCGGTGCGGCGCACCGTGCAGCCTATCGTGAAATGACGTCGACCCGCCTGTTCAGTGGTTCCGCTTCATGCGGTTGTGTCGGGACGATCAGCTGGCGGGCGCCGTATCCGGTGACGATCACGTACTCCCGCGGAATACCTGCCGCGATCAGCCACTCTGCGACGGCGCGCGCCCGACGCTCGCTCACGACTGCAAGACCTCGCGATACCTCCGCGCCGTCCGCATGGCCTCCGACTTCGATGCGCGTGATGGAGTAGGCCGGCGCGAAGCCGGGCCCAGGCCATGCGCGCAAGCGGCCGTCGCGCAACTGGGTCCAGAATTCGACGTACCCCGAGAGGACGCGCTCACAGCGCGCGTCGATCGCGTCGCTGCCGGGATCGAACGTGCACACGAAGCTTCGGGAAAGGGCAAAGGCCGGGGCCGCCGGCGCCGAGAGCGCACCGACGATCAGGGCGAGTCGCAGGCCTCCTCCAAACGCGGTCACGTCCGCACATCCCTCACGCCTGCTTCCGCTCAATCAGCTCCCTGCGGATCTTCCGCCCGCGTCTGATCCGGTCCTCGATGAACTCCGCCTGCCCGTACCGCACCGCGCGGCCCAGCGCGTGCGCGTCCTCGCTGAACCGCGCCAGCATCTCCAGCAGCGCCTCGCGGTTGTTCAGGAAGATGTCGCGCCACATGTCCACGTCCGACCCCGCGATGCGCGTGAAGTCGCGGAAGCCGGAGGCCGCGAATTTCAGCACCGCTTCCTTCGTCTCATCCGCCAGGTCGTCGGCCGTGCCGCAGATGGTGAAGGCGATCAGGTGCGGCAGGTGCGACACCATCGCCACCACCTTGTCATGCGTGACCGGGTCCAGCGTCTCGATCATCGACCCGCAGCGGCGCCACAACTCCCGCACCTTCTCCACCGCCACCGGGTCGGCGCCGGGCAGCGGCGTGACGATGGCGTAGCGGCCCTCGAACAACTCCGGAAACCCGGCATCGGGGCCGGAATGCTCGGTTCCCGCCATTGGGTGTGCGGGGATCAGATGCACGCCGTCCGGCAGCAGCGGCGACAGGTCGCGCACCACGCTGCCCTTGGTGGAGCCCACATCCGTCAGGATGCAACCCTTCGCGAGATGCGGCGCGATCTGCTTCATCACGGATGCATAGACACCGACCGGCACGCACAGGATCACGCCGTCGCAGCCCTCGACCGCGCGGCCGAGGTCATCCTCCACCACATCGACGATGCCGAGTTCCCGTACCCGCGCCAGCGTCTCCGGCCGCCGCGCCGTGGCGACGACGGTGCGCGCGATATCGCCACGCTTGCGCGCGACGCGGGCGATGGAAGACCCGATCAGCCCGATTCCGACCAGGCACAGGCGTTCGAAAACCGGTTCAGCCATGCTGCATGAAGGCGGTCAGCGCCTCGACCACCATGGTGCATTCCTCGGCGGTGCCGATGGTGATGCGCAGGCAGGATGGCAGGCCGTAGCCGCCCATGGCGCGCACGATCAGCCCGCGCTGCTTCATCGCGTCATCCGCCGCCTTGGCCTTCGCCGCCACGCCGAAATCCACCAGCAGGAAATTGCCTTCGCTCGGCCAGACCTTGATGCCGGCGGCGGTCAGCGCGGACGCGACCTTGCCGCGCCACTCGGTGTTGTGCGCGATCGACTTCTCGATCCAGCCCGGCTCGCGCAGCGCGGCCACGCCGGCGGCCATGGCCGCCGCATTCACGTTGAACGGCCCGCGCACGCGCCCGAGCACGTCGATCACCGACGCCGGCGCATAGCACCAGCCCAGCCGCATCCCGCCCATGCCGAAAATCTTGGAAAAGGTGCGCGTCATGACCGTCGTGCCGAGGACGCGCCCGTCAACGATCGTGCCCGACGCATCCACCAGCTTCGCGCCCGCGTCGTAGTCGGGTTTGGTGACGTATTCGGCATAGGCGCTGTCGAGCACCAGCAGCACGTCATCCCGCAGCCCGGCGCGCAGGCGGTTCACCTCCGATTGCGGCAGGATGGACCCGGTCGGATTGTTCGGGTTCGCCAGGAACAGCAGCCGCGTGCGCGGCCCGACCGCGGCCAGCAGCCCGTCCACATCGGCCGTCAAATTCTTCTCCGGCACCTTGATGATGCGGCAGCCGGCCCAGCGGCCGGTGATGTCGTACATCATGAAGCCGTGCGCGCTCATCACCAGCTCGGTGCCTTCCCCGCCATAGGCGAGGATCAGCAGCGCCAGCAATTCATCCGAGCCATTGCCGACCACGATGCGCGCCGGGTCCAGCCCGAAGCGTGCGCCGATCGCCTCGCGCAGCGCGGTGCCGTTGCCGTCGGGATACCGATGCGCCTCGGCCGCCATGGCGCGGATCGCCTCGATCGCGCCGGGCGGCGGGCCGAAGGCGCCTTCGTTGGACGACAGTTTCACGATCCGGTTGACGCCCGGGATCTTGGATTCACCGCCGACATAGGGTTCGACCGACAGGATCGAGGGGCGAGGCATCACGGTCATGCTGCGTCTCCGGCAACCGGCGCGGCATAGGCGCCAAGAATGGTGCGCCGCGCCCAGGGCAGCGCCGCCAGGCGCGCATCCTCGGCCGACAGGAAACCCTCGATTTCGGCCAGGGCGAGCGTCGATTCCCCCGCCCGCGCCAGCAGCAGGGACGGCACGACCAGCCCGGCCTCGGCGAGCGTCTGCGAAACGCCGGCGCGGGAGGCGCGGGTCTCGGCCTCGAACAACACCAGCGTGCGGTCGTCGCCCGAGGCATCTGGCGGCACCGGGGCGACGACCAGCGCGCCTTCGCCATCGTCGGCGGACAGGAAGGGCAGCCGGGCCACCACCTGCAGCCGCGGCGTATCCAGCCGCGCCCACCAGGCCTGTTCCGCCGCCTCGCCTTCCGCCGGTACCGGCAGCACGGCAACCGAGGCTTCCCCCTCGCTCACCGCCGCCAGCGCGCGGGCCGCGGTCGGGTGGACGCGCATCGGGGTGATCGGGCCGAAATGCTCGCGCGCCAGGCTGGCTTCCTCCGATTGGCCGGAGGGCGCGAAGGCGGCGACCGTGAAGCCACCCTGGATGGCCGTGCTCGCCATGAAGATCTCGCGCCAGATGCGGACGATGCGTTCGCGCGCCAGTGGCCCGCCATGTCGCGCGAGCAACCGGCGCAGCACGGCGGCCTCACGCCCCGGGCGCAGCGGGGACCCGCTGCCTTTCGCGCGGCTGCCGGCCAGCCGCGCGACCACCGCGGAACGCCGCATCAGCAGGTCATGCATGGCGTCGTCGAGGGCATCGATCTCGGCACGGAGGGCGGCGATCTCGGCGGCGGCCGGAGGCGTCTGGGGGCTGTCTGGCATGGGCAGGGTTCAATAGACGGCGCGGGTCGGCGCGCCAAGCGGGGTCACCCCCAACGCATCCTCCGGTGGCCTTGCCGTGGGACGCGACCGGGTTCCCTGTCCGTCGGAAGCCGACCCTTGGCTCGGGCGGGGCTGGCGCGCCGGGTCGCCATGGTCGCGGCAGGGCGATCGCGTGGGTGGCACGACCGTCCAACGCCCGTTGCGGCAACGGCGCACCCAGCCTAATGCTGCCGGCCCCATGTCCCAGGCGATCGCCCCGTTCCCCGAGGTGGACCACCAGCACGCCGTCTTCGCCGACGGCCTGCCGCTGGATTGCGGGGCCGTGCTGGTGCCGCTGACCGTGGCTTACCGCACCTACGGTACGCTGAACGCTGCGAAGACGAACGCCGTGCTGGTCTGCCATGCGCTGACCGGGGACCAGTACCTGGCGGAACCGAGCCCGGTGACGGGCAAGCCCGGCTGGTGGGACAGCATCGTCGGGCCGGGTAAGCCGCTGGATACCGATCGGTACTTCCTGGTCTGCGTGAATGTCCTCGGCGGCTGCATGGGCACGACCGGCCCGCGGTCCGAGATGACGGATGCCGAAGGGCGCGGGCTGGGCCGGCCCTGGGGCACCGATTTCCCGCAGGTGACGATCCGCGACATGGTGCGCGCGCAGAAGCGGCTGATGGACCATATGGGCATCGGGCGCTGGCTGGCGGTGATCGGCGGGTCGATGGGCGGGATGCAGGTGCTGGAATGGGCGGCGACCTATCCGCAGCATGTGCTGGCGGCCGCACCCATCGCCTGCGCGGCGCATCATTCGGCGCAGAACATCGCCTTCCATGAAGTCGGCCGCCAGGCGATCCATGGCGACCCCGACTGGGCCGGCGGGCGGTATTGGGAGGATGGACGCATCCCCGCGCGCGGGTTGGCGGTGGCGCGGATGGTCGCGCACATCACCTATCTGTCGGAACAGGCGCTGACGCGGAAATTCGGGCGTCGGCTGCGCGGGGCGAATGCGCTGACCTTCCTGGAGGACGTGTTCGAGGTGGAGTCGTACCTGCGCTACCAGGGTTCGACCTTCGTGCAGCGTTTCGACGCGAATTCCTATCTGACCATCACGCGAGCGATGGATTTCTTTGACCTCGCCTCGGAGCATGACGGCGACCTGTCGGCGGCGTTCAAGGGCACGGCGACGCGGTTCTTCCTGGCGTCATTCAGCAGCGACTGGCTGTTCCCGACCAGCGAGAGCCGGGCGACGGTGCGCGCGCTGAACGCGGCAGGGGCCAGCGTGAGCTTCGTCGAGATCGCCTCGGACAAGGGGCATGACGCCTTCCTGCTGGAGGAACCGGAGTTCCATGCGGCGCTGGGTGGGTTCCTGAAGGGCGCGGCGGAGAAGGCCGGCGTCTGACGATCGGCGTCACGCCCGTGCAAGCGCGGCCAGTGCAGCCACGCCGAGCCCCGCCAGCAGAAGCGCAACCCGCCCCCACGGCGCCGCC
This sequence comes from Roseomonas sp. CAU 1739, assembly GCF_039839775.1. NCBI lineage: Bacteria > Pseudomonadati > Pseudomonadota > Alphaproteobacteria > Acetobacterales > Roseomonadaceae > Roseomonas > Roseomonas sp. CAU 1739. The sequence goes on from NZ_JBDOQQ010000002.1 coordinate 303,257, forward strand.
GCCCTCTGCTCCGCCGACAACAATTGCCAGCACCAGACGGCATGGAAGCACCACCCGCCAGCCAGGATGGCGAGCGGCACGACGAATTGCGCCGCCCTGCCCGGTGCACCGCCGGGCGACAGGGTCATGGCATAGAACGTCGCCATGGCCAGCGAATACGGCCCCAGCGCGAGCAGGCAGCCCTGCACATGCGCGCTGCGCCATTCGCTCTCCAGCCCTGGCGGCACGTCCTCCTGCAACGCGGCCATCGCCAGGCCGAACACCATCGCCACCGGCACGCTGCCCATGATCACCAGCGGCCCCAGCGCGAACAGCGCCAGCCCCGCCACCGGCACGATCACCCCGGTCAGCACGGCAAGCACCGCCAGCGCGAGGAAGGCCCGGCGCGGGTGCCGGCTGAACAGGACGAACCACGCGAAGGCATAGGGCAGCGGCGCCAGCCAGAGCCACGTCACGGTCCAGCGCAGCGGTCCGAGATAATCCTGCGGCCCGTGCGAGGCCGGCGGCGCGCCTATCAGCTCGGCCACCGCGATCCAGGCGAACACGCAGGCGCCACCGAGGCCTGCGGCATAGGCCACTGGTGCCAGCGGCAGCGTCGGGCTGGCAACGCCTGGTACAGCATCCGCCATCAGCACATCATCGTCCTGCCGGCGCGAAACTGCCACTATTCTCCGCGCATGCGAGGCTTGCCGCGGGCAAACCGGCGGCCTATGCCCCGCAGAACCGCTCGAAGCGCGTCCAGGACCATGCCCGAAGCCCCCTCCGACATCCGCTACGTCGCCAAGAACATGCGCCTCGACCTCCGTCTGATCGCGGAGATGATCCCCCATGGCGCGAAGGTACTGGACATCGGCTGCGGCGACGGCGCGCTGATCGAACACCTCACCCGCGAAAAGCAGGCGGACGCGCGCGGCATCGAGATCGACATGGCCGAGGTGACGAAGGCCGTCTCGTCAGGCCTCGCGGTCATCCATGGCGATGCCGACAACGACCTCGCCTTCTACCCCGATGGCGGTTTCGATTTCGTCGTGCTGTCGCGCACGCTGCAGGCGGTGGAAAAGCCGCGCGAGGTGCTGCGCCAGATGCTGCGCATCGGCCGTCACGCGGTCGTCTCATTCCCGAATTTCGGTCATTGGCAGCTGCGCTGGCGGCTGCTGACGCGCGGGCGCATGCCCGACACCAACACCTGGAACCGGCCCTGGTTCGAAACGCCCAACATCCACCCCTGCACCATCCTGGACTTCATGGCGCTGTGCGAGATGGATGGCTATCGGGTGGAAAAATGGCTCGCGGTGGATGAGCGCGGGCTGAAGGCGCCGTGGCGGCGCTCGGTTCGCATGGCGAACCTGTTCGGCGAGCAGGCGCTGTTCCAGCTCAGCCGCGCGGGCTGACGCCCCACGGCCGGCGGATCGCGCCGCGCCTTCAGTGCAGCGGCGCCAGCGGCAGCGCCATCGGAGCCGTCTTGCGCCGCGGCGCGGGCCCAAGGCCCGAAGGCGACAGGATCGTCGCCGCCTGCGCCGCATGCTGCGCAGCCTCCGTCACGCCAAGCCTGCGACACTCGGCCTCGACATAGGCCAGCATCATCAGGATGGCGCTCTTGTCGGTGTGCTGCTCGTCATGCTCGGAAACGGGAATCACCACATCCATGACCATCTCTCGACGCCCCGCCCACTGGGCACCATCGCGATTGTGAGGTGGGCGCAAGGAACCTTTAACGCTGCAATGGCGGTAGCCGACAGGGTCCTAACGCTGGGAACACCGCCATTGACGCCGTTTTCACGGGGCTCTCGCGCTGCGGCCCAAAAGCGGAGCGCAGCGCTTGCCGTCCGTGAATATGGATGGCCGTCCATTGCGCGGATCACGCGAAATCGCTGCGCGTCCCACACGCTTATCGCAGGTTCACGACAGTTTCGGGCCAGACGATGGGCCGCAGCCGCAGCAGCGGAATTCGCGCCACCGTGATGGCGCCGGAATCGATTCCGACCGGCACTTCCACCCGCGGCGCGCCACCGCCCTCGGGCACGCGCGTCATCATCCCCAGCACCGCCTGCGCCGTCGCCGCCGTGCGCGGCCCGATCATGCCGGCGCCGGCCAATGAGCCCACCGCCTCGGCCGGCCGTTCCAGCCTGAGCGTGCCGTCGCCGACCGGCTGCAATGCCGCGTCCAGGCGCAGTGCCATGGTGAGTGCGCCGGCCAGCGGCCCCCAGCGCAGCGCCACTTCCCGCAGGTCCAGCGTGGCGCTGGCGGCGTGCCAGGCCTCCGCCCTTTCGCGCGGCGTCATCGGCAGGGGCGGCGGCGGCGGGCCGGTCAGCACCGCGTCCAGCGATGCACGTTCGACATCACGCCCGAAGGCGCTGAGGTCGGGCATCGGCGGCAGGGTCACCTGGCGCGCATCGACACGGAGGGCAAGGCCGGGCTCGCCTTCGGCCATGCCAGGCATGGCGCTGGCCTCGACCCGCGCGGCGGTGAGCGGCCCGGCCGGCGTCTCCGCGCGCAGCCCGTGCAGCGTCAGTTCGGCCATCCGCGCCGGCGGCCCGCGGTCGATCGGCACCGCGACCCGCAACAAGGCGGCGGCATAGGGAATGGTCAGCGCGCCGACGCGGATGCGCTGTTCGCCTTCCGCGGTGATCACCAGGCGGTCGATGCGCGGGGGCGCGATCGCGAGGTTGAGCCGCCGGGCCTCCCACACGAAGCCTTGCGGCAGGGCGGGCGACCAGCCGGCGATGCGGATTTCGGGCACCGTCAGGCGCGCGGCGAAAGGCCAGCCGTCGCGTGCCGGCGTCGCGTGTTCGACCTCCCAGCCATTGGCACGCTGCTGGGCCACCCAGTCCGAAAAGGCCACTGTCATGGCGCCGGTCAGCCATTGCCACGCCAACGCATGCCCCGCGCCGCCCAGCAGCAGGATGCCAAGCAACGTCAGCCCCGCGCCGCGCAGGGCTCGGCGGCGACCAGGCCGTCCCGGCGTCTTGGCGCGTGTCATCCCCGGCGGTATAGCGCCGCCTCCGCGATGACGCGACATGCGCCACAGGCGCGGTGGCGCCGCCTGGCGCGGCGCGGATGGGCACGACATGCACGATGACGCGATGCGGGACAGTCTCGATGCCGATGGGCATCTGTATGTCTTCGCTTATGGGTCGCTGATCTGGCGGCCGGGATTCATCCATGCGGCGGCTCATCCGGCATTGCTGCGCGGGTTTCATCGACGGTTCTGCCTGTGGTCCCACCGGTATCGTGGCACTCCGGAACAGCCCGGTCTGGTGCTGGGCCTCGATCGCGGCGGGGCGTGCCGCGGCCTTGCCTATGGTGTCGCCGCGCGGGATGCGGCGGCGGTGCTTGCCTATCTCGATGACCGCGAACTGCCCGATGGGGCGGAGCAGGTCTATCATCGCCGCATGCTGCCGTTGCGGCTGCTGGATTCGGGGCGGCTGGTACGGGCGGTGGCCTATGTGGCGAACCGGGATTGCCGGTTGTATTGCGGCCGGCTTCCGCCGGAACGGGCGGCGGCGGCCATTGCCGCCGGCCATGGCCAGATGGGTGCGAACCGCGACTACCTGATGAACACGCTGGCGCATCTGCGGCAGATGGGCGTTCGCGATGCCGGGCTGGACCGGATCGCTGGGCTCCTGCCCGGATAGGCTCCGCGCCGGCCGTGGGCTTTGGCCGTCTCTGAAGGTGGACCGGGCTGCAACACCCCCGCTTGTTCCCCATCGCGAAGCGAAGCGTCGCCGCGCCATGCGCGCCAGCACCGGGCCGCGCATGCCGAGTGGCGAGACACCACATCGTCTTCACGACAAAGGCTTCCCCGATCACCCGGCGCCGTTCATCCACAGCAGCGGGAAGCGCAAAAAATAGTATTATTTTACAGTGGATTGACCCAGTATCCTGACCCCTCGAATGAAGTTATCCCCGACGTCTCTCCCCAGACTTATCCACAACGCCCCGGCAGGCTGAACAACCGGCTGGTCTCGGTCTCCACCATCTCCTCCAGCATGCTCATCAGCGCTGCGCGCGGCAGGCGGGGCGGCAGTGGCGGCAGGATCGAGATGTGGATGACGCCGGGCGTCTTGCGGAAGGCGCGCCGGCCCCACACGCGGCCGCTGTCGGTCGCCACGGGCACCACCGGGGCGCCGCTCGCCGCGGCCAGGGCGGCGACGCCCGGCTGATAGGTGACGCGTTCGCCCGGCGCGGTGCGCGTGCCTTCGGGAAAGATCACCACCGGGCGTCCGCCCGCCAGGGTCGCCTTGGCTTCCCGCACCATGGTGCGCAGCGCCGCGGCCCCGGCCGTGCGGTCCACCGAAAGCTGCCCGCAATGCCGCGCCAGCCAGCCCCACCCCGGGATCTCCAGCAGTTCCTTTTTGGCGACATAGACGCTGTTCGGCACCAGCATGAGCCAGACCATGGTGTCGAAGGCCGATTGATGCTTCGCGGCGATGATCGACCCGCCCGGTGGCAGGTTCTTCATCCCCGTCACCTCCAGCCGGACGCCGCAGATCACCCGCAGCCCGCCGAGCATGGCGGTGGCCCAGAACACGATGAAGCGCGTCAGCAGCGGCGGCGGGAAGGCCAGCATCGGTATGCCGACGATGATGGTCAGCGCCGTGCCGCCGATGAAGTAGATGTTGAACAGCAGGGAACGCAGTGTGGTCATGGGTCACGCCTCGGGCTGGCCAGCGCCGAAAGCCCGGCGCGCGCCAGCAGGTAGCGCCCGTACTCACCCAGCAACAGTCCCCAGACCGCAGGTCGCCGCAGGGCGCCCGATGCCCGCAATGTGACCGGTACGACGGCATGCGGCACCAGTTCGACCCCCGGCAGCGCGCGGCGCAGTTCCAGCAGGGCACGCGGCATGTGGTAGCTCGCGGTGACCACGCGCAGCGACCGCGCCGCATCGGTGTGCACCCAGGCGGCGATCTCGACGGCGTTGCCGCGCGTCGTCGCCGCCGCGCGGCCGATCGCGACGCGCCCCGCGACCGCGGTGGCGTCCTGCCCGGCGGCGGCGGCGATGTCGGCGAGCCCCGCCTCGGGATGCGCGCCCGAGATCAGCAGCCGCGGCGCCAACCCTTCGGCCAGCAGGCGCAGGCCCGTCGCCACGCGTTCGCTGCCCCCGGTCAGCACCACGATGCCGTCGGTTTCGCGCATCGCCGGTTCAGCCGGATCCAGCGCGCGCGCCACGAACACTGCGAAACCCACCACGAGCACGACAGGCAGCAGCAGGGCCAACCATGGCAGCACCGATCGACGCCGCGACTGGCGTGACGGCGGCGCGGTGGCCTCGGTCTCGCTCATCGCGGTCGCCCCGCCATCACGGCAGGCGCCGCAGCCACCGGCGGACCGTCGCCTGCGTCGCCACCCAGGCCAGCAATGCTGCCATGGCGGGCAGCAGCGCGAGGTCGACCCAGGGCAGGTTGTGCAGCGTCGCGTCGCCGGCCAACGGCCCGGCCAGCGCCGCAAGGCCGGCCAGCGCCGGCAGCGCCAGCGCCGTGCCGCCGGCCGCGCCAATGCCGGCCAGCCGCGCCGCGCGTCGGGCGAAGCGCCCGGCCACATCGGCATCCGTGGCACCCAGCCCGTGCAGCACCAGCACCGCGTCGCGCCGCGCAGAAAGCCCCGCGCGAACCGCCACGCCCACCACCGCCGCCGCCACGCCGGCGACCAGCGCCAGGATCGCCAACGCCAGCCCCTGCACCGCGCGCGCCAGCGCCGCGAGATGCGCGACCCAGACGCCATGCGCCTCGGTCACCGCGCCGGGCACCTCGGCCGCCACCCGGTCGCCGATCAGCGTCGCGTCGGCCGACAGGTTCGCGAGGCGCAGTTCGATCACGCCGGGCAGCGGCAGGCCCTCCGCCCCGCCCAGCCAGGGGCGCAGCAATTCGGCCATGCGGGCGGGGTCCACCGCCTCGGCGGCGGCGACCTCGGGCAGGGCCCGCAGCGCGGCGATGGCGCGGTCCATCCGGTCCGGCGTGGGCTGCGGCACCTGCACCGTGACGGCGGCCTGGGCGCCGTCCCGCCAGCGTTGCGCCAGCCGATCCGCACCCGACCGCCCCGCCAAGGCCAGCGCGGCGAGCAGCGCCATCGCCGCCACCAGCCCGATCAGCAGCCGGTCGGCCATGGCCCGGCGCAGGCCGAGCGGGTCGCGCGCCAGGCGGCGCTTCGGTTCAGCCATCGGCCACCAGCCGCCCACCCTCGAGCGTCAGCATCCGTGCCGGATGGCGTCCCGGCAGGTCCTCCGAATGGGTCGCCACCACCACGGTCGTGCCCTGGCGGTTCATCTCCGCGAGCAGAGCCAGGGTACGGCGCGCCTGCCGGGCATCCAGCTCCGATGTCGGCTCATCGGCGACCAGCAGGTCGGGGCGGGTGACGACGGCACGGGCGATCACCAGGCGCTGCTGCTCCCCGCCGGACAGTTCCTCGGGCCGGCGTTCCTCCTTGCCGGTCAGGCCGATCCAGTCGAGCAGGTCGGTCAGATCCGCGCGGATGGTCGATTCCGCCACGCCCGCCAGGCGCAGCGGCAGCGCGACGTTGTCCCAGGCCGACAGATGCGTCAGCAGGCGGAATTCCTGGTGCACGGTGCCGATGCGCCGGCGCAGCGGCGGCAGGTCGCGCCGCCTGGCGCGCGATAGCGGGACGCCGAGCAGTTCGACCTCCCCCTGGGTTGGGCGCAGCGCCGCCTGCATCAGCCGCAGCACAGAGGTCTTGCCGGCCCCCGACGCGCCGAGGATCCAGGTGAAGGAGCCGTCGCCGAGCGTGAAGGACAGGTCGCGCAGCACCTCGGGACCAGGGCGTCCGCGCGGGTCGGGGTAGGCGAGGGCCACACGGCTGAATCGCACCATGGGCATGTTGTGCCCGTGCGCGGCGCGCACCTCAACTGCGACTACGCGCGGCGCGCACCTCAACGGTGACCGTACGGGGCGCTTGCCTAACGGCTGCTTGCGGCGCGCCGCCTGCCAGCCGAGACTGTAACGGAGATGCGTATCGCCTGCCCCGCCTGCGCGGCCGCCTATGAGGTGCCGGACCGGTTGCTCACCGGACCGGCGCGGACGCTGCGCTGTTCGCGCTGCGGCGCGGATTTCGCACTGCCGCAGGTCGAGGCGGTGGCGGAGCCCGTGATCGCGGAACCGGAACCATCGCCGCCCGTTGTTGCCGCCCCGCGGGAGCCGCTGGCCGTCGCGGCCACGGCACCGACCCGGCCGCCACCGCCGGTCATGCGTCCCGAATCCCTGCCGCCAACGCCGCCCCCCGAGGTGCCAGACGCGCCGCCGGCAGGGCTGGTCCGCGCCTGGGTGGCCTCGATCGTGGTGGTGCTGGCGGCGGTGCTGTCCTTGCTGGTGTTCCACGCCAAGGTGATGGAGGTCTGGCCGGCCAGCACGCGGCTGTTCGCGGCGCTGGGGCTGGCGTAAGGCTGGAGTGGCGGCGCCCCTCCGGGCCACCCCACAGGGGGCCAGGCCCTCTGGACCGCGGGATCCTGGTGACGGTGATTGCTGGCGGTGCGGGATTGCGCTGGCGCGTTCAGTCCCGGCGATGCGTGACAACGGATGGCGCGGCCGGTTTGGGAGCCAGCAATCCAGGCGCTGACGCCGACCCGATTCGAGCCCCGCGCGCCCCGAGCCAGATGGCGGCCGCATACATGAGCAGGACCAGGCCCGTCCCGACCGGCGAAGCGCTGGCCATGACACGATCGAAGGACGTCGCAAGGTACATCGCGAGCGGCACAAGGAACTGCACGTCGGTCATGGGCTCGCGCCATGCCACCCGGCGCAAGCCGCGTCCGATGGCGAACAGCGCCGCGCAGCAGACCAGGATAAGAACGATGCCATCCGCGGCACCGAGCAGGGGCCCGGATCGCGCCACCCATTCCTGATAGGTCCCGACCACCAGCAGTGGAAGGACAAGGAGAGGCAGGAGCAGAGCCAAGCCCGGCCATAATCTGAGCTGCGGCATCATGAAGCAATCTCCCGGCGGCAGTGTTTCATTGCTGCCACCGTCCCCCCCCCCCCGGGAGACACGTCAACCCGTCAGGCCCGATCCTGCTTCCCCCGTCCCTGCAACCACGCCACCACCAGCAGCAACACCACTGACAGTCCCACCAGCACAGCCGCCGCAGCCGTCGTCGTTAGGCTGATCGAATCGTTCAGCCCGGCGAACATCTGTCGCGGCAGCGTCCGTTGCGCCGGCCCGGCGATGAACAGCGCGATCACCACCTCATCCAGCGAGGTCGCGAAGGCGAACACCGCCCCCGCCGCCACGCCGGGCGCGATCTGCGGCAGGCACACCCGGAAGAACGCCCGCAGCGGCCCCGCCCCGCAGGCCGAGGCGGCGCGCAGTTGCACGGGGTCGAACCCCTCCAGCGCCGCCAACACCGTCACCACCACGAAAGGCACGCCGAGCGCGGCATGCGCGATCACCAGCCCGGTATAGGTCGCGACCAGCCCGATCGGCCCGAAGGCCAGCAACAGCGCCACCGCGACGACGATCACCGGCACCACCATCGGCGCCAGCACCACGCCCATCGCCACCGCGCGGGCCGCGCCCGTCATCCGCCAAAGCCCGAACGCTGCCGGCGTGCCGAGCGCCGTCGCCAACCCTGCCGCCGCGGTGCCGATCATCAGCGAGTTCCACAGCGCCGGCAGCCAGAAATCGGATCCGAAGAAATCCTGGTACCAACGCAGCGACAGCCCCGGCAGCGGGTAGAACAGGAAGGACCCGGCCGAGACGGACAGCGGCAGGATGGCGATGATGGGCGCGAGCAGGAACAGCGCCACCAGCACGCTCGCCACCCATAACAGGGCGCGCGCCATCACGCCGCCCCCGGCCGGCGGAACCCCGCCAGCCTGCCGTACAGCGCGACACACAGCCCGACCGCCGCCAGCAGCATCACCGACAGCGCGGCCGCCAGCCCCCAGTTCACGCTGCGCGTCGCATAGAAGCCGACGAACCAGGCCAGCATCTGGTCGTTCGGCCCGCCCAGCAGCGCCGGCGTGACGTAGAAGCCGAGCGCCTGGATGAACACCAGGATGCACCCTGCCCCGATCCCCGGCAGGCACAGCGGCAGCGTCACCCGCAGGAACACCCGCCACGGCGCCGCCCCCAACGACGCCGCCGCGCGCGGCAGCCGCGGGTCCAGCCCCCGGAACGCCGCGACCAGCGGCAGCACCATGAAGGGCAGCAGGATGTGCACCATCGCCAGCACCACGGCGAAGCGGTTCATCATCAGCGGCAACGGCGCGCCGGGGACCCCCATCGCGCCCAATGCGGCATTCACCACGCCTTCGCGCTGCAAAAGCACCATCCAGGCCGCCGTGCGCACGATCAGCGAGATCCAGAAGGGCAGCATCACCGCCGCCAGCAGCAGCGTCGCGGGCAGGCCCTTCGTCGTCGCGATCAACCAGGCGATCGGCCAGCCCAGCAGCAGGCAGACGGCCGTCACCATCAGGCTGATCCACAGGCTGCGCAGCAGCACCGCGCGGAACACCGCCTGGTCATCAGGCACCGCGCCGATGCTTCCGGCAGCGTCCTGCCGCAGGTCGAGCGCGGTCAGCAGGTGGAAGGACGAGAGCGGCCCGCCGGCGCGGCGGATCGCGCCCCAGCTTTCGGGGTCACGCCATTCCTCGCTGATGGCCAGCACGGCATCACGCGCACTGCCCTCGAAGGGTACCTCGACGCGGCGCGCGGTCATGGGCAGCAGGCCCCGGAAGCCCGGCTTGTCGGCGTTCAGCCGCGCGGCCGCACGCGGGATGGAACCCACGCCGGTGTCGCGGTCGCGCGCCCGGGCCTCGCGCAGGTCGGCGACCAGGGCGGCGAAGGCGGGCTCATCGGGCGCTGCCTCACCGGTCCAGGACGCCAGCGCGACGACGGTGCGCGGCAGGACAGGGGCGACCTCGGAATCCGTGACACCGCGCCACAGGAACGCGCCGATCGGGGCGACGAAGGTGACGAGGAGGAACAGCAGGAGCGGGGCTGTCAGCAGGGCGGGGCGGTTCATGGGAGGGCGCGTGGCTTGGAACGCTCGCACAGGCCTGTGCTGGAGGACGGTTGGAGGGGCTTTGCCCCTCCAAGCCACCCCACCAAAGGCTTAAGGCCTTTGGAAACCCCGACCTGGCGCCGGGGGGCAGGGATTTCGTCGCCTGGCGTGCCGGGCCATGTCGGCATCTGTTCTGGCCTGGGCACCACGCGACACATGCCGGCCCCACCCTGGCGCAGGTCGGCCGTCGCCCTGAAGCAGGACGCCCCGGCCGCCCGGCACCAAAAGGGGGTTCCCAAAGGCCTTAAGCCTTTGGCGGGGAGGTCCGGAGGGGCAGCGCCCCTCCGGCCTTCACCGTCACCGCGACACCCACGTATTGAACCGCTGCGTCAGCCGGTCGAGGTTATCCAGCCAGAAGCGGTCGCTCAGTTGCAGCGCGGACGCGATGTTCTGCGGCGCCGTCGGCAGGTTCGCGAGCAACTCGGCCGGCAGGCGCTCATTCACCCCCTTTGCCGTGACGCCGTAGGGGATCTTCGGCGGCAGCGTGGCCTGGATTTCCGGCTGGCCGACGAACTTCAGGAATTCCAGCGCGCGCGCCTTGTTCGGGCTGCCCTTCATGATCACCCAGGAATCCAGGGTGAAGATGTTGTTGGTCCAGACGATCGCGAAGTTGCGCCCATCCGTCGCATTCGCCGCCGAGATGCGGCCGTTGTAGGCGACGGTCAGCGCCACCTCCCCGGCGGCGAGCCATTGCGGCGGCTGCGACCCGCGCTCGAACCAGGCGATGTCGGCCTTCATGCCATCCAGCTTGCGGAAGGCGCGATCCACCCCCGCCGGCGTGCCGAGCAGTTGGTAGACCTGGGCCGGCGGCACGCCATCGGCCATCAGCGCCATCTCCAGCGTCGTCTTCGGCCCCTTGCGCATGCCGCGCTTGCCGGGGAAGCGCGCGGTGTCGAAGAAATCCGCCCAGTTCGTCGGCCCCGTCGCCATGCGGGCGCGGTCATAGGCGATGATGAAGGAATACAGGATCGCGCCGACGCCGTGGTCGTTCACCGCCTCGGGGATATAGGCGTCGCGGCCGCCGATCGCGGCCCAGTCCATCGGTTCGAACAGGCCCTCATCGGCGCCGATCAGCAACTCCTCGGATTCGACCTGCACCACGTCCCAGGTGTTCGCACCCGAGGCAATGCGCGACCGCAGCACGCCGATGCCGCCATCCCAGGTTTCCTCGAGCAGGCGCGTGCGCGTGGCCTGCTGGAAGGGGCGGAAATAGACCTCCCGCTGGGCGTCCTGATAGGCGCCACCCCAGGAGACGACGGTCAGGTCACGGCCCTGGGCGCGGACAACAGACGGCAGGGCGCTGGCGGCCAGCGCCCCCTTGAGGACGGTACGGCGATGCATGGCGGTCGTCTCCTTCTCCCGGGCAGGAATGAACCCTAAAGCCTGATCGGCCGAGGCGGAATCGGCGAAAGCCGAAAATCGATGCCGGCCACGCCGGCCCGACCAAATTATCGCCATCGTCAAACCTGGACCCCAGACGCCAGCTTCATCGGCGAGCGACATCAATCATGCGCCGGGTACCCGCGTGGGAACCACCATCACTGACAGGAGATCGCCAGGAGGCGGACCTCCGATTGTCGGTCGCACCATGAAGTGACGCGCGGATTGTTCCGACCTTGCTTCCATGCGCCGCCGGCTCGCCCTATCCTCAAAGGCTCGGGGCGAAGGAATTGCATCATGGCGAAGCTTGTCTTTGGCATGAACCAATCCTTGGACGGCTACGTCGACCATATGGCGTTTGCGCCAGGCCCAGCGCTTTTCCGTCACTTCATCGAGCAGGCGCGCGACCAGGTGGGCAGCATGTACGGCCGACGGCTGTACGAGATCATGCGCTATTGGGACGAGGATCATCCCGAGTGGGACGCGGCGCGGCGTGACTTCGCGGCCGCGTGGCGGCGCCAGCCGAAATGGGTCGTATCGCGGTCCTTGAGGTCAGTGGGCCCCAACGCCACCCTTGTCGATGATGACATCGGGGCGGCGATACGCAGGCTCAAGACTGAGCGCACCGGGGAGATTCAGGTCGGCGGCCCAGTTCTGGCACGAAGCCTGACCGACCTTGGCCTGATCGATGAGTATCGCCTCTACCTCCATCCGGTCGTGCTCGGTCGCGGCACGCCGTTCTTCGCCGGCCCCCGGCCACGGCTGCGCCTTGTGGCCAGCGATGCCATGGGTGAGGACGTGATCAGGTTGACCTACGTACCTGCCTGATGGCGTGACGGACCGTGCCCGTGCGTGATGGCAACGGCAGGAGGTTTGACCCGCGCCGTTGCCATGACGGAGTTCCACCAGCGTTGTGCAGCAAAGCGCAGGGGGTCGGCATGGGGCCCGCCGTCGCGCTGGCGGGTGGCCCGGGCGCTGTCGCGCCTCCGCGCTTCCGGTTCGTGGCGCGGCCGCGATCCCAATGGGCAGATATCACGCCGCCCCGGCCGTTCACGCTCCGTCGCGGAAGGCGAAGGCGGCACCCTCCGGCCAGGCGATCGCCGCTGGCCCGCCCGGCTCGGGCAGGGACCCGATGCCGGCGGGGCGCTTGGCCAGGATCTCCCCGCCATCGCCCACGCTCAGCCGCAGCCGCACATGGTCGCCGAGGAAGATCGCCTCCTGCAGGATGGCCGGCAGCGCGCCTTCCCCAAGGTCCGACGCCGTGACACCCGCCACGGCGATGCGTTCCGGCCGGATCGCGACCAGGCAGGCTTCCCCCTCCCCGCCGCAATCCGCCGCCTGGGCCGCGACCAACGGGCCGCAGCGCAGGCGCACCGTGACCTCGTCGCCGTCGCGCCTTTCGACACGGCCGGGCAGCAGGTTGTTCTCGCCGACGAAGCCGGCGACGAAGGCATCCGCCGGGCGGTCGTACAGCCGCTTCGGATCCGCGCATTGGCGGATGCGCCCGCCCTGGAACACCGCGATGCGGTCGGACAGGGTCAGCGCCTCGGCCTGGTCATGGGTGACGTACATCATCGTCACGCCCAGGCGCTGGTGGATGTGGCGGATCTCGAGCTGCATCTCCTCCCGAAGCGCCTTGTCCAGCGCGCCGAGCGGTTCATCCAGCAGCACGATCGGCGGTTCGAAGACCAACGCGCGGGCAAGCGCGACGCGCTGCTGCTGCCCGCCCGAAAGCTGCACCGGGCGACGGTCGGCGTAGCCCTCGAGCCGCACCATCGCCAGCGCCTTCAGCACGCGCGCATCCCGCTCCGCCCGGCCGATGCCCCGCACCGACAGCGGGAAGGCGACATTCTCGGCGACGGACATATGCGGGAACAGCGCATAGGACTGGAACACCACCCCGATGCCGCGCTTGTGCGGCGCCGTATGCGCGATATCGCGGCCTTCGAGCAGGATGCGCCCCGCGCTCGGCATCTCGAAGCCGGCGAGCATCATCAGCGTGGTGGTCTTGCCCGATCCGGACGGGCCGAGCAGCGTCAGCAGCTCGCCGCGCGCGATATCGAGGTCGAGCCCCACCACGGCGGCAGGCCCGCCCGCGCCATAGGTCTTCCGCACGCCCTCGAAGCGCACCAGCGTATCGGTCATGGCATTGCATCCGGCGCCGGGCCCGGCTTGTCAACGCCCGGCTGCCCCGGTAACGCCGGGACCTGTCCCGAGGGAGCCGACGACCATGAGCGAGACCGCCGAACCCACCCTGATCGCGGCGCGCGAAGGCATCGCCGGCACCCTGCTGATGAATCGCCCCAAGGCGCTCAACGCCCTGACGCTGCCCATGATCCGCGCCTTCGCCGACGCCATCGCGGCGTGGAAGGACGACGCCTCGGTGCGGCTGGTCGTGCTGGAAGGGGCGGGCGGACGCGCCTTCTGCGCCGGCGGCGACGTCCGCGCGGTGCGCGAGGCATCGGTCGCCGGCGACCGCGCCGCAGTCGAGGCCTTCTTCTCCGAGGAATACGCCGTCAACACCGGCATCGCCACCTTCCCCAAGCCCTGGGTCAGCCTGATCAACGGCGTCTGCATGGGCGGCGGCATCGGCGTGGCTGTCCACAACGGCCCGGTCATCGTCACCGAACACGCGCTGGTGGCGATGCCGGAGACCGCGATCGCGCTGTTCCCCGATGTCGGCACGTCCTATGTCCTGCCGCGGCTGCCGGGCGCGGTGGGCACCTGGCTTGCGCTGACCGGCGCGCGGCTGAACGGCGCTGACTCGGTGCATGCCGGGTTGGCGACGCATTTCGTCCCGCGCGAATCCCTGGCCGCGCTGCGCGCCGCGTTGGTGAGCGAAGGCGCCGATGCGGTCACCCGCTTCGCCGCCACGCCGCCGGAAGCATCCTTCGCGGCGCATCGTGAGGCGATCGACCGCTGCTTCGGCAAGGACAGCATCGCCGGCATGCTGGCCGCGCTGGATGCGGAAGGCACCGAGTGGGCGGCGGCGCAGGCAAAGATCCTGCGGCGCATGTCGCCGACTTCGCTGTGCGTGTCGCTGGAATTGCTGCGGCGCGGCGCGCAGCAGGACCTGGCCGCCTGCCTGGCGACGGAACTGGCGCTGACGCGGGTGGTGGTGAACGTGCATCCCGACTTCGTCGAGGGCGTGCGGTCGGTTCTGGTGGACAAGGACGGGGCGCCGAAATGGCAGCCGGCGCGGGTCGAGGATGTGGATCCGGCTGCGATCTCGGCGATGTTCAGCGCGTGAATTGGAGGGGCGCCGCCCCTCCAAAGCTCCCCGCCAGGGGCCTGCGGGCCCCTGGACCGCGGGGACCTGGTGTCAGGATCAGGGCGCGCCGGGGTGAAGCCTGCCGCAGGCGCGGCGCCCTGACATGAATCCGGGGCGTCGGGCGTGGTGCCGCCTGCGTATTTGTGGCGTGCCTGCCGCGCCCTCCACGCCGTGAGGGTTTCCAAAGCCCCGTTGGCATTTGGCGGGGGGAGGTCAGGAGAGCGGCGACGGCTTTCTTCGGATCGTCATCGGCGCGTGGTCCGTCCCATCGGCACCCTCACCCTCGCCGGATATTCCACGGATAGGTGCTGTTCCCCGCCACGAAGCCGCTCAGCCCCGACCGATACGCCGAGGCGATGAAGAACTGCCCCAGCGGCAGCACCGGCACCTGTTCGAAGGATTCCCGCCCGATCACATCGGCCAGGCGCTTCTGCTCCGCCTCGGTGTCGGCCACCAGCCAGGCGGCGGCGGCTTCCTCGACACGGGGATTGTCGTACCAGCCGAACCAGCCGCGCTGCCCCTGGCCGCGCAGCGTCGCCGCCACCGCCGGGTTGATGACGGACACCGACGGCCACCAGGTGTGAAAAATCGACCAGCCTCCGCGCTCGGGCGGTTCCTTGCTCGCCCGGCGCTGCACCACGGAGCCCCAGTCGGTCTCGACCAGGTCCACGTTCATGCCGACGCGGCGCAGAAGGTCGGCCGTCACCTGGCCGAAGGGGCCGATGGTTGGGAAGTCGGTCGGGTTGATGATGACGACCTTCTCGCCATTGTAGCCGGCGGCGCGGATCTCGGCCCGTGCACGGTCGAAGTCGCGCGGTCCGCGCAGCAGGTCGTTGCCGGTGGTGCTCTCATAGGTCGTGCCACAGGGCCACATCGAATGGCAGGTGCGGAAGGATGAAGGGTCGTTGCCCGTGACCCCGCGCAGATAGTCTTCCTGGTTGATCACGCGCAGCAGGGCGCGGCGGATCTCCGGCTTGTCGAAGGGCGGGTGCAGCATGTTGAAGCGCGCCACGCCGATATAGCCCAGCGTGTTCAGCACCTTTACCTCGACGCCCCGCGCGCGGCGCAACAGTGGCGCGAGGTCGGCGTTGATCTGTTCCCACCAGTCGATCTCACCAACCTGCAGCGCCGCGGCGGCGGTCGCGCTGTCGGGCATGATGGTCCATTCGACGCGTTCCATATGCGCGATCTTGCCGCCGGCGGTGCGTGACGGCGGTTCCTGCCGCGGCACATAGCCATCGAACTTCGCGTAGGCGACGCGGCTGCCGGAGACGTATTCATCCTTCAGGAAGCGATAGGGGCCGGAGCCGATCACCTCGGTTATCTGCTGGAACGGGTCGGTGCGCGCAAGGCGTTCCGGCATCATGAAGGGCACCACCGCGGCGGGCTTGGCCAGCGCTTCCAGCAGCAGCGGGAACTTGGTCTTCAGCCGGATGCGGATGGTGCGGTCGTCGGCAGCCTCCCAGGCTTCCACCACCGCGCCCAATGACTGGCCGAAGGTGTCGCGCTTGCTCCAGCGATTGAGGCTGGCGGCGCAGTCGCGCGCCGTCACCTTCTCCCCGTCATGCCAGGTCAGGCCGTCGCGCAGGCGCACCTGCCAGGTCAGGCTGTCATCGGAGACGCTGTGGCTCTCGGCCATCTGCGGCGCGACCTTGAGGTCGTCGGTCATGCCGTACAGCGTGTCGAACACGGTCCAGCCATGATTCTCGGTGACTGCCGCGGTCGTCCAGATCGGATCGAGCGAGGTGAGGTTCGCCTGCGGCACGAAGCGCAGCGTGCGCGCGCGTGCCGATTGCCCAAGCGCTGGTGCCGCGAGAGTCGCGAAGCCGGCGGCAAGCAGATCCCTGCGATGCATGGTCGTGAGCCCCATTTTCTGTCCCTGTCGGGTGGAGCATGACACCGGCGCGGCGCGCGGGACAACTGCGTGGGGGTGACTGGAGAGAGGCCTTACCTCATGCGCGTGGATCGTGGTGAGCGGCGCCTCGGAAAGGGGCTTTGCCCCTCTCCGAACCTCTCCCCACCAAAGGCCAGTGGGCCTTTGGAAACCGTCACTGGGCGTTGGGCAGGATGGGCGCGCCGGCGTTGCAAGGGATCTTGCCTGCGCGACGCCTGAAATGCTCCAGGGCGTGCGCGCCTCGATCCTGTTCGGCAATCCGGTGCGACCCTTCGCCCGCCGGCGGCATAAGCCAAAAGACCGTGGTCCAGGAGCCCGCTGGCTCCTGGCGGAGTGGCTTGGAGGGGCAGCGCCCCTCCAACCTTCAGGCAGCCTTCCGCGCCGCCCGCACCGCTTCCGACAGCGCGCGCACCTGGTCCAGCACCTTGCGCACCGCGTCCGGCTTCGCGCGTCCCTGCTCATCCAGGTTCGCCGCCAGCGTGTCGATCAGCGCCGAGGCCACCACCGCGCCATCGGCGATGCGCGCTGCCTCCGCCGCCTGCTCGGGCGAGCGCACGCCGAAGCCGATCGCAATCGGCAGGTCGGTGTGCTTGCGCAGGCGCGGGATGGCGGCGGCAAGGTCCGCCCCGGTCGCGCTGCGCGTGCCGGTGATGCCGGTGATCGCGACGTAGTAGATGAAGCCCGATGTCGCGGCGAGAACGCGCGGCAACCGCACCTCATCCGTCGTCGGCGCGATCAGGCGGATTAGGTCGAGGCCGTTCGCCTTGGTCGAGGGCTCGATCTCGTCGGCCTCCTCGGGCGGCACGTCCACGACGATCAGGCCATCGACGCCGGATGCGACGGCGTCGGTGCAGAAGCGTTCCACACCGTAGGACAGGATCGGGTTGTAGTAGCCCATCAGGATGACGGGCGTGGCGTCGTCCTCGCGCCGGAAGTCGCGCACCATGGCGAGCGTGCCGGCGAGTGTCGCACCCGCCTTCAACCCGCGCTGCCCGGCCTTCTGGACGGTCGGGCCATCGGCCATCGGGTCGGTGAAGGGCATGCCGATCTCGATGAGGTCCGCCCCCGCGCCGGGGAAGCCGCGCAGGATTGCCATGGAGGTGGCGGGGTCGGGATCGTAGGCTTCGAGGAAGGGCATGAGCGCGCCGCGCCCTTCCTTCTTCAGCGCGGCGAAGCGCGTCGCGATGCGGCTCACAGCTTCACCCCCAGATGCGCGGCGACGGTGAAGATGTCCTTGTCGCCCCGGCCGCACATGTTCATCACGATGATCTTGTCCGCCGCCAGGCGCGGCGCGAGGTGCGTGACATAGGCCACCGCATGCGCCGGTTCGAGCGCGGGGATGATGCCCTCGAGCTTCGAGCAGAGCTGGAAGGCATCCAGCGCCTCCTGGTCGGTCGCATGGACATAGTTCACGCGGCCGAGTTCATGCAGCCAGGAATGCTCCGGCCCGATGCCGGGATAATCGAGGCCGGCGCTGACCGAATGCGCCTCGATGATCTGGCCGAATTCGTCCTGCAGCAGATAGGTGCGGTTGCCATGCAGCACGCCGGGGCGGCCCTTGGTCAGTGATGCCGCGTGCTGGTCGGTATCGACGCCGTGGCCCGCGGCCTCGACCCCATACATCGACACGGATTCATCGTCGAGGAAGGGGAAGAACAGACCCATCGCATTCGACCCGCCGCCGATCGCGGCGACCAGTGCATCCGGCAGGCGGCCCTCGGCGGCCATCACCTGGCTGCGCGTCTCCTCACCGATCACCGACTGGAAATCGCGCACCATCGTCGGATAAGGGTGCGGCCCGGCAACGGTGCCGATGCAGTAATAGGTATCGTGGACGTTCGCGACCCAATACCGCAGCGCCTCGTTCATCGCGTCCTTCAGCGTGGAGGCGCCGGAGGTCACGGGGATCACCTCCGCCCCCAGCAGCTTCATGCGGAAGACATTGGGCTGCTGGCGCTCGACATCGGTCGCGCCCATGAAGACGGTGCAGGGCAGGTCGAACAGCGCGCAGGCGGTCGCGGTGGCGACGCCGTGCTGGCCGGCGCCGGTCTCGGCGATGATGCGCGTCTTGCCCATCCGCTTCGCCAATAGGATCTGGCCAAGCACCGCATTGATCTTGTGCGCGCCGGTGTGGTTCAGCTCGTCGCGCTTGAAATACACCTTGGCGCCGTGGCCCGGCGCGGCCTTGGTGCGCAGATGCGTCGTCAGGCGCTCGGCGTACCACAACGGGGACGGCCGGCCGACATAGTCCTTCAGCAGCCGGCGCCATTCGGCATCGAAGGTCGGGTCCTTCTTCGCGGCCTCATAGGCCTGCTCAACCTCGAGGATCAGCGGCATCAGCGTCTCGGCGACGAAGCGCCCGCCGAACTGGCCGAAACGGCCGCGGGCGTCAGGGCCCTGACGGAAGGAATTGGGCAGAGGCTTGTTCAAGACGGTCACTCGGCGTTCCCAGGAGACGGTGGGTTTAGCGGAACAACTGGCGGCGGGCCATAGAGACCGGGGGCGCGAGGAGCCGTGGTTCGGTCCAATCCGTCATGCTGGATCGGCGATGGTGATCAGAGCAGGATCCGTTCGCTATCGCTCACGCCTCCGGTGATTCCACCTGCGGCGATCATGCTCTTGAGAGGGCCGCCGCCCCATGGGCGCAAAGATTGGAGGGGCTCTGCCCCTCCAAGCCACCCCACCAGGGACCAGCGGGTCCCTGGACCGCGGGATTTTTTGGCGCCCTGTGGGCGCGACGGCGCTTGGACCAATTGGTTCCAGGTATGGCCATGATCCTGGCACCGACAAGCGCCGTTCCACACCAAAACGGAGGTTTCCAAAGGCCCTGGGGCCTTTGCTGGGGTGAGGTCCGGGGAGGGGCAAAGCCCCTCTCAGCATCCGTCATTCCCCCATGGTCGCGCCGGCGGGGTTAAGCCTCTCCGCTCACCAGCCCTTCACCTGGGCCGCACGCTGATCACGTGCTGCTGCATGAAGCCTGCCGTCTCGCCCACCGCCCGCGTCCGCAGCGCGGCATCGCCCTGGGTCTCGGTCCCGGCCGTCCGGCAGCCATCCCAGCTGCGCTGATACGCCGCCAGCGTCTGCTCATTCGCGCCGATGCGGAACAGCGAGGCGCCCGACACGCCCGATGTCCGTTCCCGCCACAGCCCGTCCGGCCCCTGCTGCCAGACGCAGCGGGTGATGTTGTCGCCCTGGGGGTTCGCCACCACGGCCCCCGGCGCGTCGCTGAACCCATGGCGGGCGTTCTGGTAGGTGCTGACCGTCACATCCCCGCCCGCGGCGCGCAGGAAGGAACCGAGATCCTCGCAGGCCGGCTTGCCGGTGACGTTGTCGCGGTCGCCGACGATGATGCGGATCGGCCGCCGCCCGGTGTCGCGGTTGGCGACGCGAAACGAACATTCCGGCTGCACCGCCGCCGCCGCCAGGAAGCGCGCGCCGGTCGGCGGGCGCGTCTGCAGCAGCCATTGGTGCATCGCCAGCAGCGACCCGCCGCCGCCGCCCGCCCCGATGCCGACCAGCCCGGCGCGGCGGACGTCGATGCGCGGGTTCTCGGCGGCCTTGTCCAGCGCCCCGAAGGCATCCAGCGCGAAGTCCAGCGGGGTGAACCAGGCGCGCTGCGACGGCGGCTGCGATGGGTCGATGCTGCGCGGCCCGTAGTGGTCCAGCACGATCACCGCCGCCCCCGCGCCCTTCAGCGCGTCGACATAGGCCTGCAGGACCGCGTCACTCTTGCCGCGATTGTCATGCGACAGGATCACGACCGGCACGCGCTCGGTGCCCGGCGGCATGTGCAGGTCGGCGATCATCGGCTGGCCGCCGGCGCCGGTGAAGGTGAAGGGGTCGGGCCGGGGCCCGCCGCCGCCGCAGGCCGCAAGCAGCAGGGCGAGGAACAGAGGCAGCGCGCGCATCGGACGTTTCTCCTTCAGGCGCCGCCACGCTGGGGCGAGCGCCCCCGCCGCGTCAACGCCCCGCGTCACGCCCCCCCTTTGGCGGCGGCGATGAATGCGCGGATCAGCCCGGGGTCCTTGACGCCGCGCGACCGTTCGACGCCCGAGGAGACATCGACCGCTGGCGCGCCCGCGATGCGGATTGCCTCGGCGACATTGGCCGGCGTCAGGCCGCCCGCCAGCTGCCAGGGCTTCGGGATGGCGCGCCCGGCCAGCAGCCGCCATTCGAAGGGCTGGGCATTGCCGCCGGGCAGCGGCGCGCCCGGCGGCGCTTTGGCGTCGAACTGGAAGCGGTCCACCACCGGGGCGAAGGCCTCCACCGCCGCGAGATCATCCTCCGTGCCGATGCCCAGCGCCTTCATCACCGGCACGCCGAAACGCGCGCGAATGGCTGCGGCGCGGTCGGGCGTCTCCTCGCCTTGCAGCTGGATCATGCCGAGCGGCACGGCGGCCAGGATGGTGGCGAGGTCGTCATCGGTCGGATCAACGACCAGGCCGACCCGCACCGGCCCGCCAGCATGGCGCGCCGACAGCGCCCCGGCCTGCGCCGGCGTGACCGCGCGCGGGGAGGGCGGGAAGAAGACGAAGCCGACGTAATCCGCACCGGCCTCGACGACGGCGTCCAGCGCCTCGGCATCGCGGATGCCACAGATCTTCACTTCGACAGGCATGGCGTCAGCCGGGCAGGGATGCGGCGATGGCGGCGGCGGCGGCGGCCGGGTCGGGCGCGCCGGTGATGGGCCGCCCCACCACGATCCAGTCGGCGCCGGCGGCGACCGCCTCGGCCGGGGTGGCGGTGCGCGCCTGGTCCCCGGCATCGCTGCCGGGCGGGCGTACGCCGGGCACCACCAGCACGGGGCCGGGGCCGAGATCGGCGCGCAGCATCGCCGCCTCATGGGGGCTGCACACCAGGCCATCGGCGCCGGCGGCGATGGCCATGCGGGCCAGGCGCAGCACCTGGTCGGCCGGGCTGTCGGCCACGCCGGTCGCGGCGAGCGCCGCCGCGTCCATGCTGGTCAGCACGGTGACAGCCAGCAGGATGGGTCGGTCGGCGCCGGCCTTCTCCGCCGCCGCCCGCGCGGCGGCGATCATCGCCGGGCCGCCTCCGGCATGCAGCGTCACCATGGCCGGCTTCAGCGGCAGCAGCGACCGCAGCGCACCGGCCACCGTGTTCGGGATGTCGTGCAGCTTCACATCCAGGAAGACCGGGCGGTGACGCGCCGTCGCGGTCACCGCCGGTCCGCCGGCGGCGCAGAACAGCTCCAGCCCTACCTTCAGCAGCCCACAATGCGGCGCGAGCGACGCCGCCAGTGCCCCGGCCCGTGCCAAGTCACCCGTATCCAGCGCCGGGATGATCCGCGCCGCGCCGCCCGTCGGCCGCGCGATCATGCGGTTGGCCCCGCCAGCCGGTCGGCGGCGGCAGCGCGTTCGCGTGCGCGGGCCGTGTCCACTTCCCGCTGCAGCCCCTCCGCACGGCGGATGGACGCACGCGCCCGGCTGCGCTGCGGCATGCCCGACACCCAGACGATGCCCGCCCCGATCAGGAACGCCACCGCCGCGGCCGCGAGCACCGCGACCGATAGCGGCGCCTGCCAGACCAGGTCGAAGGGCCACAGCCGCAGGTCCACCGGCTGCCGGTTGGACAGCGCGAACAACACCACGACCGCGGCGAAGGGGATGAAGATGATCCAGCGCATCATGGCGCCTTCTTACCGCGTGGTCCGGTCCATGGCCACGCCGCGTTGCCGCGCCATGCCGGCGCCCCGGCCACCGTTGCGGCCGGCCGGCGGTCCGGCATCACGCTGCGGGACTCAACACGGCGGGTACGCGCGGCGCCCGTGCTCGCGGACCGTCCAGCCTCGAGGGTATGTGAAAAGCGAGACCCGGGGTCAGGCCGCCGAGCTGGCCCGCGCGGGCGCGCGCGGCGCCGCCGGCTTGTTGATCCGTTCCCGCAATTCCTTGCCGGGCTTGAAATACGGCACGGATTTCGCGGTGACGGCCACCGATTCCCCGGTGCGCGGGTTGCGTCCGGTGCGCGGGTCCCGCGTCTTGGTGGAAAAGGCGCCGAAGCCGCGCAGTTCGACCCGGTCCCCGCGCGACAGCGCTGCGGTGATCTCGGTGAAGATGGTGGCGACGATCAGTTCGACATCCGGCAGCCGCAGATGCGGGTTGGCGCCGGAGAGATGCGCAATCAGCTCGGATTTCGTCATCCCTGGCCTTCCCATTGCGCGCCGAGTCCGTGGCGCCCCCGTCGGTTCAGCGCGAAGGCTGCCAAAGGGCGCGGGGTGCGTCAACGCCAAGCCATTCCGAAAAAAGGCTTTTCATCATCGATTCGGTCACCGAGGACAGCAGCCGCTCGGCCCGGCCGCGTGTCTCGATGTCGCGCAGCGGCAGCGCCTCCGGCACTTGCCGCTCGGCGGCGAGCCAGGCGCGCGCCTCACGCTCCCCGCCGATCGCATCCACCAGCCCGGCTGCGAGCGCCTGGCGGCCGGTGAAGACACGCCCGTCGGCGAGCGGACGCACCTGGTCGGGCGGCATGTGCCGCCCGGCCGCGACCATCGCGACGAATTGCGCATAGAGGTCGCCGATCACGCGGTCGAGCGCGGCACGGCCTTCTTCGGTCAGGGGGCGAAACAGGCTCGGCTGGTCCTTGAGCGGGCCCGAGGCGATGACCTGCGGGCTGACGCCCAGCCGTTCCATCAGCCCGGACACTTCGAAACTCTGCAACAGCACGCCGATCGACCCGGTGACGGTCGAATCGCGGGCGAAGATGCGCTGCGCCGGCAAGGCCACCATGTAGCCGGCCGAGGCCGCAGTGGCGCCCATCACGGCGACGACCGGCTTGCGCTCGGCGATGCGTGCCAGCGCGGCATGCAGGGATTCCCCGCCGGCCATGGTGCCGCCGGGGCTGTCGATGGCGACGATGACGGCCCGCACGCCGTCATCTGTCGCGGCGCGATCCAGCGCCTGCAGGATGCGGCGGTCCTCGGTGATCATGCCGGACACGGGCAGCCGCAGCACATGCGCCGCGCCCGGCAGGCCATCCTGCCCGCGTGAGGCGGCAACGAAGGCGATGGCGCCGAACACCGCCAGCAAGGCCAGGCCCCGCCACATGGTCAGTCGGCGGCGCAGGCGGCGACGATCGGCGAGGAGGTCGGGTTCGAGGGACATGAGACCCTCAATGGCGATGCGGCGAAGCGCGGACAAGGGCCAGGCCGGAGGGGCGCTGCCCCTCCAGACCTCCCCGCCAGGAGGCAACGGCCTCCTGGACCGCGATCCTTTGGCGCCGGGTCGGGGGCGTGGCGGCTTTCGAAGGTCTCCGGCTCCCGGGCAGCGCCTGGGAATGCGGGATGGGGAGGGCGGGAATCGCGCGGGGACGAAGGATGAGCCGTAGCCGAGGCGCGCCCCATCGCATCGGCTTGGCCGGCACCAGGTTCCGGCGGCGGGGGGTACCGCCATCCCGGCGGGGTGAGGCCTGGAGAGCCCTTCACCCATCAACCGCGCCACACCTGCGCACCGATGGGACATCACGCCAGTCAGCGGACAACGAAAAACCCCCGAGGCCTTCCAGCCCCGGGGGTTCCCGAACCTACCCGCAGGTGCGGGGCTGGTCTTACTCCTCGCCGGCCATCTCGCGGCGGCGACGGATCGCCGCACCCAGGATGTCGCCGAGGGAGGCACCGCTGTCGGCGGAACCGTATTCCTTCATCGCCTCGCGCTCCTCCTCGATCTCCTTGCCCTTGATGGTCAGGGCCAGGCGACGGGCGGCACGGTCGACGGCAGTCACGCGCGCATCGACCTTCTCGCCGATGGCGAACTTCTCCGGCTTCTGGTCACCGCGGTCGCGGGCGAGTTCGGCGCGCCGGATGAAGCCGGTCAGCACGTCCTCGACCTTCACCTCGATGCCGTTCGCCTCGACCTTCGTCACCACGCAGGTGACGATGTCGCCCTTGCGGACGCGATCGAGCACCTCGGCGGCCGGGTCGGCCTCAAGCTGCTTGATGCCGAGGGAGATGCGTTCCTTCTCCACATCGACGTCGAGCACCTTCGCCTTGATGACCGTGCCCTTGGTGTAGGCCTGCATCGCGGCTTCGCCGGCTTCTTCCCAGGACAGGTCGGACATGTGGACCATGCCGTCCACGTCCGGGCCGACGCCGATGAACAGGCCGAACTCGGTGATGTTGCGGATCTCGCCCTCGATGATCGAGCCCGGCGGATGGGCTTCGAGGAACAGCTCCCAGGGGTTGCCCTGGGCCTGCTTCAGGCCGAGCGAGATGCGGCGCTTCGGCTCGTCCACATCGAGGATCATGACGTCCACCTGCTCGGAGGTCGCGACGATCTTGCCGGGATGGACGTTCTTCTTCGTCCAGGACATCTCGCTCACATGGACGAGGCCCTCGACGCCCGGCTCCAGCTCCACGAAGGCGCCGTAGTCGGTGATGTTGGTGACGCGGCCGGCGAACTTCGCGTTGACCGGGTACTTCAGCGCCACGCCGTCCCACGGGTCGGACATCAGCTGCTTCATGCCGAGGCTGATGCGCTGCGTCTCGGAGTTGAAGCGGATGACCTGCACCTTCACCGGCTGGCCGATGGTCAGGGCCTCGGAGGGGTGGTTGATGCGGCGCCAGGCGATGTCGGTGACGTGCAGCAGGCCGTCCACGCCGCCCAGGTCCACGAAGGCGCCGTAATCGGTGATGTTCTTCACCACGCCGTCCAGGATCATGCCTTCCTTGAGGCCCTGGATCAGCTCGCTGCGCTGCTCCGCACGGGTTTCCTCCAGCACCGCGCGACGCGACACCACGATGTTGCCGCGGGCGCGGTCCATCTTGAGGATCTGGAAGGGCTGGGGCGAACCCATCAGCGGGCCGACATCGCGCACCGGGCGGATATCGACCTGCGAGCCGGGGAGGAAGGCCACCGCACCGCCGAGATCGACGGTGAAGCCGCCCTTCACGCGGCCGAAGATCACGCCGTTCACGCGCTGGTTGGCGGTGAAGGACTTCTCCAGGTTGGTCCAGGCCTCCTCGCGGCGGGCCTTTTCACGGGACAGGACGATGGTGCCGTCCCGGTCCTCGTAGCGCTCGACGAACAGCTCGATCAGGTCGCCGGGCTTCACCTCGGGCTTCATGCCCGGGGCAGCGAATTCCTTGAGGGGCACGCGCCCCTCGCTCTTCAGGCCGACATCGACGACCGCGACATCGTCATCCACGCGGATGACCTTGCCGGTGACAACGGAGCCGGCGAAGCCGGTGTCGGCACCAAGGGTCTCGTCGAGAAGGGCGGCGAAATCCTCGCTACCCACGCGGTCGGCGGTAATGGTGGCCATGCAGATGTTTGCTTTCCGGTATCGGCCCACCGCCTTGCGGTGGGGAGATGCGGCCTGCGCGCCCGCCAGAAGCGGGAACGACGTGACCCGGCGCGCCTGATGCGGCTGCGAACACGGATCCGATGGATGGGCGCGTAACGGTCCGCCCGGGTTCCGGCCCCGCAAGCGAGGCAATATCTTCCGAAACGTGAAAGACAGGGGCGCTTAATCTCGGGCAGGAAAAGAGTCAAGAAGAAGCCGGTGCAGGCCGGGCCATTGGACAGGTTCTGCCCCTCCGAACCTCACACCGCCAAAGGCCCGGGGCCTCCGGACACCGTCACCTGGCCGTGCGGGGCAGTCAGGCTTTTCGGGGAATGCACCGCGGGGCACGACCAGCGGAACATTCCAGGTTGACGTGCACCCGCATCCGTCGCGATGCCCTGCCTGGGCGATGCTGTTTCCGGGCGCCCCCGCGCACCCAGTCGCGCCTCGGCGCCCATGTCGGCAGCCGGGCGCGGTGCCGATGGCCGGGCTTCCAAAGGCCCACTGGCCTTTGGTGGGGCGGCTTGGAGGGGCACAAGGTTCCTCCGATCGTCACGCAGGCCCGTTGCGACGCGTCAGGCCGCCGCGCGGATCGCCGCCGCCTTCACGTCGTCGCCGACCGCGCCGGCGAAGGTCGTGAAGTTCTTCTCGAACAGCCCGACCAGGTTCGCCGCGGTGCGGTCGTATGCCGCCTTGTCGGCCCAGGCCTCGCGTGGGTTCAGCACCTCGGACGGGATGCCCGGCACGGCCTTGGGCATCATCAACCCGAAGAACGGGTCGCGGACGAATTCGACCTTGGCGAGCGAGCCATCGAGTGCGGCGCGCAGCAACGCGCGCGTCACCTTGATCGACATGCGCGACCCGGTGCCGTAGGCGCCGCCCGACCAGCCGGTGTTGACCAGCCAGCAATCCGCGCCGTGCTTCGCGATCAGGTCGGCCAGCATGCGGCCATAGACTTCCGGATGGCGGGGCAGGAAGGGCGCGCCGAAGCAGGTGGAGAAGGTCGCCTGCGGTTCCTTCCCCAGGCCTTTTTCCGTGCCCGCGACGCGCGCGGTGTAGCCGGACAGGAAGTGGTACATCGCCTGCGCGGCCGACAGCTTGGAGATCGGCGGCAGCACGCCGAAGGCATCCGCCGTCAGCATCACGACGTTCTTCGGCAGGCCGGCGGTGCCGCGTTCCACCGTGTTCGGGATGTAGTGGATCGGGTAGCAGGACCGGGTGTTCTCGGTCAGCGACCCGTCATCCAGGTCGACCACGCCATCGGCATCGGCGACGACGTTTTCCAGTACCGTGCCGAAGCGGTGGGTCGCGGCCCAGATCTGCGGCTCGGCGTCCTGCGACAGCTTTATGACCTTGGCGTAGCAGCCGCCTTCGAAGTTGAAGACGCCGGTATCCGACCAGCCGTGCTCGTCATCGCCGATCAGCGCGCGCTCGGGGTCCGACGACAGCGTGGTCTTGCCGGTGCCCGACAGGCCGAAGAACAGGGCGACGTCGCCATCGCGCCCGACATTGGCGCTGCAATGCATCGGCAGCACGTCGCGCGCCGGCAGCAGCCAGTTCATCACGGTGAAGATGCTTTTCTTCACCTCGCCGGCATAGGAGGTGCCGGCGATGAGGATGGTGCGCGTCGCCAGCGACAGGGCGATGACGGTGCCGGTGCGGCAGCCATCGGTGCCGGGATCGGCCTCGAATTCCGGGGCGTGCAGGATGGTCCAGTCGGGCGCGAACCCGTCCAGCGCATCCTTTTCCGGGCGGATGAACATGTTGCGCGCGAACAGCGCATGCCAGGCATTGGTGGTGACCAGCCGGACGCGGATCCGGTGCGCGGTGTCGGCGCCGGCGTGCAGGTCCTGGGTGAACAGCTCCGCCTTCTGGCCGAGATAGGCGCGCACCTTGGCGACCAGCCCGGCGAACTGATCGGCCGGCAGCTTCTGGTTGATCTTGCCCCACCAGACGGCGTCGCGCGTCTCGGGCTCATCGACCACGAACTTGTCCTGCACCGAACGGCCTGTGTGCTGCCCGGTCACGGCGATGAAGGCGCCATCGGCGGACAGCCGGCCCTCGCCCCGGCGTAGCGCCTGGGCCACCAGGGCCGGCGCGGTCAGGTTCGCATGGACCTCGCCGCTCGGGGAGACGCCGGTGCCGGCAACGGCGGGGTTCTTGGACAACATGCGGGGCCACTCTCCTGGGGTCACGTCGCGGTTGGTGACGGCGCCGTTTCATCGCCCCAAACGGCAGAATTACGGCGGAACACCGCCGAATCTCAGCCGTTCAGGCGCGCACGCCCCTCCCGCGCCGCGCGGATCAGCGCCGCGCGAACACCATCGGAATCGCTTAACCGCGCTAAGAACGCAAGACGAACCGTCTGGTTACCGTCGGATATGTCGCAGCCATCCACATCGACCGCGACCAGCCGCCAGGCGCCGGGTCCCGCGCCGAGCATCCCCTCCGCGATTGCCGCCACGGCATTGGCGTGGTCGGCGTTCACATGGGCGATGATCTCGGCCTCCGCGGCCAGGATGGCGGTGACGGCAACCGGGTCCGGGGCCAATTCGCCGGCCTTGATGCGTTCGGCGCGCGCGAAGCCGCCGACATGAAGCGCGCCGCCGATGCGCAGCCGCCACAGGCCGAAATCGGCGAAATCCGCGTAGAGCGCGGCATAGGGATGGCGCGCCAGCCAGCGTGCCTTGAGCGGCGCGACCTCGGCTTCCGGCACCGGTTCCGCCAGGCCTGTGACCGTCACCCGCGGTGCAGTCTGCGGGTTGGGGCTGTCCGTCGTGCCGGTGAACAGCAGCGCGCAGCGCGGTTCGGCGGCCAATTGCCTGGTATGGGCCGACAGGGTGGACAGCCACAGCAGGGGCGACAGATCAGGTGCCGGGGCCGGCGTGACCAGGCTGGCGAAGGGCTGGCCCTCGGCCGAGGAGGCGAGGGTCGCGGCATTCGCACCGCGGATCAGGCCGATGGCCTCGCGAATCCCGTCCTGCGATGCCATGTCTTCCTCCGGCCCGGCTCATGCCACAATCGGGCGCGAAACTGACGTGACAGCCGCCGCCGCGCAATCGCGGCGCAAGGTTGCCCGAGCACCGGAAAGAGATATGGCCCAGACCATCGCCCTCGTGGACGACGACCGCAACATCCTGACCAGCGTCCAGATGACGCTGGAGGCGGAGGGCTACACCGTCCGCACCTTCACCGATGGCGAAAGCGCGCTGCAGGGGCTGATGTCCAAGCCGGCCGACCTCGCCGTGCTCGACATCAAGATGCCGCGCATGGACGGCATGGAGCTGCTGCAGCGCCTGCGCCAGCGGTCCAACATGCCGGTGGTCTTCCTGACGTCGAAGGACGAGGAAGTCGATGAGCTCATGGGCCTGCGCCTGGGCGCCGACGACTACATCACCAAGCCCTTCAGCCAGCGCCTGCTGCTGGAACGCATCCGCGCCCTGTTGCGGCGGAACGAGGCTTCGCGCGCCGAAGGGTCGGGCGCGCCCCCGGGCGGCGTGATCGCCCGCGGCGACCTGGTGCTGGATGAGACGAAGCACACCTGCGTCTGGAAGGGAAAGCAGGTGCAGCTGACGGTCACGGAATTCCTGCTGGTCAAGGCGCTGGCCGTGCGCCCCGGTATGGTCAAGAACCGCGACCAGCTGATCGATGCCGCCTATGGCGAGAACATCTATGTCGATGACCGCACCATCGACAGCCATGTGAAGCGCATCCGCAAGAAGTTCCGCCAGACCGACAACGTCTTCGACCAGATCGAGACGCTGTACGGCATCGGGTATCGCTACAAGGAAGCCTGAGCGGCCGGTGCCGTCGTGAAAGGGTCGATGCAGCAGTGAGCGCGCAGCCGGGTCCGACCGATGCCTGATGGCGCCGCCGCGCGGCTACAGGGCAAGGGCGCCGCGACATCGGCGCCCGCCGCGCCGCGCGCGCCGCGGCGGCGCTTCTCTCCGCTGCTGCGCCGCATCCTGCTGGTCAATGCCGTGCCGCCGGCGCTGCTCGCAGCCTCACTGCTCTACCTCGACCAATACCAGAACGGGCTGCTGGCCGCCGAAGTGGAGGCGCTGCGCACACAGGCCCGCATCTATGCCGGCGCCATCGCCGAGGCCGCGGTACGCATCGATGGCGACCGCGCCATCCTGGTGCCCGAGGCCGCCCGCCCGCTGCTGCGCCGGCTGGTGGAACCATCCCCCAACACCCAGGCCCGGCTGTTCGACAATACCGGGCTGATGGTGGCCGACAGCCGCGTGCGCGAAGGCCCCGGCGGGGCGGTGGTCAGCGAGCCGCTGCCGCCGCCGGAACCGCGCGGCGCCCTGACCTCGACGGTGGCCGGGGTCTATGACCGGCTGGTGTCGGTGCTGCCGGGCACGCTGCGCGGCGGCACCGAGGCCGGTGGCGTCGCCGTCACCGTCGGGCCGGAGGCGCCGGATTTCGACTGGCAGCCTGACCTTGGCCCTGACCGGCGGGAGGAATTGCGCCTCGCCTTGGAAGGCGGCGTGCGGCCCTATATCCGCCGCACAGGCGATGGCCGCTTGCTGGTCTCGGTCGCCGAGCCTGCGCGCCGCGGCGGGCAACCCATCGGCATCGTGCTGCTGACGCGCGAGGCGCGGGAGGTGGATGAGCGGCTGTTCCAGATCCGCGCCTCGGTGCTGATGCTGTTTGGCACGGCGCTGGTGCTGACAGTGATGCTGTCCTTCTACCTGGCGCGCACCATCGCCACGCCGATGCTCGACCTGGCGCGCGCAACGCAGCGCATCCGCGAAGGCGAGGGGCGCGAGGAATCCGTCCCGGAACCGCTGCTGGCCCGCAATGACGAGATCGGCACCCTGGCGCGCGACCTGCAGAATTCCGCCCGGGCGCTGTGGGCGCGCATCGATGCCAATGAGCGCTTCGCCGCCGATGTGGCGCATGAGCTGCGCAACCCGCTGACCTCAGTGCGCAGCGCGCTGGAAACCCTGCGCCGGATCGAGAACCCGGAAAACCGCAACCGCCTGCTGGCGATCATCGCCGATGACGCGGTGCGGATGGACCGGCTGATTGCCGATATCAGCGATTCCTCCCGCGTCGATGCCGAGCTGTCGCGCACCATCTCCGCCCCGGTGGACATCGCGCCGATCCTGTCGGCCCTGTCCGAGTTGCATGAGGCGACGCGCAATGGGGAGGACGACCCCTCGGTCGCGCTGGAGGCCGAGCCGGGCCCGCTGGTGGTGCGCGGCGTCGAGGGCCGCATCGTGCAGGTGTTCCGCAACCTGCTGGGCAACGCCTTGTCCTTCAGCCCGCGCGGCGGCCGCGTGCTGGTCAAGGCGCGGCCGATCGGGGCCATGGTGGAAGTTGCCATCGAGGACCAGGGGCCTGGCATCCCGGAACAGAAGATCGAGAGCATCTTCGAGCGCTTCTATTCGGAACGCCCGCATGGCGAACGCTTCGGGCAGCATTCCGGGCTGGGCCTGTCCATCAGCAAGCAGATCGTCGAGGGGCTGCGCGGGCAGATCTCGGCGGAGAACATGCGCGATGCGGAGGGCAAGGTCCTGGGGGCGCGGTTCGTGGTGCGGCTGCCGGCGGCGTAGGGGGATCGGAAAGGGGCGCTGCCCCTCTCCGAACCTCTCCCCGCCAAAGGCCAGTGGGCCTTTGGAAACCGTCACCTGGCGCCGGGCACCACGGTCGGATGGGTGTGGGCTGGTCGCATCTTGCACTGAGGGAGGAAGTTCCCAGACGGCCGGGCCTATCGGGCGCGTCTCAGCACGGCGGGACCGCCGCGGCGGGCGCCTGGTGCCGGCGGTCCAGAGGTCCTGCGCCTTTGCCGGTGTGATGTTTGGAGAGGGGCGGAGCCTCTCTCCAAGTACCGCGCGACTCGGCGGCCCCTTGCGGACGGACCGCGAACGCCGTTGTGCCGAGTCAAGCCAACCACCCACAAGTGCTTGATTTCGGGCGGCTTTGCGACTCGGGGGGACTTTGTCAGCGATTCGTTCCTGCGACTCGGACCAAGCCTTTGATTCCGCATGCAGCACCCCGAGCGAATCGGCCGGGCTGAATCACCTTCTGTTCCAGGCCCGTCAGGCAGGCCGCCGCGCCAGCGACCAGGACAGCGCCGCCAGCAGCACCGCGGCGACACCAAGCGAGGCCCCGAGCCCGATTGTCGCCGCCCCCAACCCGAAGGCGATCGGTCCCAGCGACTGCCCGGTGAAGAAGGAAAAGGCGTGCAGCGACACCGCGCTGCCGCGGAATTGCTGGGACAACTCCGTCGCCCGCGTCTGGATCGCGTTGTGGATCATGTAGAACGCCGTGCCGAGCAGGAAGCCGGACAGCACCGCGACCCACAGCGCGGGGGCGATGGCGAGACCGACCAGCGCCAGGCAGCCAATGCCGCCCCCCAGCCGCACGACCCCGGCCTGGCCGAAACGCACCAGCAGCCATCGCGCGAGCGCGGCGTAGCCCAGCCCACCCAGCCCAAAGGCGCCAATGGTCAGGCCCGCTTCCGTGGTGCCGCCGATGCCGCGGCCGATCATCAGCGTCGCGATGAAGGGGAAGGACCCGAAGACCAGCCCGCCCTCGGCCGCCACGGTGGCATACAGCGGGATGGCCTGTGGATTGGACAGGATGGTGCGATACCGCCTGGCCGCGACGACGGGGTCGTAGCGGGTGATGGGTTCTTTCGCCGCGCCGCGCGATGCGGCGACCAGCGTGATCGCGCCGATCACAGCGGCGGCGGCGCAGAACACCAGCATGCCGCGCCAGCCGGCGAAGGCCGCGATCGGCCCGGCGATCGCCCCGCCGGCGATCTGGCCGGAAATGCCGAACACCAGCATGCGCGACAGCGCCACCTGCCGGTCCCGCAGCGGCACCGCATCGGCCATGATGGCCAGCGTCAGCGGCATCATCCCGCCCGCGGCTGCTCCCGACAGCGCCCGGAAGGTCATCAGCCAGCCGAGCGACGCCGCGACCGCCGACAGCAGCAGCATGACGACCAGCAGGCAGATGCAGAGCGTCACGACCCGTCGCTTGCCGACGGAATCCGCGACCGGCCCCAGGATCGGCTGCACCAGGGCGAAGGGCAGGGTGTAGGCGGTGCCGAGCAGCGCCACCTGCGCCGCCGTGCTGCCCAGGTCGTGCGCGATGTCCACCACCAGCGGGTCGGTGGCACGGGTGGCGAGCGCGCCGGCGAAGACCGCCGGGCCATACATGGCCAGCACGCGGTTCATGCGGGCACGGCTGGATGCCGCGTCCTCGTCGGTCGCAGGGGGTGTCATGCCGCCATGCTGCGCCGCAGCGCAGCACGCCACAACCCGCATCCCCCGCAATGCTTTGCCGCCCTGGGCGCAGCCCGATAGGCTTCCGGCGGAAGCGGAGAATGCACCCATGGCCGAAACCCTGGCCGTCGCGCCGCCCGAGGCGGCGCCGGCCGAACATGTGGACGTCCTGATCGTCGGCGCCGGGATTTCCGGCATCGGCGGCGCCTATCACCTGCAGGAGCAATGCCCGGGGCGGCGCTTCCTGGTGCTGGAGGCGCAGGACGGTTTCGGCGGCACATGGCGGACGCATCGCTATCCCGGCATCCGGTCGGACAGCGACCTTTACACCTTCGGCTACCGGTTCAAGCCCTGGGTCGGACCGCCCATCGCGACCGCCGAGGAAATCCGGAAGTACATGGGCGAGGTCATCACGGAGAACGGCCTGGACCGCTTCATCCGCTATGGCCACCGCATCCGTTCGGCGCGCTGGGATTCAGCGGCCAACCTCTGGACCATCGAAGCCGCGCGCAAGGACGGCACCGTCGCCCGCTTCACCGCGAACTTCCTGTGGATGTGCCAGGGCTATTACCGGCA
The DNA here is from genome assembly GCF_039839775.1 of Roseomonas sp. CAU 1739. Taxonomy (NCBI): domain Bacteria; kingdom Pseudomonadati; phylum Pseudomonadota; class Alphaproteobacteria; order Acetobacterales; family Roseomonadaceae; genus Roseomonas; species Roseomonas sp. CAU 1739. The sequence goes on from NZ_JBDOQQ010000002.1 coordinate 336,928, forward strand.
CGACGAAGGCTTCACCCCCGAATGGCCGGGCATGTCGCGCTTCCGCGGCACCATCGTGCATCCGCAGACCTGGCCGGAGGACCTCGACTACGCCGGCCGCCGCGTGGTGGTGATCGGGTCGGGGGCGACGGCCGCGACCATCGTGCCGGCCATGGCCGATACGGCCGCGCATGTGACGATGCTGCAGCGCTCGCCCACCTTCTTCCGCACCGGGCGCAACGGCATCGACATCGCCGACGAACTGCGCGCGCTCGAGATCAACGAGGAATGGATCCACGAGATCGTGCGGCGGAAGATCCTGTTCGAGCAGGCGCGCTTCATCGACCGCACCCGCAGCGAACCGGAGACGGTGAGGACGGAATTGCTCGGCCAGATCCGTTCGCTGCTGGGCGACGACTACGACGTGGCGAAGCATTTCGCGCCCCGCTACCGGCCCTGGCAGCAGCGCCTTGCCTTCGTGCCGGATGCCGACCTGTTCCGCGGCATCGCCGCCGGTCGCGCCTCGGTGGTCACGGACGAAATCGAGACATTCACCGAGACAGGGTTGTTGCTGAAATCAGGCGAGACGCTGGATGCCGACATCATCGTGACGGCAACCGGTTTCCACCTGAACGTGTTGGGTGACATCGACTTCACCATCGACGGCAAGCCCCTGGCCTTCGGTGACACCGTCACCTATCGCGGCATGATGTTCACCGGCGTGCCGAATATGGCCTGGGTGTTCGGCTACCTGCGCGCCGCCTGGACGCTGCGCGCGGACATGGTGGCTGATGTCGTCTGCCGCCTGCTGAACCACATGGAGCAGACCGGCGCGCGGCGCGTCGAGGTGGCGCTGCGGCCGGAAGACCACAACATGCCCCTCGGCCCCTGGATCGACCCAGAGGAATTCAGCTCCGGCTACGTCGCACGCGGCAACCACCTGCTGCCGCGGCGTGGCGACAAGCCGGAATGGCAGCACACGCATGATTATTGGTCGGAGAAGAACGCCTTGCCGGCGATCGACCTGACGGATCCGGCGTTCGTTTACCGGTGAGGGGGCGCGGTCCCGATGGCGGCAGGATAGGTCTGGGAGGCGACGGAACCGGAGAGGGCCTTGCCCCCACCGGAGCTCCCCCACCAAAGGCTTGGAGCGTGGTGGCCGCAGGTGCGAATGCACCGGAGGTCTGAATCACGCGATCAAACAATAGGTTAGAGTGTGATGGGTGAACGAATGTGAACCAATCATGCTCCAACGCCTTTGGGAGCCTCGACTTGGTGCCGGGTGGGCGGGTGCGCCGCAACGCTGAAGGTCGCGCCTGACGCCAAACCGAATCCGGGCCCTGGTCCTGGCCGTCGGGCCGCGCGCCAAGTGACGGTTTCCAAAGGCCCACAGGCCTTTGGTGGGGAGAGCGCGAGAGGGGCAAGGCCCCTCTCGGTCCCGCCAGTCGCCGTCAGCCCTGCGGCCGCACGTCGCGGATCGTCTCCGCCCGCGATTCATCCAGCGGCCGCGACGGGATCTGCCCGCCCAGCGCCGCGAAGTCGATTGAACCGAGCACCACCCGCCGCACCGTCCGGTCAAATTGCGTGTGGTAGTAGAGCGTGCGGGTCCTGAGATCGACGACGGTCGTCCACTGCGTGGCGCTGAGCAGCACCTGCGGCACGCCCGGCGCGCCGGCATCTCCCCGCACGGCATCCACCGGCACGTTGAAGTTGTCGAGGATGCGGAAGGCTTCCTGCACCGTGTCGAAGCCGCCGGTGGTGGGGCGTGCGGTGGCCGCGAAGGCGGCGGCGCGGATGAAGCGGCTCGGCGGCGTGAAGTCCCCCGGCAGGCCGAGCATGCCGCTGCCTTCGCCCAGCGGCGCGAGGGTCATGCCGTCCACCGCGCGCGGCGCGCTGCCCCGGGCCGACAGGTTCACGTAGTTGCGCAGGTTGGTCATGTGCCAGTCATAGGTCGGCGCATTGGTGATGACGCCGATCGGCGTGTCGAAGATGCGCAGCGCGCCTTCATGCGCCTCGATGACGATGGCGCGGCCGGAGGCCTCGGTGACGATGATGTGGGCGGGGGCGGGGAAGCCGATCGCCGGTTCCACGATCGGCACGACGCGGATGCGCGCGACGGCGGCGCGGGCCTCGTCCACCGTGGCGCATTGCGTCAGCAGGAAGCCGGCCAGGTCCGTTATCGCCATGGAATTCGCGGCCTGCGCGGGGTCATAGGGCGAATAGACGGCGAAGCCCGGGTGATAGAACATCCCCACCGACAGGCCGGCGGTGTTCAGCCCGTCGACCACCACCGCCTTGCCGAGCGCGATGATGGCGACGGCATCGTGGCGCGCGGCCCAGGCGATGCCCGGCTTCCCATCCGGCATGGTCTGCGCCTTCAGCGCCGCGCCGGTGGGCACGGCCGCGATGCGCGGCATCATGTCGAAGCTGCCCCATTCCAGCGTGCGCCCGAAGATCACCGAGCCATCGGCCCCGCGCAGGGTGATGCCCGTGCAGGCCTCGGCCGCGCCTGGCCATGCCGCACCGGTGGTCGCGGCCGCGAGGCCGAGCATCAAAAGGTGGCGGCGTTCGAGGATCATGGATCCGGTTCCTTGTGTGATGACGACCGAAGACGATGCGGCGCGGCCACGCGGCGGCGACCCCACCGAGGGCATGACGGGGATGCAGTCTGGGGTCGCAACCATGGCCAAATCGTTTGCCGGTGGCAGGGCCACCAACAATCAACAATAAGGCGAATTATGACCGGTCAGCGCTACCTTATGGCGCGGCGCACGCCCTTGTGTTGGCCCGGCATGCGATGCGCCGCGGCCAGCACGCCATGCATCGGCCATGGCTGCGCAATCGCGCCGGGCGGGCGTCAGAACGCCATGGCCACGAGCGCGAAGGTGCAATCGGCAGGCAGCGCGGCGACGAAGCGACGCAGCGCCTGCAACGGCGGCGGATCGTCCTGCGGCGCGCCATAGACGTCGTCGAGCAATGCCACGATCTCATCGGGGCAGACCAGCGCGCACCAGCAGGCCGCGGCGGTCTGGCGGCCGGTCAGCAGCCCGCCATGGATGCGCTGCACCACCTCGGCGAAGATGTCGCCGGTGCAGGGCGGGAAGAAGGGGCTGATGCGATACGGCGCGCCCTCGATCGCCGGCATGTGGCCACGCAGCACAGGGGCGACCAGGTCGGGCCCGCCGATATAGACATCCCGGTACCGCGCAGCCGTCATCCTGCCTCCGTCAGCCCACCTTGTTGTCGATCAGTTCCTGCACCACGCCCGGATCCGCGAGGGTAGACGTGTCGCCCAGCCCTTCGGTTTCATTCGCCGCGATCTTGCGCAGGATGCGGCGCATGATCTTGCCCGACCGTGTCTTGGGCAGGCCCGGCGCCCATTGGATGGCGTCGGGGGTCGCGATCGGCCCGATCTCCTTGCGGACCCAGGCGACGAGTTCCTTGCGCAGCGCCTCGGTCGTCTCGACGCCGGCCTTGAGCGTGACATAGGCGTAGATGCCCTGGCCCTTGATCTCGTGCGGCATGCCGACGACGGCAGCCTCCGCCACCGCCGGATGCGCGACAAGGGCGGATTCGACCTCGGCCGTGCCCATGCGGTGGCCGGCGACGTTGATCACATCGTCCACGCGCCCGGTGATCCAGAAATAGCCATCGGCGTCGCGGCGCGCGCCGTCGCCGGTGAAGTACATGCCCTTGAAGGTCGAGAAGTAGGTCTGCCCGAAGCGCGCATGGTCGCCATAGATGGTGCGCATCTGGCCGGGCCAGGAATCCAGGATCACCAGGTTCCCCTCGGTCGCGCCTTCGAGGATGTTGCCCTCATTGTCCACCAGCGCCGGCTTGACGCCCGGCAGCGGCAGCGTCGCGGACCCCGGCTTCTGCGCGACCGCGCCCGGCAGCGGGCTGATCAGGATGCCGCCTGTCTCGGTCTGCCACCAGGTATCGACGATCGGGCAGCGTTCATCGCCCACCACGCGGTAGTACCAGAGCCAGGCTTCCGGGTTGATCGGTTCGCCCACGCTGCCGAGGATGCGGATGGATGACCGGTCGTGCTTCTTCACCGGCGCCTCGCCATCGCGCATCAGGGCGCGGATCGCGGTCGGCGCGGTGTAGAAGATGTTCACCTTGTGCTTGGCGCAGACCTGCCAGAAGCGGCCATTGTCGGGCCAGGACGGCACGCCTTCAAACATCAGCGTGGTCGCGCCGTTCGCGAGCGGGCCATAGACGATGTAGGTGTGCCCGGTGACCCAGCCGACATCGGCCGTGCACCAGTAGACCTCGCCGTCGCGGTAGTCGAAGACGTTCTCATGGGTGAAGGACGCCCACACCATGTAGCCGCCGGTGGTGTGCAGCACGCCCTTCGGCTTGCCGGTGGAACCGCTGGTATACAGGATGAACAGCGGGTCCTCCGCATTCATCTTCTCGGGCTCGCAGGTCTCGCCTTCGCCTGATGTGATGGCGTCCCACCAATGGTCGCGCCCGGCCATCATCTCGACCGCGCCGCCGGTGTTCTTCGCGACGATGACGTGGCGGATCGACGGGCAGGTCAGCAGCGCCTCATCCGCATTGGACTTCAGCGGCACCTTGCGGCCGCCGCGCCGGCCCTCATCCGCGGTGATCAGCAGCGTGCATTCGGAATCCTGGATGCGCGAGGACAAGCTGTCCGGGGAGAAGCCGCCGAAGACGATGGAATGGATCGCACCGACGCGCGCACAGGCCAGCATGGCGACGGCGGCCTCTACGATCATCGGCAGGTAGATGCAGACGCGGTCGCCCTTCTTCACGCCCAGCCGGCGCATTGCGTTGGCCAGCTTGCAGACGCGCTTGTGCAGATCCCGATACGTGACCTTCGCATCGCTGTTCGGATCGTCACCTTCCCAGATGATCGCCACCTGGTCGCCGCGCGTCGCCAGATGCCGGTCGAGGCAGGAGACTGAGGCATTCAGCTCGCCATCCCAGAACCACTTGATCGAGACATCGCCGGTGAAGTCCACCGCCTTGATCTTCGTGGGTTCCTTCATCCAGGCGACGCGGCCCATCTCGGTGCGCCAGAAGGCCTCGGCGTCCTGCGCTTCCGCCGCGACCATGGCCGCGAGCTTCGTCGCGTCGATACGCGCCTTGGCGGCGATTTCGGGCTTCACTGCGATGATGTCGTCCGCCATGGACTGGCCTCCCTGACCTCGGTTTCTTCTCTGCTTCGGGATTTGGTGCTCCGATTTGATTCAGGTCAACATTCACGCCCGCGCGGCTTGGTCAGGCGAAAAGAAGTCGCCCGCCCGGCAAGGCCGGACGGGCGACGAAGGCTGGGTCGGGAGGTGTCTCGAAGCGTCGGGCGTCAGTTCGTCCGAACCGGGGCGGGCGTCGCCGGGGTCGCCTGGCTGCGCTGGTCGGTGCGCGGCGCCGTGGTCGTCGTGCCGGCATGCGGCGCGGCGGGGGTCGTCGCACGCTGCGTCACGGCACCGGCCGCACTGCCGGCGGGCGTGCCGGCGGTCGCGCTGCCGCCCGGATTGGACGGGGTGGCGGGGCGCGCGGCCTGGGTCGGGGTGGCGGCCGGGCGCGCCTGGGTCTGGTGCTGCGTCGGAGCGGGGGTCGTCACGGCCTGGGCGGGCGCGGCGCCGGTGGCCGCCGGGCTGCCGCTCTGGGCGAAGCCGGGAACGGCGGCGAGAACGAGGCCGGTGGCGAGCAGGCTGGTGGTGATCGTCTTGCGCATGGTGACCGTCCTTTGATCGAGTGGCGCACCGTTGATCGGGTGGCGCAGGACAGAGTTGAGCCCCCGGCCGCGGCCGCGGCGGGGCGTCGGCAAGGTCCTTTCGGGGCGATCGCGGCGAAGCGGCGGCAGGCGTGGCGAATTGGTGGCGCGGCCCGCTACAGCCCCGCATCCTCCGGCACCAGGACCTGATCCTGCTCATCCACATGCGCCCGGATCGCTTCCAGGTATTCGCCGTAGCAGGGGCCGGACGTGCAGAACCCGTCCTCCACCCGGAACCGTGCGCCATGGGTGGAACACAGGATGTTCTGCTTCTTCGAATCGAGGAACCGGTCCGGCACCGGGTCCAGCGGCACGCCGATATGCGGGCAGGAATTCACATAGACCCAGACATGCCGTCCGCGCCGGATCGCGAACAGCCCGGTGAAGGCGCCAGGCGCCGGCGGGAAGCCCTTGGAGTTGCCGTCGGGAATGTCTTCGAGCGCGCAGAGCACGCGCTGCGGCGCCTGTGTCACTTGCCTTTCCACCCGCCCATCTTCGCCAGGATCTTCCAGTGCTCGGTCGAGATCGGCATGACCGACAGGCGCGACATCCGCACCAGCGCGATCCCCTCCAGCGACGGTTCCGCCTTGATGGCGGCGAGCGTCACGGCCTTCGGCACCGGCCCGACCGCCTTGAGGTCCACGCAGACCCAGGGGCTGCCTGCCTCGGCGGTCGCGTCGGGATAGGCCTCGCGCACCACCTCGACCACGCCGACAATCTCCTTCCCGATGTTGGAATGGTAGAAGAAGGCACGGTCGCCCTTCTTCATCGCCATCAGGTTGGCCTTGGCCATGTGGTTGCGCACGCCGGTCCAGGGTTCGACACCATTCGCCACCTGCTGGTCCCAGGAGAATGCGTCGGGCTCGGACTTCACCAGCCAGTGGTTCATGAGTCTCTTTTCATCCCTCAAACGGCGGGCGCCGGCCATCCGGCCGGCTTGCCTTCGCGCCCCGCGCTGATGCGCCGCGGGCGGCGGGCGGGTTGGGCGCGGTCGCGCTGTGCGCTCCGGGCCCGCGTGCCGCGGGCCTTGGGTGGGGGCGTGTCATTCGGCCAAGGCCCCATCCTTGTAGACGATGCGGTAGGGGTTGATCGAAACGCGGGCGAAGCAGCCGGCCTTGGCGAAGGGGTCGCCGTCGGTCAGCGCCTGCACCGCCTCGCGGTCCGGGGCGTCAAGGACCCGGACCGAGCCGGTCGAAAGGCCCTCGGCATCCATGATCGGACCGGCGATGGCCAGCATCGCGCGGTGCTGTTCCAGCCAGTCGAGATGCGCGGCGCGCACGGCGCGGCGCGTGGCGGCCATGCCGGGCTTGTCCTCGATGGTCACGGCAAACAGCATCACCCATCCCCCGGGGCGCCCCGCCAGGGATGCCGCCCCGCCGAGGTAACCCTGACCGGCGCCCGCATCAATATCCCGGCCCGCCGCCGCTGGCGTGACGCGTAACAGGGCGTTACGACGAGGACCCAACCGTGCCGCTTCAAAGAATGGCCGCCATCGCCTAGTTTGCCGTCGTGGACCACTCCTTGCCCGCTGCCCCCGGAGCCACCCCCGACCGGCCCGTCGGCGGGAGGTCGCTGCATCGCTTTGCCAATCCCGGACGCTTCCTGCGGGCGACCGGAAGGCTGCTGCCCATCCTGTGGGGCGCCGCCCTTCTGGTGCTCGGCGTCGGGCTGGCCTGGGCGCTGCTGTTCTCGCCGCCCGACTGGCAACAGGGCGAGACGGTCCGCATCATGTATGTCCACGTCCCGATGGCCTGGCTGGCGATGGGCGGATACAGCGGCCTCGCCATCCTGTCGGTGATGTCGCTGGTCTGGCGGCACCCGCTCGCCGACCTCACGGCCCGCGAACTCTCCCCCGTGGGCGCGGCCGCCACCGCGCTGTGCCTGGCCACCGGCAGCCTGTGGGGCAAGCCGATGTGGGGCACTTGGTGGGTATGGGATGCCCGCCTGACCTCCGTCCTGGTGCTGTTTTTCCTGTGGCTCGGCCACGCCGCGCTGGTGCGCGCCTTCGACGACCCCGACCGTGGGGCGCGGGCCGGTGCGATCCTGGCGCTGGTCGGCATCGTCAACGTGCCGATCGTGAAGTTCTCGGTCGATTGGTGGAACACGCTGCACCAGCCGGCTTCGGTCACGCGCCTGAATGCGCCGGGGATGCATGTGGACATCCTTTACCCGCTGCTGGTCTGCGCGGCAGGCTTCACCCTGCTGTTCGCCGCCGTCGTGCTGGCGCGCACCCGCGCGGCGGTGATGGAACGGCGCGTGCGCGCGTTGCAACTGGCCCGTGCCCGGCGGGAGGATGCCACCGCGCCATGACCCTGCACTGGTGGCACGTTACCATCACCTATGCGCTGACCTTGGTTGTGTTCGGCGCGCTTGCCTTCGGCGCCGCCGCGCGCCACCGCGCGGCGAAGCGGATGCTGGCGCAGCTCGATCCCCGCGGGGGCCGGCCATGACTTGCGCTGCGTCAAAACCGGGCCCGGGAACGCGTCCTAGTTGCAGCCTCCCGCAGACCGCGACCGCCCTCGAGGCATAGATCCATGACCCGCAAGAAGCGCCGCCTGATGGTCCTGCTGCTCGCCGGCCTCGGCCTCGGAACCGCCACCGCGCTGACCCTGACCGCCTTCCAGGACAACCTGGTGTTCTTCCTCTCGCCGTCCGACGTCGTCGCGCGGCACCCCTCGGGCGACCGCGCCTTCCGCCTCGGCGGCCTGGTCGAGAACGGGTCTGTCGAACGCCACACCGGAAGCGACGGCCGCCCGTTGGCGACCTTCCGCGTCTCCGACGGCCCCAACGCCATCAGCGTGACCTATGCTGGGGTGCTTCCGGACCTGTTCCGCGAGGGGCAGGGCGTCGTCACGCTCGGCCGCCTGCTGCCGGATGGCAGCTTCCGCGCCACCGAAGTGCTGGCCCGCCACGACGAAACCTACATGCCCCCGGAAGTCGCCGACGCCCTGCGCCGGTCCGGCCATTGGAACCCCAACCAGGGCGCCGCCCCACCGGCGGAGACCTGGAACACCGCCCCGCGCGGCGGCCGAAGCGGGGGATGATGGTCATGGCGCCGACCCCGACGGTCACGCGGCACCCCTTCCCGCAGATACCAGGAATCCCGCGGTCCAGGGGCCCGAATGCCCCTGGTGGGGTGGCTTGGAGGGGCGTCGCCCCTCCAATCGTCCTGCGACCGTCCCTGGACCTCGACAGCAACCGCTGCCACCGGAACCATCCCGCATGATCCCAGAACTCGGTCACTTCGCGCTGGCCTTGGCCTGCATCATCGCCGTCGTGCAGTCGGTGCTGCCCGTGGTGGGTGCGGCGCGGGGCGATGCGCGTTGGATGGCGACGGCCGCGCCCCTGGCGCTGGGCCTTTTGCTGGCGGTCGGCACGGCGTTCGGCAGCCTGTTGTGGGCCTTCGCGGTAAACGACACGACGGTGGTGAACGTCGTGGCCAATTCTCATTCCGCGAAGCCGCTGATCTACAAATTGTCGGGCAGTTGGGGCAACCATGAAGGGTCGATGGTGCTCTGGGTGCTCATCCTCGCGCTGTGCGGCGCGGCGGTGGCGCTGTTCGGTCGCGACCTGCCGACGGCGTTGAAGGCGCGGGTGATTGGGGTGCTGGGCTGGGTGGCGACCGGCTTCCTGCTGTTCATCATCGTCACCTCTAACCCCTTCGAGCGGGTGTGGCCGCCGCCGGCGGACGGGCGCGGGCTCAATCCGGTGCTGCAGGACCCCGGCCTCGCGATGCATCCGCCGACGCTGTATTTCGGCTATGTCGGCTATGCCGTGACGTTTGCGTTTGCGATTGCCGCGCTGCTGGAAGGGCGCGTCGACGCCGCCTGGGGGCGCTGGGTGCGGCCCTGGGCGCTGGGCGCGTGGTGCTTCCTGACGGTCGGCATCACCATGGGGTCCTGGTGGGCGTATTATGAACTCGGCTGGGGCGGCTACTGGTTCTGGGACCCGGTGGAAAATGCCTCGCTGCTGCCCTGGCTGGCGGGCACGGCGCTGCTGCATTCATCGATCGTGGTGGAAAAGCGCGACACGCTGAAGGTGTGGTCGGTGCTGCTGGCGATCCTCGCCTTCGCGATGAGCCTGCTCGGCACCTTCCTGGTGCGATCGGGCGTGCTGAATTCCGTGCATGCCTTCGCCAATGACCCGACGCGCGGCGTGTTCATCCTGGCCTTGCTGATGATCTACGTGGCAGGAGCATTCGCGCTGTTCGCCTGGCGCGCGCCAAGGCTGACGCCCACCGGCATCTTCGCGCCGATCTCGCGGGAGGGCGCGCTGGTGGTGAACAACCTGCTGCTGTGCTCGATCGCGGCGGTGGTGCTGGCCGGGACCTTGTGGCCGATGTTCGCCGACATCCTGACCGGGGCGAAGATCTCGGTGGGCCCGCCCTTCTTCAACACGGCGACGGCGCCGCTCGCCATTCCGCTGGTGATCGCCATGCCGATCGGCGCGATGATGCCGTGGAAGCGCGGAGACATCTGGGCGGCGTTGCAACGGCTGTGGTGGGCGGCGGCGGCGGCGCTGCTGATCGGGCTGCTGTGCCTGGCGCTTGCCGGCTATCCGGTCTGGCCCGCGCTCGGCATGGCGATGGCGACCTGGCTGGTGGTCGGCGCGGCGGCGGACGTGGCCGACCGCATCGGGCTGTTTCGTCGCCCGGCGCAGGCCTGGCGCCGCGCGCTCGGCCTGCCGCGCGCGGCCTGGGGCGCGGCCATCGCGCATGGTGCGCTCGGCATCTCCATCGCCGGCATCGCCGGCATGGGGGTGGCCACCGATACGCTGGTGCAGCTCAACCCCGGGCAAAGCACGCGCCTGGCCGGCTATGAATGGCGCATGGACGGCCTGTCCGACGAAGCAGGCCCGAACTACCGGGCGCGCCGTGCCACGGTCACGGTGCTGCGCGACGGTGCGGTGGTGACGGTGCTGCATCCCGAACGCCGCACCTTCATCGTCGACAACCAGACCACCTCCGAGGCCGCGATCCACACCAATGCGATGCGCGACCTGTATGCCGTGCTGGGCGAGGAACGCGCCGGCGCCGCCGTGCTGCGCCTGCATCACAACCCCTTCGCGCCGTGGATCTGGTTCGGCGGGCTGGCGATGGGTTTCGGCGGCCTGCTCTCCCTGTCGGACCGCCGCATGCGCGTTGCCGCCCCCGCCCCCAAGGGCGCGACGGTGCCGGCATGAGCGACGCCCCCGCGCCACGCAGCCGGCGGTGGATGCTGTATGCCCCCCTCGGCCTGGCGGGTGCCGCCGGCGCCGGCTTCTGGGTGATGCTGCGCGGCCTGCAGACCGGCGACTACAACCCGCGCGGCGTGCCCTCAGTGCTCATCGGCCGCGGCGCGCCGGATTTCACCCTGCCGCCGCTCGAGGCCAGCGGCCTGCCGACAGTGTCCGCCGCCGATCTGCGCGGGCCATTCCCCGGCCCGGTATTGGTGAATTTCTGGGCGTCCTGGTGCGTGCCCTGCATCGTCGAGCACCCCCAGCTGATGCGCCTGAAGCGCGAGGGCATTCCGGTGTTCGGCGTCAACTACAAGGACAAGCCGGCCGATGCTGCGGCTTTCCTGACGCGACACGGCAACCCCTTCAGCCGGCTTGGCGTCGACGAGCCGGGGCGCGTGGCTATCGACTGGGGCGTCTATGGCGTGCCGGAGACCTATCTGATCGACCGGCAGGGGATCATTCGCTGGCGCTATGCCGGGCCGATGACGCCCGAACTGGTGGCACAGGACCTGCGGCCGCTGCTGCGGCGGTATGCGTGATGGGGGGCATCCCGGGCACGGACATTGGAGAGGGGCCTTGCCCCTCACCAAACCTCACCCCACCAAAGGCCGGTGGGCCTTTGGAAACCCTTACCTGGCGCCGGGTTGGTCGGCGGCGTTCCATGATCGCGCACGCTTTGCGCCGCGATGCCGCGCTTCTGCTCGGCCCCGCCAAGGACGTACCGGCTTGCGTGGTTCGTGTCCTGGCCTCGGTACCAAGGTTGAGGGGTCCGGAAGATCATGGGCCGAGCGTAGGCGGACCATTCGCGCCGGGCGCGTGGATCGGGGCAACGCTAGCGGAACCGGCCTCGCCCAACCCTGGATATGAATCCGGGCGTCAGTCCGACCCAGCATTGCCCAACCTTCCGCGCCCGGCGCCAGATCCCCGCGGTCCAGGGGCCCGTTGGCCCCTGGCGGGGTGGATTGGAGGGGCAGCGCCCCACCAATCCGCGCGCCCAAGGAGGACCGTGCCGCTCCGCCGCGCAGCACTCGCGCTCGCCCTCACCCTCATCGCGACCCAGACCTTCGCCGCGACCGGCCGCCCCGAGGACCGCCTGGCCGACCCAGCGCTTGAAACCCGTGCCGAGGCCATTGGCCGCGACCTGCGCTGCATGGTCTGTCAGAACCAGTCGATCGAGGACAGCGACGCCGACCTCGCCCGCGACCTGCGGCGCATCGTGCGCGAACGCGTCTCGGCCGGCGACAGCGATGCCGCCGTGGTCAATTTCGTCCATGACCGCTACGGCGATTTCGTCCTGCTGCGGCCGCCCTTCAATCCGGTCACCGCGCTGCTGTGGGGCATGCCGGCCATCGCCTTCGGCGGCGGTGTGCTGGTGATCCTCGCACGGCGCCGGCGCGCACCGGCAGGCATCGAACCGGCGCCCCTGACCGACACCGAACGCCAGCGCCTGGCGGAACTGGAGCGCGGCGACAGCGCATGACGATCTGGATTCTGCTGGCGTGTTTCGCGCTGATCGCGCTGCTGCCGCTCGCCATCGCCATGCTGCGCCCGAAGGCGGCGCGCGGGCGGCGGGAAGCCGACATCGCGCTGTATCGTGCGCAATTGCTCGAACTCGACCGGGACCGTGAGGCCGGGCGGCTCGACGAAGCCGGCCATCGTGCCGCGCGGGTCGAGGTGCAGCGCCGCCTGATCGCCGCCGCCGACCAGATGGAAAGCGAGGCGCGTGCGGCGCGCGGCCCCGGTGCCCTCCTGGTCCTGCTGCCGCTGATCGCGGCGGCCGCGCTGGGGCTGTATCTGCTGCGTGGCACGCCGGACATGCCCTCCGCGCCCTATACCCTGCGTGCGGAGGCGATGGCGCGGGACGAGCAGATCCTGGCGACGCTGCGCACGCGGCTCGAAGCGCTGGACCCGGCCAGCCCGCAGGCGCGCCAGGGCTGGATCCTGCTTGGCAATGCCGAACGCGGGCGGGGGCGGCCGGATGCCGCGCTCGCCGCCTGGCGCCGGGCGATGGTAGCGGAGTTCGACGTGTCGCTCGCCGGCGACATCGCCGAGTTGGAGATCGAGCGAGGGGCGGCGGCCGAGGCGACGCCCTGGATCACACGGGCCCTGGCGGAGACGCCGAACGATCCGCGGCTGCGCTTCCTGGCGGGGCTGGTCGAGGCGGAATCCGGCCGGCCAGCCGAGGCCCGGGCATTGTGGCAGGCGCTGCTGGCCGATACGCCGCCCGATGCGCCGTGGCGCGGCCTGGTCGAGCGGCGGCTCAGCGCCTTGCCCTGACGGGCGGCACGGGCGGGGCGGGCCGCGCCGGTTGCGCCGGCGGCAGGGGTGGAGCGACCAGCAGGGGCTGCGGCGGCGCCACGACGGGCTGCCCGGCGCGGACCTCGCGCCCGGCGGCCAAGGCTTCGAGCCGGGCGATCACCTGGTCATGCAGGTGGTCCTGCTTGTCGATGGAGATGTGGGATTCGCCGGTCACCAGCTGGTTTTCCAGAGACCCTGTGAAGCCTGGCCCGCCCACCAGGGTGCGCGTGACGCTATCGCGGTCCTGATACAGGTTCAGCACCCGCAGCACGCCGGCGGTGACCGGGTCGCCCGCCGTCGGGTCGAAGGTCACCAGCAGGTCCGTCGCGACGCCCTGGCGACCCAGGTGATTTGCCATCTTGATGGCATCGTCCGCACCGTAGGAATGGCCGATGATGGCGAAGGGCCTGACCAGGGTCCCCGCCCGGTCGGCGCGCAGCACCGCCGCGGCGAGGTCATCCCATTCGATGTGGTTGTGGACGCTGGCGTCGAAATTGCGCTGCCGCAGCTTCGCCGTCAGGAAGTTCATCCCTGTCGAGAACATGTTCAGCAGGCCGCGCAACACGATGACGCGCCCGCGCGGCGGCCCTGTGAGCGGCGCGAGGCGGGTCGGCCCGCAGGCGGCAAGGGAGGCGAGGGCGGCCAGCGCGGCGCGGCGCGGCAGGTGGGCGCGGGGTGTCAGAGGCGGCATTTTCACATCAACGCAGGAAGGCGGGTTGGGGTTGTGCGCACATCACGGCAATGGCGTGGCCATTGCCGTCAGCGCAGGAAAGGCATGACCCGCGGCGTGCGCGTGGCATAGGCATCCCAGGCGGCACCGAAGGTCTCGCGCATCAGCGCTTCCTCCCGGCCCACGCGCAGCAGGTAGAGCAGGCCGAAGCCGATGATCCCGGCCGGGCCGGCAACCCAGTTCTGCAGCGTCAGCGCCTGCGCGATCGCCCAGAGCCAGAAGGCCGAATACATCGGGTGGCGCACGAAGCGGTAGACGCCGCCGGTGACCAGCGCGTGGTCCTGCCGCACCGCCAGGGTGACCGACCAGTTGCGCCCCAGCGCCTTGTGGGTCGCATAGAACAGCGCGAGCGCCGCGACGAAGACCAGCAGCCCCGCCATCGCGCGCAGCGGCGAGAAAGGCTGGTCGAGCGCAGCCGGAAAGCCCGTCGCGATGTAGAGCGCCGGCAGGATGCCGAGACCGGTCAGGGAAATGGTCAGCAGCAGCTTCTCCCGGCCGTCCAGGGCGTTGCGTGCCAGCACGTTGCGCTTGGACTTGCGCTCGAAGGGCAGGCGGATGACCCACCAGGCGACCATGCACAGCCCGTGCAGCAGTTTCGCAGCCAATGGTGTCACGCGGCCTGTTCCATGGTTGGGCCGGCCAGCGTGCCATCCGGCCCGATCAGCCGGTCGGGGAAGGGGTCGAGCCCGATCGCACCCGGCCCGCACGCGATCAGTCCCCAATCGTAGAAATACCGGCGGCCGCAGCCGGTGACGTAGACACGATGGGCGCGCAGCATCGACCGCCGCACCCGGCACCACGATGCATGGTCGAGCATGGCGCGCGGATGGATGCGCTCGATGCGCGGCCCGCGACCCGGCAGGCCCAGGGCGGCCACCGGATCGGCCCGATGGAAGCACACCAGGTCGCGTCGGGAAGTGTATTCCAGCCAGGCGAGGTGCGGTGCGGCGGCGACCCGCGCCACGGCGTCGCGCAGCCGGCGCGCCTGCGGCATCAGCGCGATCTTCAGCACGGAGGATCCGAGTCCGACCAGCGCAAGGCGCGGGCCCGGCCGCGGCGGCGCGGGGTCCTGCGCCAGGGCGGCGGCCAGTGCCTCGGTCAACAGCACCATGCCGAGGCTGTGGCCGACAAGCACCACTTCCTCGACATCGCGGCGCCGGCGCGCGGCGATGATCTCCTGTGCGAAGCAGGCGATGCGCGCGTCAAGCTCCGGGCGCGCCCCGCTTGCGAGGTCGCTGGCGAATACCCAGTCGGCCAGCAGGTGGCGCAGATGCAGCCAGCGATCCCCGGCATGGAGCAGCGCCAGGGTGACCGCCGGGCCAAGCAGCAACCCCCCCCAGCCACCCACCAGCAGCCCGCTCGCCACGCCGCCGAGCAGCGAACCCAGCAGGATCGCCACCGGCAGGGCGACGAACAGCAGGTAGCGCCAATGCGCCCCCCGGTAGCGCGCCAGCGTGCCATCCCGCAGCAACCCCAGCAGCACGGCGCTGCCGCGCGCCGCCAGGTGCGGCAGGGATGCCGAGAGGTCTCGGACCATCAGGTCGTTCCAGGCGAGGATGCGAATCTCGGCCTCGGTGGCCCAGTTCGGGCCGGCAAGCCGCGCCCGGAAGGCGAGCACCGGGCCATCATCGGCCTGGGTCTCCGCCGGCTCGGTCGTGGCGGCCAGCCCCCAGGCCGCGGCGGTGCGGCCAAGCGTGCGCACCAGCCGGCGGTGATGCGCCTCCGCGCTCAGCGGCTCATAACCGGGCACTTGCAGCAGCAGCCGTCGCCTGACCGTCAGCGGCGGTTGCTCGGCCGTGAAACTCATCGCACCGCCACCCCTTTCAGCCCTGAACGGGCCGTGGCTTCCGAGGTTTCCCTGGATCACGCGCCACGCAGCGTTTCGGCCGGCCGGGTGGATGGGCCGGCCAGGCGCCGGATCAGGGCGACGAATTCCGGCGCGTCCCAGGCGGCATCGCCTTCCAGCCGGGCCCGTTCGCGCCCCTGGCGGTCGACGATGACGGTGGTGGGCAGGCCCCGGGCGCCCAATGCGCGGGCCGCGGCGCCGCGAGGGTCGAGCCAGATGCGCAGGGTGCGCACGCCCGTGCGCTCATAGAAGCCCTGCACCGTGTTCAGCCCGCCCCGGTCCGAGGAGAGCGGCAGGACCAGGATGCCATCCGCCGCCAGCGCCGCCGCGGCACGGTCGAGTGCGGGCATTTCAGCCACGCAGGGCGGGCACCAGGTGGCCCATAGGTTGATCACCAGCCCCCGGCCGGCGAAATCAGCCGGGGTGTATTCCTTGCCCTCGGCGTCGGTGAAGGTGATGGGGGGCAGGCTCGCCTCGGCTTCCCGCAAGCGGTTCAGGCCGGATGGCGAGGCCGCCAAGCCTTGCCGCGCCGGAAGGGCCGCGAGTAGGGTCCCGCCCGTCGCCAGCGCCGGGGCGACCTTCAGGACGGTACGGCGCGTCGGAACCAGCACGAAAGAGACCCCCACAGGTGAGCAGCAACGCCAATCGGCAATGGGGCGGACGCTTTGCGGAAGGCCCCTCCGCCATCATGGAAGCGATCAATGCCTCGATCGGCTTCGATCGCAAGATGTGGCGCCAGGACATCCGCGGCTCGCTCGCCCATGCCGCGATGCTGAAGCATGTAGGGATAATCTCGGCGGATGACGAGGCTGCGATCCGCGGCGGGCTGACGACGATCTCCGAGCGCATCGAAAAGGGGGATTTCCCCTGGGACGAGGCGCTCGAGGACATCCACATGAATGTCGAGGCCCGGCTGTCGGCGGTGATCGGCGATGCCGGCAAGCGGCTGCATACCGGACGCTCGCGCAACGACCAGGTTGCGCTTGATGTGCGCCTGTGGGTGCGCGATGCGATCGACGGGCTGTCGGACCAGCTGCGCGACGTGATGCGGGCCCTGGTTGCCCGGGCCGAGGAGCATGCGGGCACGGTCATGCCCGGCTTCACGCATCTCCAGCCCGCCCAGCCGGTCACGCTGGGGCACCATTTCCTGGCCTATGTGGAAATGCTGTCGCGCGACCTGTCGCGCCTGCAGGATTGCCGGGGGCGGCTGAACGAGTGTCCCCTGGGCGCGGCCGCGCTGGCCGGCACCGGCTTCCCGATTGACCGACACATGACGGCGAAGGCGCTCGGCTTCGACGGGCCGACCCGCAACAGCCTGGATTCCGTGGCTTCGCGCGACTTCGCCGCCGAATTCCTGTTCTGCTGCTCGATGTGCGCGACGCACCTCTCGCGTTTCGCCGAGGAGATCGTCATCTGGACGAACCCCTATTTCGGGTTCGTGAAGCTGTCCGATGCCTTCACGACCGGCAGCTCGATCATGCCGCAGAAGCGCAACCCGGACGCCGCCGAGCTGGTGCGCGGCAAGACCGGCCGCGTGGTCGGCGCGCTGGTCGGCCTGCTGACGGTCATGAAGGGCTTGGCCCTGACGTATTTCAAGGACATGCAGGAAGACAAGGAAGGCGTGTTCGACGCCGCCGAGACGATGACCCTGGTCTTCGCCGCGGTCGCCGGCATGGTGCGCGACCTGAAGCCGGATGTCGGGCGGCTGGCATCCGCGGCGGGCGCCGGCTTCTCCACCGCGACAGACCTCGCCGACTGGCTTGTGCGCGAATTGAAGATGCCGTTCCGCGACGCCCACCATGTGACCGGCGCGCTGGTGGCCAAGGCGGAGGGGCTGGGGGTGGACCTGTCCGGCCTGACAATCGAGGAAATGCGCGAGGCCGAGCCGCGCATCACCGAAGGCGTCTATGACGTGCTGTCGGTTGCCGCCTCGGTGCGGTCGCGCACGTCGTATGGCGGCACGGCGCCGGCCAATGTCGCGGCCATGGCTGCGGAATGGAAGGCGAGGCTCGCATGACGCGGGCGGTGCTGGGGGCGCTGGCGCTGACCCTGCTGCTGGCCGCCTGCGGCAAGGTCGGGCCGGTGCGTGCGCCCGGCCCGCCGTCGGAGATCACCTATCCGCGGTCATACCCGAATCGCTGACGGGCCCACGCCAGGCCGGCCGGGGCAGCGCGCCCGGCCGTTCGGCGGCATCCGGCGGCCTTGCACGCAAGATGTCACAGGCGGATGACTTCACGACTTGATGGGATTCGTGCCAGGAGGCGGGCGCCATCAGCCGAATGCCCGCCGTGCATGAAACATGAAATCGAACGTAAATTCCTGGTGATGAACGATGACTGGAGGGCCGGTGTCACCCGGATGGTGCGCCTGCGCGACGGTCTGGTCGCCACCTTCGGCGCCGGCAAGGTGCGGGTCAGGGTCGCGTTGGGCGCCGCCGGGCCGGCGCGGGCCTGGGTCGGCCTGAAGGGCCCGCGTCAGGGCATCACCCGGACGGAATACGAATACGAAGTCCCGGTCGCCGAGGCGGAATCGATGCTGGCGGAATTCTGCCCGGGCCGGATTGTCGAGAAGACCCGCCATCTGGTGCCACATGCCGGGCTGGTCTGGGAGGTCGATGTCTATGACGGCTTCCTCGCCGGCGTGACCTATGCCGAGGTGGAACTCGATCATCCGGGCCAGACGGTGGTCCTGCCGCCCTGGATCGGGCGCGAGGTGACAGGGCAGCCGCAACACAGCAAGCGCGCGCTGGTCGCCGCGGCGCAGCAGGCAGCGTTCGGCCGGCTGGCGACCTGAACCGCCAGGCCGCCGGCGGTCAACCGGGCCCAAGGTGATCGGGCGCGCGGGTGGGGCGGCCCGTCGCACGCCCCAGCATCCGCGCCAGCACCAGGCGGCCGCGCCAGTGGTGGACCAGCGCGACGGACGTGTGGCCGGCCGCGAGAAGCACGAGCGCCCAGGCCAGATACTGGTGGATGGTTCGCAGGACGTTGAAGGTCGCCTCGTCCGGCCCGAGCAGATGGGGCACCGGGATCAGCAGGAACAGCGTCGTCTCGATCTGACCCGGCGCGGTGCTCGCGCTCAGGTAGCCGAGCACCGGCACGACCATCATCAGGACATAGAGCGCCGCATGCCCGATACCGGCCGCGCGCTGCTGCCAGGCCGGGATGTCGGCCTCCTCGGGCGGTCGCGGACGCCGCGCGCGCAGCACCAGGCGCCACAGCACCAGCGGCGGCACCAGCAGCCCGATCGTCTTGTGCACCTGGTAGGCGATGATCTTGGCGAGCAAGAACGACAGCGGCAGCGGCACCATGACGATGCCGATGACGAAGGCGGAGAAGACCAGCCCGGCCACCCCCCAGTGCAGGCGACGCTGCGCCGGGCTCCAGTCGTCAGACAATGAGGCTGACACGGACCGACAGGCCGATCCTGTCGGAAATTGCCGAGGATTCCGCGGTCATGCCGAATTCCGAGCGCTTCATCTCTCCGCTCGCGGAGAAGTTCGCGATGTCCTTGCCTCGCGCCTCATCGCGCCGGCGACCGAGCAGGCGGGCCTGCATCGAGAACGGCCGGGTGATGCCGCGGATGGTCAGGTTGCCGGCCAGGGAGAACCGGTCGAGGCTGCCTTGCCCGGTGGCGGCGCCGTCGAAGCGGGCTTCCGGAAACTCCGCCACATCGAAGAATTCGGGTGAGCGGAGAAGTTCCACGGCGCCGGGATAGGCGAGTGCCGCGGAGGCCGTGCGGACGATGACCGCCACGGTGGTCGTCAACGGCCGATCCGGATCGATCAGCAGCACCGCTGAGAAGTCGTCGAACCGGCCGGTGGAGGAGAGGATGCCCAGGTGCCGGGCGGTGAATTCCAGCGTTCCCTGCGTCTGGTCGAAGACGTAGCGCTCGGTCGTGGAGGCGCTGGCCGAGGTCCCGGCCAAGGCCGCGAGGCCGCCGAGGAGAGCCCTGCGTTCGATCGGACAAACCTGGATCATGGCCTGATCCCTCCCGCGGCGATCATATCGGTCTGCGGTGCCCGCCGGGCAAGGCCGCTTGCATCCTGGCCACCGAAGCGCCATAACCCGCGCCAGACATTCCATCCGGTTTCACGGGGGGTGGCCTTGCAAGGGGCCGCCTTTT
Organism: Roseomonas sp. CAU 1739; assembly: GCF_039839775.1. Taxonomy (NCBI): domain Bacteria; kingdom Pseudomonadati; phylum Pseudomonadota; class Alphaproteobacteria; order Acetobacterales; family Roseomonadaceae; genus Roseomonas; species Roseomonas sp. CAU 1739. Next base: position 356,866 of record NZ_JBDOQQ010000002.1, read on the forward strand.
TTGTTGCTTGAACGATACCGACGATCAGCCACGCCACGAAGGGCTTGAAGCCCGCATCGCCGACGCGATCCTGCCGACGCTGGGTCAGCTCGGCTATGAGCTCGTGCGCGTGCAGGTGTCGGGCAAGGAAACGCCGACGGTGCAGATCATGGCCGACAGGGCCGATGGTGCCACCTTCACGGTCGAGGATTGCGAGGCGATCAGCCATGCGGTCGGCGCCGTGCTCGACGTCGCGGACCCGATCAAAAGCGAATGGAGCCTTGAAGTGTCCTCGGCCGGCATCGACCGGCCGCTGACGCGGGCCAAGGACTGGAACCGGTTTGCCGGCCATGTCGCGACATTGGAACTCGCCATCCCGCAGGACGGGCGCAAGCGTTTCCGCGGCATCGCCCTCGGCGCCGATGCCGATGTGGCGCGGATGCGCCTGGATGACGGCACCGAAATCGCCTTTCCGCGGACCAATATCCGCAAGGCGAAGCTGGTGCTGACCGATGAACTGATTGCCGCAACCGCGGCACCCCCGACCGAGAACTAGGAGAGAGGCTCCATGGCCATCGATATCGCCATCGCCCGTCCCGAACTGCTGCAGGTCGCCGACGCCGTCGCGCGCGAGAAGATGATCGAGCGCGACGAGGTGCTGGAGGCGATGGAGCAGGCCATCCAGAAGGCCGGCCGCGCCAAGTACGGGCACGAGAAGGACATCCGCGCCATCATCGACCGCAAGACCGGCGAGGTCCGCCTGTCGCGGTGGACCGAGGTGGTCGAGGCCGAGCCGGTCGAGAACGAGGCGACGCAGATCCCCCTGCGCATCGCCCAGAAGATCAAGCCGGGCATCGGCCTCGGCGAATTCATCATCGACCCGCTGCCGCCGATCGATTTCGGTCGCATCGCCGCGCAGACCGCCAAGCAGGTGATCGTCCAGCGCGTGCGCGAGGTCGAGCGCGGCAAGCAGTTCAACGAATACAAGGACCGCGTCGGCGAGATCATCAACGGCATCGTCAAGCGGACCGAATACGGGAACCTGATGGTCGATCTCGGCCGCGCGGAAGCCTTGCTGCGCCGTGACGAGACCATCCCGCGCGAGGCCTTCCGCAACGGCGACCGGGTGCGCGCCTATATCTACGACGTGCGCGAGGAACCGCGTGGGCCGCAGATCTTCCTCTCCCGCACGCATCCCGGCTTCCTGGCGAAGCTGTTCGCGCAGGAAGTGCCGGAGATCTACGATGGCATCATCGAGATCAAGGCGGTCGCCCGCGATCCCGGATCCCGCGCCAAGATGGCGGTGATCAGCCGCGACAGCAGCATCGACCCGGTCGGTGCCTGCGTGGGCATGCGCGGGTCGCGCGTGCAGGCAGTTGTGGCCGAGCTCCAGGGCGAGAAGATCGACATCATCCCCTGGTCGCCCGATTTCGCGACCTTCATCGTGAACGCGCTGGCGCCGGCCGAGGTGTCCAAGGTCGTCCTGGATGAAGATGGCAAGCGCTGCGAGGTGGTGGTTCCTGACGACCAGCTCTCGCTGGCGATCGGTCGTCGCGGCCAGAACGTGCGCCTTGCATCGCAGCTGACGCGCTACGATATCGACATCCTGACCGAAGCCGAGGAATCCGAGCGCCGGCAGGAGGAATTCCGCAAGCGCACCGGCCTGTTCGTCGAGGCGCTGGACGTCGATGACGTGATTGCCGGCCTGCTCGTGCAGGAAGGCTTCGGCACCATCGAGGACATCGTCACGGTCGAGGACGAGGAACTCGCCGGCATCGAGGGCTTCGACGAAAGCGTGGCCGCCGAGCTGAAGCGCCGCGCGAGCACCTTCATCGAGAAGCGCGACGGTGAATTCGACGACAAGCGCCGCGAACTGGGCGTGGACGACGTGCTGGCCGAGATCGGCGGCTTCTCGCCGGCCATGATGGTCACGCTCGGCGAGAAGGGCGTGAAGGGCCTCGAGGACCTGGCCGATCTCGCCGGCGACGAGCTGATCGAGATCCTGGGCACCGAGGTGGTGGACGAGGAAACGGCGAACGCCATCGTCATGGAAGCGCGCCGCCGCGCCGGTTGGCTCGGCGAGGAAGAGGATGCTGGCGCGGGTGACGGCAACGAGTGACGCCGATGCCCCGGCGGAGGAGGAGCCGGAAACCGGCCCCCACCGCCGCTGCATCATGACGCGTGAAGTCCAGCCGAAGGAGCGCATGCTCCGTTTCGTGCTGGGTCCCGGACGTGAAATCGTCCCCGATATCACCGGCAAGCTGCCGGGCCGGGGAATGTGGTTGAGCGCGCGGGGCGATGTGCTAGAAACCGCCCTGAGCCGCGGGGCCTTCATGCGGGCCGCGCGTGGGCAGGTGACGTTTCCCTCCGACCTTCGCGCGCGGATCGAGGACGGTCTTCGCGGGCGTGTCCGCGACCTTCTGGGCCTGGCCCGGCGGGCGGGGCAGGCTGTTTCGGGCTGGCAGGCGGCGCGCGAATGGCTTCAGGCCGGGCGCGCGGGGCTGCTGGTCCAGGCCGCGGATGGCAGTCTGGCCGAACGCGCGCGCTTCGGCGGCCGGGACCTTCCGGCTGTCACGCCGCTGACGGCGGCGGAGTTGGGTGTTGTCTTCGGGCGTGACCACGCCGTGCATGTCGTGGTTGCGCCGGGCCGGCTGGCAGAGGCCATCCGGGTCGAGGCAGAGCGGCTGGCAGGATTTGCCGGCACTCCGCCGGTTAACGCGTAAAGGGCCGCAACGTTCGTCGCGGCTTTAGGAATTCTTGGTGGAATCGGGTTCGGATCGGCGGATGAGCGACCAGAACGAGCAGGACGCGGGCAAGAGCAGGCTGAGCCTTCGGCCCGGTGGACGGCTTGAGCTCGGCAAGACGGTGGATGCCGGCAGCGTGCGGCAATCCTTCAGCCACGGTCGCAGCAAGACCGTGCAGGTCGAGGTTGTGAAGAAGCGCGCCGCGGCGCCGCCGGCGAAGCCCGGCGTGCCGGCGCCCGCCGCGCGTCCCGCCCCGCCGGTCGCGGCGGCGGCGGCCGCCACGGCTGCACCCGCGCCGCAGGCGCCGCAGGGCCCGCAGTCGCGCACCGTGGCGCCGCCCAATTCCGGCCCGCGCGTCGCCCCGCCAGGGCGGCCGCTGACTCAGGCCGAGATCGCGGTCCGCCAGCGCGTGCTGGAGGAAAACCGCCGCGCCGAGGCCGTCCGCCAGCGTGAGGAACGCGAGCGCCAGGCGTTGATGGTGCGCTCCGCCGCCGAGGAAGCCGCCCGCAAGGCGGAAGAGGATCGTCGCGCCGCCGAGGAGGCGGCCGTGCGTGCCGAGGAGGAGGCTCGCGCCGCCGCCGAGGCCGCCGCCCGTCCGAAGGTGGAGGACGAAGTCCGCAAGCCGGTGGCCGCCGCGCCGGCAGCCGCCACACCCGCGGCGCGCCCCGCCGGCCGCCCGGCCGCTGCGGCCGCACCCGGCAGCCCCGCCGCCCGCAAGCCGGAGGGCGACACCCCCGCCGCGCGCCTGACGCTGAAGGCCCGTTCCCCCGGCGAGGACGAGGATGAGCGCCGCCCCGCGATGCGCCGCCCTGGCGGCCCGCCAGGTGCGCCTGGCCGTCGCCCGATGCCGGTGCCGGTCAAGAAGGCGCCGCCGACCGCCGACCGTCGTCGCGACAGCCGCATCGACGTGCAGGCCGCGATCGAGGGCGAGGATGAGCGCAGCCGCTCGATCGCGTCCCTGCGGCGTGCCCGCGACCGCGAGCGCCGGCAGCAGGAACTCGCACGTCTGCGTTCGGGCGCCGAGCGCGTGGTGCGCGACGTGGTGGTGCCGGAAGCCATCACCGTGCAGGAACTGGCGAACCGCATGGCCGCACGTGGCGGCGAGGTGGTGAAGGCGCTGTTCCGCATGGGCGTCATGGCGACGCTGACGCAGAGCATCGACGCGGACACCGCGGAACTGGTGGTGCAGGAATTCGGCCATCGCGTGAAGCGCGTGAGCGAATCCGACGTCGAGATTGGCCTGGAAGGTGCGGAGGATACCGATACCGACCTGACGTCGCGCCCGCCGGTCGTGACCATCATGGGCCATGTCGACCACGGCAAGACCTCGCTGCTGGACGCGCTGCGCAAGACCGACGTCGTTGCGCACGAAGCCGGCGGCATCACCCAGCATATCGGCGCCTACCAGATCACGGTGCCGGACGGGACCAAGGTCACCTTCATCGACACGCCGGGCCATGAGGCCTTCACCGCGATGCGCGCGCGCGGTGCCTCGGTGACCGACATGGTCGTGCTGGTGGTGGCGGCCGATGATGGCGTGATGCCCCAGACGGTCGAGGCGATCCGCCACGCCAAGGCGGCGGGCGTTCCGATCATCGTGGCCGTCAACAAGATCGACAAGCCCGGCGTGAAGCCCGAGCGCGTGAAGCAGGAACTGCTGCAGCACGAGATCGTGGTGGAATCGCTCGGCGGCGACACGCAGGAGATCGAGGTCTCGGCGACGCAGAAGATCAACCTCGACAAGCTGCTCGAGGGGATTTCGCTGCAGGCCGAGGTGCTGGACCTCAAGGCCAATGCGGATCGCGCGGCGGAAGGCACCGTCATCGAATCCAAGCTCGACCGCGGCCGCGGCCCGGTGGCGACCGTGCTGGTCCAGAAGGGCACGCTGCGGACGGGCGACATCGTGGTGGCCGGCGCCGAATGGGGCCGGGTGCGCGCGATGCTCGACGACAAGGCGCGCCAGGTGAAGGAAGCCGGCCCGTCGCTGCCGGTCGAGATCCTGGGGCTTTCCGGTGTGCCTTCCGCCGGCGAGAACTTCATCGCCGTCGAGAACGAGGCCCGCGCCCGCGAAGTCTCCGAATTCCGCCAGCGCAAGCTGCGGGAGAAGGCGTCGGCCGCACTCGGCGCCGGCCGCGGCAACCTGACCGACATGCTGGCGCGCATCCAGGCGGGCGAGCAGAAGGAAGTCGCCGTCGTCGTGAAGGCCGACGTGCAGGGTTCCGCCGAGGCGATCGGCGTGACGCTGGGCAAGCTCGGCAACGACGAGGTGAAGGTCCGCGTGCTGCATTCCGCGGTGGGCCAGATCACCGAATCCGACATCCAGCTCGCCAAGGCGTCGGATGCCGTGATCGTCGCCTTCAACGTCCGCGCGACGTCGCAGGCGCGCGACCTGGCGGCGAAGGAAGGCGTGGATATCCGCTACTACTCGATCATCTACGAAGTCGCCGATGACATCGAGAAGCTGTACAAGGGCAAGCTCGCCCCGGTGCAGCGCGAGAAGTTCCTGGGCTACGCGCAGATCCTGCAGGTCTTCGATGTCAAGAAGATCGGCAAGGTCGCCGGCTGCCGCATCACCGAAGGCGTGGTCAAGCGCGGTGCAGGCGTCCGCCTGCTGCGCGACGGCGTGGTGATCCACCAGGGCGAGCTGTCTACGCTGAAGCGCTTCAAGGACGATGTCCGCGAAGTCGGCAACGGCCTGGAATGCGGCATGTCCTTCGCGAACTACGACGACATCCGCGTCAGCGACCAGATCGAGTGCTACGAAGTGGAGACGGTGGCCGCCGCCTGAGGGCGGCTGCCACCTGATCTTTTTGCCCTCAAACGCCGGGTGCGCGCATCCGCGCGCTTGGCTTTCGCGCGCTGCGCTGTTGCATCGGCGACGAATGATGGTCTGGGCGCGGTCGCGCCGTGCGCTCCCGGCGCACCTTCGGTGCGCCGAAGGTGTGGGGAGGCTGAGTAGGTTCCATGAGCAAGCCAAATCACCGCGGCCGCAATGAAGGCCCATCCCAGCGGCAGCTTCGCGTCGCCGAGGAAATCCGCCACACCCTGGCGGCCGTCTTCGCGCGGGAGGAATTCCGCGACCCCGACCTGCACGATGTGCGCGTGACGGTGACGGAGGTGCGCGCCTCGCCGGACCTCAAGCACGTCACCGCCTTCGTCTCCGCATTGGGCAAGGACCTGACGAAGGAACAGCTGGCGGCGCTCAAGCGCGTCTCGCCCTTCCTGCGGCGGGAAGTCGCGCATGCAGTGCGGCTGAAATACGCCCCCGACCTGCATTTCCAGCCCGATACCGCGCTGGAATATGCGACCCACATCAATGAGGTGATGCACCGCCCGGAAGTGGCGCGCGACCTCGCGCCCAGGAAGGACGGCGAGGAATGACCTCAGCCCCACCCGATGAGGCACCGCAGATCCGCGTCATCGCCATGCCGGCCGACGCCAACCCCGCCGGGGACATCTTCGGTGGCTGGCTGATGGCGCATATGGACCAGGCCGGCGCCTCGGTCGCCTTCCGCAGCGCGCGCGGCCGCGTCGCCACGGTGGCGGTGGATGCCATGACCTTCCATCGGCCGGTCCATGTGGGCGACGAGGTCAGCCTCTACGGCAAGCTGCTCGGCACCGGGCGGACCTCCATCCGTGTGCATGTCGAGGCCTGGCGCCGCGACCGCACCACCGAGGATGCCGCGCGCGTGACCGAAGCGACCTTCACCTTCGTCGCGCTCGACGAAGCCGGTCGCCCGCGCCCTGTGCCCGCCTGATCAGGAGGCACAGCTGAACACCTCCAGCACCAGCAGGATGCCGAGCAGGACATTCGGCACCATGAATCCGAGTGCCGCGATCGGGCTGGCGACCAGCGCGCCGAACAGCGCCGAGCCCCAGCTTTCGCCGCCCACGCCGCCAATGGCCGCCCCGGTCGCCAGCACCATGGCGGCGATCACGATACGGGCCCAGAGCCGCTGGTCCTTGTCCTCCTCGCCGTCATTAGACATTGGCGGCCAGACCTTCTGAAACGGTGCCTGTGGGCGCCCACGAACATCTTCCGGATCATCGCATGGCCCATAACCGCCACCGCAAGCCGAAAGGCCGCCCGCTCGACGGCTGGCTGATCATCGACAAGCCGACCGCCATCGGGTCCACCGACGTCGTCGCCATCTGCAAGCGCGGCTTCCAGGCGCAGAAATGCGGCCATGGCGGCACGCTCGACCCGCTGGCGACCGGCGTGCTGCCGATCGCCTTCGGCGCGGCGACCAAGACCGTGCCCTATGTGATGGACGGCACGAAGCAGTACCGCTTCACCCTGAAGCTGGGCGAGGCGCGGGATTCCGACGATGCCGACGGCAACGTCATCGGCACCAGCGATGCGCGCCCGACCGACGACCAGATCCGCGCGGCGCTGCCGGCCTTCATCGGCGACATCATGCAGGTCCCGCCCATCTTTTCGGCCATCAAGGTGGCGGGCGAGCGCGCCTATGACCTGGCGCGCGCGGGTGAAGCGGTGGAGCTCGCCCCGCGCCCGGCCCGTGTCGATCGCTTCGAACTGATCGAGCGGCCGGATGCCGATACCGCGGTGTTCTTCGTGGAATCCGGCAAGGGCGTGTACATGCGCTCCCTGGCGCGAGACATTGCGAAGGCCTGCGGCACGGTCGGGCATATCACAGCCCTGCGCCGCATGCGGGTCGGACCCTTTCATGAGAAGGATGCAGTTCCGCTGGACAGGATCGCCGTTTCCGGCGATACCCCGCCCCCTTCTCCGGATCTTCTGCTTCCGGTGACGACCGCGCTGGCCGACATCCCGGCGCTGGCCCTCACCGAAGCTGAAGTCGCCCGCCTGTCCTTTGGCCAGCCGATACCGCTGGTGGAATTGATGGGCCGGGTACCGCGCGAGGCCAACCCCGATGGGGGCCTGGCCAGGGCGATGGCGGGGGAGCGCCTGATGGGTCTCGCCCGCTTCGAGGAAGGCTTGCTGAAGCCGGAGCGGTGGCTGGGCCAGGGTGGTTCATAGGCTGACCGGTCACCACCGGCGGCCTGATCATGCAGCCGAAGGCGCGCGCGCCCGGCCAACACGAAGGATAACCCGATGTCGATCACTGCCGAACGCCGCCAGGCGGTCATCAAGGATTATGCGACCGGCCCCAACGATACGGGCAGCCCGGAAGTCCAGGTCGCCATCATGTCCGAGCGCATCCTGAACCTGACCGAGCACCTCAAGACCCACGCGAAGGATTTCCATTCGCGCCGTGGCCTGCTCGTGCTGGTCGGCCAGCGCCGCGGCCTGCTGGACTACCTGAAGCGCAAGAGCCAGAAGCGCTACGAAGTGCTGATCGGCCGCCTGAACCTCAGGCGTTAGTTTCGACCCTCGGACGGCGGGCGGCGGCCATCCGGCCGCCTTGCCTTCACACCATGGACTGGTGCGTTGGCGGCGTCTGTCGGACTGGGCGCGGTCGCGCTTTGCGCTCGCGGCCCGATGCAAGGCATCGGCCAGGAATATGGATGCCCCGCGCAGCGATGCGCGGGGCATTCTACGTTTCGGGGCCTTCGCTTGACCCCCGCGCCGGCCTCCCTTAAGTAACCAAGCGGTTACTGCCGCGCGGGGGGAAGCAAAGGGTGGGTCTGACACGACAGGACTGGCCTGCGGGCGTCGCCGAGCGCCTGGCCAAGGGCTGCGCCATTCCGGCGCATCCGCTCGCCCTGCAGCCGTCGCGGGACCTGGACCCACGCCGCCAGAAGGCGCTGTCGCGCTACTACCTCGATGCCGGGTCGGGCGGGCTCGCCGTCGGCGTCCACACAACACAATTCGCGATCCGCGGGCGCGGCCTGTACGAAACCGTGCTGCGCATCGCCGCCGAGGCCGCCGGCGAACGCAGCGACACCCCTATCCTGGTCGGTGGTGCGATCGGCCGCACCGCGCAGGCGGTGGCCGAGGCACGGGTCGCGCGCGGCCTCGGCTATCACGCCGTGCTGCTGTCCCTGGCCGCCTGGAAGGGGGCCTCCGAGGACGAGATCATCGCCCATTGCCAGGCCGTCGCGACCGAGATGCCACTGTTCGGCTTCTACCTCCAGCCCGCGGTCGGCGGCGTGCGCCTGCCGCTGTCCTTCTGGCGCCGCTTCGCGGCGATCGAGAATGTCGTCGCCATCAAGATGGCGCCCTTCAACCGGTATGCGACGCTGGATGTGCTGCGCGGCGTGCTGGAAGCCGGCGCGGAAGGCCGCATCGCGCTCTACACCGGCAATGACGACCACATTGTCACCGACCTGCTGACGCCCTTTACGCTGGTGCATCGCGGGCAGCCGACGACGCTGCGGATCGTCGGCGGGCTGCTCGGCCATTGGTCGGTGTGGAACCGCGCGGCGGTGGAATTGCAGGCACGCTGCGCGGCCGTGACCGGCGCCATCCCGGCCGATCTGCTCGCGCTCGATGCCGCCGTCACCGAGATGAACGCCGCGGTCTTCGACGTGGCGCACGACTTCCACGGTGTCATCGCCGGCTGCCACGAGATCCTGCGCCGGCAGGGACTGCTGGAAGGCACCTGGTGCCTGGATGAACATGAATCGCTCTCGCCGGGGCAGGCCGAACTGCTCTCCGCCGTCGCCGAACGCTATCCGCATCTGACGGATGACGGCTTCGTCGCGGCCAATCTCCATCGCTGGCTTTCGTAGGGAATCACGACACATGGCGGAACGCCGCATCGGCCTCATCATGAACGGCGTCACCGGCCGGATGGGGATGAACCAGCACCTGATCCGCTCGATCGCGGCGATCCGCGCCGATGGCGGCGTAAAGCTCGCCAATGGCGACACGATCATGCCGGACCCGGTGATCGTCGGGCGCAACAAGGCGAAGCTGGAGGCGCTGGCGAAGGCGCACGGCATCACGCGCGTCTCCACCGACCTCGACGCCTGCCTGGCCGACCCGAAGGATGAGATCTTCTTCGACGCCGCGACGACGCAGATGCGCGCGGGGCTGCTGCGCAAGGCCATCGCCGCCGGCAAGCACATCTATTGCGAGAAGCCGACCGCCGACAATTTGGCCGATGCGCTGGATGTCGCGCGGCTGGCCAAGGCCGCCGGCATCAAGAACGGCGTGGTGCAGGACAAGCTGTTCCTTCCCGGCCTGCGCAAGCTGAAGATGGTGATCGATTCCGGCTTCCTCGGGCGCATCTGCTCGGTGAAGGGCGAATTCGGCTACTGGGTCTTCGAAGGCGAACTCCAGCCCGCGCAGCGCCCGTCCTGGAACTACAAGAAGGCCGAGGGCGGGGGCATCATCCTCGATATGCTCTGCCACTGGCGCTACGTGCTGGACAACCTGTTCGGCAATGTCGAGGCCGTCTCGTGTCTCGGTGCCGTGCACATCCCCGAGCGCATCGGGGAAGACGGCAAGCCCTACAAGGCCGATGCCGACGATGCGGCCTACGCCACCTTCCAGCTGGAAGGCGGGGCGATCGCGCACATCAATTCATCCTGGGTCACGCGCGTCCGCCGCGACGACCTCGTGACCTTCCAGGTGGACGGCACGCATGGGTCGGCTATCTGCGGATTGCAGAAATGCTGGACGCAGTCGCGCGTCGCCACGCCGAAGCCGGTGTGGAACCCCGACCAGCCGCAGACCATCGACTTCTTCGCCGGCTGGCAGGAAGTGCCGACAACGACAGACTTCCCCAACGGCTTCCGCGTGCAGTGGGAGGAATTCCTCAAGCACGTTGCCGGCGAGCGCGCGGATTATCCGTGGGACCTGATGGCGGGCGCGAAGGGCGTGCAACTCGCCGAGGCCGGGTTGAAGTCCTGGGCGGAGCGGCGCTGGATCGACCTGCCGAAGCTCACGGCCTGAAGGGCAGAGGAAGGAGAACCTTCCCCCGCACCCCCATCCCTTTTTTCTGGCACTTGGCGCCGGCCTGGCGACGCGCGGAAAGGACACAAGAATGCCCACGATCAACCTGCCGAACGGCAGCGCCATCGAAGCCTTCAGCACCAGCGCGCCGCGCGACTTCCCGCGCGCGACGCCGCCCTTCCCACGCATCGCGCTGGCCGCCGCGCATGTCGTTCCGGACGTGCTGGCCGAACAGGACCCCTGGCTCGACGTGAAGATCGACTGGGACCGCACCATCGCCTTCCGCAAGCATCTCTGGTCGCTCGGCCTCGGCGTGGCGGAGGCGATGGACACGGCGCAGCGCGGCATGGGGCTCGATTGGGCCGGCGCGCAGGAACTCATCCGCCGCTCGCTCGACGCGATGAAGGACCATCCCGGCGCGGTGATGGCATCGGGTGCGGGCACCGACCATCTCACCCCCGGTCCGGACGTCACCATCGACGACGTCATCCGCGCCTACGAAGAGCAATGCGAAGCCGTCGAGGCGATGGGCGGCCGCATCATCCTCATGGCGTCCCGCGCGCTGGCCAAGGCCGCGAAGTCGCCGGCGGATTACGAGCGCGTCTATGCCCGCATCCTGTCCCAGGTGAAGCAGCCGGTGATCATCCACTGGCTTGGCGAGATGTTCGACCCGGCGCTGGAAGGTTACTGGGGCAATCACGACCACATGGCGGCGATGGACACCGCACTCGCCGTCATCACCGCCCATGCGGACAAGGTGGATGGCGTGAAGGTCTCGCTGCTGGATGACCAGAAGGAGATCTCGATGCGTCGCCGCCTGCCGCGCGGCGTGCGCATGTACACCGGCGACGACTTCAACTACGCGGAACTGATCGCCGGCGACGAGCACGGCCATTCGGATGCGCTGCTCGGCATCTTCGACCCGATCGCGCCGGCGGTAGGTGGGGCGCTTGCCGCGCTGTCGCGCAACGACCTGTCCACCTTCCACGACATCCTGGCACCGACGGTCCCGCTCAGCCGCCACATCTTCAAGGCGCCGACGCGCTTCTACAAAACCGGCGTGGTATTCATGGCCTGGCTGAACGGGCACCAGGACCATTTCGTCATGGTGAGCGGGCAGCAATCGACGCGGTCGATCCAGCATTTCTCGGAATTGTTCCGCCTGGCCGACAAGGCTGGCCTGTTGCGGGATCCGGAGATGGCGGTGACGCGCATGAGGTCCCTTCTCGCTGTGCACGGTGTCGCATGACTACCGCCGGGCCCATCAGCCTCAACACCATCACGGTCAAGACCCTGACCCTGCCGCAGGTCATCGAGGGTTGTGCGCGGCACGGCATCACCGCCATTTCTCCCTGGCGGGACGTGCTCCAGGCCGCCGGCCTGCAAGCGGCGGCGAAGCAGATCCGCGACGCCGGCCTGAAGGTGACCGGCCTGTGCCGCGGCGGCATGTTCCCCGCCGCTGACGCCGCCGGCCGCGCCGCCGCCATCGAGGACAATCGCCGCGCCATCGCCGAGGCCCACGCCATCGGCGCCGATTGCCTGGTGGTCCTCGGCGGTGGCCTGCCGGAGGACTCGAAGGACCTGCCCGGCGCACGCGAGATGATGCGTGAGGGCCTGCACGCAATCCTGCCCGATGCGCGCGCCGCCGGCGTGACGCTCGCGCTCGAACCGCTGCACCCGATGACCTGCGCCGATCGCTCGGTGCTCTCCACCCTCGGCCAGGCACTCGACCTGTGCGAGGAACTCGGTGCGGGCACCGGCATCGCGCTCGACGTCTATCATGTGTGGTGGGACCCCGATCTCGCGCGGCAGATGGTCCGCGCCAAGGGTCGCATCGCCGGGTTCCATGTCTGCGACTGGAAGGTGCCGACGATCGACACCGTCTTCGACCGCGGCATGCCGGGCGAAGGCGTCATCGACATCCCCGCCATTCGCGCCATGGCCGAGGCGGCCGGCTGGACTGGCGGCGTCGAGGTCGAGATCCTGTCGAACCGCTGGTGGGCGGAAGACCCCGAGGCGGTGATGCAGGCGGTGAAGGCCAGCCACGCGCACTGTTGACGACCAACCAAAAAACGTCCGGGACACCAACAATGATCATCACACGCCGAGCCCTGCTCGCCGCGACCCTTGCCACGCCCGCGGTCGCGCAGGCGCCGTGGACCGCGACGCGCCCGATCCGCTTCGTCGTGCCCTTCCCCGCCGGGGGTGCGACGGATGTCGTCGCCCGCGTGCTGGCCGAACGGCTGCAGGAAAGCCTCGGCCAGCCGGTGGTAGTGGAAAACCGCACCGGCGCCGGCGGGAACATTGGCGTCGAGAACGTCGTCCGCAGCGCGCCGGACGGCACGACCCTGCTGATGGGCACCACCGGCACGCTGACGGTGAACCCGCATCTGTATGCCAGCCTGGGCTTCGATCCGCTGCGCGACCTCGCGCCCGTGTCGATGGCCTTCACCACCGACCATGTGCTGATCGTGAATCCGCAGGTCCAGGCGCAGACGGCGCAGGAATTCCTCACCTTGGTGCGCGCGCGGCCTGGTGCGCTGTCCTACGGGTCGGCCGGGTCGGGGTCCTCCACCCATACGGTGCCGGAACTGTTCAAGCTCGCGGCACGGGTGGACATCGCCCATGTGCCGTATCGCGGCAGCGCCCCGGCCTTGAACGACCTGGTCGCGGGGACGGTGCAGGTGATGCTGGACCAGATCCCCTCGGCGATCGGGCAGATCCAGGGCGGGCGCGTGCGCGCGCTGGCCGTCACCGGCGCCCGCCGGTCCCCGTTGCTGCCGGACGTCCCCACCCTGGCCGAGATCGGCCTGCCCGAGGCGCAGGCCACGTCCTGGGGGGCGGTGATGGCGCCGGGCGGCACAGCGGCGCCGATCGTGCTGCGCGTCAACGCCGCCATCCGCGAAGCGTTGGCCCAGCCTAGCGTGCGTGAACGTTTGGCGGCAGCGGGGGCGGATGGCGTCTCCTCCACACCGGAAGAACTCGCCGCCTTCCTGCGCGAGGAATCGGCGAAATGGGCTCGTGTGGTGCGTGAGGCGCGTATCACGGTGAACTGAACGCGATGGGCGCGCCGCCGCTGGGTTCGTGTGCTGCAAGCGGCGGGCGCAGCGCATCCAGGCCGTTGGCTTTTGGGCCATGGGCTGGCGGTCCAGGCGCGGCCGCGCCGTGTACTCGGGGGTCGCGGCATCGCCGCGGCCCGAAGTCCGGGCATGCGCGACCGCGTCATGACGCCGCCTGCCAGGATGCTGCCGCGGCTTGCTGCACCGCATCATCCCGGGCAGAAAGGCCCTCGCTGACGCGGGAGCCTGACGATGGTCGATCGGAAACTGTGGTTCGTCTGGGGCGGGATCTTCACCGACTCCACTTGGCGGGAGCTCGAAGCGGGCAGCGAGGAATGCCACGGCCCCTATCACGACCTCGAAACCGCCGAGCGCATCTGGCGCGACGAGATGCGCCGCCGCGTCGACACCGCCCAACACCGCCTGTTCGTGATCGAGACACCGCGCCCGGGTGGCTGATGCCGCCAAGGGGACCTGGTCACCGGGAAGGCGAACGGCGCCATACGCGGGATTGACGCCGCATCTGCGCGCCAAACCAGACTCAATGCCAAACCAGCCGAAAGATCGGCTGATATGGCCGCGCCAGGTCAGCGTGGCAGGAAGGGCGCGTCGCGGGCTTCGGCCAGCGCGTCCCAGGCGCTGCGCACCGTCGCTGCGCCGTAGGTTCGTTCCAGCCGCCGCAGCGTGAAATGCCCGCGCGCGACGCCGCGGAAATGCGCCAGGAAGGCGAGGTTTACCGCTGCCCCCGCCGCCGCACCGATGATCGGCGCCGCCTGGGCGGATAGTTTCATCCCGACTGTGCCGCTGAACCGCGCCGCCACGGCAGCCACGAAGCGCGGCATCACCGCCTGGCCGACCGTGCCCTTCAGCGCCTCGGCCAGCGCGAGGCGGACCGCAAAATACCCGCTCTCCGCCGCGTCATCTGACGGGCTGGTGCCGCCCAGCGCGAAGACCTTCAGGCATTCGGCCGAGGCGCCAGGGGCCGACAGGTCCTCACCTTCCTCGGCGGCCACGGCGGCGACCTGGCGCAACAGGATCGCGGTGGACACCGGCAGCTCGAAGAGCGTCCCCGGCAGGCCGAAAGCACCGCCTACCGCGCCGGAAGCCGCCGCCAATCCCCGGTGGAACCAATGCGACGGCACCGGCAGCGGTGTGACCGCCGGGCCTGACCGCAACGCCGCCTTCATGGCGGCGGACAGCGCGGTGCGCACCGCGCCATCCAGGCCACCCTGCACGACGGTGGGCAGACGCGCGCGCAGCGCCTCGATCGGCATGCCGGCGGCGTTGGCCAGCCGCGCCGCGAGGGAGGGGTTGTCGAGCGCCAGACGCGCCGCACGAAGGTCGCGCTCGGCTTCGGGCGGCAGGATGCCGGGGGTGGTGGTCGCCAGGCTCATCAGGAACAGGTGGACCCCGCGAAGGGCGGGGACAAGGGCAGGGCCGGGAACGGGGGCCGACCACCACCAAGACGGGAGAGGGGCGCCGCCCCCCTTCCGAATTGATCTCCGGAGGTTACTCCGCGGCGGCGTCGACCTCGGCCAGCGTCGGATAATCCGTGTAGCCGCGCGCATCGCCACCGTAGAAGGTCGTCGCATCCGGCGCATTCAGCGCCGCGCCCGTCCGCAGCCGTTCCGGCAGGTCCGGATTGGCCAGGAAGGACGACCCGAAGGCAATGAGGTCGGCCCGCCCGGCGGCGAGATCCGCCTCCGACCGTGCGGCGTCATACCCGCCGTTCAGGATCACCGGCCCGTCGAAGATGCGCCGTGCGATCCCCGCTGCGTCATAGCCATAGGCCCCACCGACGAGGTGCAGATAGGCCAGCCCCTGTCCCCGCAGCGCGTTCGCGATGGCGGTCAGCGTCGCCTCCGGGTCGGTATCCGCGATGTCGTTGAAGGTGCTGCCCGGGCTCACGCGCACACCGACGCGGCCCGGCCCGATCGCCTCCGCCGCGGCGCGCACCGCGCCCAGCAGGAAGCGCACCCGGTTCTCCACCGACCCACCCCATTCATCCGTGCGGAGATTGGCGTTGGTCGACAGGAACTGGCTCGGCAGATAGCCGTTGGCGCCATGGATCTCGACGCCATCCAGCCCGGCCTCGACGGCAAGCGTCGCGGCACGGCCATAGGTGGCGATCACCGCGGGAATCTCCGATGCATCCAGCGCGCGCGGCACCGGCATTGGCTTCGGTCCGGTCTTGGTGAAGATGTCGCCCCTCGCCGCGACGGCGGACGGTGCCACCGGCGTCCCGCCATCCAGGAAATCGGGATGCGAGATGCGCCCGGTATGCATCAGCTGGACGAACACCTTGCCGCCCTTGGCGTGCACGGCGCCCGCCACCTTCCGCCAGCCGGCAACCTGCGCGGCATCGTACAGGCCGGGGATGTCGATATAGCCGCGCCCGCCGGCATCGGGGGTCACGCCCTCGGTGATGACCAGGCCGGCGGTGCCGCGCTGGCCGTAATACAGCGCGTTGAGGTCGTTCGGCACCGCGCCGGGGCTGCGGTTGCGCGTCATCGGCGCCATCGCGATGCGGTTCTGCAGCGTGACGTCGCCGATGCGGATGGGCGTGAACAGAGTCTTGGTCATGATTGTCATCCTTGAAGGTGCGAAGGGGCGGGGGATCGCTCCCCCGCCCGCGCTTCGCGATGTGTTGATGTTCAGGCGTTGGCCGGGACCACCTGGCGGCCAATCAGCTTGTTCACGTCCAGGGCGAAGGCGCCGGCGCCGAGGCCCGCCTGCACCAGCAGCAGCACGGTCCAGAAGGCGGGGAATTCCCAGCCGCCGCGCGGGGCGCTGAAGATCCAGCCATTGCCGGTGTGCTGCAGCGTCGCACCGATCATGATCGGCAGCGCCAGCAGGCTCACGACCCGCACGCCGACGCCGGTGACCAGGGCGATGCCCGCGCCGATCTCGGCGAAGATCACGATGGCGCCGAAGATCGGCGGATAGCCGAGCGAACCGAAGAAGCCCATCGTGCCGGCGATGCCGAAGGTGCCGAGCTTGAGCAGCCCGCCATGGGCCAGGAACAGCGCGCCCATGCTCACGCGGAGCAGGAAGGTGGCGTAGGGGGTGGTCGTCTTGGTGTCGAGCATCGTCGTCATCCTCGTCTGGGAAAGGCCCCGCGGCCTTTGTTGACGCGGACCATGCCCCCGGCCGGCCCCCGGCTTCCAACGGGGCTTCGGAACGGTCATCATCACCAGCACGAATGGCGGACCTTTCCACTCTCGACCTGAACCTGCTGCGCGTCTTCGATGCGGTGGCGCGCGAACGGCACGTCACCCGCGCCGCGCAGCGGCTGAACCTGTCGCAGCCGGCGGTGTCCAACGCGCTGTCGCGCCTGCGCGCGGCGCTGAATGATGAGTTGTTCCTCCGCCGTCCGGGGGGCGTGGAACCGACCGAACTGGCGCTGGCGCTGGCCGGGCCGGTGGCCGAAGTGCTCGACCGGCTGCGCGACACGCTGGCGGTCCATGCGCCCTTCGACCCCGCCACCTCCGATCGCGTCTTCGTTACCGCCCTGTCGGAATACGCGGAGGCGGTGCTCGCCCCGCCGCTGCTCGAACGCATGGGTCAGGACGCACCGGGCTGCCTGCTGGCGATTCGCCATGCCGACCGCACCAACTGGCAGGCGCTGCTGGAACGCGGGGAGGCCGAACTCGCCATCGGCGTGCTGCCGGAACCACCGGCGATCTACACGCGCATCCGGCTGCTGCCCGAAGGCTTCATGACGCTGATGCGCCGCGGCCATCCGCTGGCGACCGGCGTGATGACCGAGGACCGGCTGATCACCTTCCCGCATCTGCTGCATTCGCCGAACGGGTCGCGCGACGGGGCGCTGGACGTGGCGCTCGCGACGCGGGGGAAGAAGCGACGCCTGGGCGCGGTGGTGGCGCATCTGTCGGCGGTGCCGGACATATTGGCGCGCACCGACATGGTGATGACGCTGTCCGGGCGGCTCGCGCATCTGCTGGCGGAGGCGCATGGGCTGGTGGTGCGCGAATCCCCGGTCGAGATCCGCCACACAAGGCTGTCGATGATCTTCCACCGGCGGCTGGAAAGTGATGCCGGCCATGCTTGGCTGCGGCGGCTGATGCTGGCCGTGGCGCGGGACGTGCCGGCGGTCGAAGCCGGGGGCGCACCGAAAGGCGAGGATGACTGACACCTTCGACCATGTGATCGTCGGCGCCGGGTCCGCCGGCTGCGTGCTGGCGAACCGCCTGTCGGCCAATGGCGCGACCGTCGCCGTCATCGAGGCGGGCGGCAAGGACCGCCACCCCTACATCCATATCCCCGCCGGCTATGCCCGCATCCTGGACCACGCGAAGCTGACCTGGGGCTTCCGCACGGAACCTGATGCCGCGACGGGCAACCGCGCGCTGGATTATCCGCGCGGGCGGGTGTGGGGCGGGTCGTCATCCATCAACGGGCTCGGCCATGTGCGCGGCGATCCGTCCGATTACGACCTGTGGGCGCAGAAGGGCTGCACGGGCTGGGGCTGGGACGACCTGCTGCCCTATTTCATGCGGCACGAATCCTTCGCCGGCGGCGGCGAGGGGCGCGGCACGACAGGCCCGCAGCCGATCGAACACCTGGCTGAAACGCCTGAACTGCTGGACCAGTTCGCTGCCGCCGCCGAGGCGATCGGCCTGCCGGTGAATGCCGACATGAACGGCCCGCGGCGCGAGGGCTTCGCCACCTTCCAGCAGACGCGGCGCGGGCAGCGGCGCATCTCGGCCGCGCGTGCCTATCTCGTGCCGGCGCTGTCGCGACCGAACCTGACGGTGATCGACAACAGCCTGGCGCAGCGCATCGTGGTCGAGGATGGCCGCGCAACCGGCGTGGCGATCCGTCGTGGCGGGCAGGACCGCATCATCCGCGCGCGATTCGGCGTGGTGCTCTCGGCCGGCGCGATCGGGTCGCCGCATCTGCTGATGCGGTCGGGCATCGGCCCGGCCGCGCATCTGGCGGAACACGGCATCGCGCCTGTGCTCGATGCGCCAGGCGTCGGGCAGAACCTGCAGGACCACTACATCGTCCGGCTCAGCTACCGGCTGACCGACCATCGCTGGTCGGCCAACCGCCGCATCGTCTGGCCGCGCCTCGGGCTGGAAGTGCTGCGCTGGCTGACCACCGGCAAGGGCGTGCTGACGTGGTCGCCGGGGATGATGTCGCTGTTCGCCCGCACCGAATCGGGGCTCGATGCGCCCGACATCCAGATCAATGGCGGCCCGCTATCCTGGCAGGATGGCCGCATCGGCGTGCCGGAGGACGAGCCGGGCTTCACCCTCGGCGTCTGGCAGTGTCGGCCGCACAGCCGTGGGTCGGTCACGCTGAAATCCCCGCGCGCCGAGGATGCCCCGGCGATCGCCCCGCGCTTCCTGACCGAACGTGCGGACGAGGCCTGCGTGGTGCGCGGCCTGCGCCTGGCGCGCCGCTGGATGGCGGCGGCACCCTTGCAGGGCATCGTCGCCCGCGAAATCCGCCCGGGGCCGGAAGCGGAAAGCGACGAGGCATTGCTTGCCGTCGCCAAGGCGACCGGCGGGACAGTTTACCATCCCTCCTGCACGGTGCGGATGGGTGGTGACGCGACCGCGCCCCTCGATGCCCGGCTGCGCTTTCGCGGCATCGAGGGGCTGCGCGTGGCGGATGCCTCGGTCTTCCCGGACATTCCGGTCTGCAACATCAACGCCACGGTCCTGTCGGTGGCCGAGAAGGCCGCCGACCTGGTCGCCGAGGACATGCGCGGATAGAGCGGTTTGAGCGAGCATCTTCACGTGCCTGACTGATGGTCGTCAGGCACGATCTGCTCGTGTCAGCCCTCAGGCGTGAAATTCATCGCCACGCCGTTGATGCAATACCGCAGGCCGGTCGGCGGCGGCCCGTCATCGAAGACATGGCCCAGATGGCTGCCGCAGGTCGCGCAATGCACCTCGGTCCGCACCATGCCGTGGCTGCGGTCCACCGTCGTCTCGACGGCGCCGGGCAAGGGGTCGTCGAAGCTCGGCCAGCCGGTGCCGCTCTCGAACTTGCGGCCGGCGCGGAACAGCTTCGTGTCGCAGCCGACGCAGGAAAACACGCCCGCGCGCTTTTCCAGCAGCAGTGCGCAGGACCCCGGCCGTTCCGTGCCATGGGCGCGCATCACGCGATACTGTTCCGGCGTCAGAAGCCGGCGCCACTCCGCGTCGCTGTGCGTGACAGGGTAGGTCTTCTCCGTCGTGCTCATCCTGATCTCCTTCCGGCCTGCGGCGCACAGCGTACCACGGCGCGCCGTCCCGGGCGCCTGCCTGTCGCGCTATGTTGGGGTGCGCATAGCCTGGCGCCAGTCACCGCCGCAGCGCCTTGATGTCCACCAGCGGCGTCCCGTCCACGCAGTCGAGGCCGCGCACCATCACCGCTTCCGCCGTGACCGCGACGACCTCGACCTCGGAGGACGAGATCGGGTTCGGCCGGTTCGGCGAGCGCAGCGCGAAGGTGCCGAGCGGGGCAGGCCGCCCCTTCGGCGCCTGCACCAGCAGGTCGCGCCGCGCCAGGTGCATCCAGTACAGCACCTCCAGCCGCGCGCCGGCTTCGATGCCGCGCAGGGCCGGGCGCCAGGGGGCATCGACCTCGATCGTGCAGACCGGGCCATCCAGGCTGCCGCGATGCGGGCAGTCCGCCCGCGCCGCGAAGGGTGTGCGGATGCGACCGATGAAGGTGATGGCGGCATCGGCGCGTTCGGGCATGTCGCCTTCCACCTCGCCGGGGCGTGTGGCGTTCCAATCCATGCAGGCGGTCTCCTCGGCGCGGTTCATCCCGGGCCATGATGGACGCCGGATGGCAGTTCGGCTATTTCCAATCGCATATAACGCACCCGGGGTGTCCCCATGCTTCGTCGCACCATCCTCGCGGCTACGCTCCTCCTCGCTCCCGCCGCGGCGCGGGCGCAGGAGGCCGTGACGGTCTTCGCCGCCGCCAGCCTGACCGACGCGCTGCGCGCCCTGGGCCAGGATTGGGCGGCGCGCGGCAACCCGGCGCCGCGCTTCTCCTTCGCCGCATCCTCCGCGCTCGCCCGCCAGATGGAACAGGGCGCGCCGGCCGACCTGTTCATGTCGGCCGATGAGGACTGGATGAACTACGTCCAGGAACGCAACCTGATCGTCAACGACACCCGCGTCAGCCCGCTGGGCAATTCGCTCGTGCTGGTCGCGCCCGCCGATTCGGCGCGCCCCGTCGCCCTGACGCGGGACACCGACCTGCGCGCACTGCTTGGCCCGAATGGCCGCATCGCGACCGGCGACCCAGCGCATGTCCCGGTCGGGCGGTATGCCCAGGCGGCGCTGACCTGGATGGGGCAGTGGGATGCCATCGTGCCGCGCCTCGCCCGCGCCGACAATGTCCGCGCCGCGCTGCTGCTGGTCGAACGCGGGGAAGCCCCCTACGGCATCGTCTATGGCACCGATGCGGCGGCCAGCCAGGGCGTGCGCGTGGTCGGCACCTTCCCGGTCGCGAGCCATACTCCCGTCACCTATCCTTTCGCGCTGACGCGGCGCGCGGCGGGCAATGCCCAGGCACGCGCCTTCCTCGCCTTCCTGACCGGCGCCGAGGCCCGGCCGACCTGGCAGCGCTTCGGCTTCAGCGTCCCGCAGTGACGCTCGGCCTCAGCGCCGAGGAATGGCAGGCCGTCAGGCTCAGCCTCGAGGTCGCCTCCCGCTCGGTCCTGGTGTCGCTGCTGCCGGCGATCGGCATCGCCTGGCTGCTGTCGCGCGGTCGCTTTCCGGGACGCATGCTGCTGGACGCGCTGGTGCACCTGCCGTTGGTGGTGCCGCCGGTCGTGGTGGGCTGGGGGCTGCTGATGCTGTTCGGCATCCGCGGGCCGATCGGCGGGCCGCTGCATGACTGGTTCGGCATCCGCCTGGTGTTCACGACCGAAGGTGCCGCCCTCGCCACCGCGGTGATGTCCTTTCCGCTGATCGTACGCGCGGTGCGCCTTGGCCTGGACAACGTCGACCAGGGGCTGGAGGCGGCGGCGCGCACGCTCGGCGCGGGGCCGTTCGACCGCTTCGTCACCGTCACGCTGCCGCTGATGTCGCCGGGCATCCTGGCCGGGGCGGTCACCGCCTTCGCCGCCGGCCTCGGCGAATTCGGCGCGGTGATCACCTTCGCCTCCAACATCCCCGGGGAGACGCAGACCCTGCCGCTCGCCATCTATGCCGCGACGCAGACGGCGGGCGGCGATGCCGTGGCCGCGCGGCTCGCCGGAATCTCCTTCGCATTGGCGGTCGGCGGATTGCTGCTGGCGGAATTCGTCGCGCGGCGGATGCATCGCCTGCTGGGCCGCGCCTGATGCCGCAGGTCGCGATCCGTCATCGCTTCACGCCGGGCGATTTCACGCTCGATGTCGCGTTCCACGCACCGGAGAGCGGCGTTACGGCGCTGTTCGGCCCGTCGGGCTGCGGCAAGACCAGCGTGCTTGCCGCGGTCGCCGGCCTGCTGCGCCCGCAGCACGGGCGCATCGCGGTCGGCGGCGACGTGCTGCTCGACACCGCGCGCGGCATCGCGCTGCCGCCCGAGCGCCGGCGCTGCGCCGTGGTGTTCCAGGATGCGCGGCTGTTCCCGCATCTCAGCGTCGAGACCAATCTCCGCTATGGCTTGAGGCGCGCCCCGCGCGACGCCCAGGGTCCGGGTTTCGATGACGTCGTGGCGCTGCTTGGCATCGGCCATCTCCTCACGCGTCGCCCGGCCGGGTTGTCGGGCGGCGAACGCCAGCGCGTTGCCCTCGGTCGCGCCCTGCTCGCGCGGCCGCGGCTACTGCTGATGGACGAACCGCTCGCTGCGCTGGACGCCGCGCGCCGGGCCGAGGTGCTCCCCTTCCTCGCTCGCCTGCGCGACGTGGCGCGGCTGCCGATCCTGTACGTCACCCACGCGCTGGAGGAGGTGGATGCACTGGCCGACCACTTGGTGCTGCTGGAGAATGGCCGCGTGCTGGCCGATGGCCCGGCCACCGCGCTGGCGGCGCGCACCGACCTGCCGCTTGCCGCGCGGCGCGATGCCGGCGTGCTGCTGGACTGCGTTGTCGGCACCGCACCGCTGGACGGGCTGACGCGGCTGGACTTTGCCGGCGGTGCGCTGGTCACCACCCTGCATCCCGGCGCACCCGGCGCGCGGCTGAGGGTGCGTGTCCGGGCACGCGACATCGCCGTGGCGATCGAGGAACCGCGCGGCATCTCCACCCAGAACATCCTTCGCGCCACGCTGACCGACATCCAGCCGGCCGGCGAAGGCCAGGAGGTTTTCCTGCGCCTGGCCATCGGTCCGAGCGAGTTGCTTGCCCGCATCACCCGCGACAGCGTGCGGCGGCTGGCGCTGCATCCGGGGATGACGCTGTGGGCGCTGGTCAAGGCCGTCACATTCGATCACCGCATGGCTGTGGCATCGGATGTCGCATCGCCAGCCGGCGGCGCCGTGTCGCAGAATGGGGCGCCCGCAGAATCGGACGGCCACGATGCCCTACCTGCTTCCTGACGATCGCCTGCTCGCCATGCTGCGCGAGGACGTGCCCTATGGCGACCTTACCACCCGGGGCCTCGGCATTGCCGAACGCCCTGGCGAGGCAGTGTTCCGCACCCGCAGCACCATCACCGCATGCTGCGTCGAGGAAGCCGAGCGCCTGATGCTGCTGTCCGGCTGCACCGCCGCGCGACGCATGGCGTCCTCGGGTTCGCAGGTGGAGGCGGGCGGCGACCTGCTGATCGCCGAAGGCGACGCTGGTGCCCTGCATCGCGGCCTGAAGGTGGCGCAGACGCTGATGGAGGTGACGTCCGGCATCGCCACCCGCGCGAGGCGCATATTGTGCGCGGCACGGCAGGGCCGGCCCGGCATCGCCGTGGCCTGCACGCGCAAGCACCTGCCCGGCGCGAAGGATGTGATGCTGAAGGCGATCATGGTCGGTGGCTGCATCCCCCACCGGCTCGGCCTGTCGGACAGCGTGCTGGTCTTCGCCCAGCATCGCGCCTTCCTCGGCCGCACGCCGCCGCATCTGTGGGTCGCCGCGCTGCGCGCCGCCCAGCCGGAACGCAAGATCGCCGTCGAGGCCGAGACCGTGGACGAGGCGATGTGGTTCGCCGCCGCCGGGGTGGATGCCGTGCAGCTCGACAAGCTCTCCCCCGAACAGGTGGCCGAGGCGGTGCGCGCCATGGCCAGCCTGCCGCAGCGCCCGCTGGTCGTCGCCGCCGGCGGCGTGACCGAGGCGAACGCCGCCGCCTACGCCACCGCCGGCGCCGGGCTGCTGGTGACCTCCGCCCCCTATGCCGCGCCTCCGGCCGACATCTCCGTCACCCTGGCGCCCGCCACGCCATGAAGCCACCGGCAACACCGGAGAAGGCCGAACTCAGCCTGCGCATCGACCTGCCGAGCGGACGGATCGGCCCCGGCAAGATCCGGTTGCTCGAAGCGATCGACCGCGAGGGGTCGATCTCCGCCGCCGGACGCGCCCTGGGCATGAGCTACCGTCGCGCCTGGGACCTGGTGGATGCGCTGAACACTCTGGTCGGCATCCCGGTGGTCGAAGCCAGCACTGGCGGGTACCGCGGCGGCGGCGCGACGCTGACAGATGAAGGCCGCAACCTGGTGGCGGATTACCGGGCCATCGAACGCGCGGCGCAGCGGGCGGCGGAACCGCGGCTGCTGGCGTTGGCGCGGCGAACGAAGGGGTGATGGCGCCAGGATGGTTCGGCGGAACGAAGGGGCCGGAGAGGGGCTTTGCCCCTCTCCGAACCTCTCCCCACCAAAGGCTTAAGGCCTTTGGAAACCCTCATTTGGTTCCGAGCGGATGGGTTCGTCGTAGGATTGACGGTCGCTTTGGGCCGGAGGGCGGATCGGGGCACGCTGCGCCAAAATGCGAGCTGCTGACCGCATCGTCAGCCAATCCCGACTGAGGCGAAGCGAGGCTCCACCTCAGTTTGATGTCATTGTCATCGTTCCCCGGTCGCCCTTCGCGGCGCGGCGCCATCGGGAACCGATCTCGCCCTTCAGCGGCGCAGCGAACAACGCCGAATTCGGAGGCGCATGCATCAAGCGGCATCTGCCGCAGCAAAGTGGGTCATCTGGTCGTCGTAGGCCTTCATGAAGGCCGGCCGGGCCGTCACGCGCGCGACGTAGGCGTGGCACGCAGGGTAATTTGCGAGCCCGTCGAACCGGTTCACCTGTCGCAACACGTCCGCCATCAGGAGGTCGGCCACGGTGAACCGCCCGGCCGCCAGCCATTCACGGCCGGCCAGCACTGCTTCCATCCGCTCGAGCCTGGCCTTCAGGAAACTCTCCACGAACTTGGCTTCGGGCGATCCGCTAGGATAGCCCATGAAGCGGAAAAGCGCCCATGGCTGGCACGGCAGGTCGACCGAGTTGAGCGCGGCGATGACCCACTCCATCACCTCGGTCCGGCTGCGCGGATCGGCGGGCATGAGCGCCAGGCTCTTCGCGGCGAGGTGCAGCAGGATCGCGCCGCTCTCGAAAATGGTGAGGTCCCCGTCGGTCAGCCACGGAACCTGGCCGAAGGGCTGCGCGGCGAAATGCTCGGCCCCTCGCTCGCGAAACGGCGTGCTCTCGACCCGATAGGCCAACCCGGCCTCTTCCAGAGCCCAACGCACCCGCAGGTCGCGCACAAGGCCGCGCGGCATTTCGGGCACCCAGTCGTAGGTCGTGAGGACAATCTCGCTCATTCGTGGTCTCCCAGGAACGCAGGAAGCTTGTCGAGGAGGCCGCTCCAGCCGTGCTCGTGACTATTGCGGGCCGCCTCGTCGGGCAGGTGTTCATGCGTGAGGGTCAGTTCGGTCCCGCCGTCGAATGGCTCGAGCCGGAAGGTCACCAGCGACGTCGGTTCCGACGCTCCGGGCAGGTCCCAGGTGAAGACGAGCGTCTTCTCGGGAACGACCTCCTGATAGATGCCGGTCGGGTTGTGCTCGCTGCCGTCGAGCAGCCGGAACACGACGCTGAACCGGCCGCCCGGACGCACCTCCGCCACCACGCTGAGGGTCGGCCCCGCATCGGGACCCCACCACTGCATCATCAGCGCCGGCTGCGTGATAGCCGCCCAGACCTTGGCAGGCGGAGCCTTGATTCGGCGCATGATGGTCACGCTCGGGAGGGTCATTGCGCACCATCCTTTTCGACGAGCGCGGCAAGGCGATCGAGGCTGACCGTCCAAAAGCGCTCATACTGGTTGAGCCACGCCATCGCCTCCCGCATCGGCGCCGCGGAGAGGTTCACCGCCACGGTGCGGCCGGTCTTGGTGCGGGTGATCAGGCAGGCATCGGACAGGACGTCCAGATGCTTGGTCATGCCGGGGAGCTTCAGCGAAAAGGACCCGGCGAGGTCGCTCACCGAAAGCCCCGGTTCCTTCATCAGACGCAGCAGGACGCCCCGCCGGGTGGGATCGGCCAGCGCCCAGAACGTGCGGTCCATGGCTGATATCTGATACTTCGCCATATGGCGAAGTATTTATTGCCTACGCAACCGAAGTCAATCGGCGAATGCCTCCGCCATGAATGCCATGCCGCATCCTGGTGTTTTCTGTGAGCGCGAAGCCGGCCAAAGACTGCTTGTGGTTGAGCAGACACGGGACCGTCCGGCACGCTGACTGACCGCGGGGCTCTTCGCACAGCCTGGGCGCTGCCGCGCTGTGCCAGGTATTGGTTGCCAAAGGCCCGCTCGTCTTTGGCGGGGTGGTTTGGAGGGGTGAAACCCCTCCGACCTTCCACCCCCGTCGCAGGTGAGACGCCCGCTGCCGCCCATGCTATAGCCTTCCGCGATGCCCCGTGCCGTCGCGCCGCGGGTGCGGCGAGCCCCCATCGCCGCCCCTGCCCGACCCGCACCCCCCGCACGACCGCGACGCCGCCTGGCGCCGCGCCTGTTCCATTGGGCACTGTTCCTCGCCGTCTGGGGCCTGGTCGCCGGCTTCGTCGCCCTGCTGTTCTTCGCCTGGGACCTGCCGCGGCCGGAGGATGCGTTGGGCGCCACGCGACGCCCGTCGGTCACCATGGTCGCTGCCGATGGCGCGCTGCTGTCCACCAGCGGCGACCTCTATGGGGAGACGGTGCGGCTGCGCGACCTGCCGGCCCATGTGCCCGCCGCCTTCATCGCCATCGAGGACCGTCGCTTCCGCGAGCATATGGGTCTCGACCTGGTCGGGCTGGTGCGCGCGGTGGTGGTCAACATGACCGCCGGGCGCGTGGTGCAGGGCGGTTCGACCCTGACGCAGCAATTGGCGAAGAACCTGTTCCTGACGCCGGAGCGCAGCCTGCGGCGCAAGGTGCAGGAAGCGCTGCTCGCGCTGTGGCTGGAAGCCCGCTTCACCAAGGATGAGCTGCTGACGATCTACCTGAATCGCGTTTATCTCGGCGCCGGGACCTATGGCGTGGATGCGGCGGCGCGGCTGTATTTCGGCGTGCCGGCGCGGCGGCTGACAGCGGGCCAGGCTGCGGTCCTCGCCGGGCTGCCGAAGGCGCCGTCGCGCTACAATCCGCGCGTCAACCCGTCTGCCGCGGTGCATCGCGCGGTGGAGGTGCTGGGTGCGATGGTCGAGACCGGCGCCATTCCCGCCGCCGCCGCGATGACCGAGGCCGAGCGCATCGCCTTTCCACTCGCGCCGTCGCGCGACGCGGGCTGGTTCGCCGACTGGGTGCGCGACGGCATCGGCGACCGCGCGCCCGCGACATCCGACCTGCTGCTGCGCACCACGCTCGATTCGCGCCTGCAGGCGGCGGTGGAAGCGCGGCTGGAGGCAATCCTGACCGCCCAGGGTCGCGCCGCCGGCGTCTCCCAGGGCGCCGTGGTGGCGATCGACGCGGCGACCGGCGCGGTGCGCGCCATGGCCGGCGGCCGCGACTACCGCACCAGCCCGTTCAACCGCGCCACCCAGGCGCGGCGCCAGCCAGGCTCGGCCTTCAAGCCCTTCGTCTACCTGGCGGCCATCGAGGCCGGCGCGCGGCCGGAGGACATGGTCTCCGACGCGCCGATCAACCTCGGCGGCTGGTCGCCGGGCAATGGCCATTGGCGCATGCGCGGGGAGATCACCATCGAGGATGCGCTCGCCCATTCGGTCAACACGGCGGCCGTGCGGGTGATGCAGCGCGGCGGCGGTGCCCGGTCGGTGGCGGCGGTGGCGCAGCGGCTCGGGCTGCCGGGGCCATTCCCACGTGATGCCTCGATCGCGCTCGGCACCGCGGAGGTGACGCTGCTCGACCTCGTCACGGCCTACGCGCCCTTCGCCAATGGCGGGCGGCGCGTCGCCGCCTTTGGCGTGGCGGAGGCGCGCGCCGAAGGCCGGCCGATCGCCTGGCTGCCGCTGGCCGCATCACCGGTCATCACGGTGGAGGCGGCGGAGGCGATGCGGCGTATGCTGGCCGCGACGGTCGCGCGCGGCACCGGTCGCGCCGCCGCCCTGCCGGGGCTGGCGGTGGCCGGCAAGACCGGCACGACGCAGGATAATCGCGATGCCTGGTTCATCGGCATCGCCGGGGGGCTGGTGATGGGTATCTGGCTGGGCAATGACGATGCGACGCCGATGGAAGGGGTGGCCGGCGGTGGCCTGCCGGCCCGGCTGTTCCGCGACATCCTGGAAGCCGCGCGCGGTCGTTCAGGCTGATGGAAGACCCGCGCGACCGCCTTGTCGCCTTGGCCCGCCCCGTGCGGCATGAGGCGAACAACCTGCTTGCCGCCCTGTCCGGCACGGCGGAACTGATGCTGCGAAGCCGGGACGCCACGGCGCGCGACATCGCCCGCGCGGAACGCCTGCGCGACGCGGCGGGGCGGTTGCAGGCGCTGCTGCATGCCTATCTCGCGCTCGGCGCGCCGCCGCCGCAGGGCACGCCGCCCGCCACGGTGCTCGAGACGATGCGCCCGCTGGCCAGGCTCGCCTTCGGCACCGGCCTGGCCGTCGAGGTGGAAGCGATGGCGGGGTTGCCGCCCCTGCCGGTGGGGCAGCTCCAGGCTGCCATTCTGCGACTGGCGCAGGACGCCGGCGCGCTCGCCGCGCCCGACAGCGGCCTTCGCCTCACGCTCGATGCCGCGCGGGGCGGGGCGCTGCTGACCGCCACCCCGGTGCCGACGGGGCCGACGCTGCCGGCGGTCTTCGTGCCGGCGGTGCCGTGATGTGGTGCCGCCCGCCGTCAGGTCGGCCGGCCATCGGCCGCGCAACTGCGGATGCCCAGCAGTGCATAGGCCGTGCCGCCCCGGATGCGCGCCAGCGCCGCGGTATCGGGGGCGGCCGGCAGGGCATCATGTCCGATCATCGGCGTCTCAGCGTGGCGCCAGCGCCACGCCTGCTCGCGCCATTCCATGCCGGGGGCGGTGAAACGCTGCGCCGGCAACCACTTCCCGTGTAGCATTGTCAGCCAGGATCAAGACAAGGACACGATGCCCCGCGCTGCCCTGACCGACGATACCGCGGCCCCTCGGTCCGCCGCTTCCTCCGGCCGCTTCGCCTCGGCGGCGGTGCGGGCCGTGTTGCGGCGGCGCGCCATGGAGATGTGCGGGCTGCTGGTGGCGCTGGCCGCGATTGCGCTGGGCGTCGCGCTGGGCAGCCATAACCCGGCCGACCCGTCGCTCAACACCGCGACCCACGGGCCGACGACGAACCTGGCCGGCCCCGCCGGCGCGATCGTGTCGGACCTGATGCTGCAAGGCTTCGGCTTCGGCGCGGCGCTGCCCTGCCTGGCCGCGCTCGCCTGGGCGTTCCGCCTGGCGACGCATCGTGGGATGGGGTCGATCCCGGCAAGGCTGCTCGGGCTGCTGGCCGGCATGCCGATGGCGGCGGCGGCCCTGGCGCTGCTGCCGCTGCCGTCCCACCTGCCGGTGGAAGCCGGGCCGGGCGGCATCGTCGGGCCGGTCACGGCCGGCCTGCTGGTGGATTGGCTCACCCGGCTGCTGGGCCCGCTCGGCACGCTGACCGGGCAAGGCATCGTGATGGTCGCGGCGGTCGGCACCGCCTTCATCGCCTGCGGGCTGACAGTGGGCGAATGGCGCGGCGCCGGTCGCGTGGCCGTGGGCGCCGGCCAAGTCGCGGTGGGTGCGGCGCGCAGCGGCGCGGCCAGCCTGCGCCGGCCCGGACGTCATGAGGAGGATGAGCCGGAAGCTGAGGAGCCCGAACCGCCACCATCCCGCCCACGGGGGCCGGGGCTGTTCGCCAGGATTGGCGCGCCGTTCCGCAGCATGGGTCGTGGTGCCGGCGCGCTGCTGCGGCGTGAACCGTCCGTGGTGCCGCTCGGCGCCATGCTGCGCGCGGCGGATGAGGCGGCGACCGCCGTTCCACCCAGCCCGGCCGCCCCGCCGGCTCCGTTGCCCGGGCAGGATGGCGATGCGCGTCCCGGCACCGAACCCGCCGCCAAGCCGCGGCTCGCGGCGCGCAGCAAGGTGATGGAACGCGCGCCCGATCGCGGCCGCCGCCCGCCGGAACAGCGCGCGCTCGACCTCGGCACCGAGGGGTGGAAATTGCCGCCGCTCGACCTGCTGACCGAAGCGCCGGCCAAGCGCACGGGACGGCCATCGGAGGAATCGCTGCAGGCCAATGCGCGGCTGCTGGAATCGGTGCTGGAGGATTACGGCGTGCGCGGCCGCATTGCCGAGATCCGCCCCGGCCCGGTGGTCACGCTGTACGAATTGGAACCCGCGCCGGGGACGAAATCCTCCCGCGTCATCGGCCTGGCCGACGACATCGCGCGGTCGATGTCGCTGATCGCGGTGCGCATCGCCACCGTGCCGGGTCGCAACGTGATCGGCATCGAGATGCCGAACGCCAAGCGCGAGACGGTCTACCTGTCGGAGATGTTCGCTGACGAATCCTGGGGCCGGCACCAGGCGAAGCTGCCACTGGCACTTGGCAAGGATATCGGCGGCGGGCCGGTCATCGCCGACCTCGCGCGCATGCCGCATCTGCTGATCGCGGGGACCACGGGTTCGGGCAAGTCGGTCGGGATCAACACCATGATTCTGTCCCTGCTGTACCGCTTCGGGCCGGAGGAATGCCGCTTCATCATGATCGATCCGAAGATGCTGGAATTGTCGGTCTATGACCGCATCCCGCATCTGCTGGCGCCCGTGGTGACGGAACCGCCCAAGGCGATCGGCGCGCTGAAATGGACGGTGCGGGAGATGGAGCGGCGGTATCGCTCCATGTCGCAGCTCGGCGTGCGCAACATCGGCGGCTACAACGAAAAGGTCGTCGCCGCGCGCCAGCGTGGCGAGGTGCTGACGCGCAAGGTGCAGACCGGCTTCGACCCGGATACCGGCAAGCCGGTCTTCGAGGAACAGCCCCTCGCGCTCGAAGCGCTGCCGATGATCGTCGTCGTCATCGACGAAATGGCCGACCTGATGATCGTCGCCGGCAAGGAGATCGAGGCCGCGGTCCAGCGGCTTGCGCAGATGGCGCGTGCCGCCGGTATCCATGTGATCATGGCGACTCAGCGGCCTTCGGTGGATGTCATCACCGGCACCATCAAGGCGAACTTCCCGACCCGCATCTCCTTCCAGGTGACGTCGAAGATCGACAGCCGCACCATCCTCGGCGAGCAGGGTGCGGAGCAGTTGCTCGGCCAGGGCGACATGCTGCACATGCCCGGCGGCGGGCGCCTCGCGCGCGTGCACGGGCCCTTCGTCTCCGACACCGAGGTCGAGCGCGTCGTCGAGTTCCTGCGCGAGCAGGGCGAGCCCGCCTATATCGAGGAAGTCACCGAGGAGCCGGACGAGGACGGCATGCAGCCCGGCATGCTCGGCGGCAACACCGATGGCGAGGCCTCGCTCTACGACCAGGCCGTGGCGTTGGTGACGCGGGAAGGCAAGGCCAGCACCTCCTTCGTCCAGCGGCACCTCAACATAGGCTACAACCGCGCCGCCAAGCTGATCGAGCAGATGGAAAAGGAAGGCGTCGTCGGCGCCGCCAACCATGTCGGCAAGCGCGAGGTTCTGGCCCCCGGCCCGCGCGACTAGAGTTGTTTCCGTTCACCTTGGCTCACGGCAGCGGCTCCAGCCTTTTGTCTTCCCGACATCTTCACCCGACCAGGTGATGCCACCTGATCGGGATCTGCTCCACGACCTTCTTCGATCAGGCGGCACCGGGCCCGCACCCCCGCATGGTTGAGATCGGGGCGTGCCAGGGCGCTCGGTGCACCAAGGCGCGCAGGCGTTCATTGCCGGGGAAGTGACGCCCGCGATGCAACCGCGCCATGCCTCGCGCGTTCGCGCCGCATGCCGGAGTTTCCGAGGGATGTCTCGCCAGCCGATGACGCAGGGCCGCCGATGCGTGCGGCCCTGCTCGTCAACCCGGCGGCCGGGTCGGTCCCGGCCGACAAGGGCGGGATCGACCGGCTGGTCGCGGCACTTGGCCACGCCGGCTACGCGATGACTGTCCAGCCCCGACCGGACCTGCCGCTCGACGTGCAGCTTGGGACGGCACTTGCGGCACGACCGGCGGTGATCTTCGTCATCGGCGGCGACGGCACCATCCGGGCGGTCGCCGAACGCCTTGCAGGACACGACATCACCCTTGGCGTACTGCCGGGCGGCACCATGAACCGGCTGGCGGCGCGGCTCGGACTGCCGGGGGACCTGCTGGCGGCGGCGCGCAGCCTGGCGGGCGCGTCGAGCGAGCCGCTGGCGATCGGTGGATTGAACGGCCGCGTCTTCCTGTACCAATCCATCGTCGGCCGGCCCTCACGCCTGGTGCGCTTCCGCGAGATGCAGCGCGGCGTCGGGTTGCCTGGCTGGCTGCCCCTGATCCGCGCCGCGCTGCGTGCGGTGGCCCGGCCGCCGCGCCGATCCCTGCGGCTGCGCGGGCAGGACCGCGCAATGCGCGCCGACGCCGTGGTGGTGACGCTGCCGCTGCCCGGCGCGGCGGCGCAATTCCAGGTGGACGCGGTGCGTCGCGGCGGCGTGCTGACCGGGCTGCGCCAGGCCTGGCGCTGGATCCGCGGTCGCCTCGCCGAGGATTCGGACGTCGCCTCCTTCGCCCGGCCCCATCTGGCCGTGCAGGGCCGCGACCGCATGCTGCGCGTCACGCTGGATGGCGAGCAACTGCTGCTGGCGCCGCCGCTGCGCTATCGGCTGCGGCCGGACGCGCTGCGGGTGTTGCGGCCGCGGAGCGCATGATCCGCATCGCGCATCTGTCGGACCTCCATTTCGGCGCCCATCGACCCGAGCTGGTCTCACCGCTGGTCGAGGACATTGCCCGCTTCGCGCCGGACGCCATCGCCATCAGCGGTGACCTGACGCAGCGGGCGCAGCAGGCGGAATTCATCGCCGCCGCCGCCTTCATCGCCGCGCTGCCGGCGCCGGTCGTCGCCGTGCCGGGCAACCACGACATTCCGGCCCATGCGATCATTGAACGGATGTTCGATCCGCGGCGGCGCTGGCGGCGCGTCATCTCCGGCACCACCGAACCGGTGTTGATGCTGCCGGGCCTCGCCCTGATCGGGGTCGACACGGTGCGCCGCGCCCAACCGCATCTGGACTGGTCGGCCGGTGGCCTGTCCGCCGCGCGGCTGGCCCGCCTCGCCACGCGCATCGAGGCCGCGGCTGACCGGACCGTGGTGGTGGTGGCGCACCATCCGCTGCGCCATCCGGCCGCGGCGGTCGGCCGCGCCAGTCCGATCGGCGCGCAGCCTGCGCTGGCCCTGATGCGCCAGGTCGGCGTTGCCGCGATCCTGTCGGGGCACCTGCACGTAAGCGCGCAGCCGATCGGTGAGCCGCCGGTGATGATCGTCGGCAGCAGCCTGTCGGTCCGCGTGCGCGGCGTGCCGAACGCGTGGTCACTGGTGGAGGTCGGGGACGGGCCGCCACGCCGCCATCTGCGTGTCACGGACGGGGCGCGGTGGCGGGACGCGTCGGAGGATTGAAGGGGCTGGTGCGGTGCTGGTGATTGGAGAGGGGCGCCGCCCCTCTCCAAGCCTCACCCCGCCAGGGTGCCAGGGCACCCTGGACCGCCGGGACCTGGTTCCGGGCTTGCATGTCGCGCCGGCAGAATCACTGTGTTGCGGGCATGGTGGCCGGATGGGATCCCGGTCCTCTCGCCGGAACGTCCATCCTGCCCGATGCCGGGGGATGGCGTCCGAAGGCTTTGGGCCTTTGGCGGGAGTGGTCTGGAGGGCAGGGCCCCGCCAAGCCTCGGCCCGTCAAGCCGGCATGGACGAAGCCCTGATCCGATGCGCGACCTACGCCCCCAGGTGCCGTGACAGTTCGCGCGCTTCCTCTGCGACCAGCGGCGCGATTGCCTCCGCCTCTGCCTTTCCCAGCCGCAGCACCGGCCCCGAAATCCCGAGCGCGCCGACCAGTCGCCCGCCACGGCCGAACACCGGCGCGGCAACCGCGGCGATTTCCGGGTCGCGCTGGCCGATCGAAATCGCCACCCCCGCCGCGCGCACCGCCGCATGGACCGGCAGCGTACCGTCGCTGAACGCCATCAGCACATGCGCACTGGCACCCCGGTCGAGCGGCATCGCCGCTCCTTCGTCGATATGCAGCCGGATCGGTCGCGGGGAGGGTTCGCGGAACAGGCAGATGCGGCGATCGCCCTCGCGTACGAAAAAGCCGCCGGTTTCCCCGGTGCGCGCCACCAGCCGTGACAAGGCCGGGCGAACCTGCGCCGCAAGATCGTAGCCGGCGCGATACTGCGCGCCGAGGCGAAACGGCGTCGGGCCGAGCCGGTAGCCACCCTCCGCACTGCGCGCCAGGTAGCCGAAGCGGATCAGCGACCCGGCGAGCCGCAGCGCCGTGCTGGGGTACTGCCCTGCATGCGCGGCCAGGTCAGTCAGCGTCAGGACCTTGGTGCCATCGGCGAAGGCTTCGAGCAGCGACAGCGCGCGCTCCACCGCCTCCACCCGCTGCTCGGCGGCGGGTGGCGCGGCACGGGCGGGGCGGCCGCGCCGGCGGGTGGGCGGTTCCGGATTGACATCGGGAGGAGTCATCTGGATTATTCTTTCCAGCAGAATTCAATTCTGTGCAACAGAATAATTAACGCTGGCTCCGGCCAGCCGGAGGAGACGGCGATGACCGACCTGCCGCGCAGCGTGCGCATTGCCGAGGAAGGCCCGCGCGAGGGCTTCCAGATCGCCACCACCCCTGTGCCGACCGCCGACAAGATCGCGCTGATCGATGCGCTGTCGGCGACCGGCGTATCGCGGCTTCAGGTCGCGTCCTTCGTCAGCCCGAAACGGGTTCCGGGCTGGGCGGATGCCGACCAGGTCGTCGCCGGCTTCACGCCGCGGCCCGGCGTCACCTACCACGCGCTGTGGTTCAACCCGCAGGGCTTGCAACGCGCGCTGGCGTTCCGCGACCGCCTGTCGATCCATGGCTCGATCACCGTCGCGGCCTCCGAGGCCTTCTCCCTGCGCAACCTCAACCGCGATCGCGCCGGGCAGATCGCCGCGATGCGCGCGAACATCGCCGAGCACCAGGCGGCCGGCGTGGCGGTTACGCGTGCCTCGGTCCAGGCGGCCTTCGGCTGCAATTTCCAGGGCGAGGTGACGCCGGCCCAGGCGATTGCCGCGGTGACGGACGCGATGGCGCTTGCGGCCGAGACCGGTTGCGCCATCGAGCGCATCTCGCTGGCCGACACCATGGGCTGGGCGAACCCGTTGCAGATCGAACGGGTGGTCGGCGAAGTGCGGTCGCGCTGGCCTGGCCAGGCCGTTTCGCTGCATCTGCACGACACGCGGGGCCTTGGCATCGCGAATGCGCATGCCGGCCTGCGCATGGGTGTCGCGGAATTCGACGCGGCGGTGGGAGGCGCCGGCGGCTGCCCCTTCGCCGGGCATCCAGGTGCGCCAGGCAATATCGCGACGGAAGAACTCGTCCTGCTGTGCGAGGAGATGGGCATCGCCACCGGCATCGACATCGACGCGCTGATCGCGGCGGGGCACCTGGCGGAGAAGATACTCGGGCGCGCGCTGCCGTCGGCGCTGCTGCGCGGTGGGTCGCTGACGGCGTTCCGGGCGAAGGCGCGGGCGGCGTGAGGGCGTATCAGGCAGGGTATGGCCCGGCGACGAAGCAAGGACTCATCGCATGACCGCCCCGCTCCCCCTCGCCGGCATTCGCGTCGTCGAATTCTCACACATGGTGATGGGCCCGACCTGCGGCCTGGTGCTGGCCGATCTTGGCGCCGAGGTCATCAAGGTCGAACCCCCCGGCAGGGGCGACCGCACGCGCTACCTCACCTCCTCCGGCACCGGATTCTTTCCTGCCTTCAGCCGCAACAAGAAATCCGTGCGGCTCGATACGGAAGACGAGGCCGATCTCGAGACGCTGAGGCGGCTGATCGACACCGCCGACGTGGTGCTGGAGAATTTTCGCCCCGGCGGGCTCGAGGCGAAGGGCCTGGGCTATGAGGCGCTGTCGGCGCGCAACCCGCGGCTGATCTATCTGTCGCTGAAGGGTTACCTGCCCGGGCCATATGAGAACCGCACCGCGCTCGACGAAGTGGTGCAGATGCAGTCGGGCCTCGCCTACATGACCGGCCCGCCGGGGCGGCCGCTGCGCGCCGGCGCGCCGGTGAACGACATGATGGGCGGCATGTTCGGCGCCATCGCCGTCATGGGCGCGCTGCGCCAGCGCGACGCGACCGGACGCGGCCAGCACCTGCAATCCGGGCTGTTCGAGAATGCCGCCTTCCTCGTCTCCACGGCCATGCTGCAACAGGCGCTGACCGGGCAGGAGCCCACGCCGATGCCCGCCGGCCGCCGCGCCTGGGGCGTGTATGACGTGTTCGACACCGCCGATGGCGGGCAGATCTTCATCGGCGTCGTCACCGACCGGCAGTGGGAGATCTTCCTGCGCGAACTGAACGAACCGGTGCTCGACAATCCCGACTACGCGACGAACACCGAACGTGCGAAGCGCCGCGACACGCTGATCCCGCTCGTGCAATCCCTGCTGGCCAAGCACGACATCGCGGCGCTGGAGACGATGTGCGAGCGCGCCGGCCTGCCCTTCTCCCGCATCGCCAGGCCGTGGGACCTGTTCGAGGACCCGCATCTGAAGGCGAGCGGTGGCCTGCTGACGGTGACGCTGCCCGATGGCCGGCCCGCCACCGTGCCTGCCCTGCCGATCCAGTTCGGCGCCGAGCGCCTGGGCGTCCGGCTCGACCTGCCGAGTGTCGGCGAGCATGACGAGGAAATCCTGGGGCCGCTGCGTGCGAGCCCCAATGCCGCCGACTGATCCCGAAAGCCGTCGCGGGCAGCCATGCGTCGTTGTGCCACACCGCAGGCGTCCGCGTCCGTGCGCGTGGCCTGCGCGCCATGCACGGGCGCATTCGTGGCCCAAGGCGCCGTGACCGCGACGGCCGCATGACCTCTGGAGGAGCCACCCCGATGCTTCGACGCCACATGATGGCCGCGACCGCGCTGGTCGCCGCGATGCCCGGCACCCTGCGTGCCCAGGCCCTCTGGCCTGACCGGCCGATCCGCCTGATCGTCCCGTTCCCGCCCGCCGGCGGCACCGATGTCATCTCGCGCGAGATGGGCGGGCGGATCGCCGCGGCGACCGGCTGGAACATCGTCATCGACAACCGGCCCGGCGCGGGCGGCAATATCGGCCTCGATGCCGTCGCGAAGGCGGCGCCGGATGGCTATACGATTGGCATGGGGCAGGCCTCGAACCTTGCCATCAACCCCGCGCTGTATCCGCGCATGCCGTTCGATCCGCTGACCGACCTCGCGCTGATCTCGCTGGTGGCGACGCAGCCGAATGTGCTGGTGGTGGGGAAGAATTCGCCGTTCCGCGCGCTGGCCGACATCGTCGCCGCCGGCCGCGCCCGCCCCGGCACGCTGACTGCCGGCAATGCCGGCAACGGCACCACCGGGCACCTGACCGGCGCGCTGTTCGCCCGCGCCGCGGGCATCGAGATCATCCACGTGCCCTATCGCGGCGCGGCGCCTGTCGTGACCGACCTTCTGGCCGGGCGGGTGGACATGTTCTTCGCCAATCCGCTGGCGGTGAAGGGCGTGCTGGAGTCAGGCGATGTGCGCGCCCTGGCGGTCTCGTCGCCTGAGCGCAGCAGGACCTTCCCCACCGTGCCGACCGTGGCCGAAAGCGGCTATCCGGGGTTCGAGGCGGTGAACTGGACCGGCCTGGTCGCCCCCGCCCGCACGCCGGAGCCGATCATCGACCGGCTTTCCGAGGAAACCCGCAAGGCGCTGGCCGCGCCCGAGACGATCGCCCGCCTTGCGGCGGAGGGCAGCGAGCCGTTCGGATCCACCCCGGCGCGCTTCCGTGCCTTCCTGGCGGAAGAACACGCGAAGTGGGGGCACGTCGTGCGGGAGGCGCGGATCCAACTGGATTGAGCGGCTCGCGCGCAGGCGGGCAGGGGCCGGCGCGCATGACGCCGTGGCGGGCCGGACAGCGCCCTGCACCGACCCGTTCCGCACGCCGCGCGCGGTGGCCCCGCCAGCGGCGCGCCACGGCGCCAGGCATGGTCCGGCCTTCGCGGCGCGGGGTCCTGGCCAGGCGGAAGCGCCTGATCGGGCAAGGATGCTCGCGAAAGTAAAGGTTTGGGGCCGCTTCTTTGCGCCTGGGCGAACGGCAGCGTCGCCGATGCGCGGCCCTGCCGCCGTGGCGCCCGTATCTGGCCCGAAACGCGCCGACAGGCGGCGGCGGATGCTGCGCATTCACACCGGCGACGGCCGCGCGACCCGCCATGGGCGGCATGGTGCTTGCGTGCCCGTTGCGGGAAGGAGCACATCGACAGCATGGCCGGACCGATCCGTTTCACCCTGAACGGGCAGCAGGTCACGCTGCCGGCGGGCACCTCGCCCACCATGACGCTGCTCGATTGGCTGCGCGGCCCCGCGCGGCTGTCCGGCACCAAGGAAGGCTGCGCGGAGGGCGATTGCGGCGCCTGCACCGTGGCGATCGAGGACGGCGCGGCCCGCATCCCGGCCAATGCCTGCCTGATGCTGCTTGGCCAGGCAGCGGGCCGCGCCATCCGCACGGTGGAAGGGCTGCGCGGGCAGGATGGCGGGGCGCATCCCGTCCAGCGCGCACTGG
Organism: Roseomonas sp. CAU 1739; assembly: GCF_039839775.1. NCBI lineage: Bacteria > Pseudomonadati > Pseudomonadota > Alphaproteobacteria > Acetobacterales > Roseomonadaceae > Roseomonas > Roseomonas sp. CAU 1739. The sequence goes on from NZ_JBDOQQ010000002.1 coordinate 395,472, forward strand.
CGGAAGCCGACGGCACGCAATGCGGCTTCTGCACGCCAGGCATCGTCATGTCCGCCTGGGCCTGGACGCGCGAAGGCGGCGATGCGCATGACGCGCTGGCGGGCAATCTGTGCCGCTGCACGGGCTATCGCCCGATCCTCGATGCCATGGCGGCGACGGAGGATGACGGCGTCGCCGCGCCGGCCGCGCCGCTGGCGGCGACCGAGGTCTGCACCGCCACGCAACGCTTCTTCCTGCCACGCCGGGCGGCCGAGGCGGTGGCACTGCGCGCCGCCCATCCCGACGCCTGGCTGCTGGCCGGCGGCACCGATCTCGGCTTGCGCGTCAGCGAGCATCGCGAACAGCCCGCGACGGTGATCTGCCTGCTCAACGTTGCCGAGATGCAGACCTTCGACCATGACGAGGCCGGCGTGACGATCGGTGCCGTGGTGCCCTATGCGCGGCTGCTCGATGCCTGCTCCGACGATGCCGATTTCGCGCCCTGTGCAGCGCTGCTGCGCCGGCTCGGCTCGCGCCAGATCCGCGGCATGGGCACGCTGGGCGGCAATCTCGGCACGGCGAGCCCGATCGGGGATGCGCTGCCGCCGCTGATCGCGCTCGGGGCCGTGGTGACGCTGCTCTCGCCACGCGGCGAGCGGCGCGTGCCGGTGGAGGATTTCATCACCGGCTACCGGGCGACGGTCCTGGCGCCCGATGAACTGATCCTGCGCGTCACCATCCCGCGCCCACCGAAAGATGCGCTGCTGGTGTGCGAGAAGCTCTCGAAGCGCCATGACCAGGACATCGCGACGGTCGGCCTGTCGGTGCTGCTGGAGCGTCGGGATGGCGTAGTGGTGGCGGCGCGCATCGCCCATGGTGGATGCGGGCCGCGCGCCGCGCGCGCCCAGGCGGCCGAGGATGCGCTGGTGGGCGTGCCGTTCGACGCCACCTCGGCCGACCGCGCGGCGCGCGCGCTGGAAGCGGAGGTCGCGCCGCTGTCCGACCTGCGCGGCAGCGCGGACTACCGGCGCATCGCGGTGGGCAACCTGCTGCGGCGGATGGCCTTGCGTGGGCCGGGAATCCCCGGCGACGTCATGGCGATCGATGCGCCGCATGCGCCGGGGTTCGTGGCATGAGCATCGGCCACCCCGTCGCGCATGACAGCGCCCTGGCCCACGCCACCGGCGCCGCGCGCTTCGCCGATGACCTGCCGGAACCGCCCGGGCTGCTGCATGGCGCGCTGGTCCTCTCGCCGGTCGCGCGCGGCGTGCTCGAAAGGCTCGACCTCCCCACGCTGCCCGGCGTGGTGCGGGTGCTGACCTTCGCCGACATCCCCGGGCCGAACGACATCTCGCCTTCGGGCAACGGTCGCGAACCGCTGTTCGCCGACGGCACCATCCGCCATCACGGCCAGCCCGTCGCCCTGGTGCTGGCGGACACCCGCGACGCCGCGCTGCGCGCCGCCGCCGCCATCAAGCCGATCATCACGCCACAGCCTGCGCTGCTCGACCCGGAGGAAGCGCTGGCCCGCGGCGACTACCTGATGCCGCCGCAGGTGATTGCCCGTGGCGATGCGCCGGCGGCGCTGGCCGCCGCACCACGGACCGCCGAGGGCCGTTTCAGCGCCGGCGGGCAGGAGCATTTCTACCTCGAATCCCAGATCGCCATCGCCATTCCGGGGGAGGATGGCGAGATCGCGATCACCGCCTCCACCCAGCATCCGACCGAGGTGCAGCACGTCGTCGCCCGTATCCTTGGCTGCGACTACGCCCGCGTGCCGGTCGCCTGCCGGCGCATGGGCGGCGGCTTCGGCGGCAAGGAGAGCAACGCGTCGTGGATCGGTGCCGCCGCCGCACTCGGCGCCCATCTCACGGGCCGGCCGGTGAAGCTGCGCCCGCCGCGCAGGACGGACATGGCGGCGACCGGCAAGCGCCACCCCTTCCTGTTTCGCTGGAAGGCTGGCTTCGACGCCACCGGGCGCATCCTGGCACTCGACGCAACGCTTGCCGCCGATGGCGGGCACAGCCTCGACCTGACGCCCGGCGTCGTGTTCCGCGCCCTGACCCATGCGCTGAACTGCTATGACGTGCCGGCGGTGACGCTGACGGCGCTTGCGCTGCGCACGGACACCGTCTCCCACACCGCGTTCCGCGGCTTCGGCGGGCCGCAGGGCGTGCTGCTGATGGAAGACGTGATCCGTGCCGTCGCACGGGCTACCGGCCTGACACCCGAAGACGTGCGCGAGCGCAATTTCGCCGGCACGCCGAACGACGCGCGCACACCCTACGGCCAGGCGCTGGAAGGCGATTTGATCCGTCGCGTCTGGGCCGAATGCAAGGCCGATGCGCGCTGGGACGAACGTCGTGCGGAGATCGCCGCCTTCAACGCGACGCATCCCTTCCTGCGGCGCGGCATCGGGTCCTTCGTGCTGGCCTTCGGCATTTCCTTCGGCATCCGCCACATGAACCAGGCCGGCGCGCTGGTGCATGTCTATGCCGATGGCTCGATCCGCCTGAACCATGGCGGGACGGAGATGGGGCAGGGCCTCAACGTGAAGATCGCGCAGGTGGTGGCGGAGACCTTCGGCGTGCCCCTGCAGCGCGTGCGCATCACCGCGACCAGCACGGCCGAGGTGCCGAACACGTCACCGACGGCGGCCTCCACGGGGTCCGACCTGAATGGCTGGGCCGCGCACCTGGCTGCCATGACGATCCGTGGCCGCATGGCCGAGGTCGCCGCCGCGCTGTGGGAGGTGCCGGCCGACGCCATCGCCTTCGCCGAGGATCGCGCCTTCGTCGCCCGCCCCGGCGACAACCGCGCCATGGGTTTCGGCGAGCTCGCCCAACGCTGCTGGATCGAACGCGTCTCGCTGTCCGCCACCGGCTTCTACCGCACGCCCGACATCCACTGGGACCCGGTGGCGATGCGGGGCGAGCCGTTCTTCTACTTCTCCTACGGCGCCTCGGTCGCCGAGGTGGTGGTGGACACGCTCACCGGCGAACACCGCGTGCTGCGCGCCGACCTGGTGCAGGATTGCGGCCGTTCGCTGAACCCCGCCATCGACCGCGGCCAGATCGAGGGCGCCTTCGTCCAGGGCCTTGGCTGGATGACCTGCGAGGAACTGATCTGGGACGAGTTGGGCCGGCAGCGGACACTCGGCCCGTCCACCTACAAGATCCCCGGCTCGCGGGACGTGCCGCCGGCCTTCAACCTACGCTTGCTTGCGGATGCGCCGGCGCGGTCGGACACGATCTTCCGCTCAAAGGCGGTGGGCGAACCGCCGCTGATGCTGGCGACCGCGGTGTGGAATGCGCTGCGCGATGCGACAGGTGCGGCGCGACTCGACCTGCCCGCGACACCCGAGCGGATCCTGCGCGCGATGCGGCCGCCATCCGGCACAACGTGACGGTGCCCGCCACCGATGGGGCTGCGCACCGAAGCAGCCGTCCTGGAAGTCGTGCCGGGGCCGCGAATGCGGCCGCCTGAAGTCCGGCGGAGGCCAGGTAAACCAACGGTTTGCCCCCGGCGTCTGGGGACGCGCCCATATGGATTCCGGCGATCGCGGAATGCGGCCTTTGGCATCAGGCACATCCGCCATTCGAATCGTGGCTTGCTTCGATTCGGAAGCGCTGGAGCATGCTGCATTCGCATGCGCTCAAGCCACATGCTCCAGCCTATTGTTTTGTGAGCATCGTCACGCGTCCAGATGATTCCATCTGAACGCGATCTGCTCTTGGCGCGACCGTGTCCGGGCCATCAACCCGGCCAAAACAACTGTGCAGGGCGCGCATGCCGCGCGCGCTGGCGTCGGAGGTTCACGGATCCTCAGGGCGCCGGGATCGTGAAGGCCGGCACCGCGACGCCCAGCGGCTGTCCCAGGGCGGCCTTCACCTGCACGCCCGCCACCGCATAGCCGCCGGTCACCGGCACCAGGATCGGCGCGCCGCTGCTGCCCACAGTGCCGGCGCAATTGTGCCCCACCAGGATGCCCTGCACGCCGAAGGTGCTGACGGTGACGACGCGGCACGCGCGGTCGGCCATCAGCACATCCGGCCGATCAAACTGCCAGGCGGCGAGCGTTGCCGGCGTGCCCTGGTGCGGCGGCTCGCGCAGCATCGGCAGCGCATGGCCGCCGCCGGGTGGCCCGGCAAGCGTCACCAGCGCCCAATCGGCGCGCCAGGGTTCCTCCCGTGACGGATCGAAGCCCTGGCCGCTGCGCACCGTGACACCCCGCACCGTCCGTCCGCCAAGCCGCACGGTGACATCGCCCGGCGCCACCAGTCGGGTCGCGTCGCCCGTCACCAGGCAATGCGCCGCCGTCAGCACCACGCGCGCGGCGACGAGCGCGCCGGTGCAGCGCCCGCCGGCGGTGGTCTCGATCAGCGCGATCGCATCGAACGGCGCCTGGTCCGGCGACACCGGCCGGCGGGTATCGACCGGGCCGAGTCCGGGAACCTCCGCAACGCCGGGCAAGGCGGTGAACATGGCGGTCAGCGCCAGCACGCCGGCGCCGCCCCATGCGGCCACGGCCTTGCGCATCACGTGGTCGGTGGGGCCGGCGGGGGCTGGCAGGATCGCGGCGGTGGCGGCGCCGGTGGGGCGGTGGGCGGTGCCGGGGTCTGCGTCTGATGCTGCGCCAAGGCCGCCCCCACCGGCAGGGCGGCGGGCAGCAGGCCGGTCATCAGGGCAAGGCCAAACGCGACAGGGAACCGCATCCGCGGAGGCTAAGGCGGATCGGGGCCCGAAGGGAACTGTGTTGCGCCGCGATCTGGCCCATTGCGCCCCTCCGGGCCATGCTCGCGCCCGTGATCCGCGCCGTCATCCTGCTCGCCGTTCTGGCCGCCCTGGGCGCGGGGGTGGCGTGGCTGGACCGCCGCCCGCCGCCGCCGGGCGCCAGCGCGCCTGCCCGGCTTGCCGGTGAGCGCCCGCCGGCCCCGGTCGGCGCGCCGTCGGGTGACCAGGCGGCGCTCGCAACGCCTTTCGGCGACGCGCTGTTCCGCTGGCGCTGCACCACCGGGCTGCGGGATGCGCTGGGTGAGCGCACGGATTGGCCGCTGGAACGCATCGCCAGCCTGTGCCTGTGCGCCGCCAATCGGCTGCGCGAGGACGGGCCGCGCGACATCGTGATCGGCACGGGAGAGGTCGCGCTGGCGCTGGAGACTGCCGAGGCGCGGCTATGCCGGCGGCGGTAGGACCTGTGCGCCATGTCCGGAAGGTTGGCGGGGGCGGCGCCCCTCCAATCGTCCCGCGCGGGGGCCAGTGCCCTTCTGCGCAAACCCTCAGAACGTAACGCGATCCCGTGGCATCGGCGTGCCGGCCGGGATGGCGCCGCTGCGGACCATGCAGTCGTGGTAGATCTGCGGGAGCAACACCAGAAGCTGCTGGCGCATCTCCTCGTTGTTCGCCGCGTTGCCGCCGGCCGTCTCGCCATACAGCCGGTATTGCGGGCTGTTCTCCGCCTCGCGCCGGCAGGCGGCGGCGGCGGGGCCGGGATCATCGGGCACATTCGCCCAGACCCCGCCCTGGGCGCAGCCGGCCAGGGCCAGGAGGGCCAGCAGCGGCCCGGCATTGCGGCTGATCGTCATGCGCATCTCCTCATCTCGTCGGGCCGTCATGCCGGCGGCGCCAGGACCTTGTCGCGATAGTTGCAGAAGGCGCGCGCGACGCAACGCCAGCATTCCGGAGCGCGCGCCTTGCAGATGTAGCGACCGTGCAGGATCAGCCAGTGATGGGCGTCGCGCAGCAGTTCGGGCGGGCAGCGTTTGACAAGCCGTTCCTCGACCTCCCGCGGGGTCTTGCCTGGCGCGAGGCCGCACCGGTTGCCCAGGCGGAAGATGTGGGTGTCCACCGCCATGGTGGCCTGCCCGAAGGCGATGTTGAGGACGACATTGGCGGTCTTGCGTCCGACACCGGGCAGGGCCTCCAGCGAATCCCGGTCGCCGGGCACTGCGCCGCCATGCTTGTCTACGAGGTCGCGGGCCAGGGCGGCGACGTTCTTCGCCTTGGCCTGCCACAGGCCGATCGAGCGGATGTAGCGCCCGATGCCCTCGGCGCCCAAATCCGCCATTGCCGCCGGCGTCGGCGCGGCCGCGAACAGCCCCGGTGTGCAGCGATTCACCGCGGCATCGGTGGTCTGGGCCGACAGCACCACCGCCACCAGCAGCGTGAAGGTGTCGTGGTAGAGAAGTTCCGTCTCCGGCGCCGGGTTGGCGGTGGCCAGCGCGCGGATGAAGGCTTCCGCCTGGGCGGCCGGCATCAGCCGCGCGCGGCGCGGTTCGCTGGCGGAGCCATGGTCGGGGCGCTTCGGGCGGGCGGGCTTCAGGGGCATGTCTGGCGTCGGACCGATCCTGGCCTATCTTGCCCTGCCATGGCACCCCCCGCTGAAACCGTGCTGTTCCAGGCCGTGTGCACGCCGCCGCGTTCATTCACGCCGCAGGGCTTCCGCGTGCTTGCCGTGCTGCTCGCCCTGTTCGCCGGGGTGACGGCGACGCTGTTCCTGTTGCTCGGGGCCTGGCCGATCCTGCCGTTCCTGGGGCTTGAGGTCGGCTTCGCGCTGGCGTTGGTGGCGTTTCATGCGCGCGGCGCGGCGCGCATGGCGGAGGTGCTGGTCCTGACCCCGGACCGGCTGACCATCACGCGCACCGATGCGCGGGGCCGACGGAAGGAGATCGTTCTCGACGCCTATTGGGCGCGTGCGGTCTATCGGCCGGATCCCGCCCATGCCGGCGTGCTGCGGCTGGAAAGCCGGGGCCGCAGCGCGGAGGTCGGGCAGCACCTGGCCGCTGAGGACAAGGCGTCGCTGCACGATGCCCTGGCCGGTGCGCTGGCGCGCGCCCGACGGCCGGATTTCGACAATCCGCAATTGCGGTGAGCGGCGGCCCCGAGCCAGGTCAGAACGTCGAGCGGCGCACCGCCTCCACCCCGCCGCGGATCGCGCCGCGCCGCTGCATGCAGGCGCGCCACAGCCGCGGCAGCAGCACCAGCAGTTCCTGCCGTACCTGTTCGTCATAGCCGACATTGCCGGAGGTGGCCGACGCGGCAATGCGCTTGGCTTCCGGGTCGTTCTCGGCTTCCACGCGGCAGGCCTGGCCGTCGGGCGAATTGTCCACCGGGACATTGGCCCAGACGCCGCCCTGCTGGCAGGCGCCAAGGCCGAGCATCGCCGCGACCAGCGCGACGGAGGTCCGGGCAGCGTTCACGATCCCATCCAATCCTCGATCAGGCGGCGCGCGATCGAATCGGCGCGCGGCAGGGAAAAGCCGAGCGTCTGGTGGTTGCGGATCTGATCGCGCGAGAACCACCGCGCATCCTTCAGTTCGTCATGGTCGATGCGGATCTCCTCCGACAGACCCTCGGCATGGAAGCCGAGCATGATGGAGGACGGGAAGGGCCAGGGCTGGGAGGAGTGGTAGAGCACCTCGCCGACATCGATGCCGGCTTCCTCCTTCACCTCGCGGCGCACGGCTTCCTCAAGGCTTTCGCCCGGTTCCACGAAGCCGGCCAGCGTCGAATACATCGACACGTTGGGGAAGCGGTGGGAATGGCCGAGCAGGCATGAATCGCCACGCACCACCAGCATGATCACGGCCGGGTCGGTGCGCGGGAAATGCTGCGCGCCGCAGCCCTGGCAGACCATGACATTGCCGGCCGAGCGCGGTTCGCAGCGGCTGCCGCAGATGCCGCAGAACCGGTGCTTGGTGCGCCAGTGCATCATGCCGCGGGCATGGGCGAGCACGCTGGCCTCGCCCGGCGGCAGCAACCCTGCGACCTGGCGCAGGTCTGTGAAGGTCCCCATGCCTTCGGGCAGCAGGGGCAGCGGGTCGTCGGCGTGGGAACAATCCACCGCGAAGACCGGCCGGCCTTCCCACAGGCCGAGGAAGGCCCATGGGCCATCGGCCATGCGCACCGCCTCGGCCGCGCCGCCGGTCAGCAGCACCGCTTCGGGGTGGCCGTCGGACACACCCTTCATCAGGCTGCGGGCGCGCCAGACCGGGGCGAACAGCGTGTCGGGATGGGCCAGCGCGGCGCCGATGAATTCGGCGTCGTCGCGCTTGTCACCGGCACGGTCGAGCGGGCTGCCGGTATAGGCATTGGGGCGGCTGGCGGGGATGGAGAGCATGCGCTGCGGACCCTGCCACGGGGTCCGCCGCCCGTCCATCCGGCAGGGCCCCGGCGGCCCGACCCGTCAGTGGCGGCGGTCGCCGGTGCCGGCACCGCACCAGCGCGGCCAACCCAGGCCGTCGAGCAGGCCCCCCGGCAAGGCGCCGCCATCGCCGCGCCGCCAGCGGGCCAGCGCCGCCAGATCCGCCGCGGCGGCCAGCATCCCCTCGGCGAAGCCTTCGCCGACCGCCATCGAGCCGCCGGCGACGAGATCGGTCGTGAGCTGCTCGGCCGCCTGCCGGCCATAGGCGAGATCGTGCAGCATCATCAGGGTACTGGCGACTTGCCGCTCGGAGCGCTGCGCCGCGTCCGGTTCGCTGCTGCCGGAGGCCAGGCCGAAGAAGTAACCAAGCGCGTGATCGGACCGCATGGCGGCGCGCGCCTCGGCGGCGGGCAGGCCAAGGGCGCGGACCACGCCGCGGGCGACCACCAGCTGGTGCAGCAGGGCAAGGCTTGCCGCGGTACGGCCGACGAAGGCCGCGCTGCCCCGGCGACGACTTAGGTCCAGCGCCTCCGCCTGCATCGCCTCCAGCTCGGCTTCGGGCATGGTCAGCCAATCATCGTCCGCCGCGCTGGCGGTGCTGCACGGCGCCTCGGGCGCCAGGGCAAGTGCGTTCTGCATCATTCGCGAATCCATCCGGATCCGGCGCCATGCCGATCCGCAGCCGGAAGAAAGCCCAAAATCGCCGCGGGACGTGATAGCCGATCATGCATGTTGCGATCTGGCGCGGTGCATAGAGCGTGATGGCCGCAGGTGCGAATGCGCCGGAGGTCTGAATCGCGCGATCAAACAACAAGTTGGAGCGTGATGGCCGCAGGTGCGAATGCGCCGGAGGTCTGAATCGCGCGATCAAACAACAGGTTGGAGCGTGATGGCCGCAGGTGCGAATGCGCCGGAGGTCTGAATCGCGCGATCAAACAATAGGTTAGAGCGTGATGGGTGAACGAATGTGAACCCATCGTGCTCGCATGCGGCGCCCCGCCGGCTATTGCGCCGAAAGCCGCGGCCAGTTGGCATCCGCGCGCGCGACGCGGCCGGGGATGTCGCGTTCCCAGCGGCGCTGCACCGACCGGTCGTAGTTCAGGAACAGGCGGCCATCGACGATCCGCCAGGCCGCCGGGTCGATCGGCGCGGTGTAGCCCTCGCTGACGGCATAGGCGCAGAACCCGCCATAGGCCGGGGCGTAGCGCGCGGGGTCGGCGGCGAAGCGGTCCCGGTTGGCCGCCGAGGCGAAACGCCAGGTCGCACCCTGCCATTGATGCGTGAATTCGCGGCGGCCCGGCACTGGCCGGCCGTCGGTGACATAGGCCACGACATCGGTGCCGCGCACGGCGACGCCGTCCTCGGCATTGACCTGCGCTGCCGTCGCGGGGGCAGGAAACAGCAATGCCCCCATCGGCACGGCGACCGTGGCGCCGGGCACCATCCAGAGCATCAGTCGGCGGGAAAAGGCCATGGCGGTGTCTCCTTCACCAAGCCCTTCGCCGCCTTTACTGGTCCGGTTACGCACCCCCCATTGGCGTGGAGGCCCAAGCGCATGATATGATGCCCTCGGAAGGTCGGCGGCGGACGGGCTCCCCGCCAACCCGGTCAGGTCCGGAAGGAAGCAGCCGTAACGGGTTCTCGCCCGGGTCGCTTGCCGGCCTTCCACCCATATCGCCACACCGGCAAGCCATTTCCGCCCCTGGGGCGGCCGCGTCGCACAGGGAAAGCATGGCCCCCGACCTTCTCGGCAACCCTTCTGTGCAGGATGCGGACGCCGCCGCGCAGGACGGCCTGCCGGAGCCGCCGGCGCCCGAGGGGCCGGGCCTGTTCGGCGATCCTGACCCGCCGCCCGCGGCCATCCAGGCACCAACCACCCCCGCCGCCCCGGCGACCGGCCCGTATCGGGTCCTGGCGCGCAAATATCGCCCGACCAATTTCGACGACCTGATCGGCCAGGAAGCCCTGGTGCGCACCCTGCGCAATGCCTTCGCCCAGGGGCGCGTGCATCACGCCTTCCTGCTGACCGGGGTCCGCGGCGTCGGCAAGACCACCACCGCCCGCATCATCGCCCGCGCGCTGAACTGCGTTGGCGTGGACGGCAAGGGCGGCCCGACCGTGGACCCCTGCGGCGTCTGCGCCGAATGCCGCGCCATCCTGGCCGACCGCCACCCCGACGTGACCGAGATGGACGCCGCATCGAACAACAGCGTCGATGACGTCCGCGAACTGCGCGAGGCGCTGCGCTTCCGCCCCGCCCAGGCGCGGCAGAAGGTCTTCATCCTGGATGAGTGCCACATGCTCTCGGGTGCCGCCTTCAACGCGCTGCTGAAGACGCTGGAGGAACCACCACCCTCCGTCACCTTCGTGTTGGCAACGACGGAACTGCGCAAGGTTCCGGTCACCATCCGCAGCCGCTGCCAGACCTTCTCCCTGCGCCGCGTACCGGTGGATGTGCTGCGTGGGCATTTCGGCCGCATTGCGCAGAAGGAAGCGGTCGAGGTCGAGGACGAGGCACTCGGCATGGTGGCGCGCGCCGCCGACGGCTCCGTGCGGGACGGGCTCTCCCTGCTCGACCAGGCCATCGGCCTTGCGGGCGGCGGGACGGTCACCGGGGAGAGCGTGCGCGACATGCTCGGCCTCGCCGACCGCTTCATGGTCTATGACCTGATGGAGGCGGTGATGGGCGGCGATGTCGCCGCGGCCCTCGCCATTCTCGACCGCACGCATGAGGTCGGCGCCGATCCCCTCGCGGTGCTGCAGGACCTCGCGGATTTCACGCACCTGCTGACCCGCTTCCGCGCCGCGCCGGCGCTGAAGGACGATGCGACGCTGCCCGAGGCGGAACGCACGCGCGGCGCGGCGCTGGCGCTGCGGCTGTCGGTGCCGACGCTCGGCCGCGCCTGGCAGATGCTGCTGAAGGGCATTGCCGAGGTGCAGCAGGAAGGCATCGATCGGCGCGCCGCGGCCGAGATGGTGCTGATCCGCCTCGCGCATGTCGCCGACCTGCCGACGCCGGGCGAGATCGTGAAGCGGTTGACCGAAACCGGTGGAACCGACGCCGCGCCGCGCCCCTCCCCAGGCGGTGGTTCCGGCGGCCTGCGCGCCATGGCCGGCGGCGGCGCGGTTGCCGCGATGGCGCCTGCCCCCGCGCCATCCCTGCCGCAGCCGCGCGAATGGCGGGAGGTCGTCGCGCTGGCCTCCGGCGTCCAGCCGATGCTGCACGCGAATCTGCTGCACTATGTGCATCCTGTCCGCATCGCCCCCGGCCGGGTCGAGATCCGGCCGGAGCCGGCCGCGCCGCGCGATCTCGCGGCGCAGCTCACCGGGTTCCTGGCCGATCGCACCGGCCTGCGCTGGACCGTCACGATCAGCAATGAGGAAGGCGAGCCCACCCTCGCCCAACAGGGCCGCAGCGCCGAGAGCGACCGCCTGGAGGCCGCCCGCAGCCATCCCGTCGTGCAGGCCATCCTCGCCGCTTTCCCCGGCACCACCATCGAGGCGGTGCGCGACGCCGCGGCCGATGATTACGGCCTGGTCGCGACTCCGGCCGCCATCACCGCCGAACCCGACGACGACGGCATGGACGGCCGCGACTTCGCGCCCCCCGAGGCCGAAACCGCCTGGTCCGACGACGATTCACCCAACGATGATTGAGATGAGGCACGCCCCGCGATGAAGAACCTCGGCAACATGCTGAAGCAGGCGCAGCAGATGCAGTCCCGCATGCAGGAAATGCAGGCGAAGCTTGAAGCGACCGAGGTCGAAGGCCAGGCCGGCGGCGGCATGGTCAAGGTGCGCCTGACCGGCAAGGGCGACCTGCGCCGCGTGACCATAGACCCGTCGCTGATGAACGCCGACGAGCGCGAGGTGCTGGAAGACCTGCTGGTCGCCGCACATGCCGACGCCAAGCAGAAGGTCGAGGCCACGATGGCCGAGGAGATGCAGAAGGCGACCGCCGGGATTTCGCTGCCGCCGGGGATGAAGCTGCCGTTTTGAAGGCGCGCCAGGCACGGCCAGAGGGGCGCCGCCCCTCCGGACCACCCCGCCAGGGGGCAACGGCCCCCTGGACCGCGGAGACCTGGCGCCTGGCATGGCGAGGGTGATTCGGTCGCGATGATCCAGAACGATCCGATCGAGCATCTGATCACGCTGCTGTCCCGCCTGCCCGGTCTTGGCCGGCGCAGCGCGCGGCGCGCCGTGCTCAAGATGCTGATGGACCCCGGCGACAAGATGCTGCCGCTGGCGGACGCGCTGCGCAGCGCGGCCGAGGCCGTGCGGCCCTGCGAGGTGTGTGGCAACCTCGACGCGGAATCACCCTGCCATATCTGCACCGACCGGCATCGCGACCGCCGCCTGGTCTGCGTGGTGGAAGGCGTCGCCGACCTCTGGGCGCTGGAACGTGCGCATGCCCATCGCGGCACCTATCACGTCCTCGGCGGATTGCTCTCGGCGCTCGGCGGCACAGGTCCGGACGACCTGTCCGTCACCCCCCTGCTGCGCCGCATTGAGGCCGACGGCATCGAGGAAGTCATCCTCGCCCTGCCCGCCACGGTCGATGGCGCCACCACCAACCATTACCTGACCGACCGCGTGAGGCCGACCGGCTGCACCGTGACCCGCCTGGCGCAGGGCGTGCCGATCGGCGGCGCGCTTGACGTGCTGGACGACGGCACGCTGGCGGCGGCGTTCAAGGCGAGGCGGGCGCTGTGACGGCGCAGGGCGCTGGCGGGGGGCCTGCCCCCCGGACCCCCCGCTGGGGGCATGCGTGCCCGCAGACCCGCGGAGATTTCATGGCTGGTTTGGAGGAGGGGCTTGCGCGCAGGCCCATCGTTGAAGATGCACCGCGCGCCTCTCTCGATCCGGCGACCGATAGACCCCCGGTTTGGGGGGCTGGTGGCCCGCAGTATCGGGGCTCAGTCGCGGGCGCAGGGCATCCGCGATCGGGAAGCCGCATGGGTTCGGGTGGGCAGAGGCATCCCGGCAACCATCCGTCCCCGTTCGCAGCGACGCGCCGTGGCCTGCTCGCCGCTGCCTTCACGGCCCTCGCAGCGCCCGGTCTGTGTGCCGCGACCGGGGCGCAGTGGTTCCGCACGAGTGATGGCGTGCGCCTGCGCTACCTGGAGGCCGGGTCAGGCCGGACGGTCGTGTTCGTGCCGGGCTGGTGCATGCCGGCCAGCATCTTCCAGCCACAGATCGATGCCCTGTCGCGGCGTTGGCGCGTGGTGTCGCTCGACCCGCGTGGGCAGGGCGAAAGCGAGGTGCCGCGCGGCGGCTACGACCCGACGCGGCGCGGCGAGGACATCCGCGACCTGCTCGCCCATATCGGCGGCGGCCGGGTGGTGCTTGCGGGGTGGTCGCTGGGCGTGCTGGATGCGCTGTCCTATGCCGACATGGCCGGGGATGGACGGCTCGCGGGGCTGGTGCTGATCGACAATTCGGTGGGCGAGGGGCAGGCACCGCCCCCCCGCTCCGTGCCATCGCGCTTCTTCATCAATCTGCGGCAGCGGCGCGACGCGACGGTGCGTGGCTTCGTCACCAGCATGTACCGCACGCGGCAGGACGCGGCGTATCTCGACGCGATCGCGCGGCAGGCGCAGCGCATGCCGGTCGAGGCGTCGATCCGGCTGCTGTCCTATCCGCGGCCGCGGGAATTCTGGAAGCAGTCGCTCTATGCCGTGCGGCGGCCGGTATTCTACGCGGTGACGCCGCGGCTGCGCGACCAGGCGGCGGCGGTGGCGCAGAACCATCCGCAGCCGATGGTCGAGATCTATGACGGCGCGGGTCATGCCCTGTTCGTCGATGAACCGGCGCGCTTCAATGCGTCCATGGAAGAATTTCTGACGCGCAAGGCGGCCTGGAGCTGATGCAATCGCTGATACCGCTGTTTCTCATCGCCGGCGCGGCTGTCGGCGTGGAGATCGCGCTCACCCGTTTCTTTGCCGTCGCGAGCTGGTCGGAATATGGCTACTGGGTGATCTCCATCGCCATGACGGGGTTTGCCGTCTCGGGCGTGGTGATGGTGCTGGGCCGGGAGGCCTTTCTGCGCCATGCGCGTTGGCTGCTGCCGCTGCTGCCGATCGCGATGCTGGCGGTGGGTGGGGCCGGGTGGATCGGCGCGACGCTCAACGGGTTCAATCCGCTGGAATTGCAGAACCCGGCGACGGCCGAGGGCCAGTTGGTCAACATCGCGCTGTATTACGCGGCGCTGTTTCCGTTCTTCTTCCTCGCCGGCCTGGCGGTGTCGCTGAACTTCGTCGTGCATGCCGGCGAAGTCGGGCGGGTCTATGGCTATGACCTGCTGGGCGCGGGCACGGGCGCGGTGCTGGCGCTGCTGCTGATGTTCGTCCTGCATCCCTTCGCGTTGGTGCCGGCGCTGCTGCCGTTGCTGGCGGTGGCGGCGATGATCGCGGGCGGGACGCGCTGGCGCATCGCGGCCCTTGTCGTGCTGGCGGGAACCGAGGCCGCAGTGTTCGGCCTGGCCGCGCCAAGGGTGAACGAATTCAAGGCGATCTACGCGCCGCTGAACGTGCCCGACAGCCGCGTGGTCGCGGAAATCATGTCGCCGCGTGGCGTATACCAATTGCTCGACAATTTCACCGAGCGGCTGGACACGGATGTGTCGAACAATGCGGGCGGGCTCGGCGTGCCGGCGCCGCCGCGATCCTTCGGGCTGTATCGCGACGGATCGCGCATCGCGGCGCTGCCGAATGGCCAGCCGGATGCGGCGCATGCACCGGCTGCGCTGGATGGCGCACCCTATGCGCTGCTCGATGCGCCGCGCGTGGTGGTGCTGGGTGGCGCGGGCGGCTTCCGGGCGGCCGAGGCGCTGGCGCTCGGCGCATCGCATGTCACGGTGATCGAACCGGAGCCGGTGCTGCGGGCGGCGCTGCTGCAGGGGCTCGGTCCATCGCCGGCGCCGGCGGCCGATCCGCGCGTGGTGATTTCCGCCGCGCATCCGCTGACGGCGGCGGGGCAGTACGACCTGGTGGATATCGCCGGAGATTTTCTCGGTGCCGATGACCAGAACCGCAATGTCTTCACGGCGGATGCGCTGGCGGGGTTCCTCGCGCGGCTGGCGCCGGATGGGATGATCTCGGTGCCGATCGGCATCCGTGAATTGCCGGTCTATGCCGTGCGCGTGCTGGCGACAGCGCGGGAGGCGCTGCGCATCGCAGGCGTCGCCGACCCGGCACGGCATGTCGCGGTGATCCGGTCGGCGTGGAACCTGCGCGTGCTGATCGCGCGCCGGCCCTTCGACGAGGCGCGGGTGCAGCGCCTGGCCGCCTTCGCGGATGAGCGGTCCTTCGATCTGTCCTACGCGCCGGGTCTGGCCGTCGAGGGCCGGGAGATCTGGAACGACCTGCCGCCGATCTCGCTGGAGAGCACGACGGTCGAGCAGAGCGGCGACGCGCAGGACGCGGTCGCGCGGGAGGCCGAGCAGGTACTCGCCGGCACGCCGCCCGCCGACGCCTTCGATCGATCTCCGGTGACCGCCGACCGGCCCTGGCTCTCGCCGCTGGTGCGGCTGCCATCGCTCGGCGCGGCGCTGGATCGCATCGAGATCCTGCCGCAGCAGGAGATCGGGCTGCTGGTGAATGTCGCCGTGCTGGCGCAGGCGATCATCCTCGCGCTGGTGGTGTCGCTGCTGCCTTTGCTCGCACGCGGCGCGCTGCGCGTGCCGGTCGCGGTGCTGGGCCGCGCGCTGGTGTATTTCCCGGCCCTCGGCCTGGGGTTCCTGCTGATCGAGATCGCCTTCATCGAACACGCCGCGCTGCTGCTGGGCGACCGGACCTCCGGCTTCGCGCTGGTGCTGACGACGATGCTGGTGTTCTCCGGCATCGGTGCGATGTGGGCCGGGCGCGTGACCGCCCCAGTCCGGGCGCTGCGGGTCGCCGTGCTGGTGGCGGTGGGCTGTTCGGCGCTGGCGCTGCTGGGCGTGCGGCCGGCGGTGCTGGCCTCGCTCGACCTGCCCTGGATGCTGCGGGTGGCGTTGCTGGTGGTCGCACTTGCGCCGATCTCGCTCGCCCTCGGCTTTCCCTTCCCGCTCGGGCTCGACCGCTTCCAGCAGGAAGGGCCGTCGCTGCTGCCCTGGGCCTGGGCGCTGAACGGCGCCTTCTCGGTCGTCGCCACGCCGCTCGCCAATCTCCTAGGCCACGGCATGGGACTATCGTGGCTTCTGGCGGCGGGCATGATTTGTTACACAGGGGCCCTGCTGTCCTGGCCAAGGAAACGCCCATGACCATTTCTCGCCGTCCCCTGCTGCTCGGCGCCCTTGGGGTGCTGGCCGCGCCGCCGCTGCTTCGTGCCCAGACCAGCAGCACGGCCTGGACGCGCGAGGCCTATCTGGCGGCGATGCGCGCCTCCGGGCGCGAGACCACCATCAGCGACCAGACCTTCAACGCCATCCAGGCGCGCAAGCCGGCGGCGATGCGGCGCATCGAGAGCTACCTCAAGGCCCGCTTCAACGGCGAGGCCGACCCGGCGGTGATGCGCGCCTTCGAGTCGCTGCCCCGCGAATACTTCCACTGGAACTACGAGGGCCGGTCGAACGGTGCGGTCAATGCCTATGAGTCGGAACCGAAGCCCTGGGGGCTCGGCTATGGCTCGGCGCTGTCGGACTATCTCGGCCAGGCGTACATGACGCAGGTCTGCGCACCGAAGCCTGAGCATGTGGTACTCGAGATCGGCACGGGGTCGGGCTACCAGTCCTCGCTGCTGTCGCGCATCGTCGCGAAGCAGTATTCGATCGAGATCATCAACCCGCTGGGGTCCGCGGTGCGCCACATCTTCGCCCCGCTCGGCTACAGCAATGTGGAATCCCGCGTCGGCGACGGCTTCTTCGGCTGGCCGGAAGTGCAGGGCGGCTTCGACACGATCATTGTGACCTGCGCTGCGCAGTATGTGCCGCCGGCGCTGCTGCAGCAGATCAAGCCGGGCGGGCGGCTGGTGATCCCGATCGGGCAGCCGTTCCGCCGCGGGCAGTTCCTGTACATCTACACGAAGGATGAGGACGGGCGCGTCCGCAGCCGCAAGGATGTCGGCGTCTACTTCATTCCTATGACGGGCGCGATGATGAACCGGCCACGGCCGGCTGGGGCGCCGAACCCGGAACCAGCGGCACCCGCCGCACCGGCGCAGGCGGCTGAGCCGGCCGGCTGAAGGGTGGGGGCGCGCCGGCCCATCGGCGCGGGGGAGGTCTGCGGTAGGATGGAACCGGAGAGGGCTTTGCCCCCTCCGGACCTCCCCCACCAAAGGCTTAAGGCCTTTGGAAACCTCGACTTGGTGTCGGGTTGGCGGGTTGGCCGCGACGACGGGCAGAAGGCCCACTCCGGGCACCGATCCTGACTGTCGTGCCCCGCGCCAGGTGACGGTTTCCAAAGGCCCACCGGCCTTTTGTGGGGTGGCTTGGAGGGGCAAAGCCCCTCCATCCTTCAGCCCGTCCCGCTGCTGTCACCCATGCAACCCCGGCGCCTCATGCCCGGTCCGCGCGACGTATTCCGTGTACCCGCCATCATACTGGTGGATGCCGTCCGCGGTCAGTTCCAGCACCCGGTTGGACAGCGCGGCGAGGAAGTGCCGGTCATGCGAGACGAACAGCATCGTCCCCTCATAGGCCGCGAGTGCGGTGATCAGCATCTCCTTGGTCGCCATGTCCAGGTGGTTGGTCGGTTCGTCGAGCACCAGGAAGTTCGGCGGGTCGTATAGCATGCGCGCCATCACCAGCCGCGCCTTCTCGCCCCCTGACAGCACGCGGCACCGCTTCTCCACATCGTCGCCGGAAAAGCCGAAGCAGCCGGCGAGTGCACGCAGCGAGCCCTGGCCGGCCTGGGGGAAGGCGTCCTCGAGGGACTGGAAGATGGTGCGGTCGCCGTCCAGCAATTCCATCGCGTGCTGCGCGAAATATCCCATCTTCACGCTGCCGCCGACGGCGACGCTGCCTTCATCGGGTTCGGTCGTGCCAGTCACCAGCTTCAGCAGCGTGGACTTGCCCGCGCCGTTGACGCCGAGCACGCAGCAGCGTTCGCGCCGCCGTACCAGCAGGTCGAGCCCGTCATAGATGACCTTGCTGCCATAGCGCTTGTGCACGCCGCGCAGGTTCACCACGTCGTCGCCCGACCGCGGCGCCGGCGGGAAGTCGAAGGTGACGGTCTGCCGACGCTTCGGCGGTTCCACGCGGTCGATCTTGTCGAGCTTCTTGACCCGCGACTGCACCTGTGCGGCGTGGGAGGCACGCGCCTTGAAGCGCTCGATGAACTTGATCTCCTTGGCCAGCATCGCCTGCTGGCGCTCGAACTGTGCGAGCTGCTGCTGTTCGTTCATCGCGCGCTGCTGTTCGTAGAAATCGTAGTTGCCGGAGAAGGAGGTCAGCGTGCCACCGTCGATCTCGATGACCTTGTTGACGATGCGGTTCATGAATTCGCGATCGTGCGAGGTCATCAGCAGCGCGCCGTCGTAGTTCACCAGGAACTGCTCCAGCCAGATCAGGCTTTCGAGGTCGAGGTGGTTGCTCGGTTCGTCCAGCAGCATCACGTCCGGGCGCATCAGCAGGATGCGCGCGAGTGCCACGCGCATCTTCCACCCGCCCGACAGCGCACCGACATCGCCGTCCATCATCTCCTGGCTGAAGCCGAGGCCATCGAGCACCTCGCGCGCCTTGCTCTCCAGCGCATAGCCGCCGAGTTCCTCGAAGCGCGCCTGCACCTCGCCGAAGCGTTCGAGGATCTGCTCCATGTTGTCGGCTTGCTCGGGGTCGGCCAGGGCGGCTTCCAACTCCTGCAGCTCGGCGGCGACGCCGCTCACGTCGCCGGCGCCGTTCATCACCTCGGCGGCGGCGGACCGGCCTGACATTTCGCCGACATCCTGGCTGAAGAATCCGATGGTCACGCCGCGATCGACCAGCACCTGGCCTTCATCCGGCTGGTCCTGGCCGATGATCATGCGGAACAGCGTCGACTTGCCGGCGCCGTTGGGGCCGACCAGGCCGATGCGTTCGCCCTTCTGGAGGGCGGCGGAGGCCTCGACGAAAAGAAGCTGCTGGCCGTTCTGCTTGCTGATGGAGTCGAGGCGGATCATGGAGGTCCCGGGCGCGGCGAAAAAGCGGCGCTGACGCCGCAGGAGCCGCCCGAGACCACGTCCGGGGCCGGCGCGTCAACCGCGCCTGGCGGAAATTCAGGCGTGGCGCGGCATCACGCCCGTGCGCAATGCATGCGCCCAGCCGGGCCGGCCAGCCGCTTCCGCCTGCGTCGCCGCCCCTTCATGGTCGTAGCCGAGGGCGATCATCTCGCACCCCAGCAGTCGGCCGCCTTCGATCTCGGCGATGGCGTAGCGCGCCAGGGGCGACCCTGCCTCGGAGACATGCGGCGATGGCGGCGTGGGGTCCACATAGGCCGGGCAGCCGACGCTGCCGGGGTTCAGCACGACCCGCCCATCCGGCAGCCGCAGCAGCCCAGCGAGGTGGCTGTGGCCGCACAGCAGCAGCGTCGCCGCCGTGGCGCCAAGCCGGGCCGACACGGCCTCCGCGGAGGCAGGCAGCAGGCGGCCGGCCACCACCTCCTCCATCAGATAGGCATTGTCGTCGCCGGGCTGCGCATGGAAGGCAAGCACCCCCGCGGCGGGTTCGAGGGCCGGTGGCAGCGCACCAAGCCAGGCCGCCTGCGCCGGGTCGAGCCGGTCGCGCGCGAAGGCATCCGATCCGCCGGTGCTTCCTTCGGCAACCCAGCGGTCATGGTTGCCCCGGACGGTGGGGATGCCGCGGGCCAGGATCCGTTCAAGGCAATCGCGCGGCCGCAGCGGGCCGGACACCACGTCGCCGAGATTGAGGATGTTCCGTACCCCGCGGCGATCGATATCCGCCAGCACGGCGTCGAGGGCGAGGATGTTGCCGTGGATATCGGCGAGGACCGCGAGATGCATGACGTCAGCATAGGCGTGGCCATGCTGCTGCGGCCAGCCGGGGCGCCGGCGACAGCACGGCCAGGGGTGGGGGCAGGGTGCAATTGTTAATTGCGAATGAGTCGCAATAACATTATGCTCGTGTTGCCATTGCCCGGCGGTATGTCCGTCCGGGCGAACCCATCCGGGCAAGGGATCCGATGCGACATGAACTGGACCGAAGCCGGCATCATGATGATGTCGCTCGCCTATCTCCACCTGGTCTGGCGCGTGTCGCGCCTGGCGGCCCCGGCACCGCGCAGGTCCGCCCGCCGATGAATGCCGGCGAATCCTCCATCCCGCCACCGGACGGCCCGCCGGCCATGCTCGACAGCGCCGCCCTGCTCGGGGACGCGCGGGAGGTTCTCATCCGCCATGGCGCCGAGACCTACTGCCTGAAACTGACGCGCCACGACAAGCTCATCCTCACCAAGTAGGAGCCACAGATCGCATCAACGCGCGCCGCGTCCCGCGTGAGCCCGGCCTCGGATCATCGCCCTGGCGCGTCTTCGCCTGGCGCCCCGCTCGTAGCCCTGGCGTTGCGCAGGGTGACCTGATCGGCCGCCGCACGCCGTTGACCCTTCATCGCAACAGGAGGAGGCTCCGCGCCACGATCTCCATCCAAAGGCATCGTCCCATGCTTCGTCGCGCATTCTGTTCCGCAGCAATCCTCGGCGGCCTGGCGGGGTGTTCCGTGGCGCCGCCCGTCCCGACGGAGCGCAACATCGCCGGCGAAAGGCCGGTCGGCACCGTCACCCTGTCGGAGAACTTCATCGGCGGCGCCGGCGCCGGCAACGGCACGCTGACCTTCCGCGGGCAGTTCTATCCGTTCCGGATGGCCGGCACCGTGGTCGGCCCGGGCGGTGCGTCACGCATCAACGCCAGCGGCAATGTGTATGGCCTCACGCGGGTCGAGGACTTCGCCGGCATCTACACGCAGGGCACCGGGCGGCGCGGCCTCGATACCGCCAGCACGGAAGACCTGTGGCTGCAGAATTCCGCCGGCGTCATCATGCATCTGCGCGGCACGCAGATGGGGGTCACGCTCAGCCTCGGGCGCGACGAACTGCTGATCGAAATGGCGCCACGCTGACCACGCGGATCAGCGCAGCATCATCTTGATGAGGCTGCCGACCACGCCCAGGGCGAACACGCCGCCCGCCCAGATCAGCACGAACCAGCCGATCCGGGCGGCGCGCGACGCCGCCATCAATGATAGCCGCCGGAAGCATTCACCTTCCCCCTGAACACCCAATAGGCATAGGCGGTGTAAGCCAGGATCATCGGCACCAGCACGGCCGCGCCGACCAGCAGGAAGCCAAGGCTGTTATCCGGTGCGGCGGCGTCGCGGATGGTCACCGAATGGGGCACCATATAGGGGAAGAAGCTGATCCCCAGCCCCACGAAGCACAGCACGAACAACCCGAGCGACGCGAAGAAGGGCGAGGCCTCGCGCCGTGCGGCGAGCCCCTTCAGCAGCAGGAAGCCGATGCCAAGGACGGCAAGCGGCACCGGCACCACCAGCAGGACCTGCGGCCAGCCGAACCAGCGCTGCGCGTAGATCGGGCCGAGGAAGGGCGTCCACAGGCTGACGACGCCGATCAGCAGCAGCGTCGCCGGCGCCACCCAGATGGCGATGGCGTGGGCGCGGTGCTGCACCTGGTCCTCCGCCTTCCAGTTCAGCCAGGTGGCGCCGAGCAGCGCATAGCCGATCACCAGCGCCACGCCGGTCAGCAGGGAGAACGGCGTCAGCCAGTCCCACCAGCCGCCGGCATAGGCGCGGTTGGCCACCGGGATCCCCTGCACCAGCGCGCCGAGGGCGATCCCCTGCGCAAAGGCCGCCATGGTCGAGCCGAAAGCGAAGGACCAGTCCCACAGGAACTGTCCGCGCACGGTCTTCCAGCGGAATTCGAAGGCGACGCCGCGGAACACGAGGGCCAGCAGCATGACGATGATCGGCGCGTAGAGCGCCGACATGATGATCGAATAGGCCAGCGGAAACACCGCGAGCAGCCCGCCGCCGCCCAGCACCAGCCAGGTCTCGTTGCCGTCCCAGACGGGGGCGACGGAATTCATCGCCTGGTCGCGCTCCGCCTCCCCGCGCATGAAGGGGAACAGGATGCCGACGCCAAGGTCGAAGCCGTCGAGCACGACATAGGCGAGCACGGCGAAGGCGATCAGCGCGGCCCAGATCATCGGCAGGTCGAGGGTCATGACGCGTCTCCCTGGGCTGGCAGGCTGGGCATGGCCGGTGCGGGCACGATGCCGGCGGCGCGGATCGGCTCGTCATGCGGCAGCCCGGGTTCGTCATGCTCCGGCGGCTTGTTCATCAGGCGCAGGACATAGAAGGTGCCGCTGCCGAACAGCGCGAAATAGACGACGATGAAGGCGATCAGCGAGGCGCCCACGGCGGCGGCATCGATCGGCGAGACGGAATCGGCCGTGCGCAGCAGGCCATAGACGGTCCAGGGCTGGCGCCCGACCTCGGTGGTGATCCAGCCGGCCAGCACGGCGGCGAAGCCGGCGGGGCCCATCAGCACCGCCGCGCGATGCATCCAGGGCGTGTCGTACAGCGCGCCGCGCCAGCGCAGCCACAGGCTCCACATCCCGATGGACAGCATCAGCATCCCGATGCCGACCATCACCCGGAAGCTCCAGAAGATGATGCCGACGGGCGGGCGGTCCTCCGCTGGCCAGGTGTCCAGGCCACGGATCGTGCCATCCAGCGTGTGGGTGAGGATCAGGGAGCCGAGATAGGGGACCTCCACCCGGTAGTCGATGCGCGAATTCGCGGCGTCGGGAATGCCGAACAGGATCAGCGGCGCGGCGGAGACGGTTTCGAAATGGCCCTCGATGGCGGCGATCTTGGCGGGCTGGTGGGTCAGCGTGTTCAGCCCGTGCTGGTCGCCGGCGAGGATCTGCAGCGGCGCGACGATCGCCGCCATCCACATCGCCATCGAGAACATGATGCGCGCCGCCGGGTTCGCCCTGTCGCGCAGCAGGTGCAGCGCGCCGACGCCACCCACCACGAAGGCGGTCGTCAGATAGGCGGCCAGCACCATGTGCACGAGGCGATAGGGGAAGGATGGGTTGAAGATCACCGCCCACCAGTCGAGCACGATGAACTGGCCGACCTCGTTCATCCCATGGCCCGCCGGCGTCTGCATCCAGCTGTTCACCGCCAGGATCCAGAAGGCCGACATGAAGGTGCCCAGCGCGACCATCAGCGTTGCCAGGAAATGCAGCGTCGGCCCCACGCGCGTGCGCCCGAACAGCATGACGCCGAGGAAGCCGGCTTCGAGGAAGAACGCCGACAGCACCTCATAGCCCATCAGCGGGCCGATCACCGGGCCGACCTTGTCCGAGAAGACCGACCAGTTGGTGCCGAACTGGTAGCTCATGACGATGCCGGAGACGACGCCCATGCCGAAGACGACGGCGAAGATCTTCTTCCAGTAGTTGAAGATGTCGAGGAACACCTCTCGCCCGGTCCACAGCCGCAGCCCGTTCAGCACGGCCAGGTAACTGGCCAGCCCGATGGTGAAGGACGGGAAGATGATGTGCGCGCTGACCGTGAAGGCGAATTGCATTCGCGCCAGGGTGAGGGCGTCGAAGCCGTCCATGAGATGTCCTCGCATATGCGTTGCGCGCGACGAACGATATTGCAGCGGGAGCCTTAAATCAATATCATGAATACTGGTTCAGGGATCGGAGCGTCGCTGTTGCGCCTCACCCAATATTCCAATTTCGCCTTGCGCATCCTGCAAATGGTCGCGATCCGGACGCCTGCAATCGTGACGATCGATGACGTCGCGCGGGCGCATCGCATCTCCAAGGCGCATCTGGTCAAGATCGCCGCGGAACTGTCGCGGCGCGGCTATATCGAGGCCACGCGCGGCCGCCGCGGCGGCATGCGCCTCGCACGGCCGGCCGAACAGATCACGGTCGGCGAGATCATCCGCTGGACCGAGGCGCCGCTCGACCTGGTGGAATGCTTCGACGCCGACAGCAATACCTGCCGGCTGATCGGCGCCTGCCATCTGTCGCGCGGGCTGCAGCGCGCGCTCCGCGCCTTCCTGTCGGTGCTGGACGACCTGACCATCGCGGACATCGCGATCAACCGCGATGCGCTGCTCGAAAGGCTCGGCCTTGCTGATCAGCCGCCATCGGAGCCGGCAGGGGCGCAATAGAGCCGGTGCAACGTCTCAAGGACCATGCCGACCTCGGGGCTTGCCAGCCGATAGTGGATGGTCTGGCCGCCGCGCCGTGTCTCGACCAGCCGAAGGGCGCGCAGGCGCGCCAGGTGCTGCGACAGTGCCGACGGCGCCAGGCCGACGAGCTCGGCCAGTTGCCCGACGGATTTCTCGCCGTCGAGCAGATGGCACAACGCCATCAGCCGCTTTGCGTTGGCGAGGGCCGAAAGCATCCTCGCCGCGTCCGCCGCCCTCTCCTCCATCGGTAAAGCGGTATTCAGCTTATCCTTTAGCATCTTGACATATTAGTATATTCGAAGATAAAAACCAACATCGATCCATTGGAGGGCGTCGCCATGGTCAATGTCGGTTCGGTCGATCGAATCCTTCGCTTCGTCCTGGGCGCGGTCCTGCTGGCGGCACCGATCCTGCTGCCGGCCGCCTTCGCGCCGCTCGGCGCCTGGCGCTACGCGGTGATGGGCGCCGGCGTCGTGATGCTGGCCACGGCCGCATTCCGCATCTGCCCGGCCTATCTGCTGTTCGGCATCCGCACCTGCGCACGCGGCCAGGCCTGACGTGGCGGCGACGGCCTTCACGCCGCTCGCCTCCCTGGCAGGCGGGGCGCTGATCGGCGTGGCGGCGGTCCTGCTGATGGCCGCCCAAGGCCGCATCGCGGGCGTCAGCGGCTTCGCGGCGCGGCTGCTGCCGCCCTATGCCGACGATGGATTCTTCGGCCGGTTCGCGTTCATTCTCGGCATCGCGTCGGCGCCTCTTGTCATCCGCCTTGACGGCGGCTGGGTTCCGGTGCCCGACATTGCCGCCGGGCCGATGCTGCTGGCCATCGCCGGGGTGCTGGTCGGCTTCGGCGCCGTCTGGGGCAATGGATGCACATCGGGCCACGGCATTTGCGGGCTGTCGCGGTTGTCGGTGCGGTCGGCGACTGCCACCGCCGCCTTCATGGCCACGGCCTTCGCCACTGTGTTCACGATCCGGCATCTGCTGTGAGGTCGGCCGCTTCCGTCCTCGCACAGTTCGTGATCGGGCTCGTCTTCGGCCTCGGCCTGGTGATCGCCGGCATGTCGAACCCGGCCAAGGTGCTCAACTTCCTCGATATCGCGGGCGGCGTCTGGGACCCCAGCCTCGCCTTCGTCATGGTCGGCGGCATCGCCGTGACCGCCATCGGCTTCCGCCTGGTGCTGCGCCTGCGCAAGCCGATCCTCGACCTTGCCTTTCACCTGCCGACCGCCACCCGGGTCGATGCGCGGGTCGTCGCCGGGCCGGCGATCTTCGGCATCGGCTGGGGGCTGGCGGGTTTCTGCCCGGGTCCCGCCTTCACCGCGCTGTCCAGCGGCAGTATGCAGGGAGTGCTGTTCGTCGCGGCCATGATGGCCGGCATGGGCGTGGCACGCCGGCTCACCACCCGGCCCGCGACGCAACTGCCGGCTGCAGCGCGCCATTCAGCCACGGACAATGGGGGCACCGCATGAACGCCAATCCCGACCGCGTCGCTGATTCGGCCAAGCCGGAGGTGACGGCCTTCTTCGATCCGGCCACGAACACCATCAGCTACATCGTCAAGGATCCGGGCTCCGACGCCTGCGCGGTATTCGATTCCGTGATGGACATCGACTACGCCGCGGGCCGCATCACGCATCAATCCGCCGATGCGGTGATCGCCGACATCCAGGCGCGCGGGCTGCGCCTCGAATGGCTGATCGAGACGCATGTCCATGCCGACCACCTCTCCGCGGCGCCCTATATCCAGGGCCGGCTCGGCGGCCGCATCGGCATCGGCGAGAAGATCACCGTCGTGCAGGACGTCTTCGGCAAGGTGTTCAACGAAGGCACCGAATTCCGTCGTGACGGCAGCCAGTTCGACCGCCTGTTCCATGATGGCGACACCTACGCCATCGGCGGCATGGCGGCCTTGGTGCTGCACACGCCGGGGCATACGCCGGCCTGCATGACGCATGTGATCGGCGACGCCGCCTTTGTCGGCGATACCCTGTTCATGCCCGATGGCGGATCCGCCCGCGCCGACTTCCCCGGTGGCGATGCGCGCACGCTGTACCGTTCCATCCGCCGCGTGCTGGACCTGCCGCTGCAGACGCGGTTGTTCATGTGCCACGACTACGGGCCGAATGGACGCGACATCCGGTGGGAGACCACGGTCGCCGAGGAGCGCGCTCACAACATCCACGTCAAGGACGGCGTGACCGAGGATCAATTCGTCACGCTGCGCGAAGCGCGCGACAAGACGCTTGCCATGCCGCGGCTGATCCTGCCGTCGCTGCAGGTGAACATGCGGGCTGGCGCCCTGCCGCCGGCGGATGCCGATGGGCGGGTCTTCCTCAGGGTGCCCGTCAACGGGCTGTGACTCTGGGCCGTATGGTGCGATCGCGGACTTTCGCGGCGCCGTCCGCCCGCGCCGGATCGTGGCGGCGTGTCGCATGCACGCGCCTGCCCTGGCGCGGCGCCTGAAGCGACCCACTTGATGCGCCGGCACCATTGCCTCTCCGCCACTGCCGAGGATCCGGCCCGATGAACACCTCGTCCGAATACACCCCGCCCAGCGTCTGGACCTGGAACAAGGCCAATGGCGGGCGCTTCGCCAACATCAACCGCCCGATCGCCGGGCCGACCCATGACAAGGACCTGCCGGTCGGCCGTCACCCGCTGCAACTCTATTCGCTGGCCACGCCCAATGGCGTGAAGGTCACGGTGATGCTCGAGGAACTACTCGCGCTTGGCCACTCGGGCGCCGAATACGATGCCTGGCTGATCCGCATCGGGGAGGGCGACCAGTTCGGCAGCGGATTCGTCGCGGTCAATCCGAACTCGAAGATCCCGGCACTGCTGGACCGCAGTGGGCCGAAGCCGGTCCGCGTGTTCGAATCCGGCGCCATCCTCGTCCATCTCGCGGAGAAGTTCGGCGCTTTCCTGCCGACCGAAGCGGCCGCGCGCGCCGAATGCCTGTCCTGGCTGTTCTTGCAGATGGGCAGCGCGCCCTATCTCGGCGGTGGCTTTGGGCACTTCTACGCCTATGCGCCGAGCAAGATGGAATACCCGATCGACCGCTTCACCATGGAGGTGAAGCGCCAGTTGGACGTGCTGGACCGTCGCCTGGCGGAATCCGAGTACATCGCGGGTCCGGACTACACCATCGCCGACATGGCGATCTGGCCCTGGTATGGCGGGCTGGTGAAGGGCTGGCTCTACGGTGCCGCGGAATTCCTCGACGTGCAGTCGTACCGGCATGTGCAGCGCTGGGCCAACCAGGTCGGCGAACGGCCCGCCGTGAAGCGCGGACGCATGGTCAACCGCGTGCAGGGCGAACCGGCGAGCCAACTGCGCGAGCGCCACGATGCAAGCGACTTCGACACCAGGACCGAGGACCGGCTGCAGGCCGCCGATTGATGGCGTGACGATGGAGGGCGCCATGCCGTTGGGCGCCGACCCGGTGAAGGCGGGTGGGGCGACGCTCCGGCGGTGCCTTGCATGGCTCGACGGCTGATGGAACCGGAGGGGGCATTGCCCCCTCCATGCCTCAACCTGTCCCGGTGCCCATGCGGCCGTGCCCCTCCCCCGCTAGGAGGCCATGGCTCGGCTGGCCCATGATCCGTTGATGCCGGGTGCCGTGATCCTGCAGGCGCCGCCGCCCGGCACAGGTGATGGCCTGGCAAGGCCCCTTGGCGCTGGGCGGCGTTGGCCGGAGTGGGACAAGGCCCCGCGCGGTTCCGACTTCAGCTGATCCGCGCCAGCCAGCCGCGATGGTGCAGCAACCGCGCCAGCAGTCGTCCGGTCACATACCAATGCAGGCGGAAGCCCTCGCCCAGCAGGCGCGCCGGCTCGAACCGCAGGCGCTCTTCCGCCGCCACCGGCATGGGGGATAGCCCAAGCCCGTTGGCCATCAGCATGGCGCGATGCAGGTGACAGCGGCTGGTGACCAGCGCCTCGGGGCCGGCGGTGCCGTGCAGGGCGCGGTGATTGTGCAGGTTCTCGAGCGTGTGGCGCGAATCCGTCTCCAGCGTGATCCGCGCGGGATCCAGCCCGCGTGCCGCCAGCCAGTCGCGTCCGGCCTCGGCTTCCGAGGGTTGTTCCGGCGCGCCGCGACCGCCGAGCAGGACCACCTCAGCCCCCGGAAACTGTCGCGCCAGCAGCGCCGCGCGCGCCAGGCGCTGTTCGAACACCACGGAGGGCGCGCCATCCGCCAGCCGGTGTCCGAGCACCAGGATGCGGCGCGGCGCAGCCGAGGGAAAGACCGGGCTGCGCCAGGCGCGACGCAGCACGGCCAGCGTCGCGACGGCCGGCGCCAGGCCCGCCGTCAGCACCACCGCACCCAATGCCGCGACCAGGGTGATGGTGCCGTCGCGGCCGATGAAGGAACCGTCCAGCCGGCTCACGCCGCCAGCCAGTTGCGCGCCGCCGCCTCCGCCCCCGAGGGCAGCAGCGCGCGCTGGTCCTTCACCCAGGCCGTGATGTCATAGGCGACCATCTCGCCCTGGGTGTCGCGCAGCAGCATGTGGTAGCCATTGGGGTAGAAGCCGGCGCGCTGGCGGGCCGGATCGGGCATCGCCGCGAGCAGCGTCCGCGTCGGGCTCGCCGGCACCAGCCGGTCGCGCCCGCCATACAGAAGCAGTGCCGGGGCGTGGAAATGCGGCGCCGCCGCGACCGCGGCATCCATCAGGTCCACCAGCCCCGCCAGGGCATCGACCCGGGTGTGGCGGATCAGCAGCGGGTCGCCCGACCACCGCCGCCAGGCCGCGACATTGTCGGTCGGCTGGAAGCCCGGGGCGCTGTTCTGGAACCCCATCATCGGCACCACGGTCACCATCACGTCCAGCAATCCGCGGGCGAACCAGCCGAGGCTGGCGCGCGTGACCACCGCCGGGGCCAGCAGCACATAGCCGTCGACCGGGGGGCGGTGGGCCGAGGCGCCGGCGACCAGCAGTACCGCGCCGCCCATGCTCTCACCCATCATCACCACCGGCACGCCGGGGTGGCGGGCGCGGATCAGGCGGGCGGCTTCGGCGGCGTCGGCGGCCATGGTGTCGTGCCCGGCCCAGATGCCGCGATTGGGCGACCCGCCGAAGCCGCGCTGGTCATAGGCATAGAGGCCGACGCCTTCCTGCGTGAACCAGGGGGCGGCGTCCTCGGCAAAGGCGCGGCCATGTTCGTTCATGCCGTGCAGGCCGATCACGATGGCGCGCGGGGGGGTAGGCGGCAGCCAGGCATAGACCGGCAGGCGCACGCCATCGGACATGACCAGCGCGTCGGGCGTCAGCATGGGAACCGCGACGGCGGGTCCCATCGGCAGCCGGGCGGGGGCGCAGGCGGATGCGGCCAACGCCGCCAGGACTGCGCGGCGCGGCAAGGCAGGCGCCGTTGCGTCCTTCATCGTCCGGGAACTGCGCCATGCTGCCAGGATCATGGTCTCCATGCCTCGGGCCGGTGCGCCATCGCGCCGGCTCATCGTGCCGCCGCCGCGGCCGCAGGGCCAATGTAGTGCTTCGGCGTCCGCCCCGCGCCATCTTCGGTTAAGCGGCATTGCTGGAACATGCCTTGCTTGTCAGTCCTGCTGGCCGCGTGGCATGGGCGAGCAGTGCGGTGAAGCGTGTCCGTCCGGCACGCCCGACCGCCCCGGAGATTATCCATCATGACTCTTCATCGCCGTGCCCTGCTGCACGCCGCGGCGGCCCTGCCGCTGGCCGCCGTCGCCGCCCATGCCGCGCCTTCCGGCCCGATCCGCATGGTGATCCCCTGGGCGCCTGGCGGGTCGACCGATGTGGTGGGTCGCTTCTTCGCCGAATCCTGGGGCCGGCGGCTCGACCAGACCGTGGTGATCGAGAACCGTTCCGGTGCCTCGGGCACCATCGGGCATGCCTATGTGGCCAATGCACCGGCGGATGGGCGCACAGTGCTGCTGGCGACCAACAGCACCTATGCGATCGCGCCATCCCTGCTGCGCGGCATCCCCTATGTGCATGAGACGGCCTTCGCGCCGGTCACGCTGCTGGCGCGCAGCCCGCTGGTATTGTGCGTGAATGCGCGGGCGCAGGCGACCGACGTCGCCTCCCTGATCGCCATGGCCAAGGCGCGGCCGGGTGGGCTGAACATGGGCATCGGCGGTATCGGCGCGACCAGCCACATGGCGAGCGAGCTGTTCATGGCCCATTCGGGCACGCAGTTCACGCTGGTGAACTACCGCGGCAGCGGCCAGACCGTGCAGGCCATCGCCGCCGGCGAGATCGACGTCGCCTTCCTGTCCGCCACCACGGTGCGAGCGCTGGCCGAGCAGGGGCTGCTGCGCGTGCTCGGCACGACGGGGACGGGACGTTCGGTGACCTTGCCGGCGGTGCCGCCGATCGCCGAGGCCGGGCTGCCGCAGTTCGAGGCAACCACCGCCTATGCCCTGTTCGTGCCTGCCGCCACGCCGCCGGCCGAAATCGCCCGCCTGCACGCCGCCGCGGTCGAGGCGCTGGGTGAACAGGGTCTGCGCGACAAGCTCGCCGTCGAGGATATCGAGGTGGTCGCCGGTGGCCCCGACGTGCTCGCCGCCCATGTGCGGGAGGAGACGGCCAAATGGGCCGAGGTGATCCGCACCCGCAACATCAGCCTGGGCTGAGCATATGCGTATCGCGGTTCTAGGTGCCGGCGCGATCGGCGCGGTGAGTGCGGCCCTCGCGGCATCGCGCGGGCATGAGGTGGCGATCGTCGCCCCGCGCGGTGCGCCGCGGCTGGGCCAGGCGGGCGGCGGGCGGCTGGCCTTTCGCTGCGCCGGCGGCTTCGCCTGGGAAGGCGAAGTCACCCTGCTGGATGGCATCGCCGCGCTGGCGGATTGGCCGGTGATCCTGCTGGCGACACCGGGGGATGCCTATCCCGCCGTCCTGCCGGCGTTGCAGGCGGTGCTGCGGCCGGGCCAGACGGTGATCTGCAGCGGGGCGCTGTCGCTCGCGCCATTGTGGTTGGCCGAACGCACCCCGGCCGAGGTCGTCGCCTGGGGCACCACCCTCGGCACGGCGCGCATCCTGCCGGACCGTTCGGTGCAAGTCGGCACGCTGCGCGGGCGCTTCGAGCAGGCGGCGCTGCCGGCAGCGCGGGCCGAGGCGCTGCTGGCGCTGACCCATGCGCTGTTCGGTGACCACGTCGTTCCAGTGGATTCCCTGCTGGTGCCGTTGCTGTCCAACATCAACCCTATCGCCCATGCCGGGCAGGTGATCCCGAACCTGTCGCGCATCGAACAGGGCGAACCCTGGCAGCTGTTTGCCAATTTCCGCGAGACCGGGGCACGCATCGCCGGCGCGATCGATGCCGAACGCATCGCCGTTGCCGCAGCCTTCGGGGTGGAGGTGCGCAGCCTGGCCCGGCACTACCACCTGTCCTACCACGTGCCGGAGGGCAGCATCGCCGAGATCGCCGCCGCGATCGAAGCCGCCGGGCGCGGCCCGCGTGGGCCGGCCAGCCTGGTGCACCGATATACCGAGGAAGACATCCCCTTCGGCCTGGTGGTGTACGAGACGCTGGGTGCGATGGCCGGCGTGCCGACGCCGAACCTGACGGCGGCGATCACCCTGCTGTGCTGTGCGACGGGGCGCCCGTTCAGGACCCTGAATCCCCTGCTGGGGGAGCTTGAACTGGACGGGTGCAGCCCGGCGGAATTGCTGCGGCGCTGCGCCGGGTAGGGGGTTGTCGGCGCAGCGATGATCGGAGGGGCTTTGTCCCTCCAAACCACCCCACCAGGGGCCAGCGGGCCCCTGGACCGCGGGGATTTGGTGCCCGTTCTGTCCAGCCATCGGAACCTGACCCATGGCTGCGCGGGGCGGGTCCGGATCGTGGCTTTCCTCCCGCCGTGCCCGGCGCCCGGATGAAGGTTTCCAAAGGCCTTAAGCCTTTGGAGGGGAGAGGTTTGGAGAGGGGCAAAGCCCCTCTCCAACGGCGCCCGCCCTGCCCATCCGGCAGCGCCGCCCCGGGCCCAACCCCCCCCGTCCCGACTATGGTGGCGGCAACCAGACTGAGGCCCGTCATGCGCGACCCCCTGATGACCGGATATGCCCCCAAGCTCGTGGAGGGTGTGACGCCCGACCAGCGGATCGAGGTCCATGCCCGCAAGGTGGCCTGCGACGGGGAGGCCGCTTCCGGCTTGGGCCACCCGCGCATCTGGCTGCATATCGAGGACCACGAGATCACCTGCCCCTACTGCTCCATCACCTACGTCCTCGCCGAGGGCGCAGGCGAGGACCATGGACACTGACGGGGACCGCGCCCCGGAGGCCGGTCGGCCGCGGGGCAGCGCGATGGCGGATGCCGCGACCGAGGCGCTGCCCACCGTCAAGCCAGGCGAGCGCCACCTGATCCTGGTGGATGGCTCCGGCTACATCTTCCGCGCCTATCACGCGCTGCCGCCGATGACGAACCCGGAAGGGGTTCCGGTGAATGCCGTCTATGGCTTCACCACCATGCTGTCGCAGTTCCTGACGCGGCATGCGGGCAGCCATATCGCGGTGGTGTTCGACGCGGCCCGGCTGAATTTCCGCAACGAGATCTACGCCGACTACAAGGCGCACCGCCCCGACCCGCCCGAGGATCTGATCCCGCAATTCGCGCTGATCCGCGACGCGACGGATGCGCTGGGCGTCGCCAAGGTGCAGCAGGAAGGCTTCGAGGCGGATGACCTGATCGCCGCCTACGCCAAGGCATACCTCGCTGAGGGGCCGGGGCTGGTCACCATCGTCTCCTCCGACAAGGATCTGATGCAACTGGTGCGGCCGGGCGTGCAGCTGCTCGACCCGATCAAGCAGAAGCCGATCCGCGAGCCGGAGGTGCTGGAGAAGTTCGGCGTCACCCCGGACAAGGTGGTGGAGGTGCAGGCGCTGGCCGGTGATTCCACCGACAATGTCCCGGGCGTGCCGGGCATCGGCATCAAGACCGCCGCGCAACTCATCAACGAGTATGGCGATCTCGAAACCCTGCTGGCGCGCGCGACCGAGATCAAGCAGCCCAAGCGCCGTGAATCGCTGATCGAGAATGCCGAGAAGGCGCGCATCTCCCGCCGCCTGGTGCTGCTCGATGAGGACGCGCCGCTGCCTGCGCCGATCGCGGATTTCGTGGCGGGCCCGCCGGGCGACGGCAAGCTGGAGCATTTCCTGCGCGCGATGGGTTTCCGCTCGCTGCTCGCACGCATGGGCAAGCTGGGCGAGGGCAACGACCCGCCGCGCCGTGGCGCGCCCCCCGTCGCGGTGAAGCACGCACCCGCACCGGGACCGGTCGCGCCCGACCTCGCCGCCGCCTTCGGGCCGTATGAGACGGTGACGACCGAGGAGCAGTTGGCACGCTGGGTGTCTGATGCCACCGCGGCCGGCGTGGTCGGGCTTGATACCGAGACGGACAGCCTGGATGCGCGGCGGGCCAAGATGGTGGGCTTCTCGCTTGCCACCGCGCCGGGCCGGGCCTGCTACGTGCCGATCCGCCATGGCGATACCGGCGACATGCTCGCCGGCCCCGCGCCGGTGCAGATCGAACCGGACCGCGCCTTCGCGCTGCTGCGCCCGTTGCTGGAAGACGCCACCGTGCTGAAGGTGTTCCAGAACGCGAAATACGATCTGGAAGTGATGGCGCGGGCGGAGAATGGCGGCTTCGCCACCATCGCGCCGATCGACGACACGATGATGCTGTCCTACGCCATGGAGGCCGGGAAGCACGGGCATGGCATGGACGAGCTGTCGGTCCTGCATTTCAACCACGCCCCCATCAAGTTCGACGAGGTGACCGGCACTGGCAAGGCGCGCATCCCCTTCGGATTGGTGCCGCTCGACCGCGCCACCGCCTATGCCGCCGAGGATGCCGACGTCACGCTGCGCCTGTGGCTGCTGCTGAAGCCGCGTCTGCGGGAAGACGGCGCGCTCGCGCTGTATGAACAGGTCGAACGCCGCATGGTCGGCGTGCTGCGGGAGATGGAAGCCAACGGCATCAAGGTCGATGGCGCGGAACTCGCCCGCATCGGGGAGGATTTCGCCGCCCGGCTCGTGGTACTGGAGAAGGCGATCCATGACCTCGCCGGCCGCGCTTTCAATGTCGGCTCGCCCAAGCAGCTCGGCGAGATCCTGTTCGACGAGATGAAGCTGTCGGGCGGGCGCAAGGGCAAGACCGGCGCCTATTCGACCGATGCCGCGGTGCTGGAGGATCTGGCCGCGCAGGGCGTGGAACTCGCGACCCGCGTGCTGGAATGGCGGCAGCTGGCGAAGCTGAAATCCACCTATGTCGAGGCGCTGGCCGCGCAGATCGATCCCTCGGACCGGCGCGTCCATACCTCCTACGGCATGGCGGGAACCTCCACTGGCCGGTTGTCCTCCAACGATCCGAATTTGCAGAACATTCCGATCCGGTCGGAGGAAGGGCTGCGCATCCGCCGCGCCTTTGTCGCGGAACCCGGCCATGTGCTGCTCGCCGCCGACTATTCCCAGATCGAACTTCGCCTGCTCGCGCATCTGGCGGATGTGCCGACGCTGCGGGACGCCTTCGAACACGGCGAGGACATCCATTCCCGCACCGCGGCGGAAATCTTCCATCTCGAACCCGGCAAGGTGGACAAGGAAGCGCGTCGCCGCGCCAAGATGATCAACTTCGGAATCATCTACGGCATGTCCGCCTTCGGGCTGGCGACGCGCCTGGGCATCCCGCCCGGCGAGGGGCGCACCATCATCGACGCCTATTTCGCGCAATACCCCGGCATCCGGCAGGAGATGGAACGCTGCAAGGAGGAAGCCCGCATCCACGGCTTCGTCCGCACGCCCTTCGGCCGGAAACTCTGGATCCCCGACATCGCCACCAAGGACCCGGTGCGCCGCGCGGGGGCCGAACGCGCCGCCATCAACGCCCCCTTCCAGGGTGGCGCGGCCGAGATCATCAAGCGCGCCATGGTCCGCCTGCCGCGCGCACTGCGCGAGGCAGGGTTGTCGGCGCGGATGCTGCTGCAGGTGCACGACGAACTGGTATTCGAAGTGCCTGACGCCGAAGTGGAAGCCACCGCCGCGGTGGTCAAGGACATCATGGAATCGGTTGCGACGCTGCGCGTGCCCTTGTCGGTCGAAATCGGCACCGGCCATTCCTGGGCGGAGGCGCACTGACCATGGCGGCCGGCTGGACCACGCAGGAACGCCGCACGCTGGCGCAGATCTGCGGCGCGCATTTCGTCAGCCATGTGCATCACCTGACGCTGGCGCCGCTGTTCCCGCTGCTGCGCGAAAGCCTTGGTGTGTCCTATGTCGAGCTCGGCCTGGCGCTGACCGCCTACAACATCGTCTCGGCGGTTACCCAGGCGCCGATGGGCTTCATCGTCGATCGCGCCGGGCCGCGGCGGATGCTGGCGGCCGCGCTCATCCTCGGCGGCATGTCCTATATCCTGCTCGGCCTGACCGGCAGCTATGCCTGGCTGATCGCGGCGGCCGGCATGGCCGGGCTGGCCAACAGCGTCTACCACCCGGCGGACTACGCCATCCTCGGGTCGTCGATGGCCGAGGAACGCGTCGGCCGCGCCTTCTCCATCCACACTTTCGCCGGCTTCATGGGCGGTGCGATCGCGCCGGCCTTCGTGCTCGGCATCGCCGCCTGGCTCGGCATGGGGGCGGCGCTGATCGCCGCCGGCCTGCTCGGGCCGATCGCCGCGCTGCCGCTGATCTTTGCCCGCGCGCCGGAAGCGGTGCCGCGCCCGGCCCCGGTAAAATCCGCCGCCGCCGCCGGCGCCGTGCCCGTGTCGGTGATTTCGCCCGCCGTGCTGGCGATGACGCTGTTCTTCGTCACCCTCGCGCTGTCGAATGGCGGCATCCAGAACTTCTCCGTCGCCGCCTGGGTCGATGGGCAGGGGATGTCGCTGACCATGGCGAATGCGGCGCTCACGACGTTTCTGTTCGCGAGTGCCGGCGGCGTGCTCGCGGGTGGCGTGATCGCGGATCGTACGCGCAACCATGGTTTGGTGGCGGCCTTCGGCTTCGGCTCCTCGGCGACGCTGATGCTGCTGGTCGGCAGCGCGGCGGTGTCGGGCATCGCACTGGTTCCGGTTATGGCGCTGGCGGGTTTCCTGTCGGGCATGATCATGCCGTCGCGCGACATGCTGGTGCGTGCCGCCGCCCCGCCAGGCCAGGCGGGGGCTGTGTTCGGCATCGTCTCCACCGGCTTCAATATCGGTGGTATGGCCGGGCCTCCACTCTACGGATGGTTGCTCGACAGCGGCAGGCCGATGCTGGTGTTCTACGCGGCCGCAGCCTTCATGCTGCTGACTGCGGTGATGGCACTCGCGCAGGAGTTGCGGCTGCGGCGGCGGCGTGCGGCCGCCGCCGCGCCCGCAGAGTAATCTCCGCCTTCACCTGCCCTTGACGCACGATCGTGTCATACTGCGCGCGCCCGGAACGGCGTCAGGCTGCGCCTGCGGCGTCCTGCCCGCGACGATCCCCGCATCGGCGACGAAGGTGCCGCGGTGCCAGGACGCCGCATGCAGGGATTGATGGGCCGGCGATGACGTCCTGCGGACGTTGCCACCGGGACTTGGGGGGGGCTGATCGCGCCGCGATGGGCGTGGTCGGCGGTATGGTCAGGGAACAGGTCGCTTGGTGACTCGGCCGATCACGACGCGCTTGATGGACCGGCCGCTGCGGCCCGGCGCCATTCTTGCCGCCGCGGTGGTTCTGCCGGCCCTGCTGTTCGCCGTCCTGCGGCAGCACGACATGGGTCATCGGCGCGACGCCCTGCGCGACGAGGGCGTGGTCGCCACGCAGCTTGCCGGTGAGCAGGCCCAGCGCCTGATCGACGGCGGCATCCTCGCGCTTGACCGAGCGGAGGACGCGATAGCCGGGCTAAGCTGGGTGCAGATCCAGGCACGCCGGGCGTCCGTGCAGGCGGATCTGCGACGCATCGAGGCCGCGCAGCCAGCCATACTGGGTCTCCTGGCGCTGATCCGCCCCGACGGGCGCGTCGCTGCCGCCGGCGGGCCGGACCAGGCACCGAACGCGGATGCGAGCGGCTTCGAGGCCATGCGCGCGGCGCGCGAAGCAGGCCGGTCCGTGTATTTCGAGGCCGCGTCGCGCGAACTGGCGGCGCAGGGCGCGGGTCTCGTCATCGGCCGGGGCCGCGCGGCGGAAGGGCGGCCCTTCGACGGCCTCATCCTGTCCGTGCTGCGCGCCGAAGCCTTTTTCACGGCGTGGTCGCAGGCCGGTCACCGACCTGGCGGCCGTTTCGCCCTGGTGCGCAATGACGGCACCATCCTGATGCGCCAGGGTGCCACCGCCGCGACGCCGGCATTGCTCAACGCGTCGGATCCGCTGCGCCAGGCCATGTTGGCCGACCGCCCACAATCCGCGCCGCTGGCCACTGATTCCTTCGGCGACGGGGAGATCCAGTACGTCGCTTGGCGGCGGATCGGCACCCTGCCGCTCAGCATCGTCTACACCATCCCGGGGCTGCCGGAGCAGCGCATGGCCTCGCTGAGCCTGGCGCTGAACGGCATTGGCTGTTTCATGGCCGGGCTGCTGCTGGCGCTGTTTGCCTTCAGCGGTGGCCGGCGGGCCCGGCGCGACCGCGAGACCCTGAAGCGGCTGGAAGCCAATGCCTCGGACCTGCGCGCCGAGATCGCCCGGCGCGAGGCCGCGGAGGACGGGCTGCGCAATGCGCAGCGGATGGAAGGGCTCGGGCGGCTGACGGGCGGCGTCGCGCACGACTTCAACAACCTTCTGACCGCCATCCTCGGCACGGCGCGGGCGCTCGAACGCCATCTCGGGTCACGCGCGGATGAAAGGACGCGCCGCCTGCTCGGCGCCACCGTGGCCGCGGTGGACCGCGGAGCGCGGCTGAATGCCAGCTTGCTCGCCTTCGCGCGGCGCCAGCCGCTGGTGCTCGCCAGTGTGGATGCGAACCTGCTGGTGCAGGATTTCCGGCCTCTGCTGCGCCGCGCGCTCGATGAATCGGTCACCCTGGATCTCACGCTCGACAAGAAACTGCCGCCCTGCCGCGCCGATGCCGCGCAGCTGGAGGCGGCGCTGCTGAACCTTGTCATCAATGCGCGCGACGCGATGCCGCGGGGGGGGACCATCCGCATCGTGTCCCGCCGCGCCTGGCTGCAGGAACAGGCGCTGGCCGGCAACCCCGAGGCACAGCCCGGCCCCTATGTCGCGATCGAGGTGCGCGACACCGGCGAGGGCATGCCGCCCGAAGTCCGTGAACGCGCCTTCGAGCCCTTCTTCACCACGAAGAAGGACGGCCAAGGTACCGGGCTCGGCCTGTCGCAGGTCTTCGGCTTCATGCGCCAGATCGGCGGGCATGTGGCCATCCAGTCCACGCCGCGGCGCGGCACCACGGTCACGCTCTATCTGCCGCTCGGATCGGAATCCGACGGCGCGCCGGGCCGCACCGCGTCACCGACGCTCGCGGCACCGGTGTCGGGCAAGGGCGTTTCGGTCCTGGTGGTCGAGGACGAGCCCGCCGTGCGTGGCGTGGCGGTGGAGATGCTGACGGATGCGGGCTTCTCGGTGCTGGCCGCACCTGATGGCCCGACGGCGCTGCAATTGCTGCGGGAGGGTGTGCCGGCGGACATCATCTTCTCGGACGTCGTGATGCCTGGCGGCATGAGCGGGGTGGACCTGGCGCGGGAGGCGCGAACGCTGCGCCCGGGCGTGGGCGTGCTGCTCGCCTCGGGCTACGCGGCCGAGGCGTTGGCCAAGCACGGCGGCGCCGGGGAATTCGACTTGATCGGCAAGCCCTACGACATGGACACCGTGCTCGGCCGCATCGCGGCGCTGGCCCAGCGACGCGCCCCCGAGGCGGAGGCGAAGGAATCGGAGCCGGCGGTGCTGGCGTCGCCGAGATGACGCGTGCGGGCGCTGGGCGCGACAATTCCGCCCTTCTACCCACCAAAGCCTGGCGGGCTTTCTGAAGCCCTCGCTTGGCGAGCGCCATGCCTGGATGGCGAAGGCCCCGTCATCGGCCTCCTCGGCGGCTTGCGTGGCTTCTCGCGCCAAGATGGGGATCTGGTCGGACCTTGGTGCTCTGCACGACGCATCCTGGTGTCGTCGAAACCCCCGCCGCGCCCCTCGCCAAGTCGAGGTTCCCAAAGGCCTTAAGCCTTTGGTGCGGGAGGTCCGGAGGGGGCAAAGCCCTCTCCGGCTCGCCCGCCAAAATCCGCGCCTCCGGGGTGGCGCCCCTCCGCTTCCGATCACCGAATACCGCGCGGATGCCACAAGGCCATGGCGTTCGTGGCCTCCCCACATCCGCGCGCCCGCGCCTCAGCCTGGTGGCGCCCGGTCCAGTGCATGGGCCAGCAGGTGGTCGCGGCGGCAGACCTGCAGCGCCGCCTCATGCGTCGCTTCCGGCAGCACGGGCGGGGCGAAGCCGCCGCGGCGCGCTTCTTCCCACCGATCGGCGCACAGGCACCATCGATCGCCGGGCTTCAGGCCGGCAAAGCCGTATTCGGGGCGCGGCGTGGACAGGTCGTTGCCGGCGGCCTGGCTGAAGGCGAGGAAGCCGGCGGTGACCTCGACGCAGACAACGTGCAGGCCGACATCGGCCGGGCCGGTGTTGCAGCAGCCGTCGCGGAAAAATCCGGTCAGCGGCGCGACCGAACAGGGCAACAGAACGCCGCCCAGGACGTTGCGGGACTGGGGCCGGGGCGGCAGGTCGCGGATGGGGCCTTCGTCGAGCGGCATCAGAAGTCGCTGACCCGGCCCTTGCGTTCCCAGTCGCCGAAGCGGGTGGGCTCGGGGCCGGCGGGGCCGCCGATCTCCTTCGGCAGCTTGGGCGCGGCAGGCTTCGGTGCGGGGTGCGGCGCCGTGGCGGCGGCGGGCGGGGCGCCGGCGGGGGCGGTGTCGTCGGGGGGCGTCTTGGTCATGGTAGGGATGATGTAGTCTGTCGTGGCCCGCGACGCAGCAGTGAGGACGAGGCGATGGGTGGATATGTGAAGACGGCGGTGCTGCTGGCGGCGCTGACGGCGTTGTTCGGGGGGATCGGCTTCGCCATCGCCGGGCAGCAGGGGATGATCCTGGCGTTGTTGTTCGCCGGTGGCATGAACCTGTTCGCCTGGTGGAACAGCGACCGGATGGTGCTGCGCATGCAGAATGCGCAGCCGATCGGCCCGCATGACGCGCCGCGGCTGTATGAGATCACGGCCCAGCTGGCGCAGCGCGCCGGGCTGCCGATGCCCGCGCTCTATGTGATCCATGAGGACCAGCCCAATGCCTTCGCCACGGGGCGCAGCCCGTCCAGCGCGGCGGTGGCGGTCAATACCGGCCTGCTGAACCTGATGAGCGAGGAGGAGGTGGCCGGCGTGATCGCGCATGAGCTCGCGCATATCAGGAACCGTGACACGCTGATCATGACGGTGACCGCGACCGTTGCCGGCGCGATCTCGATGCTGGCGAATTTCGGCTTCATCTTCGGCGGGCAGCGCGACCGCAACCAGAGCCCGTTCGGGCCGATAGCGATGATCCTGATGCTGATCCTCGCACCACTGGCGGCCGCGGTGGTGCAGATGGCGATCAGCCGGTCGCGCGAATACGAAGCCGACCGGGTGGGGGCCGAGATCACCGGCAATCCGCTCGGCCTGGCCTCGGCGTTGCAGCGGCTGGATGGCTACGCGCACCAGATCCAGAACTACGGCGCGGAGGCCAATCCGGCGGCGGCGCACATGTTCATCATCAACCCGCTG
Organism: Roseomonas sp. CAU 1739; assembly: GCF_039839775.1. Lineage (NCBI taxonomy): Bacteria > Pseudomonadati > Pseudomonadota > Alphaproteobacteria > Acetobacterales > Roseomonadaceae > Roseomonas > Roseomonas sp. CAU 1739. The sequence goes on from NZ_JBDOQQ010000002.1 coordinate 436,405, forward strand.
TCCGGGGCGCGGATGGACAATCTGTTCTCGACGCATCCGAGCACGGCGAACCGGGTGGCAGCGCTGCACGACCTGGCGGGGCGGATGGGCCAGGGTGGCGGCGGATGGTCGGCGCCAGCCCCGGCCTCCGGCGGCCCGTGGTCGCAAGGCCGGCGCAATCCCTGGGGGTGACGCGCGGCGCCGCCTGTCACATGACGCCGAGCCCTGCCTCCAGCACGGCCAATTCGAGGCTGTTCTCGGCTGGCGGCCGCACGGCGTGAAGCCACAGGCCCAACCCGGCCGCAAGCCAGCCTGTGGCCCAGACCAGCACCTCGGGGCTGGAAAGCAGGGTCGTCCCCACCACCATGATACCCGGCGCCAGGACATACGACATGGCGATGCCTCCTTCGCGAAGGCGGCGCCGGGGCACGGCGGGCGCCGCGCTGCCACTGCGAACCCGTTGCGGGCGGATATGCAACCGGAATCCGCACGAATGCGTGATGACGCTTGGAGAATCGCGATCCCGGGCGTCGCCTGCGGTCGGGATCAGACCGTCAATGATGCTTCCACGGCACCAGCGCCGGCCCCGGCTCGGTCGGGTCCACACGCAGGATCTGCCCATTCGTCACGCTGAGCCCGGTCAGCGCCATGATGAATCCCCAATGGGATACCACCAGCGTGTGGGCCCAGTCGTCCAGCGCAGCCATTTCCGCGCGGAACAGGTTGGCGCGGCCTTCGACCTGGTCGGCCGGTTCCTCCTGCGGCGGCCACCAGACTTCCTCCAGATGCTCGAAGTCCACGTCGGGGAAGGTCTGCGCCAGGGCCGTGCGCGGGCTGCCGATGTCGCAGGTGAAGGCATAGCGCTCGCGCACCACCGGCGTGATGGTCAGCGGCAGCCGCAGCCGCTGCGCCGCCGGCAGCGCCGTCTGGATGGCGCGGCGATAGGGGGAGACGACGATGCGCCGGATATCCTCATCCGCCAGTGCAACCGCGGCGGCGGCGGCCTGTTCATGCCCCAGCGGCGTCAGCACGGGGTCAACGATCCCCGGGTCCTTCCGCGTCTGGGTAAACAACAGGTTGAACTCGCTTTGTCCGTGGCGAAGAAGGATCATCCGGCGCGTCCCTGTTGGCTACCCCACCGCGTAGCGGCCCGTAAAGCCGCCGGCAACCGCAGGGACCGCATGTTGCGGCAGCGACCCGGCAGCCCTAAGTGAAGGGGCCTGAGGAGATAGACATGAGTGGCGGCCTGCCGATCGATCTGATCCTGTTCGCGATGGTCGCGGCCTTCCTGGTGCTGCGCCTGCGCAGCGTGCTCGGCCGGCGCACCGGCTTCGAGCGCCAGCCCGGCGAGGCCGCGCCGGGCGCGGCGCAGCCCGTGCCCGCGCGGGAGGCCGAATTGCCCCCGCCCGTCCCGGCGGGCGCCGTCGCGCGGTCGCTACCCGACCCTCGCTCGCCCGTCGGCCAGGTCCTCATGCGCATCCGCGGGCTGGACCCGGCCTTCGATCCGGCGGTCTTCCTGAACGGCGCCGAGGGCGCGTTCCGCATGATCGTGCAGGCCTTCGCCGCCGGCGACCGCGACACGCTGCGGAACCTGCTGTCGGAAGAGTCCTTCGCCGGCTTCGACCAGGCGATCTCCGCCCGCGAGATCGCCGGGGAGACGCAGCGCACCGAACTGCGCGCCATCAACGGCATCTCCATCGAGGAAGCGGAACTGCGCGACACCGTCGCCGACATCACGCTGCGCATCGTCTCGGACCAGGTGAACCTGATCACCGCGAAGGATGGCTCGATCAGCGCGGGGGCCGAGGCTGTGACCGAAATCACAGACCTTTGGACCTTCCAGAGGGACACTCGGGTATCCGATCCCACCTGGAAACTGGTGGGAACCCGGTCCGTCTAGCCCCGGACCGGGGCGTCCGCGACCCTCCAACAGCCCCCGGAGAGTCGCGGCGCCGGCCGGGCCGGAGTATACACCCCCCATGTACCGGTCGGGCCACCATGGTCGCGCGGCGTGGGCCGCGGCGCTGCCTTTGCTGTTTTGGCTGCTCCTCCGGGTGTCGGCCCTGGCACAGCAGGTCGCACCGGTGCCCGAGCCCGAACCCCGGCCCGAGGAAGCGCCGCTTCCACCCCTGCGCCCCGTCACCTTCGCCGACCTGCCGGGTTGGGAGGCGGATGGCCATGCCGAGATCCTGCCGACACTGCTGGCATCCTGTTCCGCCCTGCGGCCGATGCGCCCGGAGGCGCCGCTCGGCGGCCAGGGCGAGGCCGCGCTGCGGGCCGGCACCGCTTCGGCCTGGCAGGCCGTTTGCCCGGAATTGCGAGCGCTGGAGCGCAGCCTGCCACGGCCACCGCGGCTGGTCGGCAGCGCGACGCCAGGGCCCGCCTTCGAACGCCGCATGAATGCCTGGCGCGCCAGCCGCAATGCCGTCGTCCGCGCCTTCCTGGAGCTGCACTTCGAACCTTTCGCCGCCGGCAATGGCGTGATGACAGGCTATTACGAGCCGATCCTGCGCGGTTCGGTCGAACCGAACGACGCGTTCCGCACGCCGCTTTTCGCCCGCCCGCCGGAGCTGGTGGAACAGCCGGTGATCGGCAATCCGCTGCGGCGCCGCTTCGGCATGCTGGTGGAAGGGAGGCTGGAACCCTTCTACGACCGCGCGGCGATCGATACCGGCGTGCTGGCCGGGCGCGGGCTGGAACTGGTGTGGGTGGACGATCCGGCGGATGCCTTCTTCCTGCACATCCAGGGATCCGGCCGGGTGGTGCTGCCGGATGGGCAATTGCTGCGCGTCGGCTATGCCGGCCAGAACGGGCGCGCCTATGTGCCGATCGGGCGGGTGCTGATCCAGCAGGGCGAACTGACGCGCGACCAGATGTCGATGCAGGCGATCCGCGGCTGGCTGGCTGGCGCGGGGTATGATCGCGCCACGGAATTGCTGCGCGGCAACCCGTCCTACATTTTCTTTCGCGTCGTGGAGAACCTGGGTCCGGACCAGGGGCCGATCGGCGCGCTCGGCGTGCCGCTGACCCCGCAGCGGTCGGTCGCGGTGGATCGCAGCTTCATCCCGCTTGGCGCGCCGCTGTTCGTCACGGTGCGGGACCCGATGGCCCGGCGGGATGCCCCGGCCGTCGGCCGGCTGGTGGTGGCGCAGGATACCGGCGGGGCGATCCGCGGCCCGGCCCGGACCGACTTCTTCTGGGGCTGGGGCCATGAGGCGGGCGAACGCGCCGGCCGCATGCGCGACGAAGCGGAGGTCTTCATCCTGCTGCCCCGTGCGCTCGAAGTCGCCGCGGCGCCGGAGACGCGGTAGGAGCCGGTCAGGATGCCTGAACCGTGCCGAGTACCTCGGCGAAGAGCGAGCGGGCCACGCCCAGCGCCTCGATCGCATGGCGGCAGGCCGGATCGCCGCGGCGCACCTCCCCCATCGCCCAGGAGGTATCCGCGTCCAGCGAGATCCAGTTCGCCTCCGCCATGTCGCTCGGCGGCCGCTGGAACGCCGCGCGCATGGCCGGGGGGAGGCGCTCCTCGAATCCTTCGAGGTAGAGCGCACCGGCGCGGGCAATGGCGGCGCTGAGCGCCGCTTCCTCCACCGAGGTGCTGAGACGGAAAGCGAGCACGCGGACGGCGAAGATCCGGTTTGTGATGCTCCGCGTCGCCAGCACGCCGTCGAGCACGAGAGCGCGGTCGAGCGTCGTCCCCTGCAGCACGAATGTGCCCATGTTGGCGCGCAGCCTGGAATCCATATGGCCGTAGAGCCGGTCCTCGATCGCGAAGGCCGGCCCGTGCATGTCGACCAGGATCCGGTTCAGGTATTCGATCTCGAGGTTGAGCGCCACTGGCCTGCGCATGATGCGTATGGCGAAGGGGAAGATGCGCCCGCGTTCGGTCGGCGACGGGAAAGCGAGGAGCCAGAGGGCGGCATAGGTCGCCTCGGCATGGGCGATCGCGCCGCTCGTGGCCGCCATCGCACGGGGAAAGGGATAGGCCGTCTCGGGCGATGCCGCCGCCGCGGGCAGGACCGGTGCGACGCCGAGCCGGTCGGCCAGCGCGGTCATCGGAAGGTCCCAGTCAGCCCGCCGGAAGCCGCCGATCGCCTTGCCGAGCCCGGCCGTCAGCGCGGTCAGCGATTGGTCGCTCGGCCCCAGTGCGCCATTGAGCCAGCGCGCCACCACCGACTTGTCCACGCCCACGGCCTGGGCCAGCTGCGCGCGGGATAGATTCGTGCTCGCCAGGGCGAGGCGAAGCTTCTCGGGGAAATCGGCGATTTCCGGCCCGCGCGCCATCGTACCCCGTCCTCGCTGGAGACGGGCCAGATAGCCATCGTGCTCCTGCACGCTCAAAGGATATGCGGGCCGAAGGCGGGGTCCGCGGTGATGCGGAGGCGCTCTTCCTCGAGCGGGGACAGCCGCGGGAAGATGATTTTGAGGATCGCGACGCCGCCGATCAGCAGCAGAAGGTCGAGCATCTTCGGGAACTCCACCTATCCGCAGGCGATGAATTCCGCCTGTTGCGATGGCGCCACCGTCGCGCTGCGACCGGGCATGCCCGTAGGCGCGCCACATGCCGCCAGACGGCGCATCGCGATGCGCATGGCGCTGCGCCCTGCGTTGGGCGCTCAGCCGATGGACAGGCCTCCGGACCGGGGGCAAGGATGGCCGGCAGGAGGACCCGCCGTGCCGCAACTGCCCGCTGTCATCGCCGACGAGTCCGCGCTCGAGGAGATGCTCTCCTGCCCCGATCCCGCACTGGTGGCCGACCTCGCCGACGTGCCGGGGGACATCCTGGTACTGGGCGCGGCCGGCAAGATGGGTCCGACCTTGTGCCGCCAGGCCAGGCGTGCCGACCCATCACGCCGGGTCATCGCCGTGGCGCGCTGGTCGGAACCGGGGCTGCGCGCGCGGATGGAATCCTGGGGCGTCGAATGCCTCGCCGCCGACCTGATGGACCGCACCGCGCTGGCCGCCCTGCCGGATGCGCCCAATGTCGTGTTCATGGCGGCGATGAAGTTCGGCGCCACCGGCAACGAACCGCTGACCTGGGCGATGAACGTGCTGCTGCCGGCGATGGTGGCGGAACGCTATGCATCGTCGCGCATCGTGTTCTTCTCGACCGGCAATGTGCAGCGGCTGGTGCCGGTGATCTCCGGCGGTGCGACCGAGGACATGCCGCCGGCGCCGATCGGCGACTACGCGGCGTCCTGCCTCGGGCGCGAACGCGTGTTCCAGCATGCGGCGGCGACGCGCGGGACGGCCTGCTTCGGCATCCGGCTGAACTACGCGATCGACCTGCGATACGGCGTGCTGCACGACGTCGCGGCCAAGGTGCGGGACGGCAAGCCGGTGCCGATGGCGATGGGCCACGCCAATGTCATCTGGCAGGGCGATGCCAATGCCTGGACGTTGCGCGCGCTGTCCCGCGCCGATGCATCCTGCCCGATCATGAACGTGACCGGGCCGGAGACGGTGTCTATCCGCTGGGTGGCCCAGCAGCTTGGCGCGCGGCTCGGTACCGCCCCGCTGCTGGATGGCGAGGAAGCGCCCGATGCCCTGCTGTCGAATGCCGGTCGCGCCTTCGCCGCCTTCGGCTATCCCGCCGTGCCGCTGGTGACGATGCTCGACTGGGTGGCGGATTGGGTGGGGCGCGGCGGACGCTCGCTTGGCCGCGCGACCAAGTTCGAAGTGCGGGACGGGAAGTTCTGATGGAAGACCGCGCGCCGCGACCGCTTTCGGCACGCGCCGCGGCGACGCGGCAGCGCATCCTGGATGCCGCGCTGGCGGAATTCGCGCTGAACGGGTTGGCCGGCGCGCGGGTGGACGAGATCGCGGCGCGGTCCGGTGCGAACAAGCGCATGCTCTACGCGCATTTCGGGTCGAAGGAGGAGCTCTGGCTGATCGTGCTGGAGCGCGCCTATGCCGCCAAGCGCGCCGAGGAACGCGAGGTCGATGTGGAGTACCTGGCGCCGCCCGAGGCGATGGCCCGGCTGGTGCGCTTCAACCTGCGCTACACCGCCGCGCACCCCGAATTCGTCGCCCTGCTGAACCAGGAGAACATCCACCGCGCGGCGTATCTGCAGCGCAGCGCCGAGGTGCCGGCGATGTATTCGCCGCTGGTGGACAGCCTGCGCGCGGTGCTGAAGCGCGGCGAGCAGGCCGGCGTGTTCCGCCGCGATGTGGACCCGATGCAGCTGTATGTCACCATGCTCGGGCTGGGGCATTTCTGGGTGGCGAACCGGCATACGCTGTCCACCATCTTCGGCCAGGACCTTGGCACCGAGGCCGCGCTCGAAGCCCGCGAGCGGCATGTGGTCGAGGTGGTGCTGGGGTATCTGCGGCCGTGACGGGTGCGTCCTACGCCAGCCGTTCCCGCACCAGGCTGGCATAGACATCGCCGCTGTTTGCCGCGTGCGGCAAGGCCTTGATCCAGTCGCACATCATCGCCGCATCGATCGGCGCGCCATGCGCGAAGGCCATGCTTTCGCCGAGGCAGGCATTGAAGGCGCGGTAGCCGAGCGCCGACAGCAGGCCCAGGCATTCCGCCGCCACGTCCCGCTGGATGGTGGTGAATTCGAAGGAGAGCGCCCGCGGTGGCCGCGTCAGGCCGCGCAGAACCTCGGCCTCGAAGCCCTCGACGTCGATCTTCACGAAGGCTGGCAGGCCATGGCGCGTCGCCAGCGCGTCGAGCGTGGTGACCGGTTGCGTGATCTGCGCATCCCACCGCTGGCCTTCCCAGCCCTGCGCGCCATCCGCCGCCGCGATGAACGCCGTGCTGGCCGTGGCGACGGTCGGGTTGGCGGTGTTGAGCCGCAGCACCGCTTCCCCCGGTTCGGCACCGACCAGCGCCTGCACCAGTGTGATGCCGGGATCGCCGCGGAAGATCAGCCGCAGCGCGCGGGCCAGGCGCGGCTGCGGTTCCACCGCCACCACCCGCGCGCCCAGCCGGCGGAAAGACGCCGTTCGGTCGCCGACATGGGTGCCGATGTCGAAGGCGAGGTCGCCCGCCCCGAGGAAGCGCGCATGGAAGGTATCGAGCAGCGCGGCGCGACCGGGCGCGTAGTAGGTGCGCAGCGACGCACCGATCGCCCTGGCGAAGGGCGTCATGAGGAAGACAGAGCGGGGGAGGAACACCTCCCCCGAATCCCCCTCCGCTTTTTGACACCTGGGAACTGACTTCCGCGGTCAGTCTCCAACCGACAGAAAAAGGAGGGGGTTCGGGGGAGTTCTCTCCCCCGACCTTTCTGCCTTCCTGTCACGCGAAGACCACCGCCGCCCCGGCGGCGTATTCCGGCGGCACCATCACCCCGGCCGGTGCCTCGGTGGTGGGCATGCCCGCGAGCACGCGCCGCGCCGCCGTACCCGCGTCCGAGGTGCGGATCACCATCCCCGCCATGAAGGGCGAGGCCGGCGGAATGACGCCAGGCAGGACGGTGGACAGGGCGGCTTCGGTCAGGATGCGGACGCGGGTTTCCATCACCGGGGCGAAGGGGCCAGCCGCGGCCGCCGCGCCGGGCAGGCGCAGCAGGAAGCCGCCGGCCGGGTCGGGTTCCACCGGCAGGCCGCACAGGCGCGACAGCCGTGTCGCGGTCTCTGCCGGTTCCACGGCGGACAGGATCACCTCCTCCAGCGCGATCGCGTTGTTGGCGTGGTCCATCCATTTGGGGTTCCACACGAGTTCGGGCGTCAGGTGGCGGATCAGCTGGACGCGGCCCTCGGGTGGGTCAGGGAAGGGCAGGCGGGCGAATTTCGCGATCGGGCCGCCCTTTTCCACTGGCCGTTCCAGCCAGGCGATGCCGGGGATGTCGATTCCCGCCGCGCGCATCCGGGCGAGGTTCGCTTCCTCATCCGTGACGGCCAGCGCCAGGATGTGCATGCCCGCATAGCGGTCGAGGAACCGGTTGAGCGTGTTGTCGTACAGCGACGGGTCGAGGATCGCGATCAGCTCGATATAGCCATGCTTCAGGAAGGCGCATCGATTGCCCGACCCCCACGGCTCCACCGGCAGGTCGGGCCGCCGCCTGCCCGATTGCTGCGCGATGGGTGACAGCGCGAAGCCGAGCCGTTCATAGGCGGCGGTCAGCGGGCCGAGGTCGCGCGCGGCGACGCCGACATGATCGAGGGCGACGGCGGTGTTCATGCGGGCGGGTTCTCGTGCTTGTCGATCAGCCAGGCGGCGGGTTCGGCGGCGGCCTCGGCGTACCAGCGTTCCATCAGCGGATGGGCGCGGACAGCGGCGACATAGGCGAGGGAGGTTGCGGTCAGCGCCGGCTGCCAGGTCAGGAAGCGGGTGGCGACCGGGGCATACATCGCATCCGCCGCGCCGAAGGTCGCACCGAACAGGAAAGGACCGCCATGGGCTGCCAGCGCGGCGGCCCAGATCGCCTCGATCCGGGCGATATCGGCCAGGGCTTCGGGCGTGCGGCCGCGGCCGGCAAAGGTGCGGCCGATATTCATCGGCATGGACATGCGCAGGCCACGGAAGCCGGCATGCATTTCCGACGCGATGGCGCGGGCATGGGCGCGGGTTGCGCGGTCGGCGGGCCACAGTGCCGGGGCGATCTCCGCGCAATATTCGACGATGGCGAGGCTTTCCCAAACCTTGGCGCCGTCATGTTCCAGATAGGGCACGGTGCCGGACGGGGTTGCCTGCTGCACCGCGGGCGTGGTGCCGCCGGCCAGCGGGATCACCACTTCCTCGACGTCCAGCCCGGCCAGATGCACGGCCAGCCAGCCGCGCAGCGACCAGGACGAATATCGCTTGGTGCCGATGACGAGGCGACCCTTGGCCATGCGTGCGCCCTCCTCCTGGCGCCGGCGGACCATGGCATGCGGGCGGCAGTGCGCGAAGGCCGGTCCCGCGGCGTGATCCGGAATAGTGGATCATGCCGTGGGCCCGGTTTGAGCGATTGCTGTACCGCTTCGGCGGTTCCGCCTTCGTGGGTCAGGCGCTATCGCGCCAGCCGGTGCAGGCCGAGCGTCGGATAGACCAGCATGGTCAGCACGCCGCCGCCGACCAGGCTCGCCGCCTGCCAGCCCGGCATCACGCCGCCCTGCACCGCGATGGCGGCGATGGCGACCACCAGCGGCAGCTGCGTGCCGGCATGCAGCGCCAGGGCCTGGCGGCGCGGCCCGTCCAGGTCGCCGCGTGCCAGCAGCAGGACCGGCAGCCCGCGCACCGCCAGCATCAGGGCGGCGAAGACCGGCACCATGGCCAGCGCGCGCATGTCGGTGAACAGTGCCGCGACATCCAGCCTGACGCCGGATGCGATGAAGAAGATCGGGATCAGGAAGCCGTAGCCGAGGCCGTCGAGGCGCGTCAGCAGCGCCTCATGCTGGTGGTGCGGCAGGGCGGCGCGCACCACCGCGCCGGCGACGAAGGCACCGAGCACGAGGTCGATGCTCAATTCCTCCGACAGGGCGATCAGCAGCACCATCAGCAGCATGACCAGCCGCAGCGGGAACTGGCCGGAACTGCCCATGCTGCGCGCCACAACCCCGGCCAGGTGGCCATGGGTGGTCCGCGCCGCGACCATCACCGCCACGGCGGCACCCACGGCGAAGCCGATGAGGATCAAGGCCTGGACCGGCGCGCCGGCCGCACCCGCGAGGATGAGGGAGAGCGCGATCAGCGGCGCGGCCTCCCCGATCGCACCGGTGGCCAGCACGATCGGGCCATAGGGCGGAGCGAGCCGCCCGGCGTCGCGCAGGATCGGCAGCAAGGCGCCGACGGCCGTGGTGGTCAGCGCGAGCGCGGTGAACAGCGGCGCCTCGATGAGCCCGGCCGCGGCCAGGGCGAAGCCCGCGCCGCAGGCCAGCACTGCCGACAGCGCCCAGCCGCGCCAGGCGAGGCGCAGCGGACGGCCCTTCAGCACGTCGGGATCGACCTCGAAGCCGGCAAGCAGGAACAGCACGCAAAGCCCGAGTTGGGCGAGGGTGGTGACGATCGGCCCGGCATGCACCAGGTTCAGCACCTGCGGGCCGATCAGCACGCCACCCGCGATCTCCAGAACCACGCCGGGAATGCCCAGGCGGGGAAGCAGGGCGGGCAGGGCGGCCGCCGCGGTCATGGCGGCGAAGACGGCCAGGACGCTCACCAGATCGACATTGACCATACGCGCCGTCGTGCCCCGCCTGTCCGTGGGCCGCATCGGGCTATGTTTTCCGATGGCGGGCAAGACCTCGCCGCTTGCCCCCGGGGCCCGCAAGGTGTTGTTTGCCGGCCTGCCGAGCCCCCGGAGACCCCGATGAACGAGATCAACGTGCCGCGTCCGAATTCCCTGGACGCCTATTGGATGCCGTTTTCCGACAACAAGTACTTCAAGGGCGACACGTCCCGCATGCTCGCCCGCGCCGAGGGCATGTCCTACTACACGCCCGAGGGGAAGGAGATCCTGGACGGCACCGCGGGGCTGTGGTGCTGCAACGCCGGCCATGGCCGGGTCGAGATCAAGGAAGCCATCCAGAAGCAGGCCGCGATCCTGGACTACGCGCCGACCTTCCAGCTCGGCCACCCGATCGCCTTCGAGGCCGCGGCGCGCATCGCCGAGATGACGCCCGAGGGCATGGACCGCGTCTTCTTCACCAATTCCGGGTCCGAAAGTGCCGATACCGCGCTGAAGATCGCGCTGGCCTACCACCGCGCGCGCGGGGAGGCCGGCCGGGTGCGCATGATCGGGCGCGAGCGCGGCTATCACGGCGTGGGCTTTGGTGGGATGTCGGTGGGCGGCATCGGCGGCAACCGCAAGCAGTTCGGCGCGCTGCTGCCCTATGTGGACCACCTGCCGTCCACCCATCTGCCCGCGAAGAACGCCTTCAGCCGCGGCCTGCCGCAGCACGGCGTGGAACTGGCCGATGTGCTGGAGAACCTGGTCGCCCTGCACGGCGCCGAGACCATCGCCGCGGTGATGGTGGAACCGGTCGCCGGTTCGACCGGCGTGCTGGTGCCGCCGGTCGGCTACCTGAAGCGCCTGCGCGAGATCTGCGACAAGTACGGGATCCTGCTGATCTTCGACGAGGTCATCACCGGTTTCGGCCGCATCGGCACCAATTTCGGCGCCGAGCGGCTGGAAGTGACGCCCGACATCATGACCATGGCGAAGGGCCTGACGAATGCGGCCGTGCCGATGGGTGCGGTGGCGGTGAAGAACGGCGTCTATGACGCGGTGGTCGATGGCGTCGCCGGCGGGATCGAGTTCTTCCACGGCTACACCTATTCCGGCCACCCGCTGGCCGCGGCCGCGGCGATCGCGACGATGCAGTTGCATCAGTCCGAGGACCTGCCCGGCCGGGCGCGCGCCATCGAGCCGTATTGGCAGGACGCGATGCATTCGATGCGCGACGCGCCGAACGTCATCGATATCCGCGACTTCGGCCTGATCGGCGGCATCGAGCTGGCGTCGCGCCCCGGCAAGCCCGGCGCGCGTGCCATGGACGTGTTCCGCCGCTGCTTCGATGCCGGCGTGCTGGTGCGGGTGACGGCGGACATCGTCGCACTTTCCCCGCCGCTGATCGTCGAGAAGCCGCATATCGACCGGATCGTCGGCACGCTGGCCGACGCCATCCGCGCCGAAGCGGCCTGAGGTCGCCCGTGTCCGAGCCGGAAGCGCCCCGCGCGTTGCGCGTGCTGCTGGTCGATCCCATGGCCAGTTCCCGCGTGGTGACGCTGACCATGCTGGAGGAGCTGGGTCACGAGGTGTTGCCGGTCACCGACTGGGACATCGCCGAGGACGTGCTGCTGCGCGAGGATATGGAGGCCGTCGTCATGGCCTTCATCGGCGACGACTTCGACGGCCAGGACGCCGCGCAGCGGCTGCGCGACCGCCTGCCGCCCCAGGCCGACCTGCCGCTGGTGGGCACCAGCGACGGCATGCGGCGCGGGGAGGAGGACGACGCGATGGAGGCGGGTTTCGACGTCCTGCTGGTCCGTCCCTTCACGCCGGAGGAGTTGGAAGCCGCGCTGCGCCAGGCCCAGCGCGACCGCACCCCGCCCCCGCAGCTGGACCCGGAGCGCCGGGTCGCCCTGCGCAAGGACCACGGTCCCGCGGCGCTGGAAGCGCGGGAGGATGCGGCGATGATGGTCCCGGCCTCCCTGCTGGTGCCGTTGCTGCGTGATGGTGGCAAGGCGGCGGATTTCGCCGCCGCCGGCACCGCCGTCGCGGCCGCGATGGACGATGTCGGGGCGATCGCCGCCGCCACCGCCGCCCGCCGCATGGCCGAGAATGCCGATGAGGGGCGGCGGTTCCTCTTCCCCCTCATGTCCGCCATCATCGCGGCGCGGGTTGCCTTGCGGAAGGACCGGTTCACCGCGGCGGCCGAAGACCCCATATGGGCGGCAAGCGTTACACCTTCCGGAGAATCCCCGTGAGCGAAACAACCGCCCGCGACCCCGTGCCCGTCACGGTGCTGACCGGCTACCTCGGCGCCGGCAAGACCACCCTGCTCAACCGCATCCTGACCGAGAACCATGGCAAGAAATTCGCCGTGGTGATCAACGAGTTCGGCGAGCTGGGGGTGGACAACGATCTCGTCGTCGATGCCGACGAGGAAGTGTTCGAGATGAACAACGGCTGCATCTGCTGCACTGTGCGCGGCGACCTGATCCGCATCCTCGGCGGGCTGATGAAGCGGCGCGACAGGTTCGACGGCATCATTCTTGAGACGACCGGCCTCGCCGACCCCGCGCCGGTGGCGCAGACCTTCTTCGTCGACGAGGATGTCAAGCGCGCGACCAAGCTCGATGCCATCGTCACGGTGGTGGATGCGAAGCACCTGGCCGCGCGGCTGGCGGACAGTACCGAGGCGCAGGAGCAGATCGCCTTCGCCGATATCATCGTGCTGAACAAGATGGACCTGGTGACGCCCGCCGAGGCCGACGAGGTCGAGCGCCGCATCCGCGCCATCAACCCCTATGCCGAGATCCGCCGCGCGATCAAGTCCGATGTGCCGATCGATGCCGTGATCGGCCGCGATGCCTTCAACCTGGAACGCATCCTGGAACGCGAACCTGAGTTCCTGTCGGGCGACGACCACCATGAGCATGACGGCGAGGTGAACAGCGTCTCCTTCGAGGTCGACAAGCCGATCGATGCGGAACGCTTCAATGCCTGGATCACCCAGGTGTTGGCGTCGAAGGGCCAGGACCTGCTGCGCACCAAGGGCATCCTGTACTACGCCGACGAAAGCCGCCGCTTCGCTTTCCAGGCCGTGCACATGATCGCCGATGGCGACTTCATCGGCGAGGTGAAGGACGGCGATCCAAGGAAGTCCAAGATCGTCTTCATCGGCCGCGACCTGAACCGCCCGTGGCTGCGGCGTGGCTTCGAGGCCTGCCAGGCCGGCGAGGATGAATCGAAGATCCAGGCGGAGATCGCGCGTTGGACCCCGCCGCCGGCGTGAACCGGGGGGAGAGAACTCCCCCCGCCCCCCCTCCTTTTTCTGGCTCTTGGCGCCAGGCGACGAGGGCCAGCACCAATAGACAAGAAAAGGAGGGGGTTCGGGGGAGTTCACTCCCCCGACCTTTCTGCCCATGAGCGACACTGACTTCCTGCTGGAATCCCGCGGCGACGCCCAGGATCTCGGTGCCTGGGTCATCGGCATCGCCTTCGGTCGCGATGGCGGCTGCGCCTTCGCCCTCGGCGACGGCACGGTACGCCTGGTCGAAGGCTGGCAATCCGTCCCCGCCCATGACGGTGCCTGCCTGTCGATCTGCGCCGATGCCAAGGACGGCGTGCTGACCGGCGGCGATGACGGCCGCCTGATGCGCGTCGCGCCGGATGGCACGACCACCGAGGTCGCGAAGTACGGCAGCAAATGGGTGGATCAGGTCGCCGCCCATGAGTCCGGCCTGCGCGCGGCGGCCGTCGGCAAGGCGGTGCATATCCTGGACGGCAAGGGCGCGGCGCTGAAGTCGCTCGCGCATCCATCCACCGTCACCGGCATCGCCTTCGACGCGAAGGGCAAGCGCATCGCCGCATCGCACTACAACGGCGCGTCGCTGTGGTTCGTCGCGGCCAAGGAGAGCAACCCCCGCCTGCTGGAATGGAAGGGCAGCCACACAGGCGTCGCGATCAGCCCGGACGGGACGCATGTCGTGACGGCCATGCAGGAGAACACCCTGCATGGCTGGCGGCTGGCCGACGGACAGCACATGCGCATGGCCGGGTATCCGTCCAAGACCAAGTCCTTCGGCTTCACCGCCAAGGGGCGCTGGCTGGCGACCGCCGGGGCGGATTGCGTCGTGCTGTGGCCGTTCTTCGGTGGCGGCCCGATGGGCAAGGCGCCGACCGAACTCGCCGGCGGGGATGGCGTGCTGTGCACCACCGTCGCCTGCCACCCGAGCCAGGAAGTCGTTGCCGCCGGCTTCGACGACGGGCTGGTGCTGATCGCCGAGGTCGCTTCCGGCCGCGTCGTGCCGGTTGCCGCGCCGCGCGGTTCGGCGGTGTCGGCCCTGGCCTGGAATGGCGTCGGCTCGCACCTCGCCTTCGGCACCGAGGGCGGCTTCGCCGGTCTCATCGATCTTGCGAAGCGATAGGACGCCATGACCCGTCTCCTCGAGACGAACCTGCTGACGATCCCGCGCATCGGCCTGGGCACCTGGCAGTTGCGCGGGCCAGAGGCGACGGCGGCTGTCGAAAGCGCGATCGGCCTCGGCTATCGCCACATCGATACCGCCGCGATGTACGGTAATGAGGAAGCGGTCGGCGCCGGCATCGCCGGGTCCGGCGTGAAGCGGGAGGAGATCTTCCTCACCACGAAGATCTGGTGGACGGAACTCGCCCCCGATGCGCTGCGCGCCTCGGCCGAGGCCTCCCTGAAGAAGCTGGCGACGCCCTATGCGGACCTGATCCTGATCCATTGGCCCGCCAAGGGGATGGATCTCGCCGCCTCGCTGACGGCGCTGGCGAAGCTACGGACGGATGGGTTGGCGCGGGCGATCGGGGTGTCGAACTTCCCGCCCGGCCTGCTGAAGCAGGCGCTCGACCTGCGCATCGCGCCGATCGCCGCGCTGCAGGTCGAATGCCACGTCTATCTGTGGCAGGAGAAGCTGGCCGCCCTGTGCCGCGCCCATGACCTGGCGATGACGGCCTATTCGCCGATCGCCAAGGCGCAGGTGAATGACGACCCGGTGATGCAGACCATCGCGAAGCGCCACGGCGCAACGCCGGTGCAGGTGGCGATCGCCTGGCTGATGGCGCAGCCGAACCTGGTCGCCATCCCGAAATCGGGGCGCGCGCAGGGGCAGAAGGAGAATCTTGCCGCGGCATCGCTGGCGTTGACGGCGGAAGACCTCGCGGCCATCGCCGCGCTGCCCAAGGGCCGGCGGCTGGTGAACCCGGATTTCGCGCCCGATTGGGCGGCCTGATCGGCGCGGCGTATGGCGAACCGAAGGGGGCCTTGCCCCCCTCCGGGCCACCCCAACCAAAGGCCAACGGGCCTTTGGAATGCGATCTTCCGGCGCGTGGCACGCGTGTCGCCGGGAACGCCTCAGTGTGCTCCCGTGCCCGCCCGGTCCTGCGACAGAAGCGATGCCGGCCACCGCGCGGAATGCGCGCACCGTGCTGACTGCGGCGCTTGGCGCCAGGTGACGGTTTCCAACGGCCCACCGGCCTTTGGTGGGGAGGCTTGGAGGGGCAAGGCCCCTCCAACCTTCAGCGCAACCCTGCCAAGCCCCTTCCCTGCGCAATTCTTCGCGCCAATGGCTGGAAACCCCCCGCCTGCCCATGCTTGATTGCGCCGGTTCCGAACACCCTGGAGAGCAAGACCGATGGCCGCGCAAAGCGATGATGAGGATTTCGACCTCGGCATCAGCCTCGAATCCGTCGCGGCCATCGTCGATGCCGCCCGCGCGGTGCAGGAGACCGAGGAGAGCGGCGCCGACGCGCGCGACGAGGAAGACGAGGAAGGCCTCGACTCCGACGATGATGAGAACATGGATGAGGACGCGCTGCGCGCCTTCATCGCCGACCTGAACGAGGATGAGCAGGCCTCGCTGATCGCACTCGCCTGGATCGGGCGCGGCGATTATTCGGGCGAGGAATTCGAGGAAGCCCGGACCCTTGCGCGCGAGCGCAACATCCGCGACCCGGCCGAATACCTGCTGGGCATCGAACTGCTGGGCGACATGCTCGAGGAAGGGCTGGCGGAGCTGGGCCTGTCGCTCGAGGATACCGACTGAAACCAGCCGTCACTGGCGCTCGTGGCCGATCTGGCGCTATTGGCGGACAACGGCATCCCGGCGCGCCGCAATCCTGCCGCCGGGGTCGCATGCAGTGGTCACCAGATCCGCTTCATGGGGGACGAAACGCAGCGCATTGCGCGGGCCGCTTGCCATGCCCGCGCCACAGGCCTGCCGATGGAGCTGCTGGCATGACGGTGCCGCCACGTTTTTTCCTGCTGTTGCTGCCCTTGTTGCTGACGACCTGTTCCGCCCGCGATTCCGCGACGGCCGATGATGGCCGCCAACAGCTGATCGGCCTGCGCGCCGACGATCTGCGGCTGTGTGCCGGGGTGCCGAACCTGACGGCGCGGTCGGCGGGCGGGGAGTTCTGGACCTATGACCGCACGCCGCCGGCCGCCGGCGTGTCCGCGCCAGTGCCGGTGATCGGCGGCTCGCTGAGCGTGTCGGCCGGGTCGAGTTGCCGGGTCACCTTCCAGCTGGTGGACAACAAGGTGACGCGGATCGGCTATTCGGCGTCGTCCGACCTGCCGATGTCGCAGAATTCCGCCTGCGCGCCGGTGGTGCAGGGCTGCATGCGCCTGGTCACCGAGGGCAGCGTCACGCCGGAATGATGCCCGCCGGCAGGCTGGCGATTTCCCGGATCAGCTTGCGCTTCACGGCGACGCCGAAACTCTCGAAATCCTCGGCGACGATCATGAAGTTGCCGTCGCCGCCGATCACGTTCTCCCGGTAGTAGTCATCGAGCGGAACGGGGGGCATGCGCCCGAAGGTCGGCCGGTCGTTGATGATGGGCAGGCCGTTGATGGTGATGCCCTCGGCCACCGCGGCATCGCGCTGCTGGTCGGCCGGCGGGCCGGAATTGTTCACCCCGTCGCCGGACACGTCGATCACCCGGCGCGTCGCCTCCCACGGGCATTCACCCAGCATCTGGCGGGAATAGCGGATGGCACCCGAAATCGAGGTCCAGGACAGCGAGGTGCGCGGCGCGGCCGCCAGTTCGGCGGCCCAGTCATCGGCCTGCGCCTGGGTGGCGATGCGGCGCCAGGGGATGACTGTGCGCTGGTATTCGATGCCGGCCCATTCGACATAGGCGATGGCGACCGCACCGACCATGCCGCCGCGAACCGCGGCCAGCACCACCGGGTCGGCGATGGCGGTGCGGTAGCCTTCCCGCTGCAACCTGGCCTCGTCCTCGTCGATCGAGCGCGAGACATCGACGGCCAGCACCAGGGCGATGTCGACCGCCTCCTCGGCACGGGCCTGGCCCGGGATGGGAAGTGCCGCGGCACTGGCCGCGGCGAGAAGGATCCTCCGGCGCATCGGTTCCGCCTCGTCACGATGCGCCATGGTGGCGCCGTGCGACGTCGGATTTCAACAATTCTCGCAGGGGATGGAGGCCTGATGCCAACCGCCGAATTCTTCGACCGTTGGTATGGGCTTGGGCCTGCCCTCAGACGCGTCGTGCCGAAGGCACGCCCATGGCGTGACGCGCAAAGCTCCGGTTTGCTTGGCTTTCGCCGGACGACCGGCGGGCCGCCTTCGGGCCTCGGCACGAGTCAATGGCTCGTGCCGTTGGTATGATTGCGGCAGGTCGCCGGCAAAGGCTTGGGCGGGGGCCTGTCCGGGTTGGCGAAACGGGCACCCGGCCAGGCAGGGCGGCCTTGCCACGACGCACCATCCCACCGAGCCCCGAGGATGCCGAAGGCCGGGACCCGGGGCGCCCGGCGGGCCGGCCCGCACGCCATTGGGGCGGCAGGGCGCAGGGTCCGGGAATGCGGGCCCTATACCGGGGGGGCCGGCGCCTTGAAGGATCGGCCCTACAGGGCCGCCAGCACAACGCCGGCGGCCCGCGTTGCATCGGCCTCGCTCATATACGGGTGCATCGGCAGCGACAGGACCTGGTCGCACAGTGCCTCGCTGACCGGGAGCGGCGCGGGGCCGCCGGCGATGCAGCCGGCGTGATGCGCGGCATAGGCCGGCTGGTGGTGCAGCGGCTTGGGGTAGTAGATGCCGCTGCCGATCTTCTGTTCGGTCAGCGCCGCCTGCACGCGCGACCGTGCCGCCGCGTCGGCCAGGCGGATGGTGTAGAGGCCGTAGGCGTTTTCCGCACCGGGCGGCGTAGCCTGAACCCCCACGCGTCCGGCCAGCGCCGCGTCATAGGCCGCGCCGAGGCGCTTGCGCTGCGCCAGCTCGCCGTCGAATAGCGCCAACTTGGCCAGCAGGATGGTCGCCTGGATGGTGTCGAGCCGGCCGTTCATGCCGGTGCGTTCCACCGCATAGCGGGTCTTGCCCTCGCCATGGGTGCGGAGCGACCGGTACAGTTCGGCCCGGTCCGGGTCGTTGGTCAGCAGCGCGCCGCCATCGCCATAGGCGCCCAGCGTCTTGGTCGGGTAGAAGGACAGCGCCGTGGCATGCGCCCAGCAGCCGAGGCGCCGGTTGCCGAGCGTGGCGCCGAAGGCCTGCGCGGCGTCATCCAGGGCGAACATCCCCTCCCGCGCGCAGATCGCCTCGATCGCGGTCCAGTCGGCGGGCAGGCCGAAAAGGTCTACCCCGACCACGGCGCGCGGCTTCAGCCGACCGTCCTTCTTCACCGCGGCGATGCGGCGTTCCAGGTCGGCGATGTCGATGTTGAAGGTCTCGGCCTCGACATCGACGAATACCGGGGTGGCGCCGAGCACCAGCGGCACCTCGGCGGTCGCGGTGTAGGTGAAGGCGGGCAGGAACACCGCGTCGCCGGGGCCCACGCCCTCGGCCATCATGGCGATCTGCAGCGCATCGGTGCCGGAGGAGACGCCGACGGCATGGGCGCAGCCTGCGAAGGCGGCGAGCTTCTCCTCGAGTTCTGCGACCTCGGGGCCGTTGATGAAGCGGCCTGAATCCAGCACCGCGGCGATGCGGCGGTCGAGATCCTCGCGGATCAATGCCTGTTGGGCCTTCACGTCGAACAGCGCGATGGGGGCGGACATGGTTCTTCGAAGCCTCACGCAAAACCGTGAGCGGGGTCTTAGACCCACCGGCCGCGTCGGGTGAAATCACCCTTGGTGTCGTTGTGCAACGCAGCACCCACGCGCCAATAGCGCGGCAGGCGGGAGAAGACCATTCGGATCACGAGAATGACCTTTTCACTGATGATTGGAATGATCGGGTCCGGCCGGCCGGCTGCCCGACAGCCGCGTGAAATTCGTCGCAAAACCGTCATCCGCAATCCCTTTGAAGTCGCTAGCAGTCGGCGCAGCGACGCAGGATGGAGCCGCGCATGACCGACGACCCCAAGGACCCGCATGAGAGGTCCTGGATGGCCATCGAACTCGAGGATGATTTCGACGAGGAACTCGAGACCGAGATCGATGACGGGCGCATCCCGCAGGAACTCCGCGCCCTGTTGTCGCAGCGGCGCAAGAGCACGCTCGACCGGGGCCTCTATTTCCGTGAGTTGCTGCGTCTGCAGTCCGAGCTCGTGAAACTGCAGGACTGGGTGCAGCACAAGGGCCTGAAGCTGGTGGTGCTGTTCGAGGGTCGCGATTCGGCGGGCAAGGGCGGCGTGATCAAGCGCATAACCCAGCGCGTCAATCCGCGCGCCTGCCGCGTGGTGGCCCTGCCGGCGCCGAACGACCGTGAGAAGTCGCAATGGTATTTCCAGCGCTATGTCCCGCATCTGCCGGCGGCCGGCGAGATCGTGCTGTTCGACCGGTCCTGGTACAACCGCGCCGGTGTCGAACGCGTCATGGGTTTCGCCGATGACCGCCAGGTCGAGGACTTCTTCCGTGACGTGCCGGAGTTCGAGCGCATGCTGGTGCGCTCGGGCATCATCCTCGTGAAATACTGGTTCTCCATCACCGACGAGGAACAGCAGCTGCGCTTCCTCATGCGCATCCACGACCCGATCAAGCAGTGGAAGCTCAGCCCGATGGACCTGCAATCCCGCGTGCGGTGGGAACACTACACCAAGGCCAAGGAGGAGATGTTCGCCCGCACCAACATCCCCGAGGCGCCCTGGACCATCGTCGAGGGCAACGACAAGAAGCGGGCGCGGCTGAACTGCATCGCCCATCTGCTGGGCGCCGTCGAATACGGGGACGTGCCGCACGACCCGGTGACGCTGCCGGAACGCGTATTCAACCCGGACTACGAACGCGCGACGCTGCCGGCGGCGCTGTATGTGCCGGATCGGTATTGAAGGCGGGCGAGACCGGCCGGGAGATGCGGGGGCGCCGATCCATGGGCGCGAAGATCGGAGGGGCGCCGCCCCTCCGAGCCACCCCGCCAAAGGCGAGTGGGCCTTTGGAAACCGTCACCTGGCGCCGGGCGCCGGTGCCGAGGGTTGCTCCTGTGCCCGTTACGGCGTTCGCCGACGGCCTCCGAGCATGCCGCCCGACACCAAATCGAGGTTTCCAAAGGCCTTAAGCCTTTGGTGGGGGAGGTCCGGAGGGGGCAAAGCCCTCTCCGGTTCTTCCGCCCGCGCCATCATCGCGCCGCTGCCCCTCCGGCCGCCGCCGCCCGTGGCTCATGGGCCCCGGACCCGCTGAGAGCCACGGATTTGCGAAGCCACCGTTGCGCCATGCGGTCCCGGTGCCAGCGGCCGCCCGGCCTCACCGTGTCGCCACGGTCCCTTCCGGCGCGTGTTCGAATTCCGGCACCAGCCGCCCGAGTTGCTGCAGCGCCACCCGTGGGGTCCCGCCGCGTGCGGCCGTGGCGATCTCATCGATCGCGCGTCCCACCAGCGCCGCGTCGGCCGTGCGGGGCGTTGCCACCAGCAGGCCTGGATAGGCGGTGGGGCGCGGCGCTTCCTTGCCGTGGAACAATTCCTCGAACAGCTTCTCGCCGGGGCGCAGGCCGGTGAAGCGGATTTCCACATCCTCCTCCGGGCGCAGGCCGGCCAGGCGGATCATGCGTCGGGCGAGATCGACGATCTTCACCGGCTCGCCCATGTCGAGCACGAAGATGCCGCCATCGGCCAGCTCGGGGGGCATGTTCTCGGGGTCTGTCGTGCCGACCACGGAAGCCTGGAGCACCAGGCCCACGGCCTCGCGCACCGTCATGAAATACCGGCGCATGTCGGGATGGGTCACGGTCAGCGGCCCGCCGCGTTCCAGCTGCCGGCGGAACAGCGGCACGACGGAACCGGTCGACCCCAGCACATTGCCGAAGCGCACGGTGATACAGCGCATGCCGTCGCGGCCGGTGCGGGCTTCGTCGCCGCGGGCGGCGCGGGAACCATCGCCGCGGGCGGCGCCGGATCCATCGCCGCGGGCGGCGCGCGCTTCACGGTCGAAGGCCTGGCAGTACATCTCGGCGAGCCGCTTCGATGCGCCCATCACCGAAGTCGGGTTGACCGCCTTGTCGGTCGAGATGAACACCATCGCCAGGGAGCCGACGGCGCGCGCCGCATCGGCGACGATGCGGGTGCCGAGCGCATTGGTCAGCAGCCCTTCCAGCGGGTCGTTCTCGACCATCGGGACATGTTTCAGCGCGGCGGCGTGGAACACCAGTTCCGGGCGGATCTCCTCGAACAGCCGGCGGATGCGTGCTTCGTCGCGCACATCGGCCAGCACGGCGCGACGGACGACCTCGGGATGCTTCTCGCGCAGCTCGAGGTCGATCTCGTACAGCACGTATTCGCCATGATCGAGCAACGTCAGCGAGGCCGGGCCGAGGGCCGCCACCTGGCGCGCCAGTTCCCCGCCGATGGTCCCGCCGGCACCGGTGACCAGCACGCGGCGGCCCTGCACCAGCCGCGCCATGCCTTCGCGGTCCAGCGGCACCTGCGGTCGGTCCAGCAGGTCCTCGATCGAGACGGGGCGCAGTTCCACCTGCCGCCCTTCCGTGCCGCCGGCCGGCGCCAGGGTGGTCGGCGTTGGGGCGCGGCGCACCGGCACGCCGTGGCGGTCCGCCGCATCCAGCAACGATTCCAGCACCGGACCGGACAGCGCCGACGCAAGCACGATCACCGCCGGCAGCCGCCCCTCGGCGCGCAGCATGTCGAGCACGGCCTCGGTCTCCTCGATCGTGCCGAGGATGGCGTGGCCCTGCATGCGCCGCCCCGCCTGGCGCGCCCGCAGGGACAGGATGCCGGTGACGCGATAGGGCGCGCGGCGGTCGCGCGACAGGGCGCGCAGGAACAGGTCGGTGCCTTCCGCCGCGCCGACCAGCAGCACGTTCTGCGCGTCGGGTGAGGCCTCGCTGGCGTGGCGCGCGGCCTGGAGCAGGCTGGCGACCCGCCCCCCGGCCAGCAGCAGCCCGAGCGTGGCGGCATGGATCAGCGGGAACGCATCGTTGGGCGGCCGCCAGGCGCCCAGCAGGCGCAGCCCCAGGGCGAACAGCACAGCGGCACCGAGGGCCGCCCCGGCCACCGCCATCAGGTCGCGCGGACCGGCGAAGCGCCAATATTGCTGGGGCAGGCGCAGCGGCAGCCCGGCCAGCACCAGGGCCAGCGCCGCGCCGGGCAGCGCGGCGGCCCACCAGGCGTGCGGCGGCCAGGCGCCCGGCGCCGCAGCCCAGATGGCAACCGGCAGGGCCACCAGCGCCAGCAGGCTGTCGATCGCGAGGTTCAGCAGGATTCGAAGGGACGGGCCACGGGCCATTGCGCGGCTATAGGGCGCGCCAGCCCGGACGGCCAGCCTTCAGAAGGGTCGGCGCCGCACGGAGCGGTCGGGGCAACCCTGCTCGCCGTCACGCGACATGGCCCACAGGGCGGGGTCGCGCCGGCATCAGGGACATCGGGACCCGGGCGGCCTCGAAGGCGGTGGCCGAGGCGCCACATCCGGAACGGTGCGATTGGCCAATTGTTCCGTGATCGCTGCAAACGCATGGACACACGACACAAAGTTGTGAAAAATCATTGAACGAGAATCGAAACGGCTCGGAAGGAAACACCATATGGCGATCGCTGGAAGCACGGCCGGCAACGACACGCTCTCGAACGATACGGGCATCGCCGACACGATCTTCGGCCTGGCGGGCGACGACGTGCTCGTGGCAGGCGATTCCGGCGATGCGATCTACGGCGGGATTGGCAACGATTTCATCTTCGGCGGGGTCGGCAGTGACACGCTGGGCGGCGCCGCGGGCGCCGACACGATCATCGGCGGGGCCGGCAACGACAACATCACCGCCGGCGCCGGCGACGACGTGGTCGATGGCGGCGCCGACAACGACACCATCGCCGGGGGCACCGGCACCGATTCGCTGGCGGGCGGCGACGGCAACGACGTGCTGTATGCCGGGATCGACACCTCGGCCGACACGCTCGATGCCGGGGCCGGCGACGACCGCGCCTTCGGCAGCGCCGGCGCGAACACCATCCTGCTCGGCGATGGCGCCGACTTCACCCATGCCGGCGCGGGCAACGACACGGTGCTCGGCGACCTCGGCGCCGACACGATCCTGGGCGCGGCAGGCGACGATGTGCTGGGCGGCGAGGGCGACGACGACAGCATCGTCGGCGGTGCCGGCAACGACGACATCGATGGCGGCGACGGCAACGACGTGCTGCAGGGCAATGCCGGGTCCGACACCATCAGGGGCGGCGACGGCGGCGATGCTATCGACGGCGGCAACGGCAACGACGTGCTCTCGGGTGGGGCGGGGGCCGATACCTTCTACCTGCGGCCGAATGCCGGGTCGTTCGACGTGATCTTCGATTTCAGCGGCGACGTGAAGGGCGATGGCGATGACCTGGTGGTCGGCTCGATCGCGCTGCGCGATGCGCTGATCGCCTCCGCGACGGGCGATGAGACGCAGACGCTGATGTCGGCCAACAACGTGACGGTGCTGCTGGTCGGCGTCGACGTGGCGACGGTGACGACCGACTGGTTCCTTATCGGCTGACGGCCGGCAGCGGCTGGTGCAACCAGCGACTGGTACAACTGCACCAGTCGCGCCGCCTCCCTCTCCCAGGCGAAATCCTCCCGCGCGGCGCGCCAGCCGGCGGCACCCAGCGCTGCGCGGCGGGACGGGTCGGACAATGTGACGACCGCCGCGGCGACGGCGCCGGCGTCGCCGCTGTCCACCAGCAACCCGCATCCGGCCTGGCGCACCACCGCGGCGACTTCCTCGGCAAAATCGGGCGCGATCACCGGCAGCCCGGCCGCCATCGCGTCGAACAGCTTGTGCGGCAACGCCAGGCGGTGATTCTCCTCGCCGCGCTGGAACAGCACCAGCGCCACGTCGCAATCGCGCAACCGGCGTAGCGCCTGGTCCTGCGGCAGCCAGCCGGTGACCTCGACGCGGTCGGACAGGCCCAGCGCAGCAGCCCGGGCATGGAACGCGGCCTCGCTGCCATCGGTGAAGCGGCCGACCAGCACCAGCCTTGTGTCCGCGGCGGATCGTGCCAGCACATCCAGCATGCAGGGCCAGCCGCGCGCCCGCGTGACCGCGCCCAGATGCCCCAGCACCAGCGGCCCGGATCCGTGCGGGCGCGGCGCCGCCACGGGGGACGGCGCGTAGTTGCGCACGGCGACGACCGGCACCAGGGCGAAGGCCCCGTCGAGGCCATCCTTCGCCACCACCACCGCATCCGCGCCAAGGCCCATGAGGCGGCAGGCCGCGCCGATCGCCAGCCGCGCGAGCGGCCGCAGGGGCCGCGGCAGCCGGCCATCGAGGCGCGAGGGATAGTGTTCATGCACATCGAGCACGATGCGCGCCCCGCATCGCCAGCCCGCGATCAGCGCCGCCAGCCAGGCATCGGGTTCCGACGCATGGATCACCGCCGGGCGCAGCGCCGCCGCGTCGCGCGCCAGCGCCCACAGCCCGCGCAGGCGGCGGTGCCGGTGGCACAGGATCTCCACCCCGTCGATGCGCGCCGGGCCGGCGGCCGCGTCGGGGCACAGATGCACCACCCGCCAGCCGGCGGTGGCCAGCGCCGCGCCCTCCTTGCGGACCACGCGCGTGTCGCCGGGCGGATGCGCGGCCGACAGCAGCAGCACCGGGCCCACAGCTGCGGCCCCGGCAGGGTCGCTGGCGACGTCCATGGCGTCGGCAACGCCGGCACCGTCCGGGGCGGCCTTCGCCAGCACCCTCATGCGGCCAGCACCTCCGCCAGGTGCGCGCGCATGCGCACGCCTGCATGGCCGTCCCACAGCGGGATGGACCGCGCTCGGCCGGGCGGGTCCAGCACGGCACGCGCCAGGGCCTGCGGCGTCACCAGCCGGTTGCCGCCGGCCGCGATGGTGACCGGGCGCTCGGTGGACGGGCGCAGCGTCAGGCAGGGCAGGCCCAGCGCGGCCGCTTCCTCCTGCACGCCGCCACTGTCGGTGGCGACCAGCCGCGCGCCGGCCATCAGCGCCAGGAAGTCGAGGTAGCGCAGCGGCGGCAGCATGGTGACCCCGGTCGGCGGCTGGCAGCCGAAGGCCCGCATGCGCGCGGCGGTGCGCGGATGCAGCGGCCAGGCCAGCCGCAGGTGCCGCGCCGCCGCGGACAGGCCCTCCAGCATGGTCGCCAGGGTCGCGGGGTTATCGACATTGGCCGGCCGATGCAGCGTGACGACACCGTAGCCGCCCGGCACCAGCCCCTGCGGCAGGGGGCGCCGGCGCGCCCGCGGCAGGTGGCGCAGCAGCGTGTCCACCATGGCGTTGCCCACCGCGCGCACCCTCGCCGCGCCGTAGCCGTCGGCGACCAGGCGCATCGCCACCTCGTGGTCCGGCGCCCACAGCAGGTCGCTGATCGCATCGAGGGCGCGGCGGTTGATCTCCTCGGGCATGTCGCGGTCGTCGCAGCGCAGCCCGGCCTCCAGATGCGCCAGCGGGATGCCCAGCTTGCGGGCCGCGAGCCCGGCCGCCAGCGCGCCATCGACATCGCCGGCGACCACCACCATGGTCGGGCGGCGTTGCCTCCAGGCGGCCTCGGCGGCGATCATGGTGCGTCCGGTCAGCTCGGCATGGCCGCCGCCGGACACGCCCAACGACATGGTCGGCGCCGGCAGCCCCAGATCCTCCAGCAGGTCGCCGAACATCGCCGCATCGTGGTGCTGGCCGGTATGCAGCAGAAGCGGCGTGCAGATCGGCGCAGCCTCGGCCAGGGCGTGCCACAGGGCGGCGAGCTTCGGCAGGTTCGGCCGCGCCGCGGCGACCAGGTGGATCTCGGGCAGGCTCATCGCAGGCTTGCTCCACCCATCGCCACCGCGGAACGCCGTCCGGCGCGGTGCTGCGCCGCCCCCTCCACCACCGCGCAGAACTGCGCTGCCAGCAGCCGGCGGTCCCAGCGCGCCACGGCCTGGCGCCGCGCCGCGGCACCCATGGCTTCCCGCAGCGCCGGGCGGGCCGCCAGGTGCCGCAGGGCCTCGGCAAGCGCGGGCGCGTCACCGGGCGGCACGACGATGCCCGAAGGGCCGTCCTCGACGATGCGCGCCGCGCGGCCCGGCTGGTTGGTCACCACGGGCCGACCGGCGGCCAGGCCGTCCATCAGCTTGTTGGGCGATGTCCATTCGGCGAAGGCCGGCACGTCTGCCAGCACATGCAGCGCGATCTGGCAGCCGGCATGCAGCGCGCCGACCATGGGCCGGGGCAGCGGGTCGAGGAAGGTGACGTTGGTCAGCCCCTCCGCCTGCGCGCGGGCGACCAGGGCCGGCTTTCCGGCGCCATCGCCGACCAGCAGGATGCGCAGCCGGTGCTCGCCGCCGGCGCGCAGGAAGGCCGCGGCATCAAGCAGCGTGCCGAGCCCATTGGCCCGCCCATGCGCCCCGGCATAGAGCGCGATGCATTCATGCGAGCCTGCGGCCTCCGGTCGCCAGCCGGCGACATGCGGGCCGAACAGGCCGAGGTCGCAGCCATTGGGCACCACATGCACGTCGGCCGCGACGGCGCCGCGGGCCAGTGCGGTGGCGGCCATGCCCTCGGACAGCGCGACCACGGCGGCCGCGCGCCGGCAGGCGGCATCCGCCAGCCGCCCCATCACCGCCAGGACCGGGCCGGGCACGCCACCCATCGCGTGCGGCAATTCGGGCCAGGGGTCGCGGATCTCGAAGACGAAGGGGGTGCCGCGCAGCGACCGCGCGGCGAGCGCCGGCAGCGCGACGGTCAGCGGCGTCGAGGACGCCACCACCAGGTCGAAGCGCCGGGCCACCGCCAGCCGCGTGGTCGCCGCCGCATAGCGCAGGAAGGCCGTCGCCCGCGCGGCCAGCCCCATGGCATTGCCGCAGGCGATGTCGAATTCGACGATGTCCAGCCCCGCCAGCCGGCCTTCGCGCCCGCCGCGCCGAAACGGCCCGTCGAGGCCGGTCGCGGCACCATCGTAGCGGCCGCAGGCCATCGTCACCGCATGGCCGCGGGCCACCAGGGCCCGGGCGAAGCCGTCGCTGCGCGTCGCGGTGCTGCCGACGGGCGAGGAGTAGTGCTGGTGAAGATACAGGATGCGCAGCATCACGCGCGGCAGGCCCCCCGGATGGCGGCGATGACGCGGTCCTGGTCGGCCTCGGCCATGCCGGTGCCCGAGGGCAGGCACAGGCCCCGGGCGAACAGCGCCGACGCCACCGCGCCGCCGGCGCGCGGCGCATCGCGGAACACCGGCTGGTCGGGCAGCGGCTTCCACACCGGGCGGCTTTCGATGCCGGCGGCGTCGAGCCCCTCGCGCAGCGTGTCCCGGTCGGTGCCGAAGCGGGCGGGATCGACGAGCAGGGCGGTCAGCCAGCGTGTCGTCATGCCCCAGGGCGCCTCGGGCATGAGGGTGATGCCGGGCAGGTCGGACAGCGCATCGGCATAGCGGTGGAACAGGGCGCGGCGCGCCGCCACGCGGCGGTCCAGCGCCGCCAGCTGGGCCGTGCCGACCGCGGCGAGCAGCGAGGGCATCGCATAGGCATGCCCGGTCGCCGAATGCTGGTAGTGCGGCGCGGGGTCCTTGGCCTGGTTCGCCAGGTGCCGCGCGCGCGCCACCAGCACCGGGTCGTCGGACACCAGCGCCCCGCCACCGCCGGCGGTGACGATCTTGTTGCCGTTGAAGGACAGGGCGGCGACCCTGGCGCCCCGGCCGGCATGCCGGCCGCGAATGCTTGCGCCCAGACCTTCCGCGCTGTCGCTGACCACCGGCACGCTCCAGTGGTCGCAGGCGGCCAGGATGGCGTCGATATCCGTGGCCTGCCCATAGATGTCCACCGCGACCACGACGCGCGGCAACCGGCCGCGCCGCGCCGCCGCCCGCAACTCGGCGCGCAGCAGGTCGGGGTCGAGCGTCCAGGAGGCCGGATCGACATCCAGGAAGCGCGGCACCGCGCCCATCTGCACGGCCGGCGCGACGCTGGCGATGAAGGTGAACCCTGGCGCCCAGACCTCATCCCCCGGCACGATGTCGAGCACGCGGAAGGCCAGGTGCAGCGCCGCGGTGCCCGATGCGGTGGCAAGCACGTGGGGGAAGCCTGTCGCGGCCGCGATGGCGGACTCGAACGCCGCAATCGCCGGGCCGGCCGGCGCGACCCAGCCGCTGTCAAGCACGCCCTGCAGCGCCGCCGCCTCATGACCCGTCAGATGCGGCGGCGAGAGATGGATCCGGCGCGGCGGCACTTCCGCGGCAAGACTGTCGAATGGCTGGGCGGCCTGGCGAAGGGGCGCGAGGAATGTCACAAAATAACGATATTGGAGTATTTGAAAATCAACCAGTGGTTATATTGATTTCTCATTCTTGAGCGCCGGCATGGTGGCATGGCCCGGCGCGCTGGCGCCGCGCCCGCCGGCGGCCAGGGCGGCGCAGTGCAGCAGCAGCAGCAGGTCGCGCGCCAGCCTCGGAGGTGCCTCGGCGTAGCGCGCATCGAGCTCGAGCCGGGCGTCCCACGGCACCGCGTTGCGCCCTGCCGCCTGCGCCAGCCCGGCAAGGCCCGGGCGCACCGCCAGCCGCAGCGCCTGGCGTTGGGAATAGTGCGGCAGGTAGTCGAGCGGCAGCGGGCGCGGACCGACCAGGCTCATCTCCCCGCGCAGCACATTGACCAATTGCGGCCATTCATCGAGAGCCAGCGCGCGCAGCACCCGCCCGGCCCGCGTCATGCGCGCCGCATCGTCCCCCGGCCCGTCGCGCAGGGTGCGGAATTTCAGCACTGTGAAGGCCACGCCGTGGCGGCCGGCGCGGAGCTGGCGGAACATCACCGGCCGGCCGAGCGCCACCCGCACGACCAGGGCCACAGCCACCATCGCCGGCGCCAGCGCCGCGATCAGCAGCGCCGCGGCGAGGAGGTCAAAGCCCCGCTTGCCGAAGCGCCGGTACATGCCGTGGTGCTGCCGTGATGCCGAGCCCGAGCGCGAGACCGAGCGCGAACCAGGCCATGCGGTTGCCCAGGTCGGTGGACACCATGACGGACAGCGCGACCGGCAGCGACAGCGCCGCCACCCGCGCGGCGTGCCCGGCCGCGACCCGCGCGCCGAGGACCACCGCCGCCAACGCCCCGCCACCGAAGGCCGCGAGCCACAGCACCAGCCCCGGCACCCCGCCTTCCGCCATGGCCTCGATCAGATGGTTGTGGGGATACAGGCCGCGCCGCTCGCCATGTCCGGCGGCGATGGTGAAGCCGCCGGTGCCAAGGCCCCAGGGCAGCGCCGCGCCGCCCTGTTCCGCCGCTGCGCGCCACAACGGCAGGCGACCCGAGGATTGTGCGACCTCCCCTTCCGACAGCCGTTCCAGCGTGCGCAGACCGGCGGCGAGCGGCGGGTCCGCCAGCACCACCGCCAGCACCATCACGGCACCCACGACCACCGCGCCCGGCCACAACAGCGCGATGCCGCGCCGCCGGCCGCGCCACAGGACGATCGCCGGCGCCACCGCCAGCGCCAGTGCCAGCGCCGCTAGGGCGGCCCGCCCGCCGGGCATCAGCGCCGCCGCCGCGAGCAGCCCCGCCAGCCCCAGCCAGCCGAGGCGCCGTGCCAGGCGCGGCGTCTCCGCCGCCCGGATAGCCGCCACCGCGGCGGCCGAGGCGATCGCCAGCCCGGCGATCTGGTACTGCACGCGGACCTGGTCGGGGCTGGCGCCCGGCAGGCCGCCCAGCACGATGCTGTCGGTCGCCAGGCCCCAGACGATGGTGGCGGCGACAAAGACGCCGATCGCCAGGGCGCCGTCGGCGCAGCGCGCCAGCGCCCGGCCCTGCGCGGCGATCGCCATCCCCGCCGCCAGCATGGCAGGGCCCAACAGCACGGCATCCGGCAACTTGGCGGCGAGGATGCCGCGCGAGGGACTCCAGGCGCCGGCAAGCACCATCCACAGCCACAGCGCACCACAGGCGGCGAGCGGTGGGCCCAGCAGCGGATCAGCCCGCCAGGCCGATCCGGCAACAAGCAGCGGTAGCACGGCCAGCAGGCCCGCTGCCGCCACAACCGTCAGGTCGAAAGGCAGCGCCGCGACGATCGGCGTCGATTTCAGCGCGCCGGCGAAATGCAGGATGGCGGCCAGGAGGCCGGCAAGGGCGGTCATGCGCGGCATCGGGCCGGGCCGTGGCGAAGGGACGGCCCGGCGCGGCGCGATGCGCCGGTCGGTCCAGCCGAAGGTCCCGGGCCCTGTGCAGCATGGGGTCGGCCGGCGGGCGTCGCCTCGGTGCACCACCGCGCGGGGCATTCAATCCGCATTGGCCATCCCCGGCGGAGGCCGGACCGGCCGAGTCGGGCGGTCCAGGGTCAGCGCCGGTTCCTGCCGAGGGCGCGGCGCGGCCGCGGCGATCACCGCCGCCGCCGGGTCGAAGCGCAGCAGCAGCAGGGCCGCGGTGCCCAGCAGCACCGCCATCGGCACCGTCACGCCCAGCAGCGCCAGCAGCAGCGGCCGGTTCGGCAGGGACGGGCGGATCTCGACCATCGGGGCGGAGACCAGCCGCGCGGCCACCACCTCATCCGCCGCCACCACCAGCGCGGCGCGCTGCTGCTGCGCGAGCAATTCGTACAAGCTGTTGCGCAGGAACATGTCGTTCTCCCGCGCGATGCGCCGTTCCAGCGCGGCGACGCGGCGGCCGGCCTGGTCGGCGAGATCGGCGCGGACCTTGGCCTCGGCAAACCCGTGCAGCCGGCGCAGCATGTCGAGGGCGAGCGCCGGGTTCTCCTGCGCGATCTCGAGCGTCCAGGTCACCGAGGCGAGCGACTGGGTCACCGAGAGATTGCGCGTCAGCCAGTCGAGCACGTCGTCGGCATCGGCGGCGCGATCGGCGCCGACCAGCGCGCGCAAGGCGCCACCCGCACCGCCACGGCGGCGTTGCGTCAGCGCGGCCGCGATCGCGGTGTCTTGCGCCAGCATCCCGGCCGCTTCGGGCGAGCGCAGCGCCCCGAGATAGACGGCGAAATTCCCGTTCGGCCGGGTGTCGAGCAGTCCGGCGGGTGCGAAGGGTGACGGCGAGAGCAAGGAGGAGACGGCGAAGGAGGTGGTCTCCGCCGGCGCGACCACCGCCTGCGCGACATGGGCGCGCGGCATCATCAGGACGATCGCGATGCCCACGCCCCACAGCACCGCCATGGCGATGAGCAGGCGCCCGCGCCAGCGCCACAGCCCGGCCAGCAGCAACGGCAAGGGCATCAGCTGGCCTCCACCAGCGTGGTCAGGCGGGTGACCGGCGCGGTGGCTGTCAGTTCCAGCACCGGGGCGGGTTCGACACGGCCATAGGCCGGGCTTTGCCAACCCCGCACCAGCCGGATGCGGCAGGGTGCATCGGCGGACAGGCGCAGGCGTGCGCGCGGGCCTTCGGCGCCATCGGCGGTGACGTGCCATTCCCCCGGCGCCAGGCGCCAGCGCAGCGCCAGGCGCGCAAAGGGCCCGGCGACGTGGTCCTCGACAAAGGCGCCGTCGTTCGTGACCCGGATGTGGCGTTCATGCCGCCGGCCGCATGAGTCGCGCAGCGCGGCCCCATCCGGCACAGGGCGGCAGCGTGGCCAGCGGGCGAAGAGGAAACGCCCGACCCGGGGCATCTGGTCCTCGTCGTCGAACTGCACGGTGTTGTGGCCGGCCGTGCCGGCGAGTGCCGCGGTCCACCAGGCGCAGCCGGGCGGCGGATTGTAGGCGCCCGTGCCGCCGTCGATCAGCAGCGGTGCGCCATCCAGGGTGAGGTCGAGATGGAGCAGGTCCGCCTGGGCCGGGCGGAACCGCAGCGGCGCGCCCGTGCGCAGAAGGAAGCGGAGGCGCTGGCTCCGCCCACCCATCCAGCCCTCGGTATGCCAGGTATCCGAAGCACCGGAGAGGTCGTGCCCGCGCTTACCCCCCCAGGCCCTTTCATCGCCTGGCACCCGCCGGCCAACCGGATCCAGTCCCCTTCCGGATGCGTCGCCGGCCAAAGCGTCCCTGGCCCCCCCTCGCGCCATTTGCCCCCGCAGCCAGAAATCCGCATTCCAAAGGCCCGCTGGCCTTTGGTGGGGGTGGTCCGGAGGGGGCAAGGCCCCCTCCGCGGTGCCTGGCCATCCTGCCCCGCATGCATCCGGCGCCGTCCCGAACAGCTGCATCGCGCGCCCCACGCTGCCGCGCGCGTCGTCCGCGCCATGCAGGGACAGGTCGGCGAAGGCGGAATCATCGACCGCCCCGCAGCGTGGCAGGGCGCCGGTCAGCGGATCCATCACGCGGTGCAGCCAGTGCGTCGCCGCGGCGGCGCGACCCCTGAACGGCGCCGCGAAGGCCGGTTCCCCATGGCGGCGGCGGAACCATTCCGCGACCACCAGCGTGTCGAGCAGAAGCCGATGATAGCCCGGCGAGGCCTGCGCGAAGGCGCCGTCCGGGGCGACCAGCCGCGCGACGGCGTCCGCCAGTCCCCGCGCGCCACGGCGCGCCAGCGCGGCATCGCCGAGGACCAGGCCGATGACGAACAGCGCCGCCGGCTCGCTGACTGCGTGGTTGTTGTCCTGGGCGGCGGCATAGGCGCGGGTTGCGTCAATGCGTCGGGCATGCAGCGACAGCAGGCGGCGCATGGAAGGTGTCGGGGCGCGGTCGAATTCCAGCAGGGCCAGGGCGAGGCACAGATGCATCGCGCGCAGCGCGGCTTCCTGCCCGCAGGCCCAGGCCGGCCCGCGATAGGCCGGATTGGCATCGGCCCAGCCGCGCAGCAGCGCCTCGGCCCGCGGCAGATGTCCGTCGTCGGGCGCCAGCCGCGCTGCCATCGCCAGCAGCGGCAGCGCCAGCAGCCGGTTCGCTTCCCAGACCGGGCGGATATCGCCGGGCACGAACAGGTCGAGGCCCAGCGCATGCGCTCCGGCCGGGAACGGGCCGTGCCAGCCCGGGGCCACGGCGGACTCGGCGGCGCCGGCCAGCGCGGCGGCATCGCCCGACATCCCGCCCGACGGCCCATGCGGCGGCAGGAGTTGCCCGGCGGGCAGGGCGGCGTCGGCCAGCGCCCGTGCGACGATTCCGCTGTGCAGGCGAAGCCGGTGCCAGGCCATCAGCGCGCATGCGCGCGGTCCAAGGCGCCAGGCCGCATCGGCCAGCAACAGCCGACGTGCCAGGCCGCCGCTGCCGAGCGCGGCGGGTGGGGCGGCCTCGACCGGGGTCACGCTTTCGCTCAGGGGCGGGCTATCCGATGATTCACAATCACCAATAAGTTGTATATTAGTTTTCCAAATTGTCGCTAGGCGTTCCTCATCCCGTGCCATCGCGCCCTCTGTCCGATCCGCGCATGTTACTGACGCGTCTTGCCGATGCATTTTCATCGGCAAGACGGGCAGTGCCGGTGCGCAGGGCATTGCCGTGCTGCGGCCTGGTCTGGTGCCCGGTTCAACCGGCAGCCCTGCGCGCATGAGGGCCCTGCGTCGCCTGCGCCCGTTGCTGGCGGCGGCCCTGGTCGGCCTGTCGGCGACGGCATTGGGGCAGACCGGCGGCGGATCCGCGCTGCTCGCCCCGCCCACTCTGCCGCCCATCATGCCGAGCGGCACGCCGCTTCCGAACCTGCCGCCCGGGACCCAGCAGGACCTGCTGCAAAGGCTGCTCGACGGCGGGGCGAGTCGCGGGCCGCCGCAAGGCATGCCGCGCACCGCGCCGATCCTGCCCGCGCCGGCCTACGCGGCGCAGCCTCTGCCAGCGCCCTCGGCACCCGAGGACCCGCTATCCTCCGCCGAGGCATTCTACGCCGCGCGGTTGGAAGGCCCACCGCTGCGGCAATTCGGTTACGAGACCTTCCGCGGCGGTGGTGGTGGCGCGGCGCTGGGATTTGGGGCGCTGCCGGAGGACTACGTCCTCGGGCCGGATGACGAGTTGATCGTCGCCTTCCGCGGCCGCGCCCGGCAGACGCTGACGCTGCGGGTCGGGCGCGACGGCACGCTGCTGCTGCCCGACCTCGCGCCGATTCCCGCCGCCGGGCGCAGCCTCAAGGAACTGCGCGCGCATCTGGAAGGCCTGGCGACGCGCGATCTCGGCGGGTCGGAGGTGTTCGTCTCGATCGGCCAGGTCCGGCAGATGAACATCTTCGTCGCCGGGGAGGTGCTGCGCCCTGGCTTCCAGACGCTCAATGCGCTGTCGACGCTGCTGGATGCGCTGTCGGCGTCCGGCGGCGTGCGCAAGACGGGGTCGCTCCGCGCCATCCGCATCGAGGGGCCGCGCGGGCGGCGGGTGGTCGACCTCTACAGCGTCATTGCCGATGCGCCGGGGGACTCCAATCTCGGGCTGCGCGAGGGCGACCGCATCATCGTCCCGCCGGTCGGCGGATCGGTCGCCGTGGCCGGCGATGTGGCCCGTCCGGCCATCTACGAATTGCCGGCCGGGCGCGTCGCCGCACCGCTCGCCGAGTTGCTGGCGCTTGCCGGCGGCACAATCCGTCAGGGCGGCAATCGGCTGCTGGTGCAGCAGGGCGACGGCGCCGGCCGGCGATCCTTCGCCGAGCTTGCCCCGGCATCGACCGTCCGCCGCGGCGACGCCGTGCTCGTGCAGCCCGGTGCGGATGTCGTCGCCAACACGGTGCGCCTGGCGGGGCACGTCACCATCCCCGTGACCCGTGCGGCGTCGGGCGGGCGGCAGACCCAGACGCTGCGCGGCCTGATCTCCGACCGCCGGCTGCTGCGCAACGATCCCTATGTTCGGCTCGGCGTGGTGTGGCGCGCCGATGCGCAGACCGGGCAGCGCGGCTTCCTCGCCTTCGATCTCGGCCGCGTGCTGGAAGGCCGCGCCAACCTGCCTCTGCGCGAAGGCGACGAGGTCATCGTCTTCGCGCGGTCCGACATCGTCTTCCTCACCTCCCCGGCCGTGCAGCGGGCGTTGCGCGGAGAGGCGCCGGCAGCCACGCCCAATGCGCCCCCTGCCGCGGATTGCCCAGCGCTGACGGCGCTGGCGCTGGCCTCCCGCGCCTCGCCCCAGCGCTATGCCCATGTGAAGGGCGCCGGTTTCCCCGAACTCGGCAGCGCGGCCTGCCCACAGGTCTATCTCGATTATCCGGACCTGCCGGCCTTCCTGCTCGACCAGTCGGTGGTGCTGACCGGGGAGGCGCGCGCCCCCGGCCTGTTCCCGATCACCGACGACACCGGGCTCGACCAGGTGATCGCGGCGGCTGGTGGGCTGTCGGACGCGGCCGATCTGCGCGTGGTGGAATTCGCGCGCGAGCCGCCGGATGCTGGCGGCGCCATCCCGCTCGCGCGCACGCGGTTGGACCTGACCAGCCGCAACTTCGCCGCCATCCGGCTGTCCGCGCGCGACACCATCCGCATCCCGCGCGGCTTCGGCGACCGCGACACCGGTCCAGTCATCCTGCTTGGCGAATTCCTCCGTCCCGGCACCTACGACATCCGCCGCGGCGAACGCCTGTCGGAGGTCATCGCCCGTGCCGGCGGGCTGACGCCGCACGCATACCCGTATGGTGCCGTCTTCACCCGCAGTTCGGTCCGCGAGCGCCAGCAGGAAGGCTTCGCGCGCACGGCCCGCGAGTTGGAGACCAGCCTGATCCAGGTCGCCTCCGGCCAGGCGGTGGCCGGGTCGCGCGGCGCCGGCGTGGATCTCGGCGCCGCCATCACCGCAGGGCGCGAACTCGCCAATTCGCTGCGCGAGGCGCGCGCCGCCGGGCGCATGGTGGTGGAGGCCAATCCCGTGCTGCTCGCTGCCCGCCCGGAACTCGACGTGCTGCTGGAACCCGGCGACATCATTGCCATCCCCAAGCGGCCGAACGAGGTCACCGTCGTCGGCTCGGTGCTCAATGCCGGCTCCCTGCAATTCCGTTCAGGCTGGCGGGCCAGCGACTATGTGCGCGCCTCGGGCGGCACGCAGCGTTTCGCCGACGTGTCGCGCGCCTTCATCGTGCTGCCCAACGGGCAATCCACGGCGGCCGGGCTCGGCGCCTGGCAGCAGGGCGGGCCGCCGGTGCCGCCGGGCAGCCTGGTGGTCGTGCCGCAGGACCCCAGCCCCTACGAAACCTGGGGGTTCATTCGCGACCTGACGCAGGTGCTCGGGCAGATCTCCGTCTCCGCCGCGGCACTGGCGGTGATCTCGCGTGAGGCCGGGCGGTAGGCGATGACGAGGCATCTATGCGTCAGCCGGATGGGTGGCGGGCGTGTGCGGCCGGGGGACGGGACCGGCGGGGGCCTTGCCCCCTCCGGACCTCCCCCACCAAAGGCTTAAGGCCTTTGGGAACCTCAACCTGGCGATGGGCAGGCCGGGCCGTCCGCAAGGGCATTGGACTGTGCTGTGCACGGAACACGGAATCTCATCCGGGTGCCGCGCCAGCAGCGCGCACCATCTTCGCGGCGCACCCACCATGCCCGGAACCAATTACCCGCGGTCCAGGGGGCCGTAGCCCCCTGGCGGGGAGGTTTGGAGGGGCAGCGCCCCTCCAATCGCGTCCCTGGCGCCTTGCCGCCACCGCGCGAAAAGCCCTTCCCTGGCACCGGGGCTGTGCGTGGCGCGCCCTTGCCGTGTTCCTCCTGCTCGCACCGTCCGCCCGTGCCCAGGATGCCGGGATGCCGGTGGAGGGCACCGGGTCCGATTGGGGCGGCGTCGGGCTGATCGAGATGCGCAATGCGCGGTTCCGTCCCGACGGCACGCTCGAGGCCGGCTTCGGCCTGCGGCACCAGCGCAACTTCTGGTTCCTGAATTTCCAGGCGCTGCCCTGGCTGGAGACGACCTTCCGGCTGTCCGAGCGGCTTAACGGCACGACCGGGGAGGGGATGGTCTCGGACCGGTCCTTCGACATCAAGATCCGGCTGTGGGAGGAGAATGACTGGCGGCCGGCGCTCGCGGTCGGCATCCAGGACATTGCCGGGACCGGGATCTATGGCGGGGAATACCTGGTGGCGTCGAAGCGCTTCTGGGATTTCGACGTAACCCTGGGGATCGGCTGGGGGCGGCTGGGGACCTATGCGGATACCGAGAATCCGCTGGTCGACACCTGGTCCGGCTTTGCCGACCGGCAGCGCAATGTCGGCCAGGGCGGCACGCCGCGCTGGGGGACCTATTTCCACGGGCAGGACATCGCCTTCTTCGGCGGGGTGGAATGGACGGTGCCGCCGATCGACACGCCCTGGGGCGTGCTGGACGGGTTGCGCGCCAAGATCGAGTTCAGCGGCGACCAACTGCGCGATGAGCGGGGCGGGTATCCGGCCCGGACCACCAATCTGCGTGGGCTGTCGGATTCGCGGGTGAATGCCGGGCTGCAATGGTCGAATGACTGGCTGGATGTCGGCGTGCAATACGTGAACGGCACGGATGTGCTGCTGCGCGCCTCGGTGCGCATGAATCCGGACGATCCGCCGCGCATTCCGTTGCCAGCGCCGCCGGCGATGGCCGGACGGCCCGAGGATGCTTCGCCCGAGGCGCTGCTGGTCGCGCCGCGCCTGTTCGACGCGCTGCGCGCAGCGGGGCTCAGCCCGCGCGCCGTCGCGATCGAGGGGGAGGAGGCGCGGATCGCCGTCGGCGATGGGCGATACCGCACGCTGGCGCAGGTGGTCGGGCGGGTGGTGCGGGCGGCGCAGCCGCTGCTGCCGCGGCAGGTGGAACGCGTGGTTGTCGCCTGGTCGCTTGCCGGGGTGGAGATCGCGCGGATCATGGTGCTGCGATCGGCGATGGAATCCGCCGCGCGCGGCCAGGGCAGCGCCGAGGAGGTCTTCGCCACCGCCATACTGATGGCGCCGGGCGAGGGCTTCGAGGATGCGGTGCAGGCCCCCGGGCCGTTCTTCGACTGGCGGA
Organism: Roseomonas sp. CAU 1739; assembly: GCF_039839775.1. Lineage (NCBI taxonomy): Bacteria > Pseudomonadati > Pseudomonadota > Alphaproteobacteria > Acetobacterales > Roseomonadaceae > Roseomonas > Roseomonas sp. CAU 1739. The sequence continues at coordinate 474,578 of NZ_JBDOQQ010000002.1, forward strand.
TCGAACCGGGGCTGCGGCTGGTGCTGGGCGATCCGTCGCGCAGCGTGCTGTGGCAGGCGGCGGTGGCGGCGGGCGCGCGGGTGGAACTCGGCGCGGGCTTCTCGATCGCCGGGGGGGTGGCGCAGGTGGTGGCGCAGAACCTGTCGGGGGCTGCGTCGTCGGATTCGCTGTTGCCGCATGTGCGGTCCGACTACGCGCTGTATGCCGAGGAGGGGCGGAACTTGGCCGTCACCTCGCTGTATGCGGAACGCATCTGGTCGGTGGCGCCGGATGTCTTCGCGCGGGCGACGGCGGGGTATCTGGAACCGATGTTCGCCGGCGTGTCGGGCGAGATCCTGTGGCGGCCGCATGACCAGCCCTTCGGCATCGGACTCGACATCAACTACGTCGCGCAGCGCGACTATGACCAGCGCTTCGGGGTGCAGGACTATCGGGTGACGACGGGGCAGGTGTCGCTCTACCTCGATCTGCCGTGGTGGAACCTGACGACGACGCTGCGCGGCGGGCGGTACCTGGCGGGCGATTGGGGCGGGACGATCGAGGTCGCCCGGCGCTTCGATTCCGGGATCGAGGTCGGCGCCTTCGCGACCATGACCAGCGCGTCCTATTCCCAGTTCGGCGAAGGGTCGTTCGACAAGGGCATCTTCATCCGGGTGCCGCTCGACCTGTTCGGGGTGCAGACGCGATCGACGATGGGGGCTGTGATCCGGCCCGTGCAGCGCGACGGCGGCCAGCGCCTGGCAGTGGAGAATCCGTTGTGGGAGGTGACGCGCCAGGGCCGGGAGGAGGCGCTGCAGCGCGGGGCGGCCTGGTTCACGCGGTAGGGGTTGCCGAGGCGATGGGCGGGGCAAGGCTTCGGTAACGGCAGGGCATGCATCAGGCCCGAAACCTGGATGCCACCCCGACTCCGTCCGTCGCCCAAAGCGCAGAAATCCCGCGGTCCAGGAGCCCGTTGGCTCCTGGCGGGGTGGTATGGAGGGGCGGCGCCCCTCCAATCCTCGCGCTCATGCACCGGTGCCCTTCCCATCGCTGGACGCACCGCCCTGGCCGGGGCATAGCCGCTCCCGCCCATGCTGATCGACGCTGTCCTCCGGCATCTTGCCTTCGCGCTGTGTCTCGCTGCCCTGTCGGCCGGGGTGGTGCGGCTGATGATCGCCTATCCGATCCTGGACCATCCGAATGAACGGTCGTCCCATGCGCGGCCGACGCCGCGGGGCGGCGGGGTGGGCGTGGTGGTGGCCTTCGTCGCCGGCATGGCGGCGCTGTATGTCGGGGCGGAGTATGCCCGGCTGCCGCCACCGCAATTCCTTGGTGTGATCGGCGCGGCGGTGGCGATCGCCGCCGTGTCGCTGTGGGATGACGTGGCGGATCTGCGCTTCGCCGTGAAGCTCGCGGCGCAGGCGGTGGCGGCGCTGGTGGCGGTCGCTGCGGGGCTGGTGCTGGACCGCCTGGCGCTGCCCTGGATCGGGCAGGTGCCGATCGGCTGGCTCGGCGTGCCGCTGACGTTGTTCTGGATCGTCGGCTGCACCAATGCGGTGAATTTCATGGACGGGCTGGATGGCCTCGTCGGCGGGTCGGCGTTCCTTGCCGCGGTCATCCTGTGCGTCGTGGCGGGGGACCAGGGGGGCTGGTTCGTCTATGCGGCGTCGCTGCTGCTGGCGGCGGGGCTGGCGGGCTTCCTGCCGTTCAACCTGCACCCGGCGCGCATCTTCATGGGCGATGTCGGCAGCCAGTTCCTTGGCTTCATGATGGCGGTTCTGGCCGTGGCGGCGGCGCGGTTCGATGCCGCCTCGGTGTCGTTCCTGATCGTGCCGCTGCTGCTGTTCGGGCTGCTGTTCGACGCCGCCTTCACCCTGGCGCGGCGCGCAGCGATGGGCGAGCGCGTGGCGGCGGCGCACCGGACGCATCTGTACCAGATGGCGCAGCGGTCGGGCCTGGGCGTGCGGACCGTCGCCGCCGTGCATTGGGGCTTCGTGCTGTTCCATGGCGGGCTGATCGCGCTGTTCCTGCGCATGACGCCGGGGACCAAGCCGCTGATCGTGCTGCCGGCGCTGGCCGTGCAGGTCGCCTGGGCGCTGTATGTGGCGCGGCGGGTGCGCCGCGCGGGGCTCACCTGGGCAGCGGGATGATCTCGACGGGCGGGCGTGTCGCGATGACCTCGACCACCAAAGGCGGCAGGTCGTCGCCGACCCATTGTTCCGAGCGGAACACCGCGTAAGACCGCGCATCCGCCCAGAACTGGCTGGTGAAGGTCGCACCGCCGCGGCAGGTCTCGGTGACCAGCAATGTGTCTTCGACCGCGGCCGGGGTGACGGTCATCCGGCAATCCAGGCGCACGCCGAAACGCATGCGCGTCGGGTCGCTGGCGGATCGCATCAAATCCACCACGCGGGTGGCGCGCCACTGCCCCTCACCCAGTTCGGGCAGCCGGGCGAGCAGGTCGGTGCCGTCGAAGCGCGTCGCGGCCAGGACCTGGCGCAGCCCCGCCGTAGCGACGACGCGCGCGCCATCGGTTGCCACCGCGACGCCGCCCGGCGTGCGCCACAACCGGCGCTCCCCTTCTTCCTGCAACAGCACGGCGACGCCGCGGCGGGAGCCCAGGCTCAGCCGCAGCGCCGGTTCGCCGTCAGCCGGCTCGGCGGGGGTGCTCTCCCACTCCCCTTCGGGTTCGCCGGTTCCGAACAGCGCTTCGGTCAGGCCGGCCGGCAGCAGGTTGACCGACAGGATGTCGTCACCGGAGGACGACCCGCAGGCGACGGGCAGCAGCAGACAGAGCAGGGCGGGCCAACGCATAATGCGAGAATATCATGTCGCATTGATAAACCCATGGGTGAAATTGCGATGCTGCGTTCACGCCGGCCGCGGTCGCTGAAGCGCCAGCAGCCCGATCGCGAGCGCCACCCCGATCCAATGCGGATAGGGCAGAAGGTCGGCGGCGAAGTGCTCGATCAGTGCCGGGAAGATCATCAGCAGGCCGGCGACGGCCAGGGCGAAGCGCTCCCACACCGCCATCATGCGGCGTCCGTAGCCCTGTGCCGCCGCCGCCAGCGCAGCGAGCCCGCCGGCCGCCAACAGCGTCTGCCAGGCCACGTCGATCCAGGTCATGCTCGGCGTGAAGTTCAGCAGCAGGCCGACGCCCTCGGGGTCGGTGACGAAGACGAAGGGCAGCAGGAAAGCCGGCAGTGTGTATTTCCACGCCTGCAAGGTTGTGCGGTACGGCCCCGCGCCGGTGATCGCGGCGGCGGCGAAGGGCGACAGCGCGGTGGGTGGCGAAACCTCCGACAGCACGGCGTAGTAGAAAACGAACATATGCGCGGCGTAGTCCGGGACGCCGAGCTTCATCAGAGCCGGCGCGGCCACCACCGCGCAGATGATGTAGGAGGCGGTGACCGGCACGGCGAGCCCGATCACCCACACGATCAGCGCGGTATACAGCGCGGTGACGACGACCGACCCGCCCGCCGCCTGGATGGCGATGTCGCTGAACTTCAGCCCCAGCCCGGTCAGCGTGATGACGCCGACGATGATGCCGGCGCTGGCACAGGTCGCGGCGATGCCGACCGCCTGGATCGCACCGCTCGCCAACGTTTCGATCAGCCGCTTCGGCCACAGCGCCTGTTCGGGGCGGATGAAGGAGAGCACCACCGCGACGATCATCGCGTAGAGCACCGACAGGGTGGCGGAATACCCCCACACCATGAAAATGATGATCGCGATCAAGGAGGAGAAGTGGAAGCCGTAGCGGCGCACCAGCGCCGGGATGGGCTCGACGGTCATGCCCTCGACGATGTCGATGCCGCCGCGTTCGGCGCGGATGCGCTTCTGGTCCAGCTCGACCATGAACAGCAGGGACGCGTAGTAGAGGATGGTCGGGATAACCGCCATCTTCAGCACGTCGAGATAGCCGATCTTGAGATACTCGGCGATCAGGAAGGCCGCGGCACCCAGGACCGGCGGCGAGATGATCGCACCCAGCCCACCGGCCGCCAGCAGCCCGCCGGCATCATCGGCGCGATAGCCGACCTTCTTCATCATCGGCCAGGCGACGGTGCCCAGCGTGACGGTCGTCGCCACCCCCGAACCCGACGGCCCGCCGAGCAGGAACGATGACAGCACGACCGTGCGTCCCGCGCTCGCCGCCTTGCCGCCGGTCGCGGCGAAGGAGAAATCGACGAAGAACTTCCCCGCCCCGCTGTTCTGCAGGATGGCACCGTAGATGGTGAACAGGATGATCAGCGTCGCCGAGACATCGACCGCGGTGCCGAATATGCCTTCCAGCGTGATGGTCAAATGCGGGATCAGACGTTCGGAATCATAGCCCTGGTGCTGCCAGGGCGCGGGCAGGTGGTTGCCGAAGAAGCCGTAGAGCAGGAAGGCGATCGCCACCGCCGGCATCACCGGCCCGGTTGTGCGCCGCGCCGCTTCCAGCACCAGCGCGATCAGCATCCAGCCGACGACGATGTCCATCGGTTCGGGGAAGATGTAGCGATCCTGCAGGTCGTCGCCGCCGGCGATCAGGTAATAGATGCAGTAGACCGCGGCGGCGGCCAGTGCGACGTCCCACGGCATCAGCCGATTGCGGAAGCGTCGCAGCACCGGGAAAAGCACGAAGCCCAGCACCAGCGCGAAGCCGACATGGACGTAGCGCAGCGTCGTGGTCGGCACGATGTCCCAGGCCGCCCACAGGTGGAACAGCGACATCGCCAGCGCGAGCATGGTCGCGCCATAGCCGAGCCAGCCGGAGAAGCGGTTCTGCGCGCCCTCCTCCTCCTCGATCAGTTCCTCGATGCGCGCGGCGGTGGCGTCGTCGAGCCCTTCGGTCGCAGCTTCGGGCGGCAGGTGGTGGGTGGTGGTCACAAGGCTGCTCCGTCAGGGCATCGTCGAAAAGGGGAAGGTTGGAGGGGCGCTGCCCCTCCAAGCCACCCCGCCAAAGGCCAGCGGGCCTTTGGAATGCGAGTCCTTGGTGTTCGCGAGGGCGTTCGGCACCTGCGGCGTAAGCACGGACTGCCCGTTCCGTCCGGCACCGAAAGCCCGCATTCCAAAGGCCCGCTGGCCTTTGGTGGGGGTGGTCCGGAGGGGGCAAGGCCCCCTCCGTCTCCCGGTCAGAGCGTCGCGCCCTGCCCCTTCCAGAACGCCTCGGCCGCGGGATGCCAGGGAATGCCTGCCGCGGCGGTCTTCTGCCCATCCAGCACGAAGTCCCGCGCCGCCGAATGCACGCGTGCCCAATCCTCCCGGTTGCCCCAGGTGATCTGCAGGATCTGCGTCACCAGCGCGGCGGGCATGTCGTCCCGCACCGCCATGATGTTGCCGACCGACATCTGCTTGTTCGGCGTCGTCTGGCCCGGATAGGTGCCGGCGGGAATGACCTCGGGGAAATAGACGGGGCCGTATTTCTCGGTGATGCGCGGGATGTACTGGTCGTGGTCGATCAGCACGATCTGCACGCCAGGCGTCGCACCCAGGTCGGTGATCGCGCTGGTCGGCACGCCCGAGACGAAGAAATACGCGTCGAGCTTGCCGTCCTTGATCGCGTTGGTGCTCTCGGCGGGGGAAAGCCGTTCGCGCGCACGGAAGTCCTTCTCGCGGTCCAGGCCCGCGCCTTCGATCAGCCGGAAGGCCATCACCTCGGTCGCCGAACCCGGCGCGCCGGTGGAAATGCGCTTGCCCTTGAGATCCTGGATGGACCGGATGCCGGTGGAGGCCACGGTCACCACCTGCATGCGGTTGGTATACAGCACCGCGATGGCGCGCGCCGGCACCGGGCGGCCGCGGAAGCGGTCATTGCCGCGCAGCGCATCGACCGCCGCATCGACCTGGGTGATGGAGATGCCGACGCGGTTGGCACCCAGCAGCTGCATGTTGGCGACCGACCCGCCGGTCACCTCGACCGTGGCGCTCATCCCCGGGATGCCGCGCGACAGGTAGTTCGCCAGCGCGCCGCCAAGCGGATAATAGACGCCGCCGGTCGTGCCGGTGGCGATGGCAAGCTGCTGCGCCGCCTGCGCGCGGGCCAGCCCCGGCAGGGCGAGCGTTCCGGCTGCGGCGGCCACGATGCTCCGACGTGAAATCCCGGACATGTTTTTGTTCCTCCGAATTCTTGAACCGAACCAGCCTGATAGCGGGGAGCGGCAATTCCTTTAAGCCCCCGCCGTTGATCTGGCGCAAGGCCGGACGCCATTCTCCCCGGCATTCTGCCGTCACTGAGCCCTGGAGGAAGAAGTCATGCCTGGCCTGACCGCCCGCGATCTGATGACCCCTGATGTCGTGACCGTGCCGCCGGAGACCCCGGTGATGGCCATGGCACGCCTGCTCGCCGATCGCGGCATTTCCGCCGTTCCCGTGGTGGACCCCGCCGGCGCGGTGCTCGGCATCGTCACCGAGGCTGACCTGATCCGACGCCTGGCGGGTGAGGAAGACAAGCCGACCTCCTGGTTCGGCGCGCTGTTCGCCGACCCGGCGAGCCAGGCCGAACGCTTTGCCCGCACTCACGGCGTGACGGCAAAGGATCTGATGACGGAAAAGGTCGTGACGGTTGGCCCCGACACCACCGCCGCGCACATCGCCCACATGATGGAGGAACAGAAGATCCGCCGCGTCGTGGTGCTGGACGGCGACAAGCTGAAGGGCATCGTCAGCCGCGCCGACCTGTTGCGCGCGCTGGTGGCACCCGCGCATGAGGACGCGGAACTGTCCGACGAACGCGTCCGCCGCGCGGTGATGGCCGCGATGAAGAAGGAGCCTTGGACGGACACCTTCTACACCATGGTCGAGGTGAATGCCGGCGTCGTCACCTTCCACGGCTTCCGCCGGTCCGACGTGGTGCAGAAGGCACTGCGCGTGCTGGCCGAGAACGTGCCCGGCGTGAAGTCCGTGGTGGACGACACCCAGCCCATGCCGGTCTTCATCTACGGCGCGGCCTGAACGCTGCGCCGCGGATGGCGTGAAACCATCGGCGGCATTTCGCGCTAGGATGGCTGGCGGCCGGGGCGACCCGGCCGTACCGCTTTCCCCGGGGAATCTGCCGACATGGCCCGCGTTCGTATCCGCCACCTGACACGCTATGAGTATCGCAATCCGGTCGGGTTGACGCAGCACCGTCTGATGGTGCGCCCGCGCGACAGCCATGATCTGCGCCTGCACGACGCGACGCTCTCGGTCTCGCCGACGCCGATGGTCACGCGCTGGGCGCATGACGTTTTCGGCAATTCGGTCTGCCTGATGGATTGGGCACCGGATGCGACGACGGACCATCTCGAGATCATCTCGAAGCTCGACCTCACCCACTATCCGGCCGGACCCGAGTTACCGCTGGCGACGCTGGATCCGGCGGTCGAGGTCTTCCCCTTCTCCTACGGCGCGGAGGAAGCACCGGACGTCGCGCGCCTGCGCGAACGGCATCTGCCCGATCCGCAGCGGCGCGTGGATGCCTGGGCTCGGCGTTTCCTCGCGCAGGGGGAAGCGACCCACACCCTGCCGATGCTGGAGGCGATGACGCGCGCCATCCGCGACGAATTCACCTATGAGGGCCGCGATGCGGAGGGCACCAACACCCCCGTCGTCACGCTGGAGACCGGGCGCGGCGCCTGCCGCGATTTCACGCTGCTGATGATGGAGGCGGCGCGCAGCCTCGGCCTCGCGGCGCGCTTCGTCACCGGCTACCTCTATGAGGACAACGGCGAGGGCGCGGTCGGCGGCGGCGCCACCCATGCCTGGTGCGCGGTCTACGTGCCAGGCGCGGGCTGGGTGGAATACGATCCGACCAACGGGCTCGTTGCCGGCGAGAACCTGATCCGCGTGGGCGCGACGCGCACACCCGAACAGGCCGTGCCAGTCGGCGGCGGGTATTTCGGCGATGCCGACGATTTCCTCGGCCTGACCGTCGATGTCACGGTGCAGGTGGGCGACGATCCGCCGGCCGAACCGCCGGTGGAGGCTGCATCGCCGTCGGCCGAGGATGCCTCGGCGCCAGCCTGATCAGCCGGCGGCGGGCACCGCGACGCCGACCAGCGAATCCCGCGTGACGAGGGCGGCGAGCCGCGCCTCGTCCCAGCCCTCGGTCCCCGCCGGGCGCATCGGCAGAACCATCCAGCGGTAATCCGCGGTGCTGTCCACGACGCGGATCTCGACGCTGTCGGGCAGGTTCAGCCCCCATTCGGCCAACACCTGGCGCGGTTCGCGCACTGCGCGGGACCGGTAGGCGAAGGATTTGTACCAGTTGGGCGGATAGCCCAGCACGGCGCGCGGGTAGCAGGAGCACAGGGTGCAGACGACCAGGTGATGCCGCCCCGGCGTGTTCTCCAGCACGCCGAGCGGCGGCGCGCCGGCCATCGACACGCCCATCTGCTCGGCGGCCGCCTTGCCGTCGGACAGCAGCAGGGCGCGATAGGCCGGGTCGGTCCAGGCCTTCGCGACCATGCGCGCGCCGGTCTCCGGGCTGGCCTTGTCGGTGCTCGCCTGGCGCGCGGCGATCTCGGCCTCGGTCACGATGCCCTTGGCTTCAAGCGCCGCCACCAGCCGGTCGAGCAGGGCGATGCTGTCGGGGCGCGGGGGGGCTGCCATGGTCAGGCTTCCTCGAGCCAGTGTTCGAAGACTTCCACCATCACGGTGTCGGCGGGCTTGCCCTCGTGCCAGATCGGTTCCTGCGCGAACAGCACATGGTACAGCGTGCGCTTCGGCGCAGGCCGGGCGAAGGCGAGGTCCTCGGGGTTCGCGAAGACGCCGAGCGGGCGCACCACCGTGCCGGTGCGGCCACGGATGTAGTGCGGCGTGCGGATGTGGCAGGGGCCGCGGCGTTCGGGCCAGTCATCCTTCACGCGCACGGCGGCACCAGGGGCGAAGCGGGGGGTCTCGCTCATCGCAGCGCACCTTCCTCGACCTGCCCCTTCTCCACCATCAGAAGGGCGATCGACCGCAGCCAGCGCTCGTAATAGCCGAGGGCGAAATATTCGCCCTCCGGGATGCTCTCGATGCCACGTCGAAGTTCATCCACCGTCATCAGGCCCTTCTGCGCGAGGATCTGGCGCAGCGCATCGACCTTCTTGCCGAAGGCGTCGGGCGGGGCCTCGTCATGTTCAACTGGCGTGCAGTGGAAGCGCGCCGCGCCGCCGAGGTCATGGATCGCTGGGATGGGCGTGTCGTCGGGCATGGCGGAAAGCTAGAGCAGATTGCGTCCGGATGGAATTATCCGAACGCGTGAAGATGCTCGTCCGGCAATGCCCGAATCAGGCGGCGTGGACGCAAGGGGCGCGGCCTATTTCACTTCCTCATCCGGCAGCACGCCCCAGACCTCGGCGCGGCGGATATAGCCGCGATAATCGCCGGCCTGCGCCTCGCACCAGGGGCTGCGCGCCTCGCACAGGCGCAGCCGGACCACCACGCCGGGGCGCAGCCTGGCGACCGCCGTCGCGTCATCCTCCGCCCGGCGGCGCAACGCCACCTCGGTGCCCGGGGCGCCGCGCACGATCGCGCTGCGGCGGCCCATCAGGGTCGATTGATGAACCCAGCCCTCGGTGCCCTCCGGGTCGCGGATGCGGCGCCACAATTCGAATTCCCGGGTGATCTCCACCGGCAATTCGCGCCGTTGATAGGTCCATTCGATCGGAAAACGCGTGCCCGGGCCGGTGCGCAGGTTCACCTCATCCGACCGCAGGGCGGCGAAGCGCGGCAGCGCCAGGCCGGTCACCGAGCCGGTCGAGGGCTGTGGTTCGGGTGCGGGCTGCACCGGCTCCGCGGGGCGCGCGGCCGCGCCGGCGGCGGCCCCGGCACCCGCGGCGGCCCCTGCCGCAGCACGGCCCCGATTGGCGGCGGGCGGCCGGGTGGCCTGGGTCGCGGGGGCGGTGCGCGGGCGCGCATCGGGCCGGTTCGGCGGGCGCACCACGGGGGCAGCCTGCGGCGTCGTCAGGCGTGGCGCCGGCGGCGTGGCCGCGCGGGGTGCGCTGGCCACCGGCGGACGGGCCGGCGTTGCCGGCGACGTCGGCGCTGTCGGTGCGGCAGGCGCGCTGCCGCCGGGGCGCTGTGGTGGCGGCAGGCTGCCTGCCCCGCCGAGGGAGCTTTGCGCGGCGGCAGGCAGCGCGCCGAGCAAGGCGAGCGCCACGAGACCGGGGCGGAGGAGTTCCGTCATGGCTTCTTCTGTCCACCCCGCGCCGTTGTCGGGTCAAGCGCCGCGCTACAGGGTAATGACCTGTCCGTCCCCGACTGCATCCAGAAACGTTGCAATCCCTGCCACCTCGACCCCCGGGGCAAGGACGAGGCTGCCCAGGTCCTCCGCCTTCAGCCCTGCCTCGCAGGCGATGCGCCGGACGCCCAGTTCGGCGCAGGCTTCGAGCAGCGTGGCGATGCCCGCGACCCCGCGCGCGATGATCGCCACCTCCCGCGGGTCGTCCAGCAGGGGGCAGGATTCGGCCAGCAGCAGGCAACCGCGGTTGGTGGCGAAAAGCGTCACGGCGCGCCCCAGGGCCGCGGCCCCGGCAGCAACGACCAGGGCGTAGTGGCCGCGGGCATGGCCGCCGGATTCGAGGAGGATGCCGAGGCGGCGCGTCATCGGGCGGGCAGCGCGGAACCGGAGGGGCCTTGCCCCTCCGGACCACCCCACCAAAGGCCAGGGGGCCTTTGGAATGCCGATCCCTGGCGCCGCGGGCGGCGGACGGAGCTGATATGGTGGCGCGACCGATGGGCCACCGTGCCCGGTATGGGTTTCCAAAGACCCACCGGCCTTTGGCGGGGAGAGGTCCGGAGCGGGGCAGAGCCCCTCTCCGCGAGCAACCGCTGTGTCATCGCCACCCTCTGGGGCCGATCGCGCCTGACGGGAATCCGCCGGTCGCGGGAAGATACGCGCTCGAACACAATATCCGAGCGGCTTGCGCGAGCGCCGTCGACCGCAGGCGCGCTATGCCAGCACGATCGTTGCGCGGCCCGACAGCAGCATCTGGCCGTCGCCGCTGATGTCGAACCCGTAGATGAAGCCACGACTTTCCCGCGCCAGCGCCGTGGCGGTGATGTGGAGGTCGCCGGCCACCGCGTCCAGCCGCTCGGCGTTCATGACCACGCCCGACAGGGCCGCGACGAAGCCGGGCCCCTGTGGCTCGCCATCGGACAAGGCGCCGTGTAGCGCCATCGCCTGCAGCGCATATTCCAGCCCGCAGACGGCCGGCAGCATGTCGCCGCGGCGCAGCGGGTGATGCGGGTCGCGATGGGTCGCGGCGGTGCAGGCGATGCGCGCAGCGTCGCAGACCTCGACGCGGTCGAGCAGGCACATTGCCCCCTGGTGCGGCACCAGCCGGGCAATCGCGGCGCGGCTGTCGGGCAGGCCGGTCACGGCGCGATCAGGATGTCGAGCGCGGCCGCCTCGGGCAGCATGAGGCGCAACGTCGCGGGTTGCCGCGCGGCCAGCGCCGTCAGCAGCGGTAGCGCGCGGGCGGCCGGATTGCTCGCGCGGATGGCGTCGAATGCGGGCCGCAAGGGCGGGTCGGCGGCCGGGCCCTCCGCCGCGTGCCCGATCCGCAGCGTGCCATGCCCGGCGTCGCCGGGCACCAGCACGAAGGCGGCGGCGAAGGACCCGTCGCCGGGCCGCAATGCCCGCAGCGGCGGCGGCAACGGCACGTCATGGGCGACGAACAGCACCGGCGCGCGCTGCGTCACCACCTGCGCGGCGGCCTGCATCAGCCCGGTCGCGAAGACGAAGTCGTGCCCGCCCAGGCTGACCGAGGGGCGCGCAGACCCGACCGCGATCCCCCAATACCCCGCCGCCGCGTTGTGCACTGAATTGTGGAACTGGGTCGGCGAGATCGCCCCATCCGGTGCGTGCAGCGCCTCGAGGATGGAGACGATCACCTGGGCTTCGCCGTTCGAGCTGGCGAAGACGGTGTCGAGCTCCTCCGGCGGCAGGCCGCTCGCCTGCACCGCCTCGGCCGCGACGGCGAGCGCCAGGCGCACCGACGGGCCGGTGCGGCGGCGTTCCGTGGCCGGCAGCAGGCCGGGCACCGGTGGCGTCACCGGCGCGGGATTGAACGGCGCGAGGCCTGCCAGCACCGGCTGCGCCGCCGCCCAGCCGTCCAGCCCCGGACCGAGCAGGCCGATGCCGGCGATGCCGATGGCGGGCGTCACGGGATGCGCCCGATCACCAGCGCGCAGTTGCTGCCGCCGAAGCCGAAGGAATTGGACAGCACGCGATCGACCCGCGCCTGCCGGTTGTTCACCAGGACGCCGGCGCCGAAAGCCGGATCGACGCGACCGACACCCAGGCACCCCGGCACCAGCCCATCCTCGACGCAGATCGCGGCGATCCCCGCTTCCAGCGCGCCGGAGGCGCCGAGCGTGTGGCCGGTCCAGCCCTTGGTGGACGAACACGGCACCGTGTCGCCGAAGATGCGCGCGATGGCGCGGTCTTCCATGGCGTCATTCGCGCGCGTTCCGGTGCCGTGCATGTTCACGTAGTCGACGGCGTCCGGCGCCAGCCCCGCGCTGTCGAGTGCGGCGCGCATCGCCGTCACCGCGCCATGCCCTTCCGGATGCGGGGAGGACATGTGATGCCCATCCGACGACGCGCCGGCGCCAAGCAGGCCGATGCGGCCAGCATCATCCGGCCTGGCGCGTTCGATCAGTGCGAAGGCGGCGGCCTCGCCGATGCTGATGCCGTCGCGATCCTCGGCGCATGGGCGCGTGGGCCCCTGTGCCAGCAGTTCCAGCGAGCCGAAGCCGTGCAGCGTCAGCCGGCACAGCGTATCCGCGCCGCCGACTACCGCGGCATCGGCGAAACCGGCCTCGACCAATGCCACCGCATCAAGGAAGGATCGCGCGCCCGAGGTACAGGCCGTGGAGATCGAAACGCAGGGACCAGCGAGCCCGAGGCGCGCGCGCAGGTAGCGCGGCAATGCGTGCAGGTCGTGGGTGCGCGCGAAGTCGTAGGGCGGCAGCGCGCCATCGGCGCGGCGCCGCAGCCAGGCGCGCTCCGTCTCCTCGATGCCGGAGGTGGAGGTGCCGAGCACCACCGCGACGCGTGCCGCGCCGTGGCGGGCCTTGGCGGTTTCAACCGCCGCCATGAAATCATCCTGGCGCAGGGCCAGTTCCGCCAGGCGGTTGTTGCGGCAGGCGAAGGCGGCGAACGGCGCGGGCAGGTCGATCGCCTCGGCATCCGTCACGCGGCCGATCCAGATGCCGTCGGGCATGGCCGGCAGGTCGCAGGGGCGCAGCCCGCCGCGGCGCGCCCGCAGCGCGTCCCGCGTTGCCGCCATGCCGGTGCCCATCGCGCTGGCGACGGTGATGGCGGTGATGCGGTAGGGGGTCATGGGTCGGCGCGCCGTGGTGCCAGCGCACAGGCGAGCAGGAAGGCCGACGCGACGCCGATGCAGACGGTCAGGCCCGTCGCGTGCAGCACCGGCGTGCGGCACAGCGCGAGAAGACCGAAGGTGAGCAATGTCGTGACCATGCAGGTGATGACGGCGCCAAGCGCGCGGGCGGCGTCCTCGGGTTCTTCCTCGCCCGTGCGCGAGATGAACAGGGCATAGTCCATGCCGACGCCGGCCAGCAAGAGTGCCGCTGTCAGATGGAAGACGGTGATCTGTTCGCCGAGCGCATCGAGCGCGGCAAAGGTCAACAGCAGGGCGCCGCACAGCGCCAGGGCGATGCGCAGCCCCCCAGCCAGGCCACGCCCGGCACCGAGCAGCAAAAGCACCAGCACGCCGCCGACCGCCCCCCAGCGCAACGCGATGCCGATGCCCTGGTCGAGCAGCGCCTCCGTCTCCGCCTTGATGTCCACCAGCAGCAGGCCGGGGATCGTCGCGGCGGCGGCGCGCAGCGCGGCGATGTCGCGAATGCCCTCGGGCAGCAGGATGGCGCGCCAGCCGTCGCTGTCCTGGCGCAGCAGCGGCGACAGGCGCGCGGCGAGCAACGGGGCGCCGCGCAGGTCGGCCGGTGTCAACGGCGGCAGGCGGCGCGCCTCGGCCATGCTGTCCAGGAAGGGGGCGAAGGCGCTGGCGCGGAACGGCAGGCCGGCACGCGCGGCCTCGACACGCGCGGCGAGCGTCGCGTCGTCGGGCAGGGCAGCGAGGCGCGCGCGCTGCGTCGCGGCACTCGGCAGGTAGCGCGCGGGGTGGTCGATCCCATCCACGGCGCCGGAGGCGAGCAGCGTGGCCGCGGTGGCCTCCGAGGCGCGCAGTACCGCCTCCGCATCCGCGCCGGCGACGGACAGCAGCACGCGCACATCCGGCGCGGCGATCTGGCGGCGCAGTTCGCCGTCGAGGTTTCGCACCGCTTCCGGTACGGGCGAGAGATCGGCGATGTCGCGGGCCAGGCGCGGCCCGCCAGCCAGGGCCAGGGCGGCGGCGACCAGCGCCAGCCCCGCCAGGACCACCCCGCGCCCGGCCGGCAGCCGCAGCAGCAGATGCGCGGCGCGTTCGGGCAGCGGTCGCACCGGTAGTCCTTCGGGCGGCAGCAGCGTAGGCAGGAGAAAGCGCGTGGACAGTGCCGCGCCCGCCAGCCCCGAGGCCGCGAACAGCCCGAGCTGGGCGAGGCCCGGAAACCCCGAGGCCAGCATCGGCACCAGCCCCGCCACCGCGGCGACGGTCGCGAGGCGCAAGGTCGGCCAAATCCGCCGCGCCGTCCGGCGCAGGGTCTCGCCCGGCGCGCGATTGGTCACCAGCAGGATCGGATAATCGTCGCAGACGCCCAGCATCGTCATGCCGAAGCCGAGGGCCGCGCCATGCACATGCCCGAACACCGCATCCACCACGACGAGCCCGGCCAGCGTGCCGACGGCGAGCGGCACGGCCACCACCGCCAGCATGATCGGTGACCGGTAGCGCCAGAACAGGAAGGCGGCGACCAGCAGGAAGGACAGCGTCGAGACGAGCTTCACATCGGCGCGCACCGCCGCCGCCGCTTCCGCTGCGAAAACGCCGGGGCCGGACAGCAGCAACCGCGCGCCGTGCGGCGCGTCGGCGGCGGCGAAGGCGGTGCGGAAGGCCTCGGCGGCGTGCTGCTGCGCGACGACGTCGAGGCCGGCCGCACGCGTCTGCGCCAGGATCAGCGCGCGCGGTCCGGGCGCCATCCAGACGCCGTTCTCGGTCGCGATGCGCGCATCGGCCGACCAGCCGCGCAGCATCGCGATGAAGGCGCCGGTCGGGTCGGCGAAACCGAAGCGGCGCAGCAGCGGCTCGGCCGAGGAGCGCAGGCCGTCGAGCAGGGTTTCGAAAGACCCGTGCAGGGCGGCCTGGGTGAAGGCATCGGGCGTCGCGGCCGGCGACAGCGCGTAGCGATGGGCAAACAGCAGCGTGGCTTCGCCATCCTCGAGACGCGGCGCGCCAATGGCGACGACCGCGAATTGCCCGCTGGCGTCCAGCGCCGTCGCGATGGCCCGGGAGATGCGCGCGAGATCGGGCGCCGGGGCGCCCTCGATGCCGGCTATCAGCAGGCGCGTTGCCGCACCCTCGCGCAATTCGCGCAGCAGGAAGGCGGCTTCGGGGGAGCGCGAATCGGGTAGGAAATCCGCGATGTCGCTGCGCAGCGTCACCGTGCGCAGCGCCAGCGGGAAGGCGGCGCTGAGCACCGCCAGCGCCAGCAGCAGCGGCAGGAAGCGCAGCAAGCGGGTCATCGGGCCGGCGTCACCGTCATGCGGCTGCGGCCCTCGCGGCCTTGCGTTTCCACCATCAGCACGGCGCCGCCCTCGCCTTCGATCGTGATACGCTGCACGGCGGCGAGCACGCGTACCGACAGCGGCGTCAGCACCATGCGCCAGCGCTCAGGGTCGCCCGAGAAATCGATCCGGAAATAGGTGCGCAGCGTGGCGGCGTCGCCGGCATGGGTGGCGCGGATGGCTTCAACCAGCGGGCGGATCTCGGGCGCGGTGTCGAGCGCCAGTTCCTGCCGGACGCCGCGATCGGGGCGTTCCAGCAGCATGCGGTCGCCCTCGACCAGCAGGCGTTCCTCGAAGGGTTCGGTGGTGCGCTTCTCCAGCCGGTCCGGCGCATGCCAGGCGAGGGTTCCGCGCGCGGTGAGCGGGCGGTCGAGTTCGGGAAGTTCCTTTTCCTCGACGAAGGTCGCGCGGCTGTCGCGGTTGGCGGCGAGGGCCGCCATGACCTGCGGCATCGCATCCTGCGCCCGCGCGGCGGTGGGCAACAGCAGAAGGGCGATCAATGCAGCGCGGCGGATCACGGGTCTTCCTGCCAGAAATCGTAGAAATTGAACCAGTTGTAGGGATGCGCGCGGCAGATCTCGCCGAGCCTGGCCGCGTAGCGATCGAGCCAGGAACGCAGCGCCGCTTCCCGCGTTGCACGCGGCAGGTCGATCGCCTCGGCGAAGGATTCGAAGCGCAGCCTGTAGTGGCGTGGACCGAGCCACAGCCCGAACCCGAGCACCACCGGCGCGTGCAGGATGGCGGCCAGCGTCATCGGCCCGCCGGGGAAGGGCGCATCGGTGCCCAGGAAGGGGGTGGCGAGCATGCGTTCGCCGCGCGGCGCACGATCGGCCAGCAGGCCGATGACGCCGCCACGGTCCAGGGCCTCCCGCGCTTCCAGCATCGCCTGCGGCTGGCCGAGGCGGATGACCGACGCGGCGCGGGTTGGGTCCAGGCTGTCGAACAGCGCATCGGCGGCGCCGCCGGGTGATGCGTGCATCAGCATGCGCACTTCGACCGGCGCGCCGGCGCCACCGACTGCGCGCAGCGCCTCGAAGGAACCCATATGGGCGCCGAGCAGCACGACGCCCTGGCGTGCCTCCGCCGACACCTTCAACAGGTCCAGGCCTTCGATTTCGACCCGGAACCCGGCGGTGCGCCCGGTGAGCAGGAAGACGCGGTCGAGCAGGGCCGCGGCGAAACAGAAATACAGCCGCCAGAGGTCCCGCCAGGCGGCATCCCGGCCGAGCGCGCGAGCCAGGTACCGCCGCACCGCCCGCTTCTGTGCCGCCGGCGAGGTTGCGAGGTAGAACAGCGTGATCGGATGCAGCAGCGCATAGCCGACATGCCAGCCCAGGCCGAGCGCGATGGACGCGATCAGCCGCAGCAGCGCGCCACCACCGCGTTCGGGCACGCGTGTCCAGGCGGCGGGCGCGGTCATGGGGCGATGCGCAGTTCGCCGGTCGCGACGGCACGACCGTCGACGGAGCAGGTGAAGGTGATGCGGCCGGGATCGAGCCGGTCCAGGGCAATGTCGACACGCTGGCCCGGCAGGACGGGCGCGGCGAACTTCACGCGCGGCAGGGCGATGGCCGGGCCCAGCCCGAAGCCGTCACGCGCCGCGGCGATCGCCTGGTCCAGCAGGACCACGCCGGGCACGATCGGGCGGCCCGGGAAATGGCCCGGGAGCGCAGGATGGTCGGGCGCGATGGTGAAGGCGGCGTGGTGGCGTGCGGTCACCACGGGGCTTGAACACGCCCCACGGTCCCGCCGCAAGGGGTCAGACGGCGAGGTCGTTTGCGAGGTGGAACAGGCAATCGCCCCGCTTTGTGCGCGCGGGGATGCGCTTGCACATGACGATGCCGGCCGCCTTGAAGGCGATCTCGACCGGCGGCAGCCAAGGCGTTTCGGGAACATGGATGCGCGCGGCCGGGGTGCCGATGGCCACCGTGTCGCCCAGTTCGACCAATGGTTCGAAGACGCCGTTTTCCGGCGCATAGACATACATTTCGGGGCCGCGCACATCGAGAAAGCGCGTCGCCACGGGCGGTTCGACCCAGTGTTCCCGGCCGAGGATGCCCAGATGAACCAGGAGGTTGCGCAAACCACGCTCGGCTATCGCGAGGCCCGAGGCATTCACCGCACCCGCGCCGCCGAGTTCGGTGCCGAGCGCGATGCTGCCGCGCCGGTCCGCCCCGGCGCCGAGCGTCTGGTCGCCGCCCTGCCCCTGCGCGCCGCCCTGGATATAGGTGTAGGGCGCGCCGAAGGCCCGCAGCGCGGCCAATTGCTTCTGGTATAGCGCCGGATCGGCGGACTGCTTGGCGAGCGCGGTCGGGATGTAGTTCAGCGAGGAGCCGCCCGAATGCAGGTCGATCACCAGGTCGGCGAGCGGGATGATCTCGCTGTCGATGAAATGCGCGATCTGCCGCGTCACCGTGCCGTCCACATCCCCGGGGAAGACGCGGTTCATGTTCACGTCGTCGATCGGCGAGACGCGCCGCCCGACCAGGGCGGCGGGGTAGTTCGCCATCGGCAGCAGGATGACGCGGCCGCGGATCATCTCCGGCTGCAGCCACTTGATGAGGTTGGTGACGGCGATCTGGCCTTCGTATTCATCGCCATGGTTGCCGGCGGAGAAAAAGGCTGTCGGCCCTTCTCCGTTCTTCACCACCACGATCGGGATGGGCAGGAAGCCGTAGGCGCTGTCATGCGTGGAATGGAACAGGCGGATGAAGCCGGTCTGCTTGCCGTCCTTCGCGAAGTCCACTTCCGGGACCAGGCGGGACTTTCGTGGTTCTGGCATGGCGTTCCTCAGAGTTCGGTCAGATGACAGGCGACCTGGTGGCCGGGTGCTGTTTCGCGCAGCGGCGGGGCCGTTTCGCGGCAGACCAGCATGACGTGCGGGCAGCGCGTGTGGAAACGGCAGCCGGAGGGCGGGTTCAGCGCGGAGGGAATGTCACCGACGATGCGCTGCCGCTTGCCGCGCGAACGCTGCGCCGGGTGCTGCGCCGGCACCGCGGCGATCAGCGCCTGGGTATAGGGATGCCGTGGCGCGGCGTAGATCGTCGCCTTGTCCGCGACCTCGACCATTTTGCCGAGATACATCACCGCGACGCGGTCGGAGATGTGGCGCACCACGGACAGGTCATGCGCGATGAACAGGTAGGTCAGCCCCATTTCCCGCTGCAGGTCCTGCAGCAGGTTGACGATCTGCGCCTGGACCGAGACATCGAGCGCGGAGACGGCTTCGTCGCACACGATCAACCGTGGATGCAGCACCAGCGCGCGGGCGATGCCGATGCGTTGGCGCTGGCCGCCGGAGAATTCATGCGGGAAGCGGTCCAGCGCGCGCGCCGGCAGGCCAACCTTGTCGAGCATCTGCGCCACCTTGGTGCGCGTCTCGGCATTCATGCGCGCGCCGTGGATCAGCAGTGGCTCGGCGATGATGTCCTCGACCGACATGCGTGGGTTCAGCGCGCCATAGGGATCCTGGAAGATGATCTGCATGGACCGGCGGTAGCCGCGCATCTCCGCCCGGCCGATGCCGGTGATCTCGTTGCCATCGAAGGCGACGCGGCCGGAGGACGGTTCGATCAGCCGCAGCAGCAGCCGGCCGAGCGTCGATTTGCCGCAGCCGGATTCACCGACCAGGCCGAGCGTCTCGCCGGCCGTGATGGTGAAGGAGACATCGTCGACCGCGCGCAGCAAGGCGGGCTTTCGCAGCCCGAACAGCCCGCCGCCGCCGACCTCGAAATGCTTGGAAAGCGCGGTCGCCTCGATCAGCGGGGCGCTCATGCCAGTTCCTTCGCGCGGAAGCAGGCGGCGGCGTGGGCGGGTTCGAGGGACTCGAGCAGTGGAATCGCCGCCGAGCAGGATGGCAGCGCATGGGCACAGCGCGGGCCGAAGCGGCAACCGGGCGGGCGGCGTGCCGGTTCGGGCAAGGTGCCGGGAATGGCGACCAGGCGGGGCTTGTCCTCGGTCAGCGAGGGCACGCATTCCAGCAGGCCGCGGGTGTAGGGGTGCAGCGGACGGTCGAAGATCTGCGCCACGGGCGCTTCCTCGATGACGCGGCCGGCATACATGACCAGTACGCGGTCGGCCGTCTCGGCAATCACGCCCATGTTGTGGGTGATGATGATGACACCCATGCCGAACTCGTCGCGCAGGTCCATCAGCAGGTCGAGGATCTGCGCCTGGATAGTCACGTCGAGCGCGGTGGTCGGTTCATCGGCGATCAGCAGCTTCGGATTGCAGGCGAGAGCCATGGCGATCATCACGCGCTGGCGCTGGCCGCCGGACATCTGGTGCGGGTAGTCGTCCAGCCGGCGCGATGCGGAGGGGATGCCGACCTTGTCCAGCATGGTGACGGCGCGTTTTCGCAGATCGGCTTGCGACAGCCGTTCATGGGCGGCGATGGTCTCCATGATCTGGTCGCCGATCGAGAAGACCGGGTTCAGCGAGGTCATCGGCTCCTGGAAGATCATCGAGATCCCGGGACCGCGGATCGACTGCATCTGGCGGTCGGACAGGCCGGTCAGGCGCTGGCCGCTGAAGTGGACCTCACCGGACGCGACACGGGCCGGTGGCTTGGGCAGCAGGTCCATGATGGTCAGCGCGGTGACCGACTTGCCGGAACCGGATTCACCGACGATGCCGAGGATCTCGCCTTCCTTCAGTGCGAAGGAAACATCCTCGATGGCGTTCACCTCGCCCCGGCCGGTCATGAAGGCGGTGGTGAGGCCGCGGACTTCGAGAAGATTCACTGCTGGATCCGCAGGCGCGGGTCGAGCACGTCGCGCAGCCCGTCGCCGAGAAGGTTGAGCCCCATCACCGTGATCATCAGCATCACGCCGGGGATGGTGATGATCCAGGGCGCCTCGCGCATGAAGTCGCGCCCCTCGGCCATGATGTTGCCCCAGGTCGGCGTGGGCGGCACCGCACCGACGCCAAGGAAGGACAGCGTCGCTTCCGACAACACCGCATAGGCGAACAGGAAGGACAGTTGCACGATCATCGGCGCCATGGCGTTGGGCAGGATATGGTGGCGCAGGATGCGCCAATGCCCCGCGCCGGCGGCGACCGCCGCCTGCACGTATTCCATCTCCCGCAGCACGATCACCGATGACCGCACGATGCGCGCCGTGCGGGGGATGTAGACGATGGACAAGGCGAGGATGACGTTCAGCGTGGACGGGCCGAGCACGGATGTCACCGCGATCGCCAGCAGGATCGCCGGGAAGGCCATCAGCGCGTCGTTCACCCGCATCAGCGCATTGTCGAGCCTGCGGAAATACCCCGCCGCCGCGCCGATCAGCGTGCCGAACACCGCGTTCAGTGCCACGACCGAGGCGCCGATGATCATCGACAGCTGCGCCCCCCACACCACGCGCGACCACAAGGACCGGCCGAAATTGTCGGTGCCGAAGATCCAGGTCTCGCTGGGCGAGAGGAACTTGTTGCGCATCGACAGCCGCTGCGGGTCGATGTCGGTGATCCAGGGTGCGGCGGCCGCGATGCCGGCGACGATGCTGAACAGGAACAGGCCGGTGACGAAAAGCCGATGATGGAACAGCCGCCGCAGCGCGGCGCGCGCGGGGTGCTCGCGCTTCAGCGCGATGCCTTCGGCGTCTGGAAGCTCACTCATAGCGCACCCGCGGGTCGAGCACGGCGTAGAGAACATCGACGGTGATGTTCACCATCACCAGGAAGGTCGTCACCAGCAGCAAGCCCCCCTGCACCATCGGGTAGTCGCGCGACAGCACCGCCTGCGTCAGCAACTGCCCCATGCCGGGGATGGAGAACAGCGCCTCCGTCACCACGGCACCGGACAGCAGCAGGGAGACGATGATGCCGACGACCGTGACGATGGGGATCAGCGCGTTGGACAGCGCATGCTTCAACACCACCTTGCGCTGCGACAGGCCCTTGGCGCGCGCGGTGCGGATGTAGTCCTGGCGCAGCACCTCCAGCATCGACGACCGCGTGATGCGCGCCAGCAGCCCCGCCTGCAGCAGCGCTAGCGAGAAGGCCGGCATCGTCATGCTGCGCAGCCACCCGACCGGGTCATCGCCGAAGGCGACATAGCCACCCGATGGCAGCCAGCCCAGATGCACCGCGAATAGGATGATCATCAGCAGGCCGAGGAAGAAGTTCGGCACGCTGATCCCGATCATGGCGAACATCATCGCCGCCTGGTCGATCCAGGAATTCTGCCGCAGCGCCGCGACGATACCGCTGGCGATGCCGATCAGCAGGGTGAAGACCAGCGCGAACAGGGACAGCCCGATGGTGACCGGCAGTCGTTCCATCGTCGCGGCGAAGACGCCCTTGCCGAGCAGCAGCGACCGCCCGAGATCGCCCCGCATCAGGCCCTGATAGTAGTCGAGCAATTGCATATGCAGAGGCTGGTCGAGACCGAGGTCGCGGCGCAGCTGTTCGATTTGCGCCGGGGTGGCGGCCACGCCGGCGATCGCCGCCGCCGGATCGCCCGGGATCAGGCGCATCAGCCCGAAGGTGATCAGGCTGACGATGAGGAGAACCGGGATCGCGCTCAGCAGGCGGCGGAAAGCGACCCCGATCATGATGTTATCGCTGCACCCACACGTTGGAGAAGCGCGGGATGCGGAAGGGCACGAAGCCCTGCACGTTGGACCGCACCGCCTGCACCTTGGTCAGCGATCCGAAGGGCAGGGCATAGGCGCGTTCGAGGACCATCCGCTGCATATTCGCGTAGGCCGCCTGGCGCGCTTCCGCGGAGCGCTCGTTGTTCATCGCGTTCCACAGCGCCAGCACCTCCGGGTCGTCGCGCTCGTCGCGCGGGCGATAGGCGGCATTGGGCGACACCAGGAACTGCATCGTCGCCAGCGCGCCAAGGGCTGGCTGCGTTCCCCAACCGGTATGGAAGAAATGCCATTCGTCGCTGTTCACGCGCTGCGACATCTGCACCGAGGTCGGCCAGTCCACCACCCGCAGGTTGGCGTTGATGCCGACCGCGCGCAGCTGCTGTTGCATGACCAGTGCCGCGTTGTACATCGGCGGATAGTCGCGGTTGGTCAGCAGGATGATCGGCTCGTTGCGATACCCGGATTCACGCAAAAGGGCGCGCGCGCGCGCCTGATCGTTGATGTTGTACGTCTCCTTGCCCGCATCGGTGTAGGATGGCCGGCCCGGAAACTGGAAGCCGACATTCAGCCGGTAATTCCCGTCCGTCGCCGCATCCATGATGTCTTCCATGCCGAGCGCGGCCTGCACCGCGCGGCGGAAGGCGAGGTTGTTGGTCGGCGGGATGGACGTATTGGGCAGCGCGATCTGGATCCACCAGTTCTGCAGCGGCAGGATGGTGATGGCGCTGTTGCGGCGCAGCGTGTCGAGCGAGCGCGTCGGCACGTCCTCGACGGCCTGCAAGGCGCCGGTTTCCAGCCCCGCGACGCGGGCCGAGGCTTCCGTCACGATGCGGAAGGTGACGGTGTCCACGCAGGCCACGCGATACCCGCCGAAGCCGGTGCGCTGCTCGAAGGCGGTGTTGGGCTGGTATCCGTCGAAGCGGCCGAGCCGCGCATGGCTGCCCGGGACGAACTCCAGCAGGCGGAACGGCCCGGTGCCGACGGCGCGCAACTGCTGCCGCTCGTCATTCTCGTGCTCGGAGGGAATGATGACGATGGGAACCGAGAAGGAGGATAGAGCCTCGATGAAGGTCGGCTGCACCTGCTTCATGCGGATGATGAAGGTGCGCGGATCCGGCGTATCCCAGCCCGCCACGTTGTCGAGCGTGCTGCGCTGGATCCCGATGCGGTTGTAGCGGTTGAAGGAGGCCGCGACATCGGCCGAGGTCAGGGGTTTGCCGTTGTGGAAGGTGACGCCCTGGCGCAGCCGGAAGGTGTAGGTCAGGCCGTCGCCCGATTCCTCCATGCTCTCCGCGAGTTCGAGGATGGGTTGGTTGTCCTCGCTGCGCGTCATCAGCGATTCGTACATGTTCATCGCGATGTTGCGGGTCGAGATCGTCGTGGACGTCATCTGGTCCAGCGAATTCACATTCGCTTCCTGCCCGAAGACGATGTCGCCGCCGCGCGAGGGACATTCGAACGGGGCTGCGATGGCCGCCGCCGGCAGGGCGAGACCCACCGCCAGGAACGAGGACGCAAGACGAGAGCGCTTCATAGCCCAATCCCCCGGAATACTGCGTGACAGCCCTGTTGCAGGGAAGCGTCCGACGCGCGAGGCGACGTGTCAACGGGGTTGATCGTCATGGGATGGAGAAGCGCGCCACCACATTCTCCATGATGCGGCTGACCGGGCCCCGGAATGCGCCATCCTGCCACAGGCTGCCGCACCAGGTGATCGAACCGGTGGCGAAGACGGCGCCGCCGCCCGGCGTGTCGAAATACACGATCTCGGCGCGCTTCAGCGCTTCCGTCGTTTCACCGCTGATGGTCGCGATGTGGGACAGCAGTTCTTCCGGCACGGTGACGAATGAGGATGGCGGGTCCTCAGATCGCGCGAGGATCGCCGTGCCCGCCGGCGTGCCGAGCGTGAAATCGGCACGATCCAGCTCGAAACCCGCTGCGCCGCCGCCGGACAGGCCGTAGTCGCCGAAGGTCTCGCCAGTCACGCCGTCGAAGATCCACGCATGCTGCGGGTCGCGCGCTTCGGGCCGCAGGCGGTAATGCGTGCCCTCGAAAAGCCCCTGGCCGGAGAAGCCGACGCCGGCCAGCATCTGCGGCGGCCGACGGTTGCGCCGCCATAGCCCGCCATAGGCGCCATCGGTCTGGTGCCAATACTCGCCGGGTTCCGCCGCCCAGGCGCGGATGCCGCCTTCGGACCGACGCAGTTCCATCATGCCCGGCAGGGTCTGCGTCACCGCGATGCGCCAGTAGAAGCCATTGCCGCCGAGATACATCAACCGCCCGCCGTCGCGCGTGTAGGCCGCCAGCGCATCGAGCGTCTGCAAGGTATGGTATTCGGGATGCGAGCCGGTCAGCACCACCTGGTATGGCTTCAGCAGTGCGGCACCTTCCTCGTGCAGGTCCTCGTCGGTGACGACGTCGAAGGCGATGCCCTTCGCCTCCATCCAGGCGAGCAGGTGCGTGTCCGCCGGATAGTGCCGCAGCCCCGATCCGCGCGCATCGTTGAAGGTCAGGAAGCCCGGCCGCATCGTCAGGATCGGCCGCAGCCGTGACGAGAAGGCGATGCCGCTGCCATCCGGATGCTTGTTGTAGGTCGACCGCCCATAGACCGGATAATCATCTGGGTTGTGCGGATAGGCGCCCCAGGCGGCAACCCGCGCGCGATACGCCGCATCGGCATTGCCGCGCGCATGGTTGGCATAGGCCTGGTAGGTGAAGGTGGAGGCCAGGAACACCACCGGCGCCCGTGCTACGCCGCGCGGCGGCAGGACATACAGCGGCAGCCAGTCCTCGCCACCGATGCAGGTCAGGTGCAGCGCGTAAGCGCCGCTCGGCAGGTCATCCGGTACCGTGAAGGTGACGCTGGTCTGCCACCCGCAATCGCCGAGGTCATCGGCATGGAAGTGGATCGCCCCATAGTCGCGCGGCGCGTGGCGCCAACACATCTCCGCCCCTGACCACCGCGCGCCGACCACCGCGCGGGTCGGCACATTCACCAGGTATCCGTCGCAGGATTGCTCCCCGACATCGAGGATGCGCTGGGTCGGGATGTCGCGGGAAAAATCCCAGCCGGCAATCAGCTCGGCGCCGAGATCCGCCAGTGTCGCCGCCGGCCGTGGCCAGGTGTCGCGGTAGCCTGCCAGTAGCGCCGGGTCCTCGATCTTGCCGGTCAGGTGCGCGCCTGCGGTCGCATCGGCGGCGATGGTCAGCCGCCCGTCGCCGGACGGCAGACGCAGCCCCGCCACGACAGCGGTCGCGACGGCCTCGGCCCCACCATAGAGTGGCACAGAGCCGACGGCCACGCGGCCCGTGCCCGGATCGGCACTGAGCCAAAGCCGATGCCAGCCGCGCGGCGCCGGCGCGCGGCCGGTCGCCACCACCACCGCGCCTTGCGTCCCGGTGATGCTGCCGGTCACGCCCTCCGGGCCGATCGACAGCGTGGCGCAGGCGCCGTCCGCGGTCTCGCTCATCACCGTTACGGCATCACGCGGCAGCACCGCCAGCCAGACCAGCGCGGTCCAGGTCAGCGGCCCGGCCTGCCGCCGCGGCGGCCGCGGCACCACCGCATGCGACCCCAGCCGGATCGGCTGGTGCCGCCCTTCGAAGGTCACATCGAAGCGGTACGACAGATCCTCGAAGCGCAGCCCGGGCCCGGCCGGGTTGGGGTCGCCGGAGATCACCCGCACCAGCCTCGCCCGCGCCTGGCCACCATCGCGCACGCTGATGCGCGCGTCGAAGCGCTCACCCGGGCGGTGCGAGAAGCGGTCGAGATAGCCGGTGATCGGCAGCTCCGCGAAGGGTGGTGGCGGCGACATGGCGGGGCTCCTCGAAACGCGCTGCACAAAGCCTCCGCCGCGTGCCGCGACGCGTCAATCCGCGGATGGCGGGCGCGCGCGCTTCATGCCAGCCTGTCGTGTCCCGGCAGGAGGCTTCCATGGCGAATGTGGTCCACTCCCTTACCGACAGCCGCGCGGAGGAACGCGAATGGGCGTTGCGCTGCGACATGGCGGCGGTGTTCCGCATCGGCGCGCGGCTCGGCTGGAACGAGCATATCGGCAACCACAATTCACTGATGCTGCCGGACAGCGAGACGCCGCTGTTCCTGATCAACCCACGCGGATACCTGTTCCAGGAACTGCGCGCCTCCGACCTGATCGTCTGCGACCTCGATGGGAAGGTGCTGAAGGGCAAGGGTGAGCTGCGCAAGGTCGCCTTCCACATCCATTGCCGCATCCACCTGGCGAACCCCAAGGCGACGTGCGTGGTGCATGTCCATCCGCGCTGGCTGACCGCGCTGTCGATGATCGAGGGTGCGGAATTCTCGCTCTCCCATCACAACTCGCTGCTGCTGAACGACCGCACCGTCTATGACGGCGAGGGCGACCAGCCCGTGCACAGCAACGAGGAAGGCGACCGCATCGCGCGGCTGATGGGCGACAAGACCATCATGGTGATGCGCGGCCATGGCGTGACCGTCGTCGGCCCCACCGTGCACGATGCCTTCGACGAGACCTACATGGCCGAGCGCACGACCATGTACCAGATGACCGCCATGCAGACGGGGATGCCGCTGCACAAGCTGCCGGACGGGTTGCGCCGGCACCATACCGGGGCGTGGGGGGACAAGCTGGATGCGCGGCTGCACCTCGATGCCTGGCGCCGCGTGCTGGACCGCGAGGAACCCGACTACGCGACGTGAAGGCTACGGCGCGGCGCTGCGGCTATCCTCGTGACAGCCGTAGCGCCGTCTCGGCATGGTCGGCCAGGTGCGGCTCGGCGCGGTGTTCCTCCAGATAGGTCGCGAAGGCGGTGAAGGAGGCGCGGGCGGCGTCCTGCGGCATCGCACCGGTCGCCTGCCAGAAGCGCAGCAGCAACAGCCAGGTCGCGGCCACATCCGTCTCGCAATATTCCGCGACCTCGGCGCCGCGGCCGGCGGCCATGGCGGGTTCCACCTCGGACCCATCCATGCCGGCCTTGGCGGTCAGGCCGAGCAACGCGCAGGCTTCCGCCAGGGACGGCATCGGCGAGGCGCGGAACCCCGACAAGCGATCCGCCAGATCGATGTGGTCGCGCCCATAGCGATAGCCGTAGTCCCGACCGTTGCCACCATTCAGCGACGGCATCGCCACGCCCGTCGCGATCGCGCGATACCGCAGCACCGGCAGGTCGAAACCGGATGTATTGAAGCCCGCCAGCATCGGCGCGGGTCGCTGCGACAGCGTGCGTTCGAACAGCGCCAGGATCTCCGGCTCGCTGGTCTCGCCGATATGCCGGGCCGCCATGCGGCGCGGGCGCCAGGGTTCCTCGGCGCCGTCGCGTTCGGCGACCAGCAAGGCGAGGCAGGCGACCGCGTGCAGCGGCGGCTTCAGGAAGGTGGTGGCCGGGTCCTGTCCCTCTCGCGCATAGCGGGCGCCGAGCTTCACGCGCAGCGCGGCATCGGCCAGCCCCTCGGCTTCCTCACCCAGCAGAGCACGACCGGCGGCCAGGTCGGGCACTGTTTCGATATCGAAGACGACGACGCGTTCCATGGCGGCGATGCTGCGCGGATCAGCGCGGCGCGCGCAACAGCAGAGCACCGAGCAGCAGGCACAGCGCCGCCGTCCCGCCCCAGAAGACGCTGAGCGCCGCCGGCGCGCCGAATGCATCGACCGCGAGACCGGTCAGCAGCGGCGGCACGCAGAACCCGGCATGGGCGACGAGGAAGACCCCCGCCGCCGCACGCGCCCGGTCACCGCCCGCCGCGGCTTCCGACGCGGCGGCAAGCGCACCGACAAACAGGAAGCCGTAGGCCGCGCTGCCCACCAGCGCCCCGCCCATCAGCAGCAACGGCACGGAGGCGTCCAGCGTGCCGAGCAGGACCATGCCGGCGCCGACGACCAGGATCGGCAGGCCGATCAGCGAGGAGCGTCGCGCCGGCAGCGTCCCGATGGCCTGCTGCATGACGGTGCCGACCAGGATCATGAAGCAGATCGCGAGCGGCCCGAGCCGCGGATGGCCCATCGCCGCCAGCGCCACCGGCACCGAGCTGAGCGTTACCCCCGTCACGCCCCAGGCGGCGAACATGCCGAAGGTCGTCGTGACGGTGCCGCGCGGGAAGGCCGGAATGCGCAGCCAGGCAACGCGGGCCGTGGGTGCCCGGTCGGGCAGCCGAGCGACCAGCGGCAGCAGAAGGGCAATGGCGGCGAGGTGGATCCAGAAGGTGACCGGTGGCTCGACCTCGCCGACCAGCCACAGCACCGCGAGGGTAGCGAGCCCGCCGGTGGCGAAGGACCCTGCCGTGGCGAAGGCCGTCACTCGCGCCGCAACGCGCCCGGCGTCGGGTCCGCCGGCCAGGTCCGCCGCCCAGGCGGTGGCGCCGCCGGCGACCAGGCCGATCGCCAGGCCCTGGAACATGCGCGCGACGGCGAGTGCCGGCAGGCCGGGGGCGATGGTCAGCACCGTCGTCGCCAGGAACGCGAAGACCATGGCGGCCAGCAGGCACGGCTTGCGCCCGATCCGGTCGGACAACCCACCGAGCAGCGGAGCGGTGATGATCAACGTCGTCGCATAGACGATGAAGGCGAGCGCCAGGCCGCCCGCGCCGCCGCCGCTGCGCGCGGCATAGGCGGTGAAGAGCGGCATGGGCAGGGTGGTGGTGGCGCCGATGATGAAGACGGCGGCGCCGATGGTGGCGACGGGGCGAGAGATCATGGGCGGCGGGCGAGCCCCGGTGCGCCGCGATCCCAGGCGCGCTGTTGGAGGGGCGCTGCCCCTCCAAGCCACCCCGCCAGGGGCCAGCGGGCCCCTGGACCGCGGGGATTTGGCGCCGCGTCCTGCGGGGTCGCCATCGTGAGGTGGGACCGAGGTGTTGGACGCCCTTTCACCCGCCCGGTTGCCGCGCCGGATCCGGCCACATCATCCTCGACCGGCCAAGGCGCCCGGCACCAGGTCGAGGTTTGCAAAGGCCTTAAGCCTTTGGTGGGGAGGTCCGGAGGGGCAAAGCCCCTCTGGCCTTCGGCACCGCTCACGCCGCCGCCTTGATGAAGCCCGCCGCTCGTTCCGCCACCAGCATCACCGCCGGCTGGATGTTCGGCGACGGGATCAGCGGAAATGCCGAGGCATCGGCAACGCGCAGCCCGTCGACGCCGCGCAGGCGCAGCTGCGGGTCGAGCACCGCCATCGGGTCGCTGCCCATCTTCGCCGTGCCGCAGGGGTGGAAGACGGTGCCGGCGGTGGCGCGGATGTTCTCGAGGATCGCATCATCCGTCGTCACGTCCGGGCCGGGACGCAGTTCTTCCTCGATCAGCGCGGCGAGCGGCACCTGCGCGGCGACGCGCCGCGCCAGCCGTGCGGCACCGAGCATGATGCGGATGTCGTTCGGATGGTCGAGGTAGTTGGCGCGGATGCCCGGCTTGTCGGCGACGTCGGGGGATTTCAGGAAGACCTCGCCACGGCTGTCGGGGCGGCAGACGCCGTAGTTGAACATGAAGCCCGGGAAGCCGTGCAGGCCCTTCTCATAGGCGAAGGTGGAGAAGTTCACGAAAAGGAACTGGATCTCGGCTTCCTCGGCACCTGGAGTGACGCGGGCGAAGGCGTTGGCCTCGCCGGCGCCGATCGACAGCGGGCCGGTGCGCGTCAGCAGGTAGTCGAGGCCCATCTTCGCCTGGCGCAGCGGCGACTGCATGATCTCGTTCAAGGTGCCGCAGGGCTTCGAGCGGTAGATGAACTTCGCGATCAGATGGTCCTGCAGGTTGCGCCCGACGCCGGGGCTGTGATGGATGATTGGGATGCCGAGCGCCTGAAGTGCCGCGCCATCGCCGATGCCCGACAGCATCAGCAGCTTCGGTGTCTCGATCGCGCCGGCCGAGCAGACGATTTCGCGCGCCGCGCGGAAGGTGACGGGCTGGCCGTTCTGCCGCGCCTCGATGGCAACCGCGCGGCCGTTCTCGACAACGATGCGGGTGGCGAGCACGCCGGTCTCGACGCGCAGATTGCCGCGCGCCATGGCGGGGCGGAGGTATTCCTTCGCCGTAGATGACCGTCTGCCGCCATTGACGTTGAGCTGCACCGGACCGGCGCCGTCGATCGGCGTGCCGTCATTCCAGTCGCGGTTGCGCGGCAAGCCCGCGGCGACGCAGGCCTCGACGAAGGCACTGGCGGCGGGGGCCAGCTTCCGCGGTTCGCGCACATGGATCGCGCCTGCGGCGCCGCGTGCCGGATCGGGCGCGCCGTCCCAATGTTCGATGCGGCGGAAGACGGGTTCGACATCCTGGTAGGACCAGCCGCCGGCGCCCGCCTGCGCCCAGCGGTCGAAATCGTGCGGCGACCCCCGCAGATAGACCAGGCCGTTCACGCTGCCCGACCCACCCAGCACCTTGCCGCGTGGCCAATGGATGCGGCGGTCGTTCAGGTTGGGCTCGGCTTCGGTCTCATAGCGCCAGTCATACTTGCCGCTGCCGTACAGCTTGGCGTAGCCGGCCGGCAGGCTGATCCAGATGTCGCGGTCGGGCGGGCCGGCTTCCAGCAGCAGCACGCGGCAGCCGGGATCCTCCGACAGCCGCGCGGCGAGGATGCAGCCGGCGGATCCGCCGCCGACGATGATGATATCCGCGTCCGGTGAGGCGCTCACGATTCCATCCGAACCCCGGTGCGGTCGACCACACCCTTGAACTTGTCGAGTTCCGCCTGGAAGAAGGCCCGCGTATCGGCCGGCGTGTTCGGCCGCGTCCAGGGTGTTATGCCGGCGACCAGGAAGCGGTCGTTCAACTGCGGGTCGCGCAGCGCGCTGTTGATGGCGCGGTTCAGCGCCTCGGTGACCGGCGCGGGCATGCGCGGCGGGCCAATCACGGCGAACCAGTTGCCGATGTCGAAGCCCGGCATGCCGGATTCCGCAAGCGTCGGGATGTTCGGGAAAGCCGGGAAGCGATCGAGCCCGGTGATGGCGATGCCGCGCACGCGTTCGTCGCGCACCTGCGCGGCTGCCGAGGCCAGCACCGCGACTCCCCAAGCCGTTTCCCCACGCGCGATGCTTTCCACCATGAGCCCGCCGGAGCGGTAGGGGATATGAGCGAACTTGCCGCCCAGGCCGAGCGAGACGGCGACCGCCTCGGCGGCGAAATGCGGAATGGAGCCGACGCCGGACGAGGCGTAGGGCATGTCGTCCTGCGGCCCGGCGCGCAGCTTCTGCACCGCCTCGGCCGCATTCGCCGCCGGGAAGTTCGGCTTGGCAATGAGGATCAGCGGCCCGTTCGCCACCACCGCGACATGGGTGAAGTCGGCCATTGGATCGTACCGCGTACCACCCTGCATCGCGTGCGGGATCAGCGCGTGGGAGGACGCCTCGTTAAGCATCAGCACATGCCCGTCGGCCGGCTGGCGGCGCAGCCAATCCGAGGCGACGGTGCCGGATGCGCCGGGCCGGTTCTCCACCACCACCCGTGCATTCGGGCCGAGGAATCCCTGCATCCGGTCGGCCAGCAGCCTTGCGGTGATGTCGGTTGACCCGCCCGGGGCGAAGCCGCTGACAAGGGTGATCGCACGGTCGGGAAAGGCTTGCGCCCGCGCGACGGCAGGCATGGCGAGGACGGGAAGGGCGAGCAGGCTCCGACGGTTCATGACGGCGTTTCCCTGGCGATTCTGATTGTGGCGCCAGGGAAGCGCCGAACCGCGCGCAAGACAAGCCGCCTGTCAGTTCGCCGCACTGCCCGCCAGGACATTGACCGCTAGGCCGAGTATCGCCGCGTTGAAGACGAACGCGGCGAGACCGTGCGTCAGCACCAGCCGCCGCATGGCCGGGGAGGTGGTGGTGACGTCCGAGACCTGCGCCGTCATGCCGACCGTGTAGCTGAAATACAAGAACTCGGCCCAGTCGGGATGCTCGCAGCCCGGGAAGGCGATGCCGCCGCCGTCGAGCCAGTAGGCATGGGCGTATTGCACCGCAAACAGCATATGGAGATACGCCCAGGACAACGCGATGGTCGCGATGCCGAGCGGGGCGGAATAGGGTGCGCGCGCACCGCCGCCGATCTCGCCGACCACGCCCAGCAGCGCGGCGATGGCCGCGCCCAGTGTGGCGGCCAGCACGGTCCAGCGGCTTTCCTCAAGCAGGCGGGCATGGCTGCGCATGCGGTCGGGCGGCGTGATGACCAGGGCGTGCAGCAGCAGCCCCGAATGCGTACCGGCGCCGGCGCACCAGCCGACCAGCAGGCCCGCGCGCAGCGGCAGGCCGGCGAACAGCACGGCGATGGCAAGCGCGGCGAGCAGCACCGCGAACGCCAGAAGCAGCGTTGGCCTCTGGCGCAGATGCAGCCGCATCAGGCGGCAAGGGCCCGCGCGAAGACCGCCGGGTCGGCATTGCCGCCGCTGATGACGACGCCGATCACGCCGCCCTTCGCCGCCACCTTGCCGGCCAGCACCGCCGCCAGCGCCACCGCGCCGCCGGGTTCGGCGACGATCTTCAGATGCTCGAAGGCGAAGCGCATGGCGTGGAACACCTCGGCTTCCGTCACCACCGCACCGCCGGCGAGATGGCGATGGTTGATCGGGAAGGTCAGCGCCCCGGGTTGCTTCGACAGCAGCGCATCGCACAGGCCGCTGCCGGGGATCTCGACGGCAACGCGTCGTCCGGCTTCGAGCGATCGGCGCGTATCGTCCCAACCTTCCGGCTCGACGGCGAAGGCCTCCGCCTGCGGCGCCAGCGCCTCGAGCGCCAGGACACAGCCTGCGGTCAGGCCGCCGCCGCCGGTGCACACGGCGAAGGCATCGAGGGCGAGGCCGATCGCCGCCGCATCCTCGATCAATTCGAGCGCCACCGTACCCTGGCCGGCGATGACGTGCGGGTGATCGAAGGGCGGGATGATGGTGGCGCCGCGCTCCGCCGCCAGGGTCTCCGCCAGCGCCTCGCGGTCAACGCCATGCCGGTCATAGGCGATGATCTCCGCCCCCCAGCGGCGCGTCGCCTCCACCTTGATGGCTGGCGCGTCGGACGGCATCGCGATGGTCGCGCGCATGCCCAGCATGTGTGCGGCCGCCGCGCAGCCCTGGCCGTGATTGCCGGAGGAATGGGTGACGATGCCGCCGCGCCGGGCTGCGGGCGAAAGCAGCAGGGCCGCATTGGTCGCGCCGCGCAACTTGAAGGATCCGGTGCGCTGCAGCGGCTCGGGTTTGACCAGCACGGTCGCGCCGGCGCGTTCGTCCAGCAGGCGGTGGCGCAGCACCGGCGTGCGCACGACACGCCCGGCCAGTCGCGCCGCGGCAGCGCGGACATCCTCAAATGTAGGCAGTGGATCAGACATGATGGTGGCCTTCCTGGCAGGCGCGGCGGTCGAGCCTGCGCCGGGTACTTAACAGCGGCAAGGCATCAGAATGCCTGTCCTTTAGGCAATATATTCACCATGGTTTCAGGCGGTTGCCATGCGCCGTCTCCCCTGCCTAACCTTGCCTGTCGGAATACGGACCCGTCTGAGGTCCGTACCGGGAGGTTTGGAGGGAAAGAATGTCCAAGAACGGGTTGTCCCGGCGCGACGTACTGCGCAATGGGGCTGGTGTGCTGGCGGCGACGACCGTGGGCGCACCGATGGTGCATGCGCAGGGCACCGCGGGTAGCCTTCGCTTCGCCTTCTGGGACCATTGGGTGCCCGGTGGCAACGATGCGCTCAAGCAGCTTGCGCAGCGCTGGGGCGAACAGAACCGCGTCAACATGACCGTGGACTTCATCAATACGACGGGCAACCAGTTGCAGTTGACCATCGCGGCTCAGGCGCAGTCGCGCAGCGGCCATGACGGCATCAGCCTGCTGCCGTGGGATCCGGGCACCTACGCCGACCAACTCGAGTCCTGCGATGACGTCGTCCAGCGGCTGATCGCCAAATACGGCGCGATCAACCCGGTTGCCGAGTTCCTCGGCAAGCGCAACGGTGCCTGGCGCGCGGTGCCGGCGACCTCCGGCACCCAGACCAAGCCGGCCTGCGCGCGGTTCGACCTGTTGCAGGAACATGCCGGCCTCGACATCCGCGCCATGTGGCCGGCCGAGGACCGCAAGGGGCCGGGTGCCGAGAACTGGACCTGGGACACCTTCCTGCGCGCCGCGGAAGCCTGCCAGAAGGCCGGCTTCCCCTTCGGCCTGCCGATGGGTCAGTTCACCGATGCGGTGGATTGGGTCGGCGCGCTGTTCCTGTCCTATGGCGCTCGCGTCACGGACGAGCGCGGCAATCCGACGATCCGCGGCAACCAGGAACTGCGCCAGGCGGTCGACTATGCGGTGCGGCTGTCGCGCTTCCTGCCCAACGACGTCTGGGCGTGGGATGATGCGTCGAACAACCGGGCGCTGATCTCCGGCCGTTCGGCGCTGATCTTCAATCCGCCGTCGGCCTGGGCGGTGGCGAAGCGCGACGCACCGCAGGTGGCCGAGAAGTGCTGGACCATCCCGATGCCGGCCGGCCCGCGCGGGCGTTTCCTGGCCTATCTGCCCTATCAGACCGGCATCTGGTCCTTCGGGCGGAACAAGACGGCGGCGAAGACCTTCCTCGAGTTCATCTCCCAGCGCGAGAGCGCCGAACTGTGCTCGAATACCTCGGAAGGCTACGACATCCCGCCCTTCCCGAGCATGTCCGACTTCCCCGTGTGGCGTACGATCGGTCCACCGGTCGGCACCATCTTCAACTACCCGCTGAAGCCGCATCACGACGCGACCTATGCGATCGCCTTCTCTCCGGCCCCGCCGGAGCTGGCGCAGCAGATGTATATCCAGGCGCTCAACACCAAGTTGATCGCGCGGATTTCGCAGGGTGGCGAGAACATGGAGACCGCGCTCACTTGGCTCGAGCGCGAGATCAACAACATGCGTCGCGGCGGCTGATACCGCAGTACCGTCGCACCCGGGGCCTCGGTCCCGGGTGCGACGTCGAACATGGGAGGTAACCCGGGATGGCAGATGGCGGAAACGTCACAATCCCGCGCATGGAGGTGCCGGCGGGCTCCTCACTGAAGCGGTTCGCACGGCAACGATCGACGATCGCCCTGCTGATGACCTTGCCGTTGATCGTGGTGATCGGCGGCCTGGTCATTTGGCCAGCGGCCTATGCGATGCATCTGGCGACGCTGAACCGGCGGATGACCACCTTCATCGGCCTCGAGAACTTCGCCATCCTGCTCGAGTCCGACACCTTCCGGATGGTGATCTTCCAATCGGTGTTCTTCGCGGTCACCGCGGTGATCCTGAAGGCGTCGATCGGCTTCTGGCTGGCGCACATGCTGCATCACATCCCCGCCAAGGGGCAGCGCAAGTGGCGCGGCATGCTGCTGGTGCCGTGGGTGATCCCGCCCGCGCTGTCCACGCTGGGCTGGTGGTGGATGTTCGACCCGTCCTACTCGGCGGTGAACTGGCTGCTGAACGTCTTCGCGGTGCCGTCCGTGCCCTGGCTCGGCGAACCCTGGTGGGCGCGGATCAGCGTCATCATCGTGAATGTCTGGTACGGCGCACCGTTCTTCATGATCATGTACCTCGCGGCGCTGAAAAGCGTGCCCGAACAGCTGTACGAGGCCGCCCAGATCGACGGCGCCTCGTCGTGGCAGCGGCTACGCTATGTGACGCTGCCGATGATGGCGAACATCATCTCGATCACCGTGCTGTTCAGCCTGATCGTCACCTTCGCGAACTACGACATCGTCCGCGTGCTGACCAATGGCGGGCCGCGCGACCTGACGCATGTCTTCGCGTCCTACGCCTTCCAGGTCGGCATCCTGGCCGGCAACATTCCGCGCGGCGCGGCGGTGTCGCTGTTCATGTTCCCGATCCTGGCCTTCATCGCCTTCTTCGTGCTGCGCGGCGTGAACCGTCGAAATCGGGAGGAAGCGTGATGTCCGCAACAGCCGCCGCCACCGCCCAGCAGGGCATCTACCACAAGGCCGGCAGCCTGCGGCGCGAACGCCGCTGGGCGCTGTGGTCGGCGTATATTTCGCTGATCGTCGCGGCCATCGTCATGCTCGCCCCGCCGGTCTACATGCTGCTGACCAGCCTCAAGACCAGCGCCGAGGTCGCCGACCTCAGCGGGTCGCCCTGGTGGGTGCGCCGCCCGACGCTGGAGAACTACGCGGCGCTGCTCACCAACCGCATGTTCATCGACTTCTTCATCAACAGCGTGAAGGTCACGGCGGCGGTGGTGACCATCACCATGGTGATCTCCGTGCTGGCGGCCTTCGCACTCGGCCGCATGCGCTTCTGGGGCAGCCAGGTGCTGGCGACCGGCGTGTTCCTGACCTACCTGGTGCCCGACACGCTGCTGTTCATCCCGCTGTACCAGATCGTCGGCGGGCTTGGCCTGCTCGACAATGCCTGGGGCCTGGTGCTGGTGTACCCGACGCTGACGGTGCCCTTCTGCACCTGGATCATGATCGGGTACTTCGCATCGATCCCCAAGGAGCTGGATGAGGCGGCGCTGATCGACGGCGCCAACTGGATGCAGATGCTGTGGAAGATCTTCATCCCGGTGGCGCTGCCCGGCATCGTCGCGGCGACGATCTTCGCCTTCACGGTGTCCTGGGCAGCCTTCGTCTATCCGACCGCCTTCATCACGACGCCATCGGAGATGCCGATGACCATCGGCGTGGTATCGCA
This sequence comes from Roseomonas sp. CAU 1739, assembly GCF_039839775.1. Lineage (NCBI taxonomy): Bacteria > Pseudomonadati > Pseudomonadota > Alphaproteobacteria > Acetobacterales > Roseomonadaceae > Roseomonas > Roseomonas sp. CAU 1739. The sequence goes on from NZ_JBDOQQ010000002.1 coordinate 511,401, forward strand.
GCTGATCCGCGGCGACACCTTCGCCTGGGGGCAGCTGATGGCCGGCGCGCTGCTCGCCGCGCTGCCGCCCGTGGTGATCTACGCCTTCCTCATGGACTACTACATCGCCGGGCTGACGGCCGGCGCGACAAAGGGCTGAACAGGCATGGCTCAGGTTTCACTTCGTAAGATCATCAAGGCCTATGAAGGCGGCGTGCAGGCGGTCAAGGGGATCGACCTCGAGATCGCCGACCATGAATTCGTGGTCCTGGTTGGCCCGTCCGGTTGCGGCAAGTCGACCACGCTGCGCATGATCGCGGGTCTCGAGGAGATTTCCGGCGGCGACATTGCCATCGGCGGCACCGTGGTGAACGACATCCCGCCGCGCGACCGGGACATCGCCATGGTGTTCCAGAACTACGCGCTGTATCCGCACATGTCGGTCTACGACAACATGGCCTTCGGCCTGACGCTGCGGAAATTTCCCAAGGCCGAGATCGACAAGCGGGTCACCGAGGCTGCCCGCATCCTCGACATCACCCCGCTGCTCGCCCGCAAGCCGAAGGCGCTGTCGGGCGGCCAGCGGCAGCGCGTGGCGATGGGCCGCGCTATCGTGCGCGACCCCAAGGTCTTCCTGTTCGACGAACCGCTCTCGAATCTCGATGCCAAGCTGCGCGTGCAGATGCGCACCGAGATCAAGAAGGTCCACCAGACCGTCAAGACCACGACCATCTACGTCACCCACGACCAGGTGGAGGCGATGACGCTCGCCGACCGCGTGGTGGTGATGAACCATGGCGTCATCGAGCAGGTCGGCCCGCCGCAGGAGTTGTACCACCATCCGGCGACACGCTTCGTCGCCGGCTTCATCGGTAGCCCGGCGATGAACTTCATCCCCGCGAAGCTGGAGGAAGTCTCCGGCGCGCTGCGTCTGACGCTGTCCAACGGCGCGACGCTGGATGTGCCGGAGGCCCGCACCGCACGCTATCGCCAGCATGCGGGCAAGGCTGTGCTGTTCGGCATCCGCCCGGAACACCTGACCGACGACAAGCCGACCGACAAGACCAACCCGGCGCCGGTGATCCTGACGCCCGAGGTGATCGAGCCGATGGGCATGGAGACGCTGGCGCATTTCAAGCTGGACGGCGCCGAGATCTCGGCGCGGCTGGATCCGGCGACGCCGGCGACGGTGGGCGAGCCCTTGCGCCTGATCGCGCACATGGATCAGATGCACCTCATCGATCCCACCAACGACAAGGTGCTCTGAACAATGCAGCGTCTCGCTGGGAAGTCCGCCTGGGTGACCGGGGCGGGCAGCGGCATCGGCCGCGCCATCGCCATTGCCTTCGCCGCCGAGGGTGCCAAGGTCGCACTCACCGGCCGGCGCACCGCACCACTTGAGGAAACCGCCGCGATGATCGGCGGCGGTGCCGTCATCGCCCCCGCCGACCTGACCGACGAAAAGCAGGTGGCCGCGGCACTGGCCAAGGTGGAATCGACGATCGGCGGCCCCGACATCCTGGTGAACAATGCCGGGGTGAACCTGCCGAAGCGCTACATGCACCAGCTGACGCCGGAGGCGATCCGCGCCCTGGTGGATGGCAATCTGACAGCGCCGTTCATGACGTCGATCGCGGTCCTGCCAGGCATGCGCAAGCGCGGCGGCGGACACCTGATCCAGATCGCGTCCATGGCCGGCAAGGGCATCTCCTTCCTGTCGGGGCCTGGCTACACGGCGGCGAAGCACGGCTTCGTCGCGCTGTCGCAGTCGATCAACCAGGAGAACGGGATCCACAACATCCGATCCTGCTGCATCTGCCCCGGCGAGGTCGCGACCGACATCCTGAAGAACCGCCCCGAGCCCGTACCGGCCGAGGATATCGAACGCCTGCTGCAGCCCGAGGACATCGCCGCCATGGCGCTGTTCGTCGCTACCATGCCGCCGCGCGCCAATATCACCGAGATGCTGGTGACGCCGACCTATATGCGACTGCTGGCGCCGGCGGCGAAGAAGGTCGCCGCGATGTAGGTCAATGTCGGGGAAGGCAACTTCCCCGAACCGGGCACCCGTCGACGTTGCCGCGCAACGCCGACGGGACCGAACCTCCTCCTATCCATCTTTTGGAGACGGGCCGCCAAGGCCGGCGCCAATTGACAAAAGAAGGAGGGGGATTCGGGGGAGTTCTCTCCCCCGCACTTTCTTCCTTTCGGGACGCCCCTCATGGACATGCAACACATCCCCGTCGACGCGCTGACAAAGCTTGTTCGCGACGTCTTCATCGCCGCCGGCTGCGATGCCGCCGAATCCGGCCGCATCGCGACGCATCTCGTCGGCGCCAACCTGGCCGGCCATGACAGCCACGGCGTTGTGCGCGTGCCTCGCTATGTCGAATGGCTCGAAGCCGGCTTCATCGTGAAGGGCCAGGATGCCGAGGTCGTCACGGATGGCGGATCCTTCGCCGTGCTGGACGGGAAGTGGGGTTTCGGCCAGACGGTCGCACCGCAGGCCGTGGCGCTGGGCATCAAGCGCGCGCAGGACAGCGGCGTCTGCATCACCGCGCTGCGCAATGCGGGCCATATCGGCCGCGTCGGCGACTATGCCGAACAGGCGATTGCAGCCGGGCTGATCTCCATCCATTTCGTCAACGTCGCCGGCAGTGTTCTGGTCGCGCCCTTTGGCGGGGTGGAGCGGCGCTTCTCGACCAACCCGGTCGCGATCGGCGTGCCGCTGCCGGGCCGGCCGCTGGTGCTCGACTTCGCGACTTCGCTGGTCGCGGAAGGCAAGGTGCTGGTGGCGTCCTCCGGCGGCAAGAAGCTGCCTGAGGGCGCGCTGATCGAACCCGATGGGACCCTGTCGACCGACCCGCACACGCTGTACGGACCCTATGATGCGGTCGGCCCCCGCAATCCGGCCAATGGCGCGGGTGCGATCCGCGCCTTCGGGGATCACAAGGGTTCGGGCCTCGCCTTCATGTGCGAGATGCTGGCCGGGTGCCTGACCGCCGGCGGCACCAGCGGGCCGGTCGGCGGCCGCGGCCGCATCGCCAACGGCATGCTGTCGATCTTCCTCTCACCGAAGCATTTCGGCACCCAGGCCGAATTCGAACGCATGGGCCTCGTCTATGCCGACTGGATCGCGGCCTGCCGTCCGGCCGATCCCGCCGCACCGGTGCTGCTGCCCGGTGAGCCGGAGGCGCAACGCCGCACCGACCGCACGGCCCATGGCGTGCCGCTGCCGGCGGAAACCTGGTCCAACATCCTCGCGACCGCGACGCGGCTCGGGGTGAAAAGCCCGCTCTGACCTACCAGGTCTGCCGCTGCTCGTAGCCACGGCGAAGCCAGTCCACCACCGGCAGCGGTCGCCGTCTTGGCCGCTGCGCGGCGGCCTGGCGGCGGGCGTGGATTTCGCGCAGCAGCACCTCGCCGCCCGCCTGGCGGCGCAGCGTCAGCTGCCGGGTGAAATGCGCGGCCGGCCCCGGATGGCGGCCCAGCAGCAACAGCCCCGCCTGCGGCAACTCCCGGCCGATCAGGCGGATCATCGCGTCGGCCTCCTCCGCCTCGAAGGATGCGGTGGTTTCGCCGAGGATGATCCACCGTGGCCGGTGCAGCAGCAGACGCGCGACGGCCATGCGCTGCAGTTCCGGGCCACCAAGGACGCCCGCCCAATCCGCCTCGTCGTCCAGTCGTTGGGCGAGGCTGTCGAGACCGGCGGCGGCCAGTGCCCGCGCGACGGCTTCGGCCGGATAGTTCGCGGCGGCCTCGGGAAAGGCGAGCGCGTCCTGCAGCCTGCCCGGCGGTAGGTGTGGGCGTTCGCCGATGGCGGCGATCATGTCCTCCGGCGGCAGTTCGACGACGCCCTGGCCCCACGGCCAGATGCCGGCGACCACGCGGAACAGGGCCTGGGCGGCTTCCAGGTCGCCGGTGACCAGCACGCGCTCACCCGGTTCGACGTGCAGGGTGATATCGCTGAGCAGCGCCGTGCCGTCCGGCAGCGCGACACACAGGCCGCGCGCGCCGAGGCCGCGCCCGGGGGCGCGGTCGAGCACGATGGCGTCGGCCCCTTGCCGTTCGGCTTCCGCCCTGACAGTGCGAACGCCCTCCTCCAGCGCGAGCACGCGTTCCACCGAGGCGCGCCATTCGGCGATGCGGGCGAGGTTGTCGACCGGCCAGGAGAGTGCGGCGGTTACCTGCTGGAAGGCCTGCGCCGTCTGCATCAGGGCGCCGAGCGTGATGGTGCCGGCAATGAAGCGTGGCGTCGCGACCAGGATGGGAAACACCGGCGCGAGGGTGATGTAGCCCGCCGAGAATCCGGTCAGGCGCGACAGCCCTTCGGTCTGCGCGGCCCAGGCCGGGGCGATGGTGTCGAACAGCGTGGCAAGGCGGGCGCGCTCATGCGCTTCCCCGCGTGCCAGCGCGATGGGCTCGGCGGATTCACGGGCGCGGACCAGGCCGAAGCGGAAATCCGCCTCGCGCGTCTGGCGCAGATCCGTCGCGACCACCAGCGGCCGACCCAGCATGAAGGCGATGGTGGACCCCATGGCGGCATAGGCGATGGACAACGCGACGAGATGCCCGGGAACCGACAGCCCGAACACCGCGACCCACCCCGACAGGCTCCACAGCACGCCGATGAAGGACACCAGCAGCAGCGTGGCGTAGAGCAGCGTATGCGCCAGATCGACCGCGTATTCGGTGGCGATGCGAATGTCCTCGGCGATGCGTCCATCCGGGTTGTCGTGGTCACCCGGGATCTGCGCCACCTGGTATTGACGCGCCTGCGTCATCCAGTCGCCGACGACGCGCTGTGTCAGCCAGGAGCGCCAGGCCAGGTTCACGCGCCGCCGCGCCACCATGTGGAAGGCGTTGGACAGAACGGCGCCCGCGACGATCAGGGCGAAGATGCCGATCTGCGTCAGGAAGCGATCCATCGAACGGCGTTCGAGCGCGTCAAAGAGGTCGGCGCTCCAGAGGTTCAGCCGGATCGCGAGCGCCACCTGCGCGGCGCACAGCAGCACGATCGTGGCGGTCCAGCCCCGCGCGTACCAGCGCTGCGCGCCATGCAGCCAGAAGGGGCCGGCGAGACGCAGGAAGTCACGGAAGAAGAACCGCGTGGGGCCGCGAGGATCGGCGCCGTCGGTCACGACCCATCGAGGAAGGCGCGCAAGGCCGCGACCTCCGTCTCGCTCCCTGCATCGGCGAGGCGCGCATAGAGCCGCGCCGCCCCGCCATAGATGGCGGCGGCACCGTCATCCTCCCGGACGAAGTCGGCGATCTCCTCCATCTCGCCGGCCCAGCGATAGGCCTTGCCATACATGCTCGGGACCATGCGGGCGAACCAGGCGGACAGCGCCGGCTGGCTCGAGGCGAGTTCGGCGCGCAGCGCATCAGCCGCGCCTGCGCGCGTCGCCGCCAGCATCATGGCCGAGCCGATCGCGACCAGCCCCTTGGTAATGCCCGCATAGGACATCTTGAGCCCGGAAGCCGCGCCAATCGGCCCGTCCATCACGCGCAGGTTGATCCCGCGCCGGTCGAGCAGCGCCGCAAGACCCGTCGCTTCCTGGCCGGACGCGTAGATCACAGGGCCGCCATACCCCTCCCGTGGCGGGCCGCCGATGATCCCGGCATCGGCGACGCGCAGGCCATGGGTGCCGAGCAGGTTGGCCACGCGGCGCATCGTCTCGGGACTGATGGCGTTGCAGTCGACATACAGGGGCGGCTTCTCCGCCGCCGCCAGCATCGGGGCCAAGCGTTCCGCCGTTGCCGTCGCCTGGTCCGGCGGCAGGATGGACAGGAACGCGTCAGCCTGCCCGAAGGCGGTCTCGGGCACGGCCTCCATTCCCGCCTGCGCGGCGCGCGCGGCGCTGGCGGCGCTGCGGCCCTCCACGCAGGTCAGCACCCGCACGCCATGCGTGACCAGCCGCGCGGCAACGCCCGCACCCATGGCACCCTGTGCGAGGATGGCAATCACCGGGTTTCCCATCGCCTGCTCCTATGGCTCGGACAGCCGACCAGCCTGGACTTGTCGCGCAGGCCTGCCAATCCCGCCCGCCGATTTGCCGCGCTTCCGCGGCAGGTCTAGCGTTGCCGCACCGGGGTCTGGATGCCCCGGAGGGAAGGACATGTCCGCCAACCATGCGTGCCCGCGGCAATGCGGCGCGTGGCAGGGTGCATCCTCCTTCCCGCTGCGGCAGGAAAGGAAGACCGGGATGCCCACCATTCGACCCAGCGGCGACGTGCTTGAAGCGAGCGTCACCGATATCGATCTCTCGCGCCCGATGAGCGCCGCGGATTTCGCGACCATCCTGCGCGCACTTGGCCAGCACGGCGTGCTGTGTTTTCCGAACCAACTGCTCGAACCGGCCGCGCTGCGCGACTTCTCGCTGCGTTTCGGCTCCATCCAGACCTCGCTGTCCGGCAAGTTCCAGGATCCGGAGGTCCCGGAGGTTGGCATCCTCTCGAACATCATGGTGGACGGAAAGCCGATCGGCCTCGCGGATGCCGGGCAGGATTGGCACACCGACATGTCCTATCGCGACACCATGGGCTTCGTGAACGTGCTGAACGCCCACCGGGTGCCGCGGCGCGATGGTCGCGTGCTGGGTTCGACCGTCTTCGCCAACATGCATGCGGCCTACGATGAGCTGGACCCGGCGCTGAAGAAGCGGCTGGAGAACGCCACGGCGACGCATGACTTCAACAAGTTCTGGGACATGATGGTCAAGCGCGGCACGGCCGGGCGCAAGCCGCTCACGCCCGAGGAGCGCGCCAAGCGCCCACCTTCGGTGCATCCGGTGTTCCTGACGCATCCGATCACCGGCCGGAAAGTGCTGTACTGCAACCCCGGCTATGCGGTGCGCATCAACGAGCTGGATGAAGCCGAAAGCGATCGCGTGCTGGAAGCGCTGTTCGAACACCAGTTGCAGGACCGCTTCCTGCACACGCATCAATGGTCCGAGGGTGACCTGCTGATCTGGGACAACATCGGCACGCTGCACAACGCCATCCCGGATTACGGGCCGAACGAGCACCGGCTGATGAAGCGCTGCCAGGTGATGGCGGACAAGGTGTTCCAGCCGGCCTTCATTCAGCAGGCACTGGCCGCCTGATGCGCTGGATCCGCTTCACGGCCGAGGGCCGCACCGCCTATGGCATCCTGGAAGGCGGCCGCATCGCGGAAGTCGCGGGCGACCCCTTCCGCGGCTACGAGGCTACGTCGCGCAAGCACGACCTTTCGGCCGTGAAGATCGAAATTCCCGTCATCCCGCCGACCTTTTATGCGGCGGGATTGAACTACGTCGAACACGTCAAGGAAGGTGCGGCCCGGCGCGGCGAGACACCCAACATCCCGACCAAGCCCGACATGGGCTATCGCGCCGCCAATGCGCTGATCGCCCATGGCGAGACGGTGGTGATCCCCGCCGACGCGACCGAGAAGGTGCACTACGAAGGCGAACTGGTTGCCGTGGTCGGCAAGAAGGCCAAGCACCTGACGGAGGAGAACGCGCTGTCCTGCCTGCTCGGCTGGACCATCGGTAATGATGTCAGCGAACGCACCTGGCAGAAGGCCGACCGGACCTTCTGGCGGTCGAAGAACACCGACACCTTCAAGCCGATGGGGCCGTGGATCGAAACCGATTTCGACCTCGACGCCGCGGTGACGACGGTACGCGTGAATGGCGAGATCCGCACCCAGTACCACACCAACCACATGCTGTTCGGCGTGGCGAAGTTCATCGCCACCATGACACAGAACATCACGCTGCATCCGGGCGACATCATCTGGATGGGCACGGATGGTGTCTCACCCGACCTCGTCTCCGGCGACGTGGTGGATGTCGAGATCACCGGAATCGGTCATCTGACCAATCCTTTCATCCGCGAAGGCGCCTGACACCGTGAATGTCCAGCATGAGCGCGTGCGCGCGCAGATCGAGGCCATCCTGCAATCCTGGGGCATGGCGCCTGACCTGCTGAAGACCACCGTCGAGGCGATGATCGAGACCGACCTGCTCGGTGTGGACAGCCACGGCATCTCGATGCTGATGACCTATGAGAAGCGCGTGAAGGACGGTTCGCTGAACCTGCAGGCGCGGCCGCGCATCGAGAAGCAGAATGCCTGCACCGCGCTGGTCGATGGCGGCGCGGGGCTGGGGCATCCGGTCTCGGCCTTCGGGATGAACCTCGCGGTGGACAAGGCGAAGGAAGCCGGCGTCGGCATCGTCGGGGTCCGCAATTCCCACCATTTCGGCGCGGCGGGTGTCTATGCGCGCATCGCCGCACGTCGCGGCGCGATCGGCATGGTCACATCGGCCACGCGCGGCGTGACGATGGTGCCGACGCGCGGCGCGGCACCGGTGCTCGGCACCAATCCGCTGGCCTTTGCCGCTCCCGCGAAGCGGCATCCGCCCTTCGTGCTCGACATGGCGACGACGACGACCGCCGCCGGCAAGGTGAAGGTCTATGACCTCAACGACCGGCCATTGCCGTCAGGCTGGGTGCTGGACGCCAAGGGCCAGCCGGTCACGGACCCGAAGCAGGGCTTCGACATCGTGTTCAATCAGCCGCAGGGCGGTCTGTCGCCGCTGGGCGGCACCGCCGAGATGGCCAGCGCCAAGGGCTACGGCTTGGCGATGATGGTGCATATCCTGGGTGGCACGCTGGTCGGATCCTCCTTCTCGCCGATCCGCAACCGCACGCAGAAGCCGGGTGACCCCGACGACATCGGCCATTTCTTCATGGCGATCGACCCGGCCGCCTTCCGCATGCCGGGCGAGTTCGAGGGCGACCTCGACGACGTCATCGACGTGATGCACGCGACGCCCGCGACTGATCCGGCGAAGCCCGTGCTGGTCGCCGGCGAACCCGAGGAGGTCGAGCGCCAGCGTCGCCTGCGCGACGGCATTCCGGTGCCGGACAGCCTGGCCACGCTGATCCGCGGCATCTGCGAAAGGTCCGGCGCCGCCTATCTGCTGGGCTGAACAACAACGAACGGGAGGAGCGCAGCAATGAAACAGGCCCTGATGGCCGCTACCGCCGGCATCGCCCTGGTCGCCGGCGCGGCGCAGGCGCAGACGCTGCGCATGGGTGTCGGTGCGCAGATCACCGCGACCGATCCGCATTTCCACAACATCTCTCCCAACAACGCCTTCGCCTCGATGGTGTTCGACAATCTGATCGAGACCGACGACCGCGCGCGGGTGCGGCCGGGCCTGGCGGAATCCTGGCGCCCGGTCGGCGAGGATGTGTGGGAGTTCCGCCTGCGCCGCGGCGTGAAGTTCCAGAATGGATCGGACTTCACCGCCGAGGACGTCGCCTTCACCCTCGAACGCATCCCGCAGGTGGTGAACAGCCCCGGGTCTTTCCGCACCTATACCCAGGCGATCACCGGCGTTGAGATCGTCGATCCCTACACCATCCGCTTCCGCACCAATGGCCCCGCGCCGGTGCTGCCCAACGACATCGCCATGGTGCCGATGCTCGACCGGCAGACGCATCAGGGTGCGACGACGGAAGACTTCAATTCCGGCCGGGTCGCCATCGGCACCGGCCCCTATCGCATGACGATGCACCGCCCCGGCGATCGCATCGAGTTGCAACGCAACGACGCCTATTGGGGTGGGCGGCCGCAATGGGCGGCCGTGGACTACCGCATGATCACCAATGACGCCGCACGGACCGCGGCGATCCTGGCCGGCGATGTCGATTTCATCGACCAGGTGCCCACCACCGACATCGAACGCCTGCGCCGCACGCCACGCGTGTCGCTCAGCGAAATCGACAGCATGCGCTTCATCTACTTCGCGATGGACCACATGCGCGACGGCCCCACGCCCTTCATCACCGACAATGACGGTCGCCCGCTGCCGCGCAATCCGCTGAAGGATGTGCGCGTGCGGCGCGCATTGTCGCTCGCCATCGACCGCGCGGCCATCGTCTCGCGCGTCATGGAAGGCGCGGCGACCGCGACGGTGCAGGTGATGCCGCCGGGCTCCTTCGGCTATACGCCCGACCTGACGGTGCCCGCCGCGGACGTTGAGGGCGCGCGCCGCCTGCTCGCCGAGGCCGGCTACCCCAACGGCTTCCGCCTGACGCTGCATGGCCCGAACGACCGCTATCCCAACGATGCCCGCATTTCCCAGGCGGTGGGGCAGATGTGGACGCGCATCGGCGTGCGCACCCAGGTCGAGGTCTCACCCTATGCCAGTTTCATCGCGCGGGCCTCGCGCCAGGAGTTCTCGGTCTTTCTCGTCTCCTGGGGCACCTCGACGGGTGAACCGCTCGCGGGGCTGCGCTCGGTCGCGATGACCTACAACCGGGATCTGGGAACCGGCTCGGTCAATCGTGGCCGCTACGCCAACCCCGCCTTCGACGCGGCCCTGCAGACCGCCAGCCGGGAACTGGACGATGCGCGCCGGGAAGCCCTGCTGTTCGACGCGACGCGCATCCTGGTGAACGACCAGGGCATCATCTCGACCCACCTGCAGAAGAATATCTGGGCAATGCGCGCGGGCTTCGAGCATACGCCGCGGGTGGACGAACGCACCCGCGCGCAGGATGTGAGGTCGGTCGCACGGTGATGTGACCGCCTCCGGCATGAATGCTGACTCGGGCGGCGGGGCAGGCTATGAGTCGCGCCCCGACGCCTGAACCGCGATGCGTTGACCCGCCACGGTCCAGGCCAATGTTTTTGACAGCGTGATTACGCTCCCCGGCGCCCTCGCGCCTGCGACCGTCACGCCCAGGCCAGGAGACCGGACAGGATGAGCGAAACCGCCGTCACCGTGCAGCCCATGCGCTACCTCGACAAGGCGATGGGCGCGCTGCGCGACCTTGGCCTGCCGCTGCCGACCGCCTCGGCCGAGGAAAGCCCGATCACCGGCCTGCTTTCGAAGATCATGGAGGTCGATACCGACCGCGTCACCCTGATCGCCCGCGTGCTGAACCAGGCCACCACCTTCAACGAGGTGGTTCGCGAGCAGATCAAGGCGATGGAGGTCGGCGAGCGCTACCAGACCATCACCAACGCCTTCAACTCCATCCGCGACGATGCCCGCGGCATGGTCGCGCAGATGGAAGACGGCAAGATCTCCACCATGGAGCGGCTGTCGAACATCTGGCAGAAGGCGACGCGCGGCGACATCGCGTCCCGCTTCGACAAGATCCGCGACACCTATCTGGAAGTGTCGAAGGACACCAAGGAAAACATCGACCGCGAGCATTCGATCCTCGAGGCCTATCGCGACTTCCGCGGTGCGCTGAAGCAGGCCGAGGTGCTGGCGCTCGAAGTGCTGAAGACCGGCGAGGGGCGGCTCAACGTCGCCAAGGCCGCGACCGATGCGGCGGTGAAGGCGGCCGAGGCCGCGGCGACCCTGGAACCGGCCGAACGCGCCAAGCTCGAACTCGCCCGTGACGAGGCGCTGCGCGTGCTCCAGGCCGAGGACGGCAAGTACCAGATCGCCAAGGACCTCGCCGACAACCTGACCGTGTCCTACAACACGTCCGAGGTCATCATGGCCCGGCTGGTGCAGACCACGACGGCGAAGGAACGCGTCTACCAGCAGTCCGTCTCCTTCTTCTCGACCAATGAGGCGGTGCTGACCGCGCTCACCGCTTCCTTCACCGGCATGCATGGGCTGCATGAGAGCACCCGCGCGCTGGAGAGCATGAAGTCCGGCGTGAACCAGTCGCTCGAAGTCCTCGCCGAGATCGGCGGCAAGGTGCAGGAGGCCGCGCTCAAGGCCGGCTATGGCCCGACCATCCAGGCGGATGCGGTGAAGAAGCTGGTGGAGTCCGTGGTGAACTACCAGGAACGTTCGCTCGAGATCATCGACGAGATGCGGACCTCCGCGACGCAGAACAGCGAGGAGATCCGCCGCTCGGTCGAGGAGGCCAAGCAGCGCATGGCGAAGCTGACCCAGCGCGCCAGCTCGGTCGTCGCCGCCAATGCCTGAGCCCGCCGCGGCCGTCGCGACACCCGCGCCCGCGCTCGATGAGACGATGATGGCGATGGACGTGGTGGACACCATCCGCCACGCCGATCGCCTGGTCGAACGTGAACTCGGCGGCGAGGACCGGCAGCAGCGGCTGCGCGAGCGTCTGCGCGAGATCTACAAGTCGCAAGGCATCGAGGTCTCCGACGGCGTCCTCGACCAAGGCATCGCCGCGCTGGAGGAGAAACGCTTCGCCTATGCGCCGAAGGGCGAAGGCTGGAAGCGCAGCCTGGCCACCGCATGGGCGACGCGGGCGCGCTGGGGCCGCTTTGCATTGGCTGGGTTCGGCGTGCTGGTCGTCGGCTGGGGCGTCTATCATTTCACCGTCGTCGCACCCCGCCAGCGTGAGGCGGCGGCCCTCGCGCAGGAACTCGGCACCGGCCTGCCGCGCGCGCTGCGTGCCGAATACGACCGCGTTCTTGCCGGCACCCAGGACGCCGCGGCGCGCGCCGATGCGACACGATTGCTGGCCGAAGGCGAGGCCGCGGCGCGTGCCGGCAACCTCACCGAGGCCCGTGCGCGGCGCACCGCGCTCAACGACCTCGCCGCGCGGCTCGCCGCTGCCTACACCGTGCGCATCGTCAACCGCCCCGGCGAGCCGTCCGCGATCTGGCGCGTGCCCGCGGCCAATCCGCGCGCCCGGAACTACTACCTGATCGTCGAGGCGGTGGACCGCGACGGCCGCCCCGTGGAGGTGCCGATCACCAGCGAGGAAGACGGCCGCACCGCCCGCGTGTCCCGCTGGGCGCTGCATGTGCCGGAAGCGGAGTTCGAACGCGTGCGCCGCGACAAGCTCGCCGACGGGCTGATCGACCAGCCGGTCATCGGCGAGAAGGTTGCCGGAACCCTGGCGCCGCGCTGGACCATACAGACCACCGGGGGGGCGATCCTGTCATGGTGAATGGCGTCGCCGTGCTGCAGGAAGTCGACGCGCACCTGGCCGATGCGCAGCGCGAGGCTTCCGCCGCGCAGACCGAGGCGGATCGTCTCGCCGCCCAGCGCGAGGGGCTGCGCACCGAGGAAGCCGAGGCGCTGCGCGAACTGGCGCGCCTGCGCCTGATGGAACTCGCCGACGGGCGACAGGCGGTCGAGGCGCTCGATGCCGCCGGGGCGCAGGTGCGCGAGAGCCTCTCCCGGCGCGCTGTCGAATTGGAGGCGGTGCAGCGCACGGTTCTCGATGCCCGTGATGCCCTGGTCGCCGCCGAGGCGCAGCGCGACGCCGAGGCCGCCCGCCATCGCGCCGCACAAGATGCCGAAGCCGCCGCGTTGAAGGCGGCCGATGCCAAGGCGACGCAGGATGCCGAATTCCAGCGCCTGTCCACCGCGGCTGAGGAGGCCGAGCGCGTCGCCCAGCATGCCGAGCAGAAATCCGGCTTCGCCGCGCGCGACTTCGAAGAGAAGGGCCGTCCCTACCGCGCCGATCCGCTGTTCGCCTATCTGTGGGACCGAGGCTGGGGCACCGGCCGGTATCGCGCCTTCCCGCTGGTGCGGATGATCGATGGCTGGGTCGCCAGGCTGATCGAATTCGAACCGGCGCGCAGGTCCTATGCGCTGCTGGCGGAACTGCCGGGCAGCATGACGTCACACGCGGCGCGCATGCGCGCCGAGGCGGATGCCGCGGTGCGCGCCATGGTGGAACGCCGCCGAGCCCTCGCCGGATTGCCGCAAGGCGAGCCGCGCCCCGACACCACCACGCTGGCGGCGGCCGAGGATACGGTCGAGGCGGCGCGCACCGCCCTGACCGAGGCCGAGGCGAAGCGCAGCGCGCTGGCTGCCGGCGAGGACGCGGCGTCCCAGCAGGCGATCCGCGCGCTGGAGGCGGCGATCGGCGCGCGGTCCCTGCGCACCCTGCGCGAGGAAGCCGCCCGCACGCCGACGCGCGAGGATGATGCGATCGTCTCCCGGCTCGAAATCACCGCGGCCGAGCGCGCGCGGCTGGAGCATGCGCTGGCTGACGCCCAAGCGCAGGCCGAAGGGGCGCGGCGCCGCCTGACCGAGTTGCAGACGCTGCGCCAGGACATGCGCAGCCGCGGCGTGGACCGCAGCGACTGGGGCTTCGCCAGCGGCGCGCTGATCGGTGCGCTGGTCAGCGAGGTGCTGCGCGGCGCGCTGTCCCGCGACGGATTCTGGGACCGCATGGAACGTCAGCGCATGCCCGACCAGATGCCGGGCACCAGCCAGCCCGGACCCTGGGGCAAGCCATTGCCTGGACCCTGGGGCCGGCCGGCGCCGGGTCCATGGTCGACCGGTCCCGCACCTCCCGCATCAGGCGGTGGGTGGTGGGAGGAGGACAGGTCGCCGTATTGGGGCAAAGGCAGGCCGCAGGGCGGCGGCGGCAGCAAAGGCGGCGGCTGGTCCGGCGGCGATAGCGGCGGGGGCTGGAGCACGGGCGGCGGGACGTCCAATGGCGGCTTCACCACCGGCGGCAGCAGTGATTCCGGCGGCGGATTCCGCACCGGCGGGTCAGTCTGATCAACGTCGCCGCGTAATGATCCCGGGCGCGCGGGGCGCCGCCTTGTCCTTGTCAGGTGGCCGGGCGACCATGCCCGCCGCCGGGCGTCCATCGACGATGGCGTCCTCCATCCGATCGACAGGACGAAGAAGACCATGATGTTTCTCCGCAACGCCGGCGTCGCCGCGGCGCTCGCCGTGGCCGGCGCCCTGGCGCCGGATGGCGCCTTCGCACAAGGGGCGCAGCCGGGGCCGACGCTCGCCTCGGTGCGGTCCAAGGGCATGCTGGATTGCAGCGCCAACCAGGGTTCGCCTGGCTTCGGCGTGCCGGACAGCCGGGGTGAGCAGCGCGGCCTGGATCCCGACATCTGCCGCGCCGTCGCCGCCGCCGTGCTGGGCGATGCGTCCCGCGTGCGCTGGCATGTGCTGACCAGCCAGGCACGCATTCCCGCGCTGCAATCGGGCCAGGTCGATCTCGTCGCCCGTACCTTCACCTGGACCCATTCGCGGGAGGTGAATGCCGGGCTGCAATTCGGCCCGACCACCTTCTATGACGGTCAGGGCTTCATCGTGCGTCGCGCGACCGGCGTGACGCGCGCCGCGCAGCTGGATGGCGCCACGGTCTGCGCGACGGCGGGTTCGACCAACGAACTCAACCTCGCCGACTGGGCGCGCACCAACAACATCCGCGTCCAGCCACTGGTCTTCGAGAGCAACGAGGACACCCGCAAGGCCTACACCGCCGGGCGCTGCGACGCCTACACGCTGGACGCCAGCCAACTCGCCGCCTTCCGCACGTCGCTAGTGGCGGCGGACCACATCATCCTGCCCGACATCATCAGCAAGGAACCGCTGACCCCGGCCGTCCGCAAAGGCGATCCGCAGTGGTTCGACATCATGCGCTGGACGATCTACGCGCTGATCCTGGCGGAGGAATTCGGCATCACCCAGGCCAATGTGGACCAGATGCTCGCCAGCCCGAATCCGGAGATCCGGCGCCTGCTGGGCGAGGCCGGGGACACCGGGCCGGCCATGGGTCTCGACCGCCGCTGGGCCTACAACGCGATCAAGGCAGTGGGGAACTACGGCGAGATCTTCGACCGGCATCTCGGGCCGAATTCGGCCATCGGGCTGGAGCGCGGGCTGAACAATCTGTGGAACCGCGGTGGGCTGATGTACGCGCCGCCGATGCGGTGAGGGATGGCTCTATAGGTACTGGAGGGGCTCTGCCCCTCCAGGCCACCCCGCCAAAGGCCAGTGGGCCTTTGGAAACCGATACCTGGCGCCGAGCGACACGGTCAGGATCAGTGATCGGATACGGGGCCGTTCCGAAAAGGCCGAACCGCCGCGCTCAGTGCCCGGTGATGGTTTACAAAGGCCCCACTGGACTTTGGTGGGGGAGGTCCGGAGGGGGCAAAGCCCTCTCCGGTTCCTCCGCCTGACGGGCGTCGCCGCCGTCAGTACAGCGAATACCCCCCGTCCAGCACCAGGCAATCCCCCGTGTGATACGCGGCGGCATCACTCGCCAGATACACCGCGATGCCGCCGAAATCCGCCCCCGTACCCCAGCGCCGTGCGGGAATGCGCGGCAGGACGGCGGCGCTGAATTTCTCGTCGCCCACGCTGCGCGCGGTCATTGCCGTCTCGATCCAGCTGGGCAGCACCGCATTGGCCCGGATGCCGTGGCGGGCAAGTTCCACTGCCAGCGCGCGGATCACGGCCACCATCGCACCCTTGGTCGCGGCGTATTGCGTGTTGCGCGCGGCACCTTCGATGGCGGCGAGCGAGGCGGTGCCGATCAGTGACCCGCCGCCGCCGCGTTCGACCATGTGCCGCGCCGCCGTGCGCAGCGTGTAGAAGGCGCCGTCCAGATTGACCCGCGTGACGCGATGCCATTCCTCGCTGTCGAGTTCGGTGAACTTCATCTTGCGGCCATAGGTGCCCGCATTGGCGAAGCAGGCATCGACGCGGCCGAGGGCGGCGAGCGTGCCGGCGAATGCGGCCTCGACCGCGGCTTCGTCGCCGACATCGCAGGTCTCGGCGTGAGTCCGCCCGCCGGCCGCCGCAAGCATTGCGCGTGCCTCGTCGTTCTTCGCCGCGTTGGTGCCCCAGATCGCGACATCCGCCCCGGCTTCCGCGAGGGCGCGCGCCATGCCCAGGCCGATGCCGGAATTGCCGCCGGTGACGAGGCAGACCTTGCCGGTCAGGTCGAAAGGTCGGTAGGGCATGGCAGATCCTCGATGGCACTACTATTGGTTTAGAAGGCTCGATTGGTGTCGGTTTCGGACAAATGCCCGGTGGCGGGCAAGGGATCGAGGGCCGGGAGGTCGGAGGGGCGCTGCCCCTCCAAGCCACCCTGCCAGGGGCCCGCGGGAAGCTGGTGCTTGCGGCAAGCAATCGGCCGATATGCGATGCGATCCATCGGCATGGCGCCGGTCATCATGGATGCGCTCCCGTCATCATGGCCCAAACGCTGTTGTCCATCGGCTGGTCGAGGTTCTCGGCAGTCTCAAGCCACTGATCGGTTGCGTGGCGCAGCGGCCAGCGACCGCAGCAAGGGCGATGCCCTTGCCTGGCCGGGGATACGGCATCGGTTCCAGATAATATTCCTATATCCCATTCCTCGCCACGAAGTCCAGCGAAACCGGCTGCTTCAATACCCCGCCTGGCGGTCCACCAACTGCGTCAGCGGCGCACCTTCGACGAAGCGGTGCAGGTTCTCGACCAGCAGCGCGGCAACCATGGAATCGCGTTCGGGGTGCAGGCCGCCGATATGGGGAAGCACCATGATCCGCTCCTCTCCCCAGAAGGGATGTTCGGCGGGCATCGGCTCGGTGCGGAACACATCGAGCACGGCGCCGGCGATGGTTCCCGCCTGTACCGCGGCGACCAGATCGTCGTCCTTGATCAGCGCGCCGCGGCCGAAATTCAGCAGCCAGGCGGTCTTCTTCATCTGCGACAGCCGCGCCGCGTCGATGAAATTGTCCGTCGCCGGGGTGGCGGGCAGCAGCAGGACGACGAAGTCGCTTGCCGCCAGCACCTCATCCGTGGCCTCGGGCCGATAGACGCGGTCCACATGCGGCAGGTCGCCGCTGCCGCGACGGGTGCCGATGACATGCATCTCCAGCGCCTCCGCCTTGCGGGCGAGTTCCACGCCGATCGCGCCGAGGCCGAGGATGCCGAGCGTCTTGCCCGCCAGGGTCGCCGAGACGCGCCGCGTCCAACGTTTCGCGGCATTGTCGCCGGTGATCGCGGCATAGGGCTTGGTGATGTGGAACAGCGCGCCGAGGATGTTCTCGGGCATCTGGACCCGATGCGTGCCGCGCGCGCAGGACAGCGCCAGGTCCGGCTTCAGGTCGGGGCGCGACAGCCAATGTTCGACACCGGCGGTCAGCGTCTGCACGAAGCGGAGCCGGGGCATGCGTGTCAGCGTCCCGGCCGGCGGGCCCCAGGACAGCAGCGCCTCGGCTTCGGCAAGCTGGGCGTCGCTGGGCGTGGCGGCGCGGGGCACTGTTTCCACGCGCAGGCGGCCGGCGAGGCCCGCGGCCTCGATCGCGGCGGCATAGGGGCCGGCGCCATCGGTCCATAGCAGCAGTAGTGGCTTGGTCATCTTGCGCGCCCTTCGGTTGTGCCGGGAGCCTGCGGCAGCCAAGGGCGCCCGTCCAGATGGTGGGCGGATCACGCGAAACGCACGGGCGTATGCGCGCTGGGGCCGGTGCCTTGCGCCGGGCCGGGGGCGCCCAGCGCGACCGGGCTCGGTCCATCCGCGACACCGGTGGCTGTCCGACGACCGACCCCTTGGCCCGATGCGTTGCATCGGGCCAGGAGCGCAACGCGTGACCGCGCCCAGACCACCAGCCGGCCCCGGGACCAGAGTGCCCGGGCGCGCAAACCAAGCCGGCGCCGAAGCAAACCGTCAGGCGGCTGGCGCGCGCAGCTCCGAGGTGACGGCCTGCTGCATCTCGGCCACGCGCAGGATGCGGATGACGCGGCGGTCGCGCGCCAGCCAGCCTTCCCGCGTCATGTCCGACAATTCTCGCGAGACGACTTCACGCCGGGCGCCGATGCGGGCCGCGAGTTCGTGATGCGGCGGCGGCGGGGAGACCACGCGTTCGCCCGGCGTGCCGCTGCGTGGCCGAGACAGGCGCAGCAATTCGGAGAACAGGCGGAGTCGGACCGGCAAGGCCTCGCGTTCCAGCGTGCGTTCGGTCTGCAGGCGCAGCTTTGCCGTCAGCGTGCGCAGCAGACCATGGCAGGCGGTCGGGTTGGTGAAGATGAAGTCGAGGAACGTCTGCGCCGGGATGATGCACAGCCGCGACCGCGCGATCGCCGTGACGTTGGCGGCGCGCGGCGCGCCGTCGATGGCGGAGAGCTCGCCGAAGAACTCCCCGCTGCCGAATTCGTTCAGCAGCACTTCGCGGCCGGAGGCGGCGCGCAGCTGGACGCGCACGGAGCCGGCGGCGACGAAGAAGATGTCGGTGGAGGGTTCGTCGTCATCGACCACCACCTGGCCGGGTTCGACGGTGCGCCAGCGGGCGGCGGCGGCAACCTTCGCCAGCGCGGTGGCGTCGGCGCCGCGGAAGAAGGGCAGGTCGGCCAGGGTGGCCGGGCGTGTCGGGTCAGCCATGGTGGGACGCAGCCAGACGAGATGCGGGAATACGGGATCCTGGATCGCGCGCATGGTCGGCCTCCTGCCCGGCCCCGACACGGCGCCGCCGGATGGAGACTGCGTTGCAGCGGCGGCGAACGGGAGTGACGCTGATCACGGGACGATCACCTGGGCAAGGCGGACGGAGGCGGCCCCGGCCCGAGACAGCATGGCCGGCGCCCACCGACGCCATCGGGTGCAATGAAATGTCATGCTGCCACCTTTGCGCTATCCTGGGCCCTATCCTGCCACCTCCGGGACGTTTCGTGAAATATGCGTTAGTGCGTGCGCCCGAACGTTGTGGCTCTTGCGCCTCACTCGGCATGCCGGTGCCGGGTATCCGCGATCCAGCTGGTCGTGGCCGGCACGGGCGAAGCCTTGTCGGCGGCGGGCAATTGGAGAGGGGTGCCGCCCCTCTCAAAAACTCACCCCGCCAGGGTGCCAGGGCACCCTGGACCGCCGGGACCTGGCGCCTGGCGTGGCGGGCGGGCCACCATGAGGAGCGCGATTCGGGCACGGTGCCCGGGCCGGATCCCAGGTGCGCGGCGCAATCCGCGTACCCCCGGTGCTGCTGTTCTGTCCAACACCAGATGATGGTTTCCAAAGGCCCACTGGCTTTTAGTGGGGTGAGGTTCGGAGAGGGGCAAAGCCCCTCTCCGACTTCATCAGGCCTTCACGATCAGCGCATCCACCGCGACCGCATCGGAGCCGGCGATGATGATCGGGTTCACGTCCAGCTCGGCGACACGGTCGCGCTGGTCGGCGACGAATTCCGACAGGCGCGTGACGATATCGGCGAGACAGTCGAGATCGGCCGCCGGCGCACCGCGGAAGCCTTCCAGCGCCGCGCGGCCGCGCAGGCCTTCGAACATGGTGCGCGCCTCGGTGTGGGTGATGGGCGCGAGGGCGAGGGACGAATCCCGCATCAGTTCGACGAGTACGCCGCCCAGGCCGGCGACGATCAGCGGGCCCATCAACGGGTCGACGCGGCCGCCGACCATGACCTCGACGCCAGGCTTGGCCATGGGCTGCACGAGGACGCCGTTGATGCGGGCGTCCGGGGCATGGTGGTGCGCATTCGCCATGACGGCGCGATAGGCGTCACGGACCTCTGCGGCGTCCTTCAGCTTCAGGCGGATGACGCCGGCCTCGGTCTTGTGCGGCAGGTCGGGGCTTTCGACCTTCATCGCGACGGGGAAGCCCAAGGCCTCGGCCGCGGCCACGGCTGCATCCTCGGTCTGGGTCAGCGTCTCGGGCACCACCGGGACGCCATAGGCGGCGAGCACGGCCTTGGCTTCGCGTTCCGTCAGCGTGCGGTCCTGGGAGGCGGCGATCAGCGCGGCGGCTTCGGCGGCGGCCTCGGGGCGGGACAGGCGGGTCAGCAGGCGCGGGCCGCGGGCGCGCCGGGCTTCGCGGGCGTGCCAATGCGACAGCGCGGCGAAGCAGCGGTCCATGGATCGGAACAGGCCGATGCGCGGGTTCTGCTCGGCTTCCTTGGAGCCGAAGCCCTCCAGCCATTCCGTGGTCCAGACGACGCAGATCGGCTTGTCATGGTCCTCGGCGATGGCGGCGAGCTCGCCCGGGCGCTTGGCCGAGAGTTCGGTCGAGTAGATCTGCGCATAGATCAGCGCGCCGTAATGGTCCTCGCCGAGCATGGCGGAGGCGCAGGCGGTCAGGCTGGCGGGGTCGTTGGCGACCTGGGCGGTCACGTCGCAGGGGTTCCGTGCGGACCCGAAATCCGGGATGCGCGATTCCAGGATGGCCTGGACCGGCGGGGTCGGCTGCGGCAGCGGGACGTGATGCGCCTCGGCCTTGTCGGCCGACATGATGGCGGCACCACCGGACACCGCGACGACCGCGACGCCGCGCGCGCGCGGGGCGGGGGCCTTGGCCAGGAAGGCAGCGGTTTCGACCAGCGCCTCGAAATCCTTCACCACCACGGCGCCGGCGCGTTCGAAGGCGGCGAGATAGGCGGCCTGTTCGCCGGCGAGCGAGCCGGTGTGGGACATCGCCGCCGCCGCGCCGGCTTCGCCCGTGCCGAGCTTGAAGACCACCAGCGGCTTGTTGGCGGCATCCGCCACCTCGGCCGCCTGGATGAAGCGCATCGGGTCCGGCATGCCTTCGAAGACACAGGCGATGGCGCTGCAGGACGGATCATCGGCGAGGTAGGAGACGCAGTCGGCGACATCGACATCCGATGAATTGCCGGTGGTGAGCAGGTGGCTGACCGAGACGCCGCGCATCACCGACTGCGCCAGTGAGAAGCCGAGCGCGCCGGACTGACTGACCAGGCCGATCGCATGCGGCAGCGGGGCTTCCATCGGCGGCGGGATCATGAAGGTGACGCCGGCCTTGGATTTGAAGTTCAGCATGCCGATGCAGTTCGGCCCGACGATGCGCATGTCGGCGTCACGGCCGATCTGCGCGAGGCGGAGCTGGGCGGCGATGTCGGCGTCCCGACCGGTTTCCGAATAGCCGGAGGCGTAGAGCATGATGCCGCCGACGCCGGCCTTGGCGCAGTCGAGGGCGATCTCCTCCACCGCATCCTTGGCGACGACGAGAATGCAGCAATCCGGCACTTCGGGCAGCGCGGCGATGGAGGGGAAGCAGGGGCGCTCGCCGATCGTCTCGTAGCGGGAATTCACCAGGTAGAGCCGGCCGGTATAGTCCTTCAGCGCCTGGACGGTACGGTCGGCGAAGGACCCCGCGCGCGGGCTGGCGCCGATCACGGCGATGGAGGCCGGATCGAACAGGCGGCCCATCTCACCGTGGCGATAGACGGCGCGGGTCGTGGAACTCATGCGGACGTTTCCCCTGGCTCGGTCTCCGGCACGTTGTGGCCGGTCGGTCGAGCCTATGCGGCGATGCGCGCGGCGTCACCCCCGCGGCGGCGCATCCGCCGAGGCGAGTACGGCATTGGCGTAGCGGGAATCGTCGGTGACCTCCCGCCCCGCCCAGGGTGGCAGGGTGAGGGGATGATCGGCCGCGGGAAGCTCGACCTCGGCGATGACGAGACCGGCGAGCGGGCCTTCGAAGACGTCCACCTCCCACATCAGGCCGCCATGGGGAACTTCGTGGCGGGTCTTGGCGATGCGCCGGCCGGTGCAGAGCGCATCCAGCATCGACGCCGCATCGGCGGTTGGGATGTCGTACTCGAATTCGGGGCGCACCAGGCCGCCGGGGCCCTTGATGGTCAGGCGGGCGCGGTCCTCGATCAGGCGCAGGCGGACGGTGACGCCGTCCTCCCGCGCCAGGTAGCCCTGCACCAGCCGGCGCGCACGGGTCGCGGCATCGCGCCACGCCGGGCCGCTGACGAGGAAGCGGCGTTCGATCTCGAAACCCATGCGGACATCACTTCATGTGGACATAGCTGCCCGGTGCGGCGTCGAGCGGCGGCAGGCCGCGATCGGGCGCACCCATTGGCGGGGGCGGCACCATGCCTGCGCTGTCGATGCTGGCAAGCCAGGCGGCCCAGGCCGGCCACCAGGACCCGTCCTGGCGCGGCGCGATGGCGGCCCAGGAGGTGGGGTCGAGGTACCGTTCGGCATGGGCCCGCGTCATGATCTGGAAGTGCCGCCCCGCATGGCCGGGTTCGCTGACGATGCCGGCATTGTGGCCGCCGGAGGCCAGCACGAAGGTCACGTCCGTGTCGCTGAACAGCGCGATCTTGTAGACGGAATGCCAGGGCGCGATGTGGTCCTTCAGCGTGCCGACGGCGAAGATCGGCGCGCTGATGTCCGACAGGGCGATGACGCGGCCTTCCACGGCGAAGCGGCCCGCGGTCAGGCGGTTTTCTAGGAACAGCCCGCGCAGGTATTCGCCATGCATGCGCGCCGGCATGCGCGTCTGGTCGGCATTCCAGGCCATCAGGTCGGTCATGGCGGTGCGTTCGCCGAGCACGTAGTCGCGCATCAGTCGCGACCACACCAGGTCGTTCGAGCGCAGCGCCTGGAAGGCACCGGTCATCTGGTGGGTGTCGAGATAGCCGCGATCCCACATCATGTCCTCGAGGAAGGCGAGCTGGCTTTCATCGACGAAGAGCATGAGTTCGCCGGCCTCGGCGAAATCGGTCTGCGCGGCGAACAGCGTCATCGAGGCCAGCCGGTCGTCGCCGTCGCGCGCCATGGTGGCCGCGGCGATCGACAGGATGGTGCCGCCCAGGCAGTAGCCGCAGGCGTGGATCCTGCGATCCGGCAGGATGGCGGAGACCGCACCGAGTGCCGCCATCACGCCGTCGCGGCGATAGTCGTCGAGCGCGGTGTCGCGATCGGTCGCGTCGGGGTTCTTCCACGACACCATGAAGACGGTGAAGCCCTGGCCGACCAGCCAGCGGACCAGCGAGTTCTCCGGGCTGAGGTCGAGGATGTAGTACTTCATGATCCAGGCGGGGACGATCAGCACGGGTTCGGCATGGACATTGTCCGTGGTCGGCTCGTACTGGATCAGCTCCATCAGGTCGTTGCGGAAGACGACGCGGCCGGGGGTGACGGCGACGTCCTGCCCGGGACGGAACTGGTCCGTGCCGGGGGGTGGGGCGCCGGTCAGGCTGCGTTCCAGGTCGTCGAGCCAGTTGGCCGCGCCGCGCAGCAGGTTGGTGCCGGCCTCGGCGATGGTGCGCTCGGCGATGGCGGGATTCATCCAGGGCAGGTTGGACGGCGCGAACACATCGACCATCTGGCGCAGCATGAAGGCGACGCGGTCGGCATGGGCCTGCGCCAGGCCGGGCACGCCGCGGGTCGCTTCCGCCCACCAGGCCTCGGTCAGCAGATGCGCCTGGGCCATGGCGTTGAAGGGGAAGGCCTGCCAGGCGGGGTCGGCGAAGCGGGCGTCGCCGTTGGTGGGTCGGATCAGTGGTGGGGCGTCGCGCTGGTTCGCCGCATATCGCAGCCACAACATCCACCGCAGCCCCTGGATCCAGGCGCGCGCGATGAGTTCCATCCGCTTGCCCGGCGCGCGGGACAGATGCACGGCCCAATCGGTCCAGGCACCGCTGATGGCGGTGGGGGAAATACCCTGGGTCAGCCGCGCCTCGGCGGCACGCAGCACGCGGTCAAGGGTGTGGAAGGACGGGCCGGCCGGCCAGGCCCCGGCCGCCGCCGCGACCGGGGTGGCAGGGATGGGCGGCGTGGCCGGTGTGGCGACGCCAGGCGCGGGGCCGCGCCGGGGGTGGGATCGGGACATGCGACCTTCTAGCGCAGGTGGCCGATCCCAAATGTTGCGGCCGCGCAAGCCGGCGGCCGCTTCACCGGGTCGTCACGCCGCGCGTGCGGCTTCGGCCAGGTATTCGATGGCGGCGTTCACCCCGCCCGGGGCGTGGGGGACGCCGGCGACGCGGAAGGATGCCTCGACCGTGGCGAGCGTGCCGAGGATCATCGGCTCGTTCAGGTCACCCAGATGGCCGATGCGGAACACCTTGCCGCCAAGACGGTTGAGGCCGCCGCCAAGGGAGACGTTGAAGCGCTGCAGCGCGATGCGCCGGACCGCCTCGGCATCGTGACCCTCGGGCATCTGCACGGCGGTGACCGAGTTGGAATACCGGTCCGGTGCCTGGCAGAACAGCTGCGGGCCGTTGTTGCCGGACCAATGGCGCACGCAGCGGCGCACCGCCTCGGCGAGGCGGGCATGGCGGGCGAAGACCTGGTCGAGGCCTTCCTCCTCCAGCAGGCGGATCGATTCCTGGAGGCCATAGAACAGCGAGGTCGGCACCGTGCCGATGAACGACTTGTGCCGCCGCCCGAGCATGTTCGACCATTTCAGGTAGGATTTCGGCAGCGTCGATGCGGCATGCGCGGCCATCGCCTTGGGCGAGACGCCGGTGAAGGACAGGCCGGTGGGCAGCATCAGCCCCTTCTGGCTGCCGCCGACCGCGACATCCACGCCCCAATCGTCCATCCGGAATTCGAGCGAGCCGAGCGAGGAGATGGTGTCCACCAGCAGCATCGCCGGATGGCCAGTGGCAGCGAGCGCGGCGCGGACCTCGATGAGGGGCAGTTCCATGCCCGTCGCCGTCTCATTCTGCACGGCGCAGACTGCCTTGATGGCGTGGCCGGTGTCGGCGGCCAGCATCGCGCGCAACGCGGCGAAGTCCGCGCCACGGTGCCAGTCCGCCGCCAGGGTGCGGACCTCCAGGCCGAAATCCTGCGCCATCTTGCCCCAGGATTCGGAGAAGTGGCCGGTTTCGATGACCAGCAGCGCGTCGCCGGCGCAGAACAGGTTGACCAGCGCCGCTTCCCACGCCGCGTGACCGGAGCCGGTGTAGAGGAAGATGTCGTGCTGCGTCTTCAGGATGCGCTTCAGCCCGGCGACGACGCCGTCATAGACGGTGAGGAAGGCCGGGTCGTTGAAGTCGATGCTGACATGCGCGACCGCCTTGAGGATGGAATCCGGGATGTTGGTCGGACCGGGATTGGCGAAGAACTGGCGGCCGCGTGGCGTGCGGGCGGTGGTGGTGGACATTCTGGTTCGTTTCCTCCGTTGAACGTGATGGCCGTTGGCACGCGGGCGCCGCAGGGCCGGATCACGCGATCAGACATGGATGGGCGAGCCGGGCGCACCCGTCGCGCCTCAGCGCGCCAATTCGCGCGCCATCGATTCCAGCCCCGCCAGCGTCAGCGGGTGCATGCGGTTCTCCATCAGGCGCTGCATGATCGAGATGGATTGCGTGTGGCGCCAATGCTGCTGGTCGATCGGGTTCAGCCAGGCCGCCTTGCGGAAATGGCGCGTCAGGCGGTTCATCCAGACCTCGCCGGATTCCTCGTTCCAGTGTTCGACGGAACCGCCGGGCTGGATAATCTCGTACGGCCCCATGGTGGCGTCGCCGACCATCACCAGGCGCCAATCCGGGCCATAGGTGCGCAGCATCTCCATCATCGGGCGCTCCGTTTCCTTGCGACGACGGTTGGTGCGCCAGACGCGCTCATAGGGGCAGTTGTGGAAGTACCAGAATTCCAGGTGCTTGAATTCCGACCGCGCAGCGGTGAACAGCTCCTGGCAGATGCGGATGTGGTCATCCATCGACCCGCCGATATCCATCAGCAGCAGCACCTTCACCGCATTGTGCCGCTCCGGGACCATGTGCAGGTCGAGCGATCCGCCATTCTTCGCCGTCGCGCCGATGGTGCCGTGGATGTCGAGTTCCGTTGCCGCACCGGTGCGCGCGAAGCGGCGCAGGCGGCGCAGGGCGACCTTCATGTTGCGCGACGACAGCGCCTCGTCTTCATCCAGGTCGCGGAAGGTGCGCTGGTCCCACACCTTCGCGGCGCGGCGGTGGCGGGATTCCTCCTGCCCGATGCGGATGCCTTCGGGGTTGAAGCCATGGGCGCCGAAGGGCGATGTGCCACCCGTTCCGATCCACTTCGACCCACCCTGATGGCGGCCCTTCTGTTCCTCCAGCCGCTTCTTCAGCGTCTCCATCAGCGCGTCGAAGCCGCCCAGCGCCTCGATCTGCGCCATCTCCTCGGGCGTCAGCGTCTTCTCGGCGATCTTGCGCAGCCATTCGGTGGGGATTTCGCGCGGGGCCTCGCCCTGCGGCGATTCAAGGCCCTTGAAGATCTCGCCGAAGACCCGGTCGAAGCGGTCGAGGTGGCGTTCGTCCTTCACCAGCGCGGCGCGCGACAGGTGGTAGAAATCATCCACGCTGAAGCCTGCCACGCCTTCCTTCATCGCGCGCAGCAGCGACAGGTACTCCGTGATGGAGGCCGGGACGCCGGCTGCGCGCAGCGCGAGGATGAAGGGGGCGAACACGGCTTCAACCCCCGCGGCGGCGCGCCAGGAAGGCCAGGCGCTCGAACAGGTGCACGTCCTGCTCATTCTTCAGCAGCGCGCCATACAGCGGCGGGATGGCGGTCTTGGCGTCGGATGACCGCAGCGCTTCCGCCGGCATGTCCTCGATGGTCAGCAGCTTCAGCCAGTCGAGCAGTTCGGACGTCGCCGGCTTCTTCTTCAGCTCGTTCACCTGGCGGATGTCGAAGAAGACGTTCAGCGCTTCCCGCAGCAGGTCCTGGCGGATCTCGGGGTAGTGCGCCTTGACGATCATCTCCATCGTCTCGCGGTCGGGGAAGCGGATGTAGTGGAAGAAGCAGCGGCGCAGGAAGGCGTCCGGCAGCTCCTTCTCATTGTTCGAGGTGATGATCACCACGGGGCGGTGCTTCGCCGCGACGGTCTTGCGGGTTTCGTAGACGAAGAACTGCATGCGATCGAGTTCGAGCAGCAGGTCGTTGGGGAATTCGATATCGGCCTTGTCGATCTCGTCGATCAGCAGGACCACCGGCGCATCGGCCTCGAAGGCATCCCACAGCTTGCCGCGCACGATGTAGTTGGCGATGTCGTGCACGCGCGGGTCGCCAAGCTGGCCGTCGCGCAGGCGGGACACCGCATCGTATTCGTACAGGCCCTGCTGCGCCTTGGTGGTCGACTTGATGTGCCATTCGATCAGCGGGTAGCCGAGTGCCTTGGCGATCTCATGTGCCAGCACCGTCTTGCCGGTGCCGGGCTCACCCTTCACCAGCAGCGGACGCTGCAGCGCGACCGAGGCATTGACCGCGACCTCCAATTCCCGCGACGCGACGTAGTTTTCCGTGCCCTTGAACTGCGCCACGGTCCATCCCCTGCCTGTTCGGCTGTCAGGGTCGGGCGGAAGGGCGGATCATGCAAGGGCCTCGGCCGCCAGGCGGAACAGCGCCTGGGCGAAGGCGCGCATATTGGCCTCCCGGTCGGATGCGCCGGTTTCCAGGGTGATGACGCGTTCCACCGGGCCGGAGATCGCCAGGCAGGAATGGCCCGCCGCATCGCCATACCGGTTGCCGGTCGGCCCGGACGCGCCGGTCTCGGCAAAGCCCCAATCGGCGCCGAGCCGCGCCCGCACGGTCCGCGCCAGCAGCAGCGCATAGGGTTCGGAGGAGGAGCGCATCCCTTCCATGTCGGTATCGGTGATGCCTAGCAGCCCGCTGCGCGCCGCCTTGGTGTAGGTCACGGCGCCACCGACGAAATAGGCCGAGGCCCCGGGCACCGCGAGCAACGAGGCCGAGATCAGCCCGGCAGCCGAGCTTTCCGCCACGGCCACCGTCTCACCCCGGGCCTTGAGCCGCGCGCCGATCGCCCGCGCCGCGGGCAGTAAGCTGTCCATCGCATCCTCCATCCCCGGGGGACAGCCAAGCAGATCGGGCCCGATGCGGCCAGCGCCGCGGCCGGGCAGCCCGGGGCGGCAGCAAGTTCATGAGTGCATTCCAGGCGCCGAAATCCTAGATTCCGCCGGCCGGGTTGATCGGACGCAGAACGCCGACATGTGGAGGACGGTCATGACCGCCACTGGCTTCAGGCATCTTCCGTGGATCGTGGTTGGCACCCTTGGCGCGGGCGCCCTGGCCTTCGTGGCCACGGAGCGCGAGGAGCCGGTGAACGCTCTCTGGGTGGTGGTCGCCGCCGTCAGCACCTACCTGGTGGCCTATCGCTACTACGCGCTGTTCATTGCCGAGCGGGTCATGCAGATCGATCCGGCGCGGCCGACCCCCGCGGTGCGGCGCAATGACGGCCTCGATTACGTGCCGACCAACCGCTACGTACTGTTCGGGCATCACTTCGCCGCGATCGCCGGGGCGGGGCCGCTGGTCGGGCCGGTGCTGGCGGCGCAGATGGGCTACCTGCCCGGCATGCTCTGGATCCTGGCAGGCGTGGTCATGGCCGGGGCGGTGCAGGACTTCATGGTCCTGTTCGTGTCGATGCGGCGCGACGGCCGTTCCCTCGGC
This sequence comes from Roseomonas sp. CAU 1739, assembly GCF_039839775.1. Lineage (NCBI taxonomy): Bacteria > Pseudomonadati > Pseudomonadota > Alphaproteobacteria > Acetobacterales > Roseomonadaceae > Roseomonas > Roseomonas sp. CAU 1739. The sequence continues at coordinate 540,212 of NZ_JBDOQQ010000002.1, forward strand.
GAGCTGGTCCGTGCCGAGCTCGGCATCGTGCCGGGCGTCATCGCCCTGTTCGGCACCTTCATGATCATGGTGATCATCCTGGCGGTGCTGGCGCTGATCGTGGTCAAGGCGCTGGCCGAAAGCCCCTGGGGCACCTTCACCGTCGCCGCGACGATCCCCATCGCGATCTTCATGGGCATCTACATGCGCATCATCCGGCCCGGCGCGATCGGGGAGGTTTCGGTCGTCGGCTTCGTGATGCTGATGCTCGCCATCTTCGGCGGGCAGTGGGTGGCCGCCGACCCGGCCTGGGCGGCGGCCTTCACCTTCACGGGCCCGCAGCTGTGCTGGCTGCTGATCGGCTATGGCTTCGTCGCCTCGATCCTGCCGGTCTGGCTGCTGCTCGCACCGCGCGACTACCTGTCGACCTTCCTCAAGATCGGGACGATCCTGGGGCTGGCCATCGGCATCGCCTTCGTCGCGCCGCGGCTGGAAATGCCGGCGGTGACGCGCTTCATCGATGGTACCGGGCCGGTCTGGTCGGGCGCGCTGTTCCCCTTCCTGTTCATCACCATCGCCTGCGGCGCGGTGTCGGGGTTCCATAGCCTGATCTCCTCCGGCACCACGCCGAAGCTGATCGGGACGGAAGCCGATGCGCGCTTCATCGGCTATGGCGGGATGCTGATGGAAAGCTTCGTCGCCATCATGGCGCTGGTGGCGGCCACGGTGATCCAGCCCGGCATCTACTTCACCATGAACAGCCCCGGCGCGCTGATCGGCACGACGCCGGAAAGTGCGGCGACCGCCATCACGCAGATGGGCTTCGCGATCACCGCGGCGGATATCGCCCAGACGGCACAGGATGTGGGGGAGACGACCATCATATCGCGCGTCGGTGGTGCGCCGACGCTGGCAGTGGGCATGGCGCACATCTTCGCCTCGGTGCTCGGCGGCAAGGCGATGATGGCCTTCTGGTACCATTTCGCCATCCTGTTCGAGGCCCTGTTCATCCTGACCGCGGTCGATGCCGGCACGCGGGCGGGGCGCTTCATGCTGCAGGACCTGCTCGGTGTCTTTGTGCCGGCCATGAAGAAGACCGAGAGCTGGGCGTCGAACATCATCGCGACCGCGCTGTGCGTCGGGGCCTGGGGCTACTTCCTGTACCAGGGCGTGACCGATCCGCTCGGCGGGGTGAATACGCTGTGGCCGCTGTTCGGCATTTCCAACCAGATGCTGGCGGCGGTGGCTTTGACGCTGTGCACGGTGGTCATCTTCCGCATGAAGCGGGAGAGGTATGCCTGGGTCACCATACTGCCGACGCTGTGGCTGGTGGCCTGCACGCTGACGGCGGGGCTGCAGAAGATCTTCCATTCGGATCCACGCATTGGCTTCCTCGCCCATGCGAACCGCTTCCAGTCTGCCGTGGCGGAGGGCCGCGTGCTGGCGCCGGCGCGGGACATGGACCAGATGCGGCAGGTGATCGTGAACGACTATGTCGATGCCGGGCTGGCGATGGTGTTCGTCTGCGTGGTGGCCGCCATCATCGTCTTCGGCATCCGGTCCTGCCTGGAGGCGTATCGCGATACATCCTGGACGGCGCGGGAGGTCGGCGCATCCGCTGCGCAAGCGGCGGCCGCGCAGTGAACGCGGACGCAGCCAGGACGCCGCGGGGAAGGCTCACCAGCCTGTTCTCGTGCCTGTGCGACGGCGCGCGGCTGATGGTCGGCGTGCCGCGCTACGAGGATTACGTGGCGCATATGGCGCAGCTGCATCCCGGGCAGCCGCCCATGACCTATGCGGAGTTCTTTCGCGACCGTCAGGCCGCGCGCTACGGCGGATCGAAGGGCGGCGGCCTGCGCTGCTGCTGAACGGTGCGGGAGGCCTGGCGAAGGCGGGCCGAGGCTCCCGGCATCGCGAGCAACTCGACCGGGATCGGACCGGCGGCCGGGCTTTCCGCTATCGCCACCCGTCTCCCCCGGGGCCCTGAGCCGCGCGCCGATCGTGGACGCCGCGGCAGCACGCTGTCCATCGGTCACCGCTTCGTCAGATGTGGCGCCACCAACGGCGCGTCAGGGCGAGCACCGCCAGCCCCGCGATGCCCATGGACGCCGTGGCCAACGGCGCGCCGAATGCTTCCGCCAGGCCGCCCAGGGCCAGAAAGCCAAACGGCCCCAGCCCGATGCATACCGACAGCAGGCCGAGGATGCGGCTGCGGAGTTCGACCGGCGTGGCCAGGAAGATGAGCGTCGGCTGCATGATGGCGAAGCCCGCGCCGCCGACCCCGGCCAGCAGCAGCGCCGCCCCCGCCAGCACCGGATCCGGCGCCCAGGCGAAGGCAGGCAGCATGGCGAAGTACAGCGTGATGCCGCCAAGGTAGATCGCCTTGTACTGCCCGGGTTTCGCCAGCACCGCGACCGTGATGGCGCCGAGGAAGGCGCCGACGCCATCCATCCCCGCCAGCAGCCCGATGCCGCGCGGCCCGAGGTCGTGCTGGTCCTGCCCGATCACCGGGACCATCGACGTGGAAGGCCAGCCGAACAGGTTGAAGATCAGCGTCACCAGCAAGGCGCCAATCAGCCGCGGCTCATGCCGCACCAGGGCCAGGCCCTCGGCAATGCTGGCGAGTACCGACGCCACCGCCGCGCCCGGCGCCGGCGGCGTGCGCGGCAGGCGCAGCACCGCCACCAGGGCGGGCAGATACAGCAGCACGCTCAGCAGGAAGGCGCCGTCCAGCCCGACCGCCGCCAGGATCAGCCCGCCGAGCGTCGGCCCCAGCACGCGGCTGCCATTGCTGGTGGCGACATCGATCGACATGGCGGTGCCCATCCGGGCCGGGCCGGCCACCTGGCCTATCATGGCGCGCCGCACCGGATTATCCGCCGCCCAGGCGACGCCGTTCATGAAGGAGGCGACGGCGAGGTGCCACACCGCGATCGCATCGGTCAGCGCCAGGACGGCGATGACGGCCGAAGTCGCCACTTGGGAAAGGATGGTCAGCAGCAGCGCCTGGCGGCGGTCCATCCGTTCCGCCATGGCGCCGAGGAAGGCGCCGAACAGCCCCATGGGCAGCAACCGCAGCATCGTCAGCATGGCGACGACGAAGGCGGAATGCGTGGCGTTGTAGGCGAAGACGCCGACCGCCAGCGTCTCCAGCCAGCGAACGACGAAGGTCGCCAGCCCCGCCAGCCACAGGCGCAGGAAATCGCGGTCGCGGAACAGGCCGCGCCAGGCGGGTTCCGGCATGGGCGAGCCTGGTTCCTCCCGTAGATCGGAGAAGGGCTTTGCCCCTCTCCGAACCTCACCCCACCAAAGGCCTAAGGGCCTTTGGAAACCATCACTTGGCGCCGTGCCGGCGGTCGCTGCCGTTTGGGACGCACCGCCCTGCCGGGTTCCACATCACGTCACAGTGTCGGGGACTACACGACAGGCCCTATGCAGTGCGCCCCAATCCCCGGCGCCAAAAAACCCGCATTCCAAAGGGCCGTAGCCCTTTGGTGGGGTGGCTTGGAGGGGCAAAGCCCCTCCGATTCTTCGCGTGTGATTACAGCCCGGCCTGCGACACGAACTTCGTGTTCAGATAGGCCTCGATCGCCTCCGACCCGCCCTCGGACCCGTAGCCGCTGTCCTTGGTGCCGCCGAACGGCACTTCTGGCAGCGCGAGGCCGAGGTGGTTGATCGTCATCATGCCGCTCTCGACCCGGGACGCGACGGCGTTCGCGGTCTTGGCCGACTTGGTGAAGGCATAGGCGGCGAGGCCGTAGGGCAGGCGATTGGCCTCGGTCACCACTTCGTCGAGGTCCTTGAAGCGGGAGATCATGGCCATCGGGCCGAACGGTTCCTCGTTCATCGCGCGGGCGTTCAGCGGCACATCGGTCATCACCGTCGGCTCGTAGAAATAGCCCTTGTTGCCGATGCGCGACCCGCCGGTGTGGACCTTGGCACCCTTGGACTGCGCGTCCTGCACCAGCGTCTCGATCCAGGGCACGCGGCGGTCATGGGCGAGCGGGCCCATGGTGGTGCCTTCGGCCATGCCGTCGCCGACCTTCAGCGTCTTGGTGTGGGCGACGAACTTCTCGACGAAGCCGTCATACAGCTTCTCCTGCACCAGGAAGCGCGTCGGCGACACGCAGACCTGGCCGGCATTGCGGAACTTGGCACCCGCCAGCGTCTTGGCGGCGTGGTCGAGATCGGCGTCGTCGAACACGATCGCCGGCGCATGGCCGCCGAGTTCCATCGTCACGCGCTTCATGTGCTGCCCGGCGAGGCCCGCCAGCAGTTTGCCCACCGGGGTGGAGCCGGTGAAGGTCACCTTGCGGATGATCGGGTGGGCGATGAGGTATTCGCTGATCTCGGCGGGGACGCCATAGACGAGGTTCGCGACGCCCGGCGGCAGGCCGGCATCGACGAAGGCGCGGATCAGCTCGGCCGGGGAGGCCGGGGTTTCCTCCGGCGCCTTGACGATGATCGAGCAGCCAGTGGTCACCGCGCCGCACAGCTTGCGGACGACCTGGTTGATCGGGAAGTTCCAGGGGGTGAAGGCGGCGACGGGGCCGACCGGTTCCTTCACGACAAGCTGGTACACTCCCTCGGCGCGGGCGGGGATGACGCGGCCATAGGCGCGGCGGCCTTCCTCGGCGAACCAGTCGATGATGTCGGCGGCCGCCATCACCTCCATCTTCGCTTCCGGCAGTGGCTTGCCCTGTTCGAGCGTCATCAGCGCCGCGGTCGCGTCGGCGCGGGCGCGGAACAGGTCGGCGGCCTTGCGCATCACCTTGTAGCGGTCGAAGGCGGAGACCTTCTTCCACACCGCGAAGCCCTTGTCGGCGGCGGCCAGGGCCTCATCGAGGTCAGCCTTCTCGGCATGGGCGACGGTGCCGATCACTTCCTCGGTGGCCGGGTTCACGACGTTGAGGGTCTTGCCGGAGCGGGCCGGGCGCCACTCCCCGTTGATGTGCAGCAGGGTGTTCGGATAGGCCATGGCGTTGCATTCCTCCGGTAGGGTCGCGTTCGGCGGCGGAGACTACGCGGGGCGACGGCCCGCGGCCAGAGCACCTTGCGCTTGATGCCGACGCCTTGCCGCAAGGCCCGCCGATGCTAGGTTGACGGGAGGAATGGGGCGATTGACCGGCCCCGCGATCCGTCGTGGTGCGGCGCAGCGCGGGCCGCTAGGATGACATGATGAAGTTTCCTGTCCGCTCGTCCCGCACCCTGCTTCTCGCGGTGGCCCTGCTATCCGCCTGTGCCGCCGGGGATGGCGGAGCGGCTGGGCCAGGGGGCTTCACGCCATCGCCGAGCAACGCCTTCGGTGCTTATCTGGCCGGGCGGTTCGCCACCTCGGAATCCGATACGCGGGTGGCGGCGGACAGCCTGCTGGCGGCGCTGCGGGCGGACCCCGACCAGCCGGAAGTGGTCGAGCGCGCCTTCATTGCGACCCTGCTGGATGGCCGGCCCGAGGCGGTGCGGCTGGCCCGGCGGCTGCCCGACAATTCGCTCGCCGCCCTGCTGATTGCCGGCACCGATGCGCAGGCCGGCCGTTGGGACCGCGCCGAACAGCGCATCCGGTCGCTGCCGCGCCAGGGCGTGTCGCAGTTGCTGCAGCCGATGCTGCTGGCCTGGTCCCTGCAGGGCAAGGGGCAGACCGATGCGGCGCTGGCGCTGCTGCGACCGCTGGCGGAATCCGGGCGGTTGCGCACGCTGTATGCGATGCATGCCGCGCTGATCTGCGACCTGGCCAATCGCCCGCGGGAAGCGGAACGTTTCGTGCGCATCGCCATCGGCGATCCGCAGCCGATGACGCTGCGGCTGGTGCAGGTCGCCGGTGGCATCCTGGCCCGCGGCGGCAAGGAGGCCGACGCCGAGCGGCTGGTCGAAACCTATGCGCGCGGCCAGGAGGACCTGGTGCTGTCGGCGTCCCCAGCCGCACAGCGGGAATTGTTCGGCACGCGCGCCGTGTCATCCCCGGTCGAGGGATTTGCCGAGGCCTATCTGGCGTTGGCCGGGTCGTTGCGGGGGCAGGGTGCGGCGGAATTTTCGCTGGCGCTGACGCGGCTGGCGCTGCGGCTGCGGCCTGGCTTCGCACCAGCCCTGCTGCTGGCATCCGACGCGTTGGTCGATGAGCGGCAGTATGAAGCGGCCCTGGCGATACTGGACCAGGTGCCTGCGGATGACCTGCTGAGCGGGCTGGTCGGGCTGCGCCGCGCGGCGGTGCTGGACCGGATGGAACGCACGGAAGAAGCGGCGGCGCAGCTGCGAACCGTCGCCGCGGCCTTCCCGAACGCGTCGCAGCCATATTCACGCCTGGGCGACATGCTGCGCGGCCGGCAGCGCTGGGCGGAGGCGGTGGCGGCGTATTCGGAGGCGATCCGCCGCATCCCCGCGCCCACCGCGACGCATTGGCCGCTGTTCTACAGTCGCGGCGTGGCGCTGGAGCGGGCCGGGGACTGGCCGGCGGCGGAGGCGGATTTCCGCCGCGCGCTCGAACTCAGCCCCGAGCAGCCCTATGTGCTGAACTACCTGGGTTATACCTGGGTGGAACGCGGCGAGCATCTGGCCGAGGCGCGGCGGATGCTGGAACGGGCGGTCGCGCTGCGACCGCAGGATGGCAATGTCGCCGACAGCCTGGGCTGGGCGCTGTACAAGATGGGCGACCTTCCAGGGGCGATCCGCTGGCTGGAACGGGCGGTGGAACTGGAGCCGCGCAACAGCGTGGTGAACGACCACCTCGGCGATGCCTATTGGTCGGCGGGGCGGCAGCGGGAGGCGCAGTTCCAGTGGCGCCGCGCGCTGGCCCTGGGTCCTGAGGGCGATGAGGGGCCGAGGATCGAGGCCAAGATCGCCAGTGGCCTGCCGGCGAACCCGGTAGCGGAGAACCGGCGCTGATCGAGGCGGCGCCGGCGAAGGTCAATCTGCACCTTCACGTGACCGGGCGACGCGCGGACGGATACCATCTGCTCGACAGCCTGGTGGTTTTCGCCGGGGTGGCGGATGCGGTGGAGGCCATGCCGGCAAATCGGCTGGCGCTGACGGTGGCGGGCCCCGAGGCTGGTGTGCTGCGCGCTGAGCCCGACAATCTGGTGCTGCGGGCGGCCCGCGCCCTGGCGGCCGCGGCGGGGGTGCCGGCGCAGGCGATGCTGGGGCTTACCAAGCGGCTGCCGGTGGCTTCGGGCATCGGCGGCGGCAGCGCGGATGCAGCGGCCGCGCTGCGCGCGCTGAATGCGCTTTGGCGGCTTGGCTGGGACGAGGCGCAATTGCGGGAGGTCGCCTTGCCGCTGGGCGCCGACGTGCCCGCCTGCGTGGCATCCCGGTCCTGCCGCATGGGTGGGATCGGCGAGACTCTGTCTGCGGCGCCACGGATACCGACCTGCGGGGTGGTGCTGGCCAATCCCCGTATGGCGTTGGCGACACCGTCGGTGTTCAAGGCCCGGCGGGGTGGGTTTTCCACGCCGGCGCGACTGCCCGGGGCTTGGGCGGATGCGGCGGCGATGGCGCGGGACCTGGCCGGGCTGCGCAATGACCTGGAGGAGCCGGCGATCGGATTGTGCCCGGCGATCGCGGAGGTGTTGGCGGCGCTGCGGGCGCTGCCGGGCTGCCTGCTGGCGCGGATGAGCGGGTCCGGGGCGACGTGTTTCGCCGTGTTCGCCAGGCCGGACGAGGCAGCCGATGCGGCGGGACGATTGCCGGAATCCTGGTGGCGATGGGGCGGGGGGCTTCACGGCGCGGGTGCGGCGGGGGTATGACGCGGCACGGATGGGGCGTCGCCAAGTGGTAAGGCAGCGGTTTTTGGTACCGCCATTCCCAGGTTCGAATCCTGGCGCCCCAGCCACGCTAAGTAGTTGATATTGAACGATTTTTACTTCTGTGCACGCCCTCGCCGACAGGCGCGGAATACCGCGCACTTGCGCCGATACGATTTCCGCACGGCGCCCGAGAGACGCTTGTGGTCCCGGATTCGCGGCGCCCCGCCGCGTCCGGCACGCCGGACCGCAGCGCCGCATACAGGGCCGCCTCGTCGGCGAGGAACCGGCGAATGCGGCCGATCACCAACTGCTCGAGATCACCGGCAGGAACACGGCGACCCGTCGGCGACGAGGACCGCGGCGCGCTGATCAGCGTCTGCGAGACGTAGTAGCGATAGCGTTTTCCTGCCTTCACGGCATGGGTCGGGGTCAAGCGCGTGTCGGTATCGCCCTCATAGGTCAGCCCGGCCAGGAGGCTCGGATGGTCGGCATTGCTGCCGGAGGCGCGCTGCACGCGATTCTCGGCCAGCTGCGCCTGCACGGCATCCCACAGCGGGAGGTCGATGATGGCTTCGTGCTCGCCGGGGTATATATTGCCCTTATGGCGTACCTCACCGCGGTACACTCGGTTCTGCAGCCTGTGGAATAGGGCACCATGCGAGAGCCGCTGACCCGCTTTGCTGGTGACGCGCTCCACGTCGAGCCGTGCATGCAGCAGTCGGACGGCGCCGAGTTCATGATAGGTGCGGAACACGTACCGAACGCTCTCCGCCTCCGCGTCATCGACGACCAGCTTGCGATCCTGCACGACATAGCCGAGCGGCACGGAGCCACCCATCCACATACCCTTGCGCTTGGACGCGGCGATCTTGTCCCGGATGCGTTCGCCGGCCACCTCGCGCTCGAACTGCGCGAAGGAGAGCAGCATGTTCAGCGTGAGGCGACCCATGCTGGTCGCGGTGTTGAAGTGCTGGGTGACCGAGACGAAGGAGGCGCCTTGCTCATCCATGACCTCAACGATGCGGGCGAAGTCGGGCAGCGATCGGGTCAGCCGATCGACCTTGTAAACCAGCACCAGATCGACCTTGCCGGCACGGATGTCGGCCAGCAGGCGCTGCAGGCCGGGTCGCTCGAGAGTGCCGCCGGAGAGACCGCCATCGTCGTACCGGGTAGGCAGGAGGACCCAACCCTCATGGCGCTGGCTGCTGGCGTAGGCTTCGCAAGCCTCGCGCTGGGCATCGAGGCTGTTGAAGACCTGGTCGAGGCCCTCGTCGGAGGACTTGCGGGTGTAGATGGCGCAGCGCCGGCTCGCACCGCGCTGCGCCGATGACGTCGACGATCGGCGCTGCTCATTCACCGTCGGCCGCTCCCCGGCTCGAGTTCTTCGCTGTTCGACGCAGACCGAAGAACCTCGGCCCCGACCGGTGGGCGCCGGTGATCAGATGGGCGATCTGGGTCAGCGAGGCGTAGTGCTCTCCACCGTGCTCAAAGCCCTTCTCAAGTACGGTGACGGTGTGGGTCCGTCCGTGCCATTCGCGCACGAGGGTCGTCCCCGGCTTGAGCTTGACGGCAGGTGCGACCGGCGGCTGCTTGCCCGTTGCGGCCAAGCTGCGCGACAGGGCACCGAGCTGACGCAGGGCGGCCGCTGACAACCCGCCCAGCGCCTCCTCCTGCAGCCGATGGGCAATGCTCCGCTGAAGGAGATCACGGCTGAGGCGAACCGGCGCGGCGCTGCGATAGAGCTTGCGCCACTCGATGCGCAGGTCCTCCAATCCGAGGCTCGCCAGCGCTGCAACGGGTCCGCTCAGCTCGTCCGGATCAGCACGGATGGGGATGGCGGGCAGCGTTCCCCCGGACGGCGGAGGCGGCAGGGAGATAGTGAGAGTCGTATCAGCAGTCGGCGGCATCGGGCTTGTCCTCCGCGGGACACCGCTCCATGCGGCGCTCCCACCACCCGAAGCCCGGACACCGCCGGGTCATGCCGTGCCGGCCACCGGGAGGTGCGCCGTGCATGCACACCAATGCGTGCCGTGAGATGGAAGTCCAGCAGGAAGCGAGACGAAAGACTCGGCTCGCCGGCCCAGGACCAGGCGTGGCTATCGCGGCGACCAGAGACCGCGATTTCGCGGGTGGATGCTCGCCGGTGCAGGCGATAGGCGATGTCCCGCTGCAGGAAGTCCGGGCTCAACGCGGCGGGCGCCACCATGCCGTGAAGGCATTCCCACTCCTGCCGCCGCGCGACGGCAGGCGAATCACCTCCGGGCAGGCCGGAGCCTGCCTTGCGCGGTCGGGGAATCGCGGCGCCCCTCAGCCAGCCACCGTCAGGCAATAGGCCTTGCGGCCGTTCTGCTGGATGAGCGCCACATCGAAACCCCGCTTGCGCAGACCGGTGACGGCGGCGCGGGCCGCGTGCGGCAGCCAGCCGGTCAGCGTGGTGATCTCGGCGAGCGTCGCACCCGCCTCGGCAGAAATCGCCTGCAGCACCTCCCCCAGCTTGCCGGCGGGGCGGCGGGGCGGGGCGTCCTGCGTACCCGGCCCAGCGGCAGGCTCCTGGACCGCCTCAGCACCGCCATCCGCGGAAGCCACCGGAGCCTCATCGTTGTCGGCAGCGGTCTCCATCGATTCCATCGCCGTCACCGCGGTGGGAGCGCCCGCTGCGGCGAGGCCGGCTGCGGTGAGACGGAGGCCGCGGTGCTGGCCGGCCTCGTAGGCCCGCCAGGCGATGCTCGCGTCGTCGACCGGCACCTCTGCGACGAGGTCCATCTTGAGCAGAGCACCGAGCAGGTTGCGCTGGGCGCCACCCGGAGCGCGGACCGTCGGCGGCAGGGGGAGCACCATGTGGTCGGGCCGTTGCGCAGCGGTGGTGAGGACCAGCAGCTGGGCGACGGTGAGGGTCTTGGCGGTGGACATCGGGATGGTTCCTTGTGCGGAGCACCGCCCCATGCGGCGCTCCCACCACCCGAACCCCGGGACTTGCCGGGTTTGCTCTCGCGGGCTCCCTCACCCGCGGCGCGTCAGCACCAATGCCTCCTGTCGCAGGGAAGTCGAGCGGAATGTGCAGGGCCGTCGCAGCCGCTGCAATCGCCTCGACTGCCACGGCCAGGCTCCAGACTCACCGGCGTGACATTACTCGCGCCTACGGTTCAGGGCGGGCATCCCGCGATGCGACGTGCCGGCACGATAGCCTTGACGACGTGATTGATGTCGCCACCCAATCGTCGGGCAAGGACGTCCGTGCATCATGATGCGCGCGGCTAGCCATCGGCGGAGAGACTGCGGCGGCTCGACCACGATGCTGAGGTACGAAGGCGATATAGCCGTGTTGTGGCTTCGACATCGCCCTTGGATGCGATGGAATGGTGACCCAGGAAGACGATGGCCGACACAGACGACAAGGACCATGTGTTCGCCCGGTTCCAGGAAGGCCCGGCAGCGCCGTCCGATCGGCGCGAGCAACGGGTCATTCCTCGCCGCGGCACTGCCTCCGGCACCAGGGTGGTCGAGGTCGTCCTAGGTGGTGTGGACTCTAGGGATTCCCTGGCTGATGGAAGCATGATTCAAAGCTGCCTTTTGGAGGCGGCGGATGGGCGTGCTGGATCGGTTGATCCTGGATGACGCGGCGTGGGCGCGGATGGCGCCGCACATCATTGGCGATGAGAGGACGCGCGGCAGTTCGGGCCGCAACAACCGGATGTTCGTCGAGGCGGTGCTGTGGATCGTGCGGACCGGCTCGCCCTGGCGCGACCTGCCGGAGGTCTTTGGTAGTTGGAACAGCGCCTTCCGCCGCTTCAGCCGCTGGAGTGCCAAGGGCGTCTGGCGCCGCATCTTCGCCGCGATGGCCGATGACCCGGACTTCGAATACCTGATCATCGACAGCACCATCGTGCGGGCGCATCAGCACGCCGCGGGAGCAAAAAAGGGCCTGAGGATCAGGCCATTGGCCGATCCCGCGGCGGTCTGAGCACCAAGATCCACCTCGCCGTCCGCGGCCTGGGGTGTCCGGCCAGGATCATCCTCACCGCCGGTCAGCGTGGCGATGTGCCGCAGGCCGCAGCGCTGCTCGGCGAGGATCGGCCCGCCGCCGTGCTGGCCGATGCCGCCTACGACGCCGACCACTTCCGCCAGGCCATCGCTCAGGCCGGCGCTGTCGCGGTCATCCCCAACAATCCATCGCGCACGAAGAAGCATCCGCTCGACCGTCAGCTCTACAAGGAACGCCACCTGATCGAATGCTGCTTCTCCAAGCTCAAGCAGTTCCGCCGCGTCGCCACACGCTACGAAAAGACCGCCCGCAACTTCCTCGCCGTCGTCACCATCGCCGCCACCAGCCTTTGGCTCAGGTAACTGTCCACGGAACCTAGTGCGATCAGGCAGCGCATTGAAGGAGAATAGACGCCTGCAGAGCCGCACGCCCCTCGGCGTGCGCGCCGCGACCTGGGAGGATGGCTTTCCGGCCAGGTTGGCGGCACGGGATCGGACCCCGTGCCGACGTCCCCACGGCGGAGCCGGCTCAGACGGCCGTGCACGTCATGCCGATGTGGGAGCACACTGGCTCTCAGGAGCGTCCGTCGTCATCACCTGACAGGGCACCACGAAACGGCGCCCGGCGCGCAGCTACCGCCAACGCCAGTCTGCGGACGACCACCGCGAAGCGACACGTGGCCGATCCGTTCGACGCTGGTGACGATGGCGCAAACTGTCTGCGCTGCGGCTATGCGATCGAGCCGGAGCGCGATCGGCAGGATCTCATGACCTGCGCCGCGTGTGGGTAGCGTCACAGCAAGTCCCGTCTCTGCCGCGTTCGTGCGACCAGTATGACGCAAATTGGCCGAAAGCAGTCAATCGGCTCGTGGACGAGCAACGCGCCAGATCGGACGTCTAGCTGGCGTGGGCATACCGGGCAGGCCACGGACTCCAGGCAGGCCTCGTATGGCATCAAGAGGCGGGCATTGCGGGCGCTTCGCAATGCACGCGCAGACGCATCCATGGCGCGTCACAGCCGGCTTGTCTGGATTTCGGTCCGATCGGACAGCACGATGGAGCCTCCGGCGGATCGATGCTGGTGGTGAGTGTCATTCGGCGCGCCAACGGGACCCCGGATCGGCGTCGAATAGGGACAACTTGCAGGCTGCGCTGCTTCGCCGATGTGCAATAGTGCCGCTTCGACGCGCTCATCGCCATCGCAGTCGTTGAGCAGTGCGCCAGAGATCGTTGGGGGGGAATCGACACCAGATGAACGACATCAAGGACGCCATCAAGTCAGGTAGAACCGTCGTCGGGACTGCCGGATCTCCAAGCGTAGACATACCACTTCTGGCCGATGCCGGGTTCGACTTCCTGCTGTTCGACACCCAGCACTCGGCCTGGGAGATCAAGCAGCTTCAGGCGCCGATCCAGGCGATGCGGGGCAAGCAGACGGCGCCGGTGGTGCGAGTCGCCGCGAACGAGGCCTACCAGATTTGCTTCGCGCTCGATGCCGGCGCGCGCGGCGTCATCATTCCGATGGTGAACACCCGGGCGGAAGCAGAGGCCGCCGTCCGCGCCTGTCGCTACTATCCCGTCGGCAACCGCAGCAACGCCGGAGTGCGCGGTGAGTGGGGCGAGTTCAAGAGTTACCGCGACTACATGGATGCTGTTAACAACGAGCTCCTTGTCGTGCCGATGATCGAGACCAACCAGGCGCTGGAGAATCTCGATTCCATCGCCTCGGTGCCGGGGGTCGATGTTCTGCTGATCGGGCCGTCCGACCTGTCGATCGAGTTGGGAGTGCCGCTCGACTACGCGTGCGATACCTATCAGCGCGCGCTCGACAAGATCGCGGCCGCCGCTGCAAAGCATGGCATCGCCGCGGGGATGTATTTCATCCCGCCCGGGATGGACCCGAATTTCTTCGTCCAGAAGGGATTCAAGTTTTTCACCATGCCCTGGGGTCCCTGGGCTCAGGCAGGTATTCAGAACGCCCTGGCCGAGATCAAGCGCTAGATGTGTGGTCCCTGGCCTTGATGGTGCAGTTTTCTCCGTGGCATGGAGGGATGCGCCGCGGGCCAGGTATTCCACGGCAGCGACGGCGCTGACTGAAGCGGCGATGTCGGCCCGCGGCTCTTGTTCTCGGCTGAGGCCGCTTCCCCTAGGCTGCGCTTCGTCGCAGCGATCGATGACACGTTCAGTCCCTGCCTCTGCAATCCCCGGCGCAACGTAATCATCTGCGTGGTGGTGACCCTCGCGGCTTCGTTGCCCGAGGCGCGTTCGAGCCCAACTACGCGGCCGCTGAGCGAAGGGCGGCGTTCGCGAAGCACAGTGCAGCCATCGAATGGCGGGAGGGGGTGCTTTACGGGCACTCCAAGGCTCAGTCCGCCCGAGCTCCTGAGGCTTGCACAAGCCGCCCCCATTTCTCGCGTTCTGCCGCTACGAAGCGGGCGAAATCGGCCCCAAACAGCGTGCCTGGCTCGGCGCCAACATCTGCCAATCGTTCGAGCAGCGCCGTCTCCTGCATTGCTGCACGCACCTCGCGGGTGATCCGCGCGAGCAATGCTGGCGGCGTCGTGCCTGCCGCGCCAAGGCCGAACCAGGACGATGCCTCGAACCCCGGCACGCCAGCCTCGGCCACAGTCGGTAGATCAGGCATCGCCCGAGCGCGCTGAGAGCCGGCGACGGCCAGCGCGCGAACGCGCCCCTCCCTCACCTGAGGCAGCACGCCCGGCATGTTGTCGAAGTAGATCTGCAGACGCCCGGCAATCAGGTCCGTCATCGCCGGTGCTGCCCCACGATAGGGGACATGGACGATATCGATGTCCGCCAAAGACCGTAGCAGTTCGCCGGCCAGGTGGTTGGTCCCGCCCACCGACGACGACCCGAACGCCATCTTACCCGGCTCGCGCTTTGCCAGAGCGATCAGCTCCGAGACGGAGCGGGCCAGGCTGGAATTCGGCACCATCAGCACAATCGGAACCGAGGCGACCAGCGCCACCGGCGCGATGTCGCGAATGGGGTCGAAGGGCATCGATCGATAAAGGTATTCGTTGATCGCGAACGGCCCTGGCGGATTCAGCACAAGGGTATGGCCGTCCGGTCCTGACTTCGCTACGTAGTCTGTCCCCACATTCCCGCCCGCGCCGCTGCGATTTTCCACCAGGAACGGTTGCCCCAGGCGCTCGCGCATGGCCTCGGCGAGAAAGCGGGCAACGATGTCCGTCGATCCGCCGGGTGGGAAAGGAACCACAATTCGCACGGGCCGCTCTGGCCAGGAGGCCTGCGCTTGCGCGTGCGAGGTGCAACTCAAGCTGCCCAGGGCAGCAGCGGCAAACGCCAACGATCGGCGACCCACAAATGCAGGCATCGCGTTCCCTCCGTGTTTTCCGGGAACGATGGGACAACCTTCCGCCGCCGGCAAGCCGGCCACCTTGACGCCAACGGGTGCTGCCAGTCCTCTAGCGAATATGACGGGCCTCAGACCTGTCGAGAGGAGCTCCAGCAAATGGCCGAGTACCGGTGCGACCACGTCCACCTGCGCAGCGCCGATGTCGAGGGAGCCGCGGCCTTCTACGTCGATGCCCTTGGCGCCAGGATGGATTTCCGCCGCGACGTGGACGGCGTGCCGCGGATCGGCATCAACCTGGGTGGGCTGACGGTCTTTATCGATCAGGTGCCCGACGGGACACCCTCGACCCCTCCCCCACCATTCATCGGGATCGAGCATCTCTGCCTGGCCGTCGCGGGCCTGGAGGAAGCTGCCCGCGATCTGAAAGCGAGGGGCGTCAACTTCACCGTCGAGCCGCGTCAGATGCGGCCGGGACTTCGCTACGCCTTCATCGAGGGCCCGGACAAGGTTCGGATCGAACTCGTCGACCGGACACCGGCCTAGCCACAGCGGAGACGCAGACAATGCCCTTCCTCCGCCGCGCTGGACGCCCAACCCTGCACTACACCGTCGACGATCACACCGATCCCTGGCGGGACGCTCCCTGGCTGATTCTCCAGCACGGCTACGGGCGCTCGGGCGTCTTCTGGCGGGCATGGATCCCCTATCTGTCCCGCTTCTACCGGGTCGTCTGCCCGGACCTTCGGGGCCTCGGCCAGTCTCCGCTCGACTTCGACCCCGATCAGGGCATCAACGTCGAGGGTTTCGTCGAGGACCTGGCGGCGATCATGGATCACGTCGCCGCGGGACAGCCGGTCCACTATTGCGGCGAATCGTTGGGCGGCATCCTGGGCATCATAATGGGGGCGACGAGACCCGAGCGCTTTCGCAGCCTCACCCTGCTCGCCGCTCCGGTCACGATTCCCAAGCAGACCCAGCAGGCGTTCGCCTGCGGTCACGCGAGCTGGCAGGACGCGCTGCGGATCATGGGCAGCAAAGGCTGGTCCGACGCCGTGAACGTCGCCACCCGCTTTCCACCCGACGCGGATCCCGCGCTCGTCGCTTGGTACGCGGAGGAGATGGGCAAGTCGCCCGTCGAGGTTCTGATCGCCCTGTCTCGCGTTGCTGCCAAGGTCGACGTGTCCGAATACCTGTCACGCGTGGCGGTGGCCACCCTTGGCCTCTACCCGACGGCGGGCATCGTCACCGGACACGAGGAAGCCCAGATCCGCGCGGGTATCCCGGGCATCCGCGTCATCAACCTGCCCACGCGGTATCACGCCATACAGGTGCTGATGCCAGCGGCCTGCGCCCGGTCACTGCTGCATTTCTGCGGTGAGCTCGATGGCCGGGCGAACCACGAATAGGCGGCATTCAATCCTGCTGAAGGCCCAGTTGACGGATGACCTGTCCCCAACGATCGAGCTCGACCTGCATCGCCGTCGCCAGATCCTCGGGACCCATGCTGCGCGTCTCCAGTGACTGACGGGAGAAGCGATCACGTACCGTGAGGAGAGCGACGACCCGACGGAGGTCGCCGTCGATCTTGCTGACCATTGCGGTAGGCAGGCCGGCGGGTCCGAGCACGGCATACCAGGTCCCCGCCTCGAACCCGGGATAGCCAGACTCCGCAAGCGTCGGAACATTCGGAAGGGCCTGAGCACGCGCCTCACCCGTCGTCGCGATGGCACGCAGGTGACCGGCCTGCACCGCAGGAACGGCCAGGACCGGATTGTGGAACATCGCCTGGACCTGGCCGGCGAGAAGCGCCGTATGCGCCGGCGCCGCGCCCTGGAAGGGTACGTGGGTGAACTCGAGGCCCGCGCGGGTGCGGAAGAGTTCGGCGGCGAGGTGCGTCGGGGTCCCGACCCCTGCCGATGTCATTGTCAGCCGCCCGGGATTCGCGCGCATGTACGCTTCGAGTTCGGAGACGGTGGTCGCCGGCACCGAGGGATGCAGGACGACCACAAGGCTGTAGTAGGCAACCTGGGTGATGGGCGTGAAGTCCCGGATGGGATCAAAGGCCAGCCGTCGGTAGAGTGCGGCGCCCTGCACATGAGAGGATGCCGCCAACAGCAAGGTCTGGCCGTCAGGCGGCGATTTGGCGACGACATCCGCGCCGATGTTGCCCCCGGCGCCGCCTCGATTGTCGATGACGATGGGTTGGCCCCAGCCCTCGCTGAGCGGTTCGCCGAGGATACGTCCGATGGCATCTGCCGGACCTCCCGGCGGGAAGGGCACGACCAGTCGAACCGGGCGCGTCGGCCATGCCTGCGCAATGGCCGGCGAGGCGAGCGCGGCCCCCGCGATGCCGAGAAGGGAACGACGTGAAGATGACAGGCCGTTGCCGCGATGGGTCATGGCGGATCGAACTCCCTTGCGGCGGCTCCTTTGAACGGACCGCTTCGATCACGACGCTAGGCCCACGCGTGTCGCGCAGCAATGCGGCGGGTTGACAGGGCGGGGCGGACGCGCGGCAGTTGATCGCAAGGGAAGGGATACGCACCATGGAACTCGGACTTGCGGGCAAGACCGCCGTGATCACCGGCGGCTCGCTTGGGATCGGTCGCGCCATCGCCAGGGAGTTGGCCCAGGAAGGCGTCGCAGTGGCGATCATCGCCCGGGATGCCGGGAGACTGGACGCCGCCGCTGCAGAGATCGCGCGGGAGACCAACGCACGCTGCGTGGCCGTGCCCGCGGATCTGACGGATGCCGGACAACTCGCAGCCGCGATCTCAAAGGCGCAGGCCGCCCTCGGGGACATCGACATCCTGGTGAACAATGCGGGTGCGACACCGATGGGTCGTATCGGCGACACGCAGGACGAAACATGGATGAAGTCCATCAATCTCAAACTGATGGGCTACATGCGCTGCGCACGCCTCCTGACACCGGCGATGCGTCAACGCCGATGGGGTCGCGTCATCAACATCATCGGACGTTCAGGTCATCAGCCGCGGCCGAACTACATCACCGGCAGTGCGGTCAACGCGTCGCTGCTGTCGTTCACTCTGGCGCTGGCCGCCGAATGCGCGCCGGACAACGTACTGGTTACCGGCGTCAATCCGGGACCGATCGCCACGCCGCGATGGGACACCGTGGTGTCTCAAGGCGCGGCGGATATGGGCCGCAGCGCCGATGCGGAGAACGCTGCCGCCATCTCAACCGTTGCCCTCGGCCGCGTGGGAACGCCGGAGGAATGCTCGGGCCTGGTGGCGTTCCTGTGTTCGGATCGCGCGAGCTTCATCACCGGCACGAACATCGACATCGATGGCGGCGGAACGCGCTGCATCTGAAGGAAGCCTGCTCATGCCCATGCTCGAGACCGCCGACGGAATATCCATCCACTACGTCATCGACGACTTCACCGATCCGTGGACATCGGTACCGACCGTCGTCTTCATCCATGGACTCTCGGAGAGCGGCCAGGCCTTTGGCCCGTTCGTGCCGGCGCTCTCACGCCACATGAAGGTCGTCCGCATGGACCTTCGTGGATATGGCCTCAGCCCCGCCATGCCGGCCGATCATTCATGGAAGTTCGACGGCCTGGTCGAGGACGTCGCGGCGCTGATCCGATCCCTCGCCGTCCCGAAGGTGCACCTCGTCGGCGGCAAGATCGGTGGAACGATCTCGCTCGCTGTGGCGGCAAGGCATCCGGATCTCATTGATCGCCTCGCCGTACTCGGGGCGCCGGCGTCATTGAAGGAGATGGCGTCCGTCACGCCCGGATGGCGCCAGCAGATCGCAAGAGAGGGCGTCGTCTCCTGGGTGCGAGCGACGAACGGCGGCCGCATGGGGAGCAAGATGACGCCCGACCAGCTCGAATGGTGGGCTCGGATGATGGGGCGTACGGCGCCATCGACGCTTGAAGGATTCCTGCAGATGGTCCCGAGCGTGGACGTCCGGGATGAGGTGCACAGGATATCCGCGCCGACCCTGGTCGTCACGACCACTGGGAGCGGCCTAGGCTCCGTTGAGACGGTTCGAGCCTGGCAAGTGAAGATACCCAACTCGCGGCTCGAGGTTGTGGAGAGCGATAGTTACCATGTCGCGGCATCGGACGCCGATGAGGTGGCGAAGCTAGTCAGAGATTTTCTGCTTCGCCCAGTGTAAGCGGCAATCCGCTGAGGGGGACCATGGTCGAGCGAATGACAGTTTTTTCGATCAGCCGGGCTCGGTTTGCAGCGTCGTCCGCTGCTTGAACGACGCCGTGCATTGCACGGCGTCGCTGGCAAACGGGCCGGGCTCACGGCGCGAGGGCACTGGGGCCTGAGCCTAGCACCACTTTGGCAGAAAGTATGCTGGGCTGATTGATTTCGGATTCCCTTGGCCTGCGTTGCGTGATTCATGAGGGGTCGGCTTTGGGGGGCCGATCATGATGAGAGAGGCGGTTGGCACGGGCTGGCAGGCCGAACTGGAGTATTGGCTCGCGCCCTTTCTCGTCAGGCTCGGGCACAAGGCGCGGCAGCGGATGTGCCCGCTCTACGTCGCCGGCCTGATCGGTCCTGGTGACCGCAAGAGCATTCAGCCGATGGCCGAGCGGCTCGGGCTCGGAACACACGATCGACTCCATCACTTCGTCGCGGGTGGTACCTGGGATGCGGCGCCGCTCCTCGATGAACTGGCCCACAAGGCCGACGACGTGCTGGGCGGTGACGATGCGGTGCTGGTAGTGGATGACACTGCCCTGCCCAAGAAGGGCAACGCATCGGTCGGCGTCGCGCCGGAGTACGCCTCGGCGCTGGGTAAGCAGGCCAACTGCCAGACCCTGGTCTCGCTGACGTTGGCCAGAGGCGAGGTGCCGGTGATGGTGGGGCTGCGACTGTTCCTGTCCGACAGTTGGACGAGAGATCCGGAACGGATGCGGCGCGCCGGTGTGCCGGCGCAGTTCCTTGCGCCGCGCAGCAAGCCCGAGATTGCCATTGAGGAGAACGACTGTGAACCGGCGTGGAAAAAGGGCCCCCATGTGGAGTGCGCCCCTTGGGGTGGACAGGATCAGGCGGCGGCTTTGACCGTCTGCCGGGCGTGTTGTGCCTCGAACTGCACGGGGCTGAGGTAGCCGAGCGCTGAGTGTAGGCGTCGCGTATTGT